>JBDTJY010000051.1:0-15996 GCA_039935615.1 Kofleriaceae bacterium
TCGATTGCCTCGGTGTGATCGGCAACTGGAAGCCCGTCGCCGACGGAACGAAATACGAGATCACGAACGTCGATCTACAACGCGACACGCCGGTCGGCACGTGCACCAACGGTCGTCACACCGCGAGCAGTGGCGCGGCGTTCAACATCATGGTGTGGGGGCTCGCCGACGCCGCGTCGTACGCGTACCCCGCCGGTGGCAACGTCGGAAAGATCAACCCGGTCGTCGTGATTGGCCGCCAGTAGCTCGCTCCACGATAAGCAACAGAAGTTTCGCGCCGAACGGGCCTCAACTGGCTTATGTTCGTGTGGTGAACGCCCATCGACTCCTTCCGCTCTTCGCGCTGTTGGCCGTCGCGTGCGGGCCCTCTGGCCGCAACGACAATTTCTAGCGCGAGCGCGGTAGAGGTGATTCACCAAGTCTTTTGGGGAGACGCTAGTAGTCGATGGACAGGTCCGTTATGGCATCAGCTCTGTAAGAGTGATCCGGACAGGGCTGCAGCGATAATCGAAATCGATCTTGGAATTTTTACTGGTGTCGGTCTCGTGCTTTGGGGAGTGGGCGTGGAATCTGGCACGGTAGATCCAGAAGCGATATTCTGTTCTTGGTCTGCTCGCCCCGACGGTGATCGTCGCGAGCGCTCAGCTGGAGAGGCTGCCTTTACGGATGCAGAGGCAGCTGGCGGACCAACCACGAGATTTGTTACGAACCTGACTCAACAGCCGCAAGCTGGACGGGCGCTGTCCACGGCAATTGGTGACGTAGCGGATGCACTTGCGAACGCTGCCCGACCTGGAGTGAATACCTACGAAGCGCACATTCCGAACGCTGTGATCAATGTCGTTCGGGATTTTAGTCTAGTATGGTATAGTAATACCTCAATGGGAGGTCTCAGGCCAAGAGGCTCGCTTCTATGCACCCGCTATGACCTTACTTGCAAAGTACGTTAAGTTGTTGGGAGAGTAGAGTGAAACTCGACACGCCTACTAAGTGGTGTTGTTTTCGTCTAAAAACAGTCTATGAGCGACCCACGGAGCGGGGGGTCCGTTTCGAGTTTTATCACCCTAACTCTAGTGAGCAGTATGCAATCGTATTTCGTTCGGTAGATCCAAAGGACGAAGAGGAGGTGGTGAAGGAATTGGCCCATACACGGATTCCGTTGAGTCTCTCAAGTACGCTTACTATTTCTAAGTGTCCTTGGTGCGGCACTGACCTCCGCTCCTTCTATGGTTCCTAACAGGATGGCGGACACTCGACGTCGTCGCGAGTGGAAGCCGTTCGAGCGCAAGTCCTCGCGCTGCCACGTCGTGACAGATGCCTCAGTCGCGTAGTAGGCGCCGCGCTACATCGTCGCCTGCGCTGCAAATTGCGCAGCTCGTTGCGATCCGCAGCGACGAACGCGGCGTGGCGATCGAGTGGCATTTTTATCTTAGCCCAGTGACAGGTAGGGGCGGCCCGTCTCAAGAGCTGAGTGACTTCCTAACCGGTGTTGGTATTGGCGTGAACGTTCACTTCTAGTTATGGCGTACGAGGAGATCAGTTTACCGGCGTTCCGGCCATTCCGTGAAATGACCGATTCCGAACTTGAGCAGTTTGCCTCCTGGTTTCTGCGGGTTGTCCCAAGCCGGATTATACAACTCCGCGAGCTGGTGCGTGCCGATGAGTATTCCTCATCTTGGGACGCCGATGGGTCGGTAGAGTCATTTTCGACACTTGGCTTCTGGTTTGCGGCGCATGCGGAGTCAATCTTGCGCCCACCGAGCGAGATAGCTCGTGTTCAAGAGAGAACTGGTAACTTGAATCACGTAGACGCTAGAATCCCTTCGCCATCTACTAAATCATTCTCGATGGATATCGGCATGTACTTTGGTGAATCGTTGCGACAGTGTCACTCGCCGCTTGGTTGGCACCAAGCTCTTGACTTGCCGCGCCTGTCATCGAATTTTGGCTTCATGCTCATCATGAAGCCTGGCGCGGAACGCGAGAGTAGATGCAATCCGATCGCGCTCGGTCTGAGCTTGGCGATGGGACTAATCCGTCGAGAAAAGGATGGCTCGAGACTACGTATTCTCTTCAATGCATGGAAGAAGCGTCTAGCTAGTACCCGGCCACAGTGGTTTTGATCGGTTGAAGCACCGGTAGTTCGGCAGCGCCAATCGCGACCTCGATGCTGCGTGGCTGACGCGGAACTCGGCGGATAAGTCCCAGAGTTCCTGGGTGCAGATCCCGAAGTGCACGGGTCACGCCCTCTTCGCAGCGTCGTGTGATCGCGTCGGCGTCGGCGTTGCAGAGCTGAAGGGAACCGCGCCTAGCTCCGCGCTCGCGCTCTCGTGGCTGCGCGACGTTGAGTTCTTCGAGCCGAGCTCTCGCGAGCGCATGCGCTCGGGCAAGTCCCCACGTATCCGGCCGTGCGGGCTACGACTCGACCGCGTGAGCGGTCGCTTCGGCGCGCTTTTCGCGGCGGCGCAGGACGAGCCACGCGAGCAGCGCGGTGCCCGGCCACAGCAGCCACGACAGGGTCAGCCACAGCGGCCGCTGGAAGCGGAGCTCGATCGTGTGCTTGCCGGCGGGCACGTCGACCGCGGGGAAGTCGGGCGTCACGCGGCGCACCGGCACTTCGACGCCGTCGACGAACGCGTGCCAGCGCGGGTGCCAGCTCTCGTGGACCCAGAACGTGGTCGGTGCTTGCGCCTCGACATCGGCGACGATGTCGGCGTCGTCGCCGGGAGAGTCTTGCCGCCACGCGCGCAGCGTCTTGCCCTGCGGCGGTGGGCCGGCGCTGCCGGAGCCGACGTAGGCCTCGACCTGGTTGTTGAGCGGCATGTCGCTCTTCAACCAGATCAGCGCGAACAGGTGGCCGAGCTCGCCGGTGCGATACCACGGCGGAAGCACGCCGACGACCTGCACCGGCGAGACGAGCCCGGGCGCGTGGAGCTTGCGGATCTCGTACTTGTCGGTGCGCGCGACGACCTCGCCTTCGGGGAGGCTCGCGCCCTTGGCGCGCTCGAACGTGAGGTAGGGCGCGTCGAAGATCCACGCGACCTTCGCGTAGTCGCGCACGGTCCACAGCGCGTCGTAGTTCGGGCTCGCTTGCAGCCCACCGCCGCCCATCTGCAGCGTCGTCGGCACGCGCTCGTAGATGTACGGCGTGAGGTTCCACCAGTGGTTCTCGGCGCCGGGGCCGGGCTGGTGCCGGCCCTGCGGCAGACCGCCGAGGAGCTTGCCGACCTCCATCATCTCCGGGCGCACGGTGTAGTCGCGCAGCGTGTGGATGCGCGCGAGCAGCGCACGCGAACCGGGGTACGCGACGAACACGATCATCGACGCACCGATCGCCGCGAGCCCCGTGCGGATCCCGTAGACCAGGCCCGACACACCTTCGGGTCTCGGCTGTGGCGGCCCGAACCAGCGATCCCACGGCGCGTCCCACAGGTACTGGCCGAGCATCACGGCGCCCGCACCGATGCCGAGCCCGACCACGGTCTGCATCGCACCGAGCGCGCGCACCGCGGGGATCAGATCGTCGCCCATCTTGCCGGCGTGCGGACCGAGCCCGAGCCACACCGCGAAGATGATCGCGGGCGGCCACAGCCAACGCATCACCTTCTGCGGACGCACCAGCGTGTAGATCAGGATCGGGATCAGGCCGAACGTGAGCAGCGGCAAGCGCCGCCCCAGGTCCTTCGGGATGAAGTCCATGATCTTGCCGCCGACGAACCACTTGTAGAGCCCGCCGAAGCCGGGGCCGATCTCGTCGGAGACGCGGTGCGGAAAGCCACCGAAGCCCTCGCGATCGATCACGAGCGGCAGCAGCACGGGCGCGGTCGTGATCATCAGCGTGACGCCGAGGATCGCCAGGCGATGGAGCTCGCCGCGGATCTGGACCACGCTCGGGTCGCGCCAGTAGGGGTCGGTGGTGCGAAAGTAGACGACGAGTCCCACACCGATCGCGACGACCGCCGCGGTGATCGCGAGCGCGGCGATCGGAAGCTCCGGACCGACCTGCACGACGCGCAGCGCGACGAACACCAGGAGTGGCCCACCGCCGAGGTAGAGCAGGATCACCCCGATCATCCTCGGCGAGAGCCACAGCCGCCACGACCACGCGAAGTTGACGAGGAACGCGATCACGAACGCGACGCCGAGCGTGATGCCCGCGAACGGGTGACACAGGAACGCGGCTCCGCCCCACGCGATCGAGGGTGCGAGACCCTTGGCGTCGCGGATCCAGCGCGCACCGTGACCGAGCGCGAGCGGGAAGATGCAGAGCGCCCAGGTCTGGGTGTAGAGCCCGACCTGGAACGTGCCGGCGTTTCCCGCGCCCCACCGCGACTCGCCGTTCATGAACGCGATCACGAACGCGGCGATCGCGGCTTGCCACGGCGTCGCGCCGAGCAGGCGCATGCCGCGATACGCGCACGCGGGTGCGAACACCAGCGGCAGGATCACGCTGAGCGAGAAGAAGAACGGATGGTGACCGAAGATCGCGGCGGGGATCGCCGACGCGAGCTGCGGCAGCACCTGGTAGTAGTACGCGGACGCGTAACCGCCGTTCGCACTCGGGTTCCACAGATCGAGATCGAAGTGGCGCAGGCAGTCGGCGATCCGCGCGCTCTCCGCGAAGTGGAACGACAGGTCATCGCCGGCGGGCTCGCCGCCGAGGATGTGCCAGTGGATCGCGGCGATCGCGATCGTGATCAGCGCGAGCGCCGGCAGCGCGCCGTGCTTCGCGACCCAGCGGCCGACGTCGTCGAACACGTCGTTGTCGGCGGGCTTGGCTCGTGCGGCCGCCGCCTGCTTGGCGGCGAGCGCGGCGCGGACATCGGGGACGTCGTCGGCCGGCGCGACGTCGGAGGCGATGATCGGCGGCTCGGTCGTGGCCACATCGGCCACGGCGGCCGACGCGTCGGCGGGCTTGTCGTGCGTGCGGTCGTTCTCGCTCACGCGGCGTCCTCGTCGTCGAGCTCGAGCAAATCGGCGATGCGTTCGTCGTCGAACCTCGGCGTCGCGCCGCGGACCTCGGCGACCGCCGCGGCCCAGCGACTCGCCGCGCGCCCGCACTCGGCGAGGTTCCAGCCGAGCGTCATGCCGTGGACCAAGATCGCGAGGAACGCATCGCCGCACCCGACGTTGTCGCCACCGGGCGCGGCCGGCGTGCCTGAAATCTCGACCGCGCCGCCTTCGCCGTAGATCGTCGCACCGGCCGCCCCGTGCGTGACGGCGACGACGCGCGGTCGCTTGCGCAGCTCGTCGATCGGATGCTTCCAGCCGAGCCAATCGCCGAGCGCAGCGAGCTCGCGATCGTTGACCTTCACCATGTCGGCGCGCTCGAGCGCCGCGAGCACCGCGACGCCTTCTTCGATCCCGCCGGTCTCGGTCTTCCTCAGATTCACGTCACACACCTTCAAACAGCGGCCATGGGCCGCCGCAATCCCGGCGCGCCAACCATCGAGGCCGGCGGCGGTGCGCTGTGCGAGCGTGCCGTAGACCAGGACGCTCGCTTCGCCGAGCGCGCCGATCACGTCGTCGGTGCAGGCGATCCGCTCCCACGCACGATCGGGCACCAGCCGGTACCTCGGCTCGCCACGCTCGACCGTGACTTCGACCACGCCCGTGGCGCGCTCGGGATCGACTTGCACGAGAGAGGTATCGCAGACCTCACCGAGCCGCGCGATCGCACGGCGACCTTCATCGTCATCACCGACCCGCGAAACCAACCGCGCCCAGCCACCGGCGAGCCCTAGATGCCACGCGACGTTCGAGGGCGCCCCGCCGAGCTGGGCACCGTCCGGGAACAGATCCCAGAGGACTTCGCCCCAGATGATCACGGCTTGGTCGCTAGTTGACATCGGACGACTTAGTGTAAACAATACACGATACAGATGACCGATGGCATCGACGACGTGTACGGCGGCTCACTCGCGCTGCTGACCGACTTGTACCAGCTGACGATGGCCTGCGGCTACTGGAAGTCGGGCGTAGCAGAGCGTCAGGCGGTGTTCCATCTGACGTTTCGTCGCTCGCCATTTCAGGGTGGTTATGCCATTGCGGCCGGCCTCGGGCCCGCGTTGGAGTTCCTCGAGCGATTCCGCTTCACGCCGGACGACCTCGGGTTCCTCGCGACGATGAAGGACAACGCGAACGCGCCGCTGTTTCCGACGGGCTTCCTCGACTACCTCGGCGCGATGCGGTGGTCGTGCACGGTCGACGCGGTGGCCGAGGGCACGCTGGTGTTCCCGCACGAACCGCTCGTGCGGATCCGCGGCCCGATCGCGCAGGCGCAGCTGGTCGAGACGCCGCTGTTGACGATGATCAACTACCAGACCCTGGTCGCGACCAAGGCGGCACGGGTCGCCCAGGCCGCCCGCGGCCACGCGGTCCTGGAGTTCGGCCTGCGCCGCGCGCAGGGCGTCGACGGTGGACTCGCCGCGTCGCGCGCCGCGTACATCGGCGGCACGAGCGCGACCTCGAACGTGCTCGCCGGCAAGTTGTTCGGCATCCCGGTCCGCGGCACGCACGCGCACTCGTGGGTGATGTTCCACGACTCGGAGCTCGCCGCGTTTCGCGCGTACGCCGAGGCGATGCCAGGCAACTCCACGTTCCTCGTCGATACCTACGAGTCGATCCAGGGCATCGCGCACGCGATCACGGTCGCGCGCGAGCTCCGCGCGAACGGCCACACGTTCGCCGGCATCCGGCTCGATTCGGGCGACCTCGCGCACATCTCGATCGAGGCCCGCCGGATGATGGACGAGGCGGGCTTCCCCGATGCGAAGATCGTCGCGTCGAACGATCTCGACGAGCACCTGATCGGCAGCATCCTCGATCAGGGCGCGCAGATCGATACGTGGGGCGTCGGCACCAAGCTCGTCACCGCGTACGATCAGCCCGCGCTCGGCGGCGTGTACAAGCTCGGCGCGAGCCAGGACGCGAACGGCGGGTGGCGCGATGTGATCAAGCTGTCCGAGCAGCCGATCAAGATCTCGAACCCGGGCATCCTTCAGGTCCGGCGGCTGCGCCGCGGCGACGAGTACGTCGGCGACGTGATCTTCGACGGCGAGCGCGGCCTCGTCACGCCGATCGAGCTCCACGACATCGAGGATCCGACGCGCGCCGCGGCTTCACCGGCGAGCGACTCGCACGAGGATCTCCTCACCACCGTGATGGCCGAGGGCCACCGGGTCGGCCCGCGCGCCACGCTCGAGGAGGCTCGTGCGCGCGCCGCGCTCGAGCTCTCGCGGCTGTCGCCGCGCACGCGCCGGTTCCTCAATCCGCAGCCGTATCCGGTCGGGCTCGATCGCGGTGTCCACCTGCGCAAGCAGGAGCTGATCGCGAACGCGCGTATGATCGCGAAGGACCAGTCATGACCTCGCCGCTGGTGTTCTCGATCGCTCCGTACGACTACCTCGGCGCGGCGATCGCCGCGACCGGCGGTTGGCAGCACGGCACGGTCCACCGCGAGCGCTTCCCCGACGGCGAGCACTACTGCCGGATCGAGACCGACCCGGCCGATCGCGACGTCATCCTCGTCGGCGGCACGATCGACGACGGGGCGACGCTCGCGCTCTACGACCTCGCGTGCGGCCTCGTCAATAGCGGCGCCTATCGGCTGTCGCTCGTGATCCCGTACTTCGGCTACTCGACGATGGAGCGCTCGGTCCGCGACGGCGAGATCGTCACCGCGAAGACCCGCGCGCGCCTGCTGTCCTCGATTCCGCTCGCGAGCCGCGGCACGCAGGTGTTCCTGCTCGATCTTCACGTCGCGTCGATCGCGCACTACTTCGAAGGCGGCATCCGCCCGATCCACATCTACGCGAAGGACCTGATCACCGAGGCCGCGCGCCGGCTCGGCGGCACCGACTTCGTGCTCGCGTGCACCGATGCCGGTCGCGCGAAGTGGGTCGAGTCGCTCGCGAACGACCTCGGCGTGCAGGCCGCGTTCGTCTACAAGCGCCGGGTCTCGGGCAGCGAGACCCATGTCACCGGCGTCTCGGCGCAGGTCGCCGGCAAGCGCGTCGTGATCTACGACGACATGATCCGGACCGGCGGCTCGTTGATCAGCGCGGCGCAGGCCTACCGCGATGCCGGCGCCGTCGCGATCGATGCGGTCGCGACCCACGGCCTGTTTCCCGGCGATTCGCTCGCCCGGATCCAGGCGACCGGCCTGTTTGGCCAGGTCGCGACCACCGACAGCCATCCCCGCGCCGTCGCCCTACAATCGTCGTATCTAACCGTCGCGAGCACCGCGAAGCTGTTGACGGAGCATCTCAGGTCTAACCGATGAAACTGATCAAGGTGGCAGTCGGCTGTGTGAACCAGACGCCGTTCGCGTGGGACGAGAACTTCGCGCACCTGCGGATGGCGATCGACCACGCCCGCGCCGAGGGCGCGACGGTGCTGTGCTTGCCGGAGCTCGCGATCACCGGCTACGGCTGCGAAGACGCGTTCTTCATCGACGGCCTGCAGGACACCGCGTTCGCCCAGCTCGACGCGCTCGCGACCCAGACCAAGGGCATGGTCGTGATCGTCGGCGTGCCGGTGTTCCACGAGAAGGCGCTCTACAACTGCGCCGCGGTGCTCGCCGATGGCGCGATCGTCGGTTTCGCCGTCAAACAGTTCCTGCCCGGCGACGGTGTCCACTACGAACCGCGGTGGTTCAAGCCGTGGCCGGCCGGCGAGATCGACGTGCTCGAGCGGTCGAACGACGACGGCACCCAGCGCAAGTTCCCGATCGGCGACCTGGTGTTCGAGATCGGCGGCGTGCGGTTCGGCTGCGAGATCTGTGAAGACGCGTGGATGGCGAATCGCCCGGGCATCGACCTCGCGCTGCGCGGCGTCGACATCATGTGCAACCCGAGTGCGAGCCACTTCGCGTTCGACAAGTTCGCCGTGCGCCAGCGCTTCGTGATCGAAGGCTCGCGCGCGTTCGGCACCGCGTATCTCTACGCGAATCTGATGGGCAACGAGGCCGGCCGGATCATCTACGACGGTGGCGGCCTGATCGCGTCGGGCGGAGCGCTGCTCGCGCGCGGCCGGCGATTCTCGTTCCACGATGTCGAGCTCGCGACCGCGGTGATCGATGTCGACAGCAATCGCCGCGATGCCTCGCGCAGCGTCGGCTTCGCACCGCGCCACGATGCCGAAGGGTTGATCGTCTCGCATCCGTTCGCGTGGCCGCAGCGTCGCCCCGAGGCGCCGCCCGTCGAGCGCCGGACGTGGGAAGACCGCCAGTCGTTGCGCGAGGAAGAGTTCGGTCGCGCGGTGTCGCTCGGGCTGTGGGACTACCTGCGCAAGTCGCACGCGCAGGGCTACGTGATCTCGCTGTCGGGCGGCGCGGACTCCGCGGCGTGCGCGGTGCTGGTCGCGCAAGCGGTGCAGCTCGCGCTCGCCGAGCTCGGTCCCGGCGGTGTGCGCCAACATCTCCCGTGGTGCACGCGGCTCAACGACGTGATCGATCACAAAGCCACGACCGCGCAGATCGTCGGCGCGTTGCTCGCGTGCGCGTATCAGCCGACGGAGAACTCCGGCCCGGTGACCAAGCGCGCGGCCGAGGCGGTCGCGAAGGCGATCGGCGCGGACTTTCACGTGATCGATGTCGACGCGCAGTACAAGGCGTACATCGCGTCGCTCGAGCAGGCGATCGGTCGGCCGTTGACGTGGGAGCACGACGACCTCGCGTTGCAGAACATCCAGGCGCGCGTGCGTGCGCCATCGATCTGGATGCTCGCGAACCTGCGCGGCGCGGTGCTGATCACCACGTCGAATCGCTCGGAGGCCGCGGTCGGCTACGCGACGATGGATGGCGATACCTCCGGCGGGCTCGCGCCGCTCGGTGGGATCGACAAGTCATTCCTGCGGCGCTGGCTGCACTGGATGGAGACCAAGGGCCTGCTGGATCTCTCGCCGATCCCAGCGCTCGGCACGATCAACTCGCAGCAGCCGACCGCGGAGCTCCGCCCGGGCCAGGGCCAGACCGACGAAGCCGACCTGATGCCGTACGACTTCCTCGAAGCCGTCGAGGATTCGGCGATCCGCGACAAGCGCACGCCGGTCGAGGTGCTCGAAGAGTTGCTGCCGCGCTATCCCGAGTACACGCCGGCGCAACTGTGCGAGTGGATCGAGCGGTTCTTCCGCAAGTGGTGCGCGAATCAATGGAAGCGCGAGCGCATCGCGCCGAGCTTTCACCTCGACGATCGCAACGTCGATCCACGCTCGTGGTGCCGGTTCCCGATCCTGTCGGGTGGCTTCGACAAGGAGCTCGCCGAGATGCGGGCCTTCGTCGCGATGGGACGAGCGGAGCGCTAGATGCATCAGTACGAGTATCCAAGAGCCGCGTTGACGGTCGACTGCGTCGTGTTCGGCCTCGACGAGACCGATCTCAAGGTCCTCCTGATCCAGCGCAAGCTGGTCCCGTTCCAACACGCGTGGGCGTTGCCCGGCGGCTTCGTCCGCGTCGACGAGACGCTCGATGTCGCTGCGCGCCGCGAGCTCGAAGAAGAAGCCGGCGTCACCGACGTCTACCTCGAGCAGCTCTATACGTTCGGCACGATCGATCGCGATCCCCGCGAGCGCATCGTCACCGTCGCGTACTACGCACTCGCGAAGCTCTCCGATCACCGGATCCGCGCCGCGACCGATGCGATGGGCGTCGGCTGGTTCTCGCTCGACGATCTGCCGAAGCTCGCGTTCGACCACCAGACGATCGTCGACATGGCGGTGGAGCGCCTGCGCGGCAAGGTCCGCTACACGCCGATCGGGTTCGAGTTGCTGCCGCCGCGGTTCTCGCTCACGCAGCTCCAGCGGTTGTACGAGATGATCATCGGATCCAGTCTCGACAAACGAAACTTCCGCAAGAAGATCCTCGCGATGGATCTCCTCGTCGAGACGGACGAAGTGGAGCACGGTGTACGACATCGCGCCGCGCGGCTGTATCGCTTCGATCGTCGCAAGTACGATCGCTTGACCAAGCAGGGCTTCGAGTTCGCGATGTAAGCTGTCGGCGATGCGCGCCTTGATCCTCGTCGACCTGCAGTACGACTTCATGCCCGGCGGCAGCCTTGCCGTCGCCCGCGGTGACGAGACCGTCGCGATCGCGAATCGCTTGCTGCCGCACTTCTCGAACATCGTCGCGACCCAGGATTGGCATCCGCGAGACCACAAGAGCTTCGCGGTGAACAACCCCGGCACGGAGGTCGGTCAGGTGATCCAGCTCGCCGGCGCGCCGCAGGTGATGTGGCCCGCGCACTGCGTGCAAGAGACTCGCGGTGCGGAGCTCCACGCCGACCTCGATCGCGCGAAGGTCACCGAGGTGATTCGCAAGGGCATGGATCCGGCGGTCGATAGCTACTCGGGCTTCTCCGACAACCGCAAGCAGAACGCGACCGGCCTCGCCGAATGGTTGCGCTCGCGCTGGATCGAGCAGGTCTACATCCTCGGCCTCGCGACCGATTTCTGCGTGAAGTTCACCGCGCTCGACGCTCGCGCGCTCGGCTTCGACGTCAAGCTGATCGAAGATGGCTGCCGCGCCGTCGAGCGCGTGGCCGGCGACAGCGATCGCGCGGTCGCCGAGATGCGCGGCGCCGGCTGCGCCGTGATCGACTCCGGCTCGATCGGCGCGTAAGAGCGCTTCGCAGTCCGGACGTGCTGGTGCGCACGGCTGGGCTGGCACGCGCAGTGCTCTTACCTAGGGCATGAGGCCACAAGAATACTCACGTCGCACCGGTTGGAAGGAATTCTTCGGCCCGGCCGCACCACCTCCACCGGAGGATGCCGAGATCTTTTCGCCGGTCCGCGACGACAGTCAGACCGGCGCCTCCGAGGATCTCGACCGCGAGCCGGACGGCGTGCCACATGCCGTGGTGGGGCTCACGGCCTTCTTTTCGGTCATCTTTGCCCTCCTCGTCCTGACCATGTTCTTTATCCACTCGACGGTGGGGAAGGTCGGCGCGGCCGTGCTTCTGGTCCTCGCAGTTCCGCTCCTCGTCAAGAAATTGAACAAGAAAGCGCAGCGCGACCGCGACCACGTCCATCCGTCGCTATAGCGCACGCCGTGACAGTTGCGCCGGCGCGCGCAGTCCGCGAGATTTACCTTGGTGCACCGCGTCGTCGTCCTGATCGCCCTGCTCGCCGCCTGTGGTGGGGCACCGGCGCGCCCCGCACGACCCAAGGTCAAGGGCGTCGAATATCTCAGCGCGTTGAAGCTCGAGAGCGCCGGCGGCGTCAACCCGATCGCCGACGATGACATCCTCCCGCGCCTGGGGCTCGAGTCCGTTGCCAAGCGGCAAGGCAGCATCGACGAGTATCAACTCCAGCTCGATACGCAGCGGATCGTCGGCGCGTATCAGCGCATCGGCTATCTCGGCGTCGACGTCAAGACCCGGTTCGTCAAGCAGCCCGGCCACGACGCGGTGACGCTCGTATTCGTCGTCACGCCTGGCAAGCGCGCGACGACGCACATCGAGCTGTTTGGCTTGCCGGGCGACGTGCCGTTCAAGAAGGTGCTCGAGGCGATCGACATCAAAGAGGGCTCGCCGTTCGACTACGATCGCTACGATGCGGCGCACGATCCCCTGACCGAGTTGTTCCAAGACTCCGGGTACGCGCACGCGCGGGTCGAAGGCACGGTGATCGCCGATCGCGCGAAGGCGCAAGCCACGGTGCGCTGGGTGATCGATCCGGGGCCGCGCTGCACGTTCGGCGAGGTCAAGCTGGTCGGCGTCGAGGACGGGCTGCTCGCCGATGCCGTGCGCGAGCGGATCGGGTTTGTCGCCGGCCAGAAGTACTCCCACCGAGCGCTCGCCGACACGCAGAAAGCGATCTATAGCATCGGGCTGTTCGGCAGCGTGCGCGTCGATCCTGCCGACGACACCATCGCGGCGGAGGTGCCGGTCAAGGTCTCGGTGACGCCGGTGACCAAGAACGAGCTGAGCCTCGGCGGTGGCTTCGGTCTCGATCCGTCGACGTACTACGTGCGCGGTCGTCTGACGTGGACGCGCCACGGCGTGATCACGCCGCTCACGACCTCGGCGCTCGACCTCCGCCCCGAGTACGCGTTCGAGGAAGACACGTGCAAGACGCTCTACTACCCGTGGTCGTGCAAGAGCGACTTTCGCGGGCGCGTGAGCGAGACGATCATGCAACAAGATCTGTTCTTGCCCAATCTGCGCGGTGAGGTCGAAGCCGGCGTCGACTACCTCGTCTACGAGGCGTACTCGAAGCTCGGCCCGCATCTGCGACTCGGGCTGTCCGAACCGATCTTCACGAAGCTGCTGCAGATCCGGATCGGCTGGCTCTACCAGATCGACGACTTCCCGCAGATCTACGTCGCGGACGACACGGCGCAGCGCCTCGGCATCGACCACATCAACTACATCGGTGCGTACACCGGCTCGTTGATCCTCGATCTGCGCGACTCGCCGATCAACACGACCTACGGCCTCTACGCCGAGGCTCGTGTGAGCATGGGCACGAAATTCGCGCTCGGCGACTACAACTATTTCGAGCTCACCCCCGAGGTCCGCGGATATCTCCCGCTCGCACCTCACTACGTGGTGGCAGGGCGAGTCCGGTTCGGTACGATCACCGGTCAAGTGCCCGCGACCGAGCGTTACTTCGGCGGTGGCACCTCGAGCATGCGAGGCTTCGGGGCGCGCGCTCTCTCGCCGTTCGCACCCTCGAGAGCCGATCCGACGCAGGAGCTCCCGATCGGTGGCGCGGGCTTGTTCGAGGCCAGCATCGAGCTGCGTACGCCGTTCGTGAAGGTCAAGGGGCTGCAACTCACCGACGTGCTGTTCCTCGATGGCGGTGACGTCACGTTCGCGGCGTCGGAGATCGATCCGACGTATCTGCATTGGGCCGCCGGCCTCGGCGTTCGCGCGGGAACTCCGATCGGCCCGTTCGGTCTCGACATCGCGTATCGCCTGAACCGTACCGACGACAACGGCGTCAACCCGGGACCCGCGCACACGGTGTTCCAGCACATGAAGTTCTCGGTCGCGTTCGGCGAGGCGTTCTGATGAGGCGGGTGTGGCGGTGGACCAAGCGGGTCGTGCTCGGCACGATCGTGCTGCTGCTGCTGGTGATCGGCGGCGCGCTGATCTTCATCCACACCGACTACGGGCGTGACTTCGTGCGGCGCAAGGCCGAGGCCGCGTTGCTCGATTCGTTTCCGGGCGGCGCGCGGATCGGCCGGATCGAAGGCAGCGTGTTCGGCACACTCGTGATCGACGACCTGCGCCTGAACTCGCGGGATGGCAAGCCGATGATCATCGTCGGCACCGCGCGCGTGAAGATCTCGTTGCTCGCGCTGATCGGCAAGACCGTGCACCTCGATCGCCTCGAGCTCGAGGACGTCACGTTCGACAAACATCCGCTCCCCGAGATGGCGGCGAAGGCGCCGGAGACTCCGAAGCAGGGCGGCGGAGGCAGTTGGGCGATCGAGATTCCACGCGCGTCGGTGTTGCGCGGTCGCGTCGTGGTCGCCTCGGCGACGCGCACGGTGCTCGATCTCACCGACCTCGAAGCGCAGGCGAGCATCAGTGTCGATCACGGGATCACGATCGCGGCGCACGCGCTCGGGTCGTCCGCCGGCAAGTCGGTCGAGGCGACCGCGCTGATCAGCTACGTCAACGAGACGCTCGCGTTTCCGCTCGCGGTCGCGAAGCTCGACGAGGCGAACGTGTTCGCGCTCGCCGTGTATCTGGGCCCCCGCGTCGGCGGCGTGATCCGCGCGAACGTACCGGCGGCGACCGCGAAGGCGATGGCGGGCATCACGTTGCCGGGCGACGCCGAGCTCGTCGTCACCGCGCTCGACGGCAATGTCGATGCGAAGGCGACGATGTCGGGCGCGACCGTTCGCGCGCTGCTCGACACCGACCTCGTCGCGAAGTCGGCGAAGGGGCTCGTGATCGTCGACGTGCCCGACGCGACGCGGCTCGACAAGCGGATCATGGGCGGCGGCATCGTCACCGCGTCGGTCGATGCGAGCCTCGAGCACGTCCGCGGCATGCTCACGGTCGACGGCATCTACCGCGTCGACCAGGCGACCGTCGGCAAGGATCGGATCCACGCCACCTCGGTGATCGCGGTCGACGCCACGCTCGCGGGTGCGTGGGTGTTCCTCGAGGGTGGCGCGGATCTCGGTGCGACGCGCGCGACCGCGATCGCGGAGGTCACGAAGGGAAAGGACGGTGGCTACACGCTGACCAAATCGACGGTGATCGCGGCGGCGAGCAAGGTCGGCGCGCGCAAGACCGACCTCGCCGTCGGATCGATCACCGCGAACCTGCGCGCCTCCGGATCGCTGTATCCGAAGCCCGAGCTCAAGGTCAACGGCAGCCTCGGCGGCGATCGCGTGCGCTACGGCGATCTCTCGGTGCAGACCGTCGACCTCTCGCTGAACGCGGCGAACGTCACGAAGCTCGCCTCGGGACATCTCGACCTCGGCACCGTACGCAAGGGCGCGACGCTGCTCGGATCGGCGAGCCTCGCCGCGCACGGCTCGCTCACGCGCACGGACGCCGGCAACGTAGTCGCGATCGAGATCGATTCGCACACGATCACCACCGCGTCGCAGGGCACCTGGACCGGCTCCGGCGGGCACATCGTGATCGATCCCGCGAAGATCACGCTCGCGAATCTGCACACCGGCAGCGCCGGCAGCAAGGTGGTCGCGGATGTCGCGTTCACCAAGGCGACCAAGGATCTGACCGCGAAGGTCGATGCCCAACAAGTTGCTCTCGAGACGATCACGCCGAAGGCGAAGGGCATGGTCGGCGCACACCTCGAGGTCTCGCGTCGAGGAGGCCGATGGGCGGGCAAGGGCCACTTCACGGCGGCGAAGCTGACGTTTCCGAAGCAGCCAACTCTCGCGAGCCCGGCGTTGCCGGGCGAAGCAGCGCCGCCGAATGGCGGTGCGGGGTCGAGCGCGAGCCCGGCTTTGCCGGGCGAAGCAGCGCCGCCGAATGGCGGTGCGGGGTCGAGCGCGAGCCCGGCTTT
>JBDTJY010000052.1:0-21455 GCA_039935615.1 Kofleriaceae bacterium
AGCTGCTGGCCAACGACTACATTCGCTACGACGACCTCCCGCTCAAGACCGAAGATGGACGCGAGGTCTCGGTCGAGTTCATCAGCAACACCTACCTCATCGAAGACAAGAAGGTGATCCAGTGCAATGTCCGAGACATCACGGTGCGCAAGCGAGCCGAGGACGAGCTGCGGATGCGCGAGCGCGCCATCGAGGCCGTATCGCAAGGCATCATTATCACCGACGCCAGCAAGCCCGATCACCCGATCGTGTACGCGAGTCCGAGCTTCTGTCGCCTGACCGGCTACGAGCGCGACGAGGTCCTCGGCCGGAACTGCCGGTTCTTGCAGGGCCCGGGCACCGACCCGGCCCCCCTCGCAGAGCTGCGCAATGCGATCCGGGCCGGACAACCCTGCACGGTCGAGCTACTCAACTTCCGCAAGGGCGGAATCCCGTTCTGGAACAATGTAGCGATCTCGCCCGTCAAGGACAGCGATGGCCGCGTGGTCAGCTTCGTGGGTGTTCAAACCGACGTGACGGCGCGACGACAGCTCGAGGCTCAGTATCTTCAAGCGCAGAAGATGGAGGCGGTCGGGCGCCTGGCGGGTGGCGTCGCGCACGACTTCAACAACGTCCTGTCGGTGATCTTGAGCTACGCGGAGATGATCGGCGAAGCCCTCGAGCCGGGCGAGCCGCTCCATGCCGATATCGAGGAGATTCGAACAGCGGCGCTACGCGCGACCGACCTCACCAGGCAGCTCCTGGCGTTCAGCAGGCAGCAAGTGCTCCAGACCAAGGTGCTGAACCTGAACCAGGTCGTCGCCGGCATGGAGAAGATGCTGCGGCGCCTTCTCGGCGCCGACATCGAGGTGACGATCCTCCCGGCCACCGAGCTCTGGAACGTCAAATCCGACCCGGGCCAGGTCGAGCAGATCCTGATGAACCTCGCCGTCAACGCGCGGGACGCGATGGCCCGGGGCGGCAAGTTGACCATCGAGACGGCGAACGTCGAGCTGGACGACGACTACGCCAGAGCCCACCACGAGCTCGACGCCGGGCACTACGTCCTGCTCACGGTCACCGACACCGGAGTCGGAATGGACAAGGCGACCCTCGCACGCATCTTCGAGCCTTTCTTCACGACCAAAGACAAGGGCAAGGGGACTGGGCTCGGCCTCGCGACCGTGTTCGGGATCGTCAAGCAGAGCGGTGCGAACATCTTCGTCTACAGCGAGCCGGGAGTCGGGACCGCGTTCAAGCTCTACTTTCCGAAGGCCGGCGGCAGCATCACCGTCGAACCACCGGTGGCAGAGCCCGAGCCAGGACCCGAGCAGGGCGGGACGATCTTGCTCGTCGAGGACGAAGATCCACTCCGGGCCCTCGCTCGAAATATCCTACGCCGCCAGGGCTACGTCGTGCTGGAGGCGCCGAATGCCGGTGAAGCGCTCCTCATCTGCGAGCAACATGGGGGGAACATCGACCTGCTCTTGACCGACGTGGTGCTCCCACGCATGAGCGGACGGCTGCTCGCCGAGAGGCTCGCGCCCCTGCGTCCGAAGATGAAGGTGCTCTTCATGTCGGGCTACACGGACGATACGATTCTCCAGCACGGGATCATCGAGTCCGGCGTCGCGTTTCTTCAGAAGCCGTTCACTCCCACCTCGATCACGAGGAAGGTGCGCGAGGTGCTGCAACGGGCGAAGGGCGTACCGTGAACGCCTCCAACGTGCTCGTGACACGGCAGGGCTGCCGCGATCTCGACGACGCGCATCACGCGTTCGATCAGAGGCCTAACTGGCTCGCCAACCGTTCCGCAACCCGTCCGCAAACCGTGTTCGCCCACCAAATTCCCCTGTAGTTTCATGGCGATTAGGGGGGTCGAACCCTACGAAGACAGTGAACATTCAACTTGAGTCACGTGGCTGGGTCGACGCCAGGTGGCGATCCGAGCTTTGGCGCGTACCGCACGACCCGAGCGACCGCCTCGTCCACTGCGACGAGAAACTCCGCTCGCGGCTCGGGTCGCTGCTCGGCATACCGGCGTGCTGCCTCGATCACCTCGTCAGTGGCGTGGCCAAACTTGCCAACCAGAGCGCGCTCGACTCATCGGGTTTCAACGTGTGCGCCGCGCCGATCGCTCCTGACCATCGCAAGCCCCGCCGTTCGCCGGGCCCAAGGGCGTGGATCCCCCCATGCGCGAGCGGGTTACCCGAGCCACGCGGCGAGTGGCAGGGAGATCGACGCGACGACGAGCCACAGTGCGACCCCGAGTACGAGTGGACGGACGCCCACTTTGGAGACGAGAGCGATAGCCCGATCAGGAAGAGCGCGAGAACGAGGGCACGTTGCCCGACCGTCACGACCGGATGGGAGGCCGGGGCGAGCGCGGGGACCCACGACAAACCCGACGATGAACCACGGCCAGCGCACGTCGAGCCCTTCTACGCCTTCGTCTGCACGAGCGCTCGAGCATGTGAAGCCAGGTGTGGCTGAACCCTTTGGCCGAGTCGTGGCTCTCACGGTAGAAGGAGCTCCTGATGTGTAGAGCCGTCACGTGCAAGAAGTGCAAACGTCCGACCTGGGCTGGCTGCGGCGCTCACGTCGAGCAAGTCCTGGGTCACGTTCCGGCGGCGCAGCGTTGCAACTGCATCGAGGCAAGGCCTGCCGCGACGGAGGGAGGTCTCGGCAAGGCGATCCGCGCGTTGTTCGGCCGATGAGCCTGTGTGGTCCGAGCGCATCTTGCCGCTGCTCGTCGAGAACGCCTGCCGGAGCAGTACGATTCTCGATGAACGCCGTCGCTGGATCCCTCGAGCGCACGGCAACGTGCTCGAGCTCGGCGTCGGGTCGGGGCTCAACCTCGCGTTCTACGATGCCGCGCGTGTCGCGAAGGTCACCGGGATCGATCCATCGCAGCCATTGCTGGCGCGAGCCCGCACGCGAGCCGCGCAGGTGCCCGTGCCCGTAGAGCTGGTGGAGGCTTCGGCCGAGCTGCTGCCCTTCGACGCGCAGTCATTTGACTCGGCGGTCGTGACCTACTCGCTATGTAGTGTCGTTGATCCAGCACGCGTGCTCGCCGAGGTCCGGCGCGTGTTGCGGCCAGGCGGCGAGTTGGTGTTCGTCGAGCACGGGCTCGCGCCCGATGCGTGGACGCGGCGCTGGCAACACGGCCTCACGCCGATCTGGCGCCGACTCGGAGGTGGATGTCGCCTCGATCGAGACGTCAGCGCGATCCTGCGCGACGCCGGGTACCACTTCGACGAGCTGATCGCGGCCTACAGCGAAGGCGTCCGCTGGCTGAGCTTCACGTCTCAGGGAATCGCGCGTCCGACGTGAACGCGTCCTGAGCCGTTCGACCGCCGCGACCGGCTGCTGCCAAGTCTCCGCGCCGACTACACGTTCCAAAGGTCAGGTCGCTGCGATCGCCTCGGCGATCGCAGCACGGACCGCGGCGCGCACCGGGACGGGAACGACGTCGCCGGGGATGCGCTTGCACAGACTGACGGTCCGCTTGAGTGCGTCACACGCGCCGGCGCAACGCGGGCATGTCGCGAGGTGCTCCTCGATCTTCGCGCAGGCTGCCTGATCGATCTCGGCGCCAACGTATGCGGTGAGCTCCTGTGCGAGATCCGGGCATGGCTCGGTGGCGTCGCCATCGAGCCATGCCCCAAGCTCGCCGCGCACCGTCATACGTGCGCGGTGCAGCCGGCTCTTGAGAGCGCCCACGTCCACACCGGCGATCTCGGCTGCCTCCTCGGCGGACAGCCCCTCGACGTCACGCAGCACGAGGGCCTCGCGCTGCTCGGCCGGCAACGCGTTGATCGCCCGCGATAACGCGACGCCGATCTCCCGCGCGTGTGCGCGCAGGTCGGTCCCGGGCGCGGGATCGACGAGCTCCGCCGCCGAGGCATCGTCGATCGACGTGGTCGGCCGATGGCTGCGCCGTTCCTTGATGCAGAAGCTGCGCGCGATGTGATAGAGCCACGTCGACAGCGCCGCGTCGCCGCGGAATCCGGGCACGTGGCGGAACGCGGCGAGGAGCGTCTCCTGGAGCACCTCGCGCGCCGACTCCTCGTCGCCGCACATCCGCAGGCCGAACCGGTAGATCCGTGGCTCGTACCGCTCGAGCAAGCGCTCGAGCGCCTCGCGATCGCCTGTGCGAGCGGCCGCGATCAGATCGGCGTCGGGTGGGTCGGCCATGCCTTCACAACCTTTGCGAGATCGTGCGGTCTGTCAACCTACCCGAACCCTTTCGGTCGCGGTGCGCTCTCACATCGATAGGAGGCAACGATGCCAGTCGCGCTCACCCAGCAAACGTTCGATCGGGCCGTCGCCAGCAGGATCGTGGTGATCGACTGGTGGGCGACCTGGTGTGGTCCATGCCGAGCCTTCGCGCCGGTCTTCGAGGCCGCGAGCCAGCGGCATCCGGACATCGTGTTCGGCAAGGTCGACACCGACGCAGAGCAGGAGCTCGCGCGCCGCTTCCAGATCTCGGCGATCCCGACGCTGATCGTGTTCCGCGACGGCGTCCAGGTGTTCCGGCGCGCGGGCATGGTTGACGCCGAGGGCCTCGACATCCTGATCGATCATGTCGAGGCGCTCGACATGGCGGCGGTGCGCGCGCAACACCCGCAATCGGTCGGCCAGGCATCCTGATGTCGAATCCATTCTGGGACGAGCGCTATCGCGGCGACGACTACGCCTACGGCATCGAGCCGAACGACTTCCTGCGCGCCGAGGCCGGTCGGATCCCGAAGGGACGAGTCCTGTGCCTCGCCGAGGGCGAAGGTCGGAACGCGGTGTTCCTCGCGAGCCTGGGATACCAGGTCACGGCCGTCGACTTCTCGACCGAGGGCCTGCGCAAGGCGGAGCGGCTCGCGACGAGCCGCGGAGTCGAGCTGACGCCGATCGAAGTTGACCTCTCGACGTTCGAGCTCGGCGAGGATGCGTGGAGTGGTATCGTCTCGATCTTTGCGCATACGCCGGCGCCGGTGCGGCAGCGCGTCCACGCGGCCGTGCCGCGGGCGCTCCACACAGGTGGGACGCTCTTGCTGGAGGCATATCGGCCCGAGCAGATCATGCTGGGCACCGGCGGCCGGGAGGATGCGACGATGACGCCGACCCTCGCGGCGTTGCGCACCGAGCTCGCGGGGCTCGACCTGGTGATCGCGCGCGACGTGGACTGTTCGACCCGATCTTCGAGGGCTCGCGATCTCGCTGATGGCGGGTGAGATCGCATCGCTGCTCCTGTCGCGCATGACGGTCCCCGTCGTGTATTTCCTCATGAAGCGACGGGCGCAGCGCCGGCTCACGTCGCTGAGCCAGCTCGACTGAACCGTTTCACGCTGGTGAGGCTCTCACGAGGATGACACCAGGAATCCGCAAAGATCTCTCGATGACCTACGACGAAGCGCTCGCGCGCATCCCCGAGGCTCTCAAGACCGAGGGCTTCGGCGTGTTGACCGAGATCGACGTCGCCGCGACGCTCAAGGCGAAACTAGGGGTCGAATTTCGGCGCTACAAGATTCTCGGCGCGTGCAATCCGACGCTCGCGCACGAGGCGCTCGGTGCGATGCTCGAGATCGGTGTGATGCTGCCCTGTAACGTGGTCGTCTACGAGCGCGACGGCGGCGGCGCCACCGTGATCGCCGTCGATCCCATGCAGACGATGGTAGCCCAGGATGGCGCGCTCGCCTCGATCGCCGAGCAGGTGCGAACCCGCCTGGTCCGCGTCATCGAGCAACTCTGAACGGACTCCGCGGTCGCTCTATCGGCCACGGACGGTCACCTGCAGCGTGACCGGAAACTTCAGCGCGCCGTGACGGAGGTGCGGAGCCGATGTCGGACAGCGCGATTGCGTCGAAGAACGTAGCTAGGTAACCGAAGGTAGGGTGGAGATTAGGGGGATCGAACCCCTGACCTCGTGAATGCCATTCACGCGCTCTCCCAGCTGAGCTAAATCCCCGATACCGAGGCGGCGTTTCTACCGACGCGCCCCGAAGGTGTCAAGGGTCGAGCCAAGACTACGCGACTACGTGGCTTTGGGAGGCACGTCGTCGGGGTGCATGTAGTCGGCGAGATCGTCGTCGTTGTCGTCGTCGTTCTTGCCAAACGTGATTCCACCGAGCTTCTTCGGCGGAGCCGGCGGCGGGACGTGGTCGACGGGGCGATCGGACTCCTCGACCGGGCGCCAGATCCGCGCCGGGGCGGCGGACTTCTTCGGCGGCACCCAACGGGGCCCACCGGACGACACCGTGCCGTCGTCGCGGCCGCGATCGTCGAACCGTGACCGCGAGGGTGCCGGCGCGTAATCGGCCGCTTCCTCGTCGGAGTGATCGAGCTCGTCGAGATGGGCGACGAGCTCGCGAGCTTCGGGCAATTGATCGATCTCGATCTCGCCGCGCCGGATCAGATCGAGGACGACCTCGCCGAGCTCGATCAGCGCGTCGTTGCGACGCCGCCCCGAGAGCGCATCGTCGATTCGCGCGCGACCTTCACGGGCGCCCCGCTCGAGGGCGTCGCGCAATCCACCGGCCTGCGCGAGCGTGGTGCGCAGCAGCGTCCCGAGGGTGCCGCGCAGCTCGGGAGGGCGGAAGCCACCACGTCGTTGCCGTGCCATGTGGTGAGAGTAGCCCAATTGGACTACCGTCGACGGGTCGTGATTTCTCGTGCGTTCTGGCTCGGGCTCGTCGTCGGGTTTGCGACGGGATGTCCGCCACCGGAGCCGGTCGCGCCACCCCCGATTCCACCGGTGTCGACCGGCAAGGTGCGCGTGCGCGTGTTCACCGAGCCGTCGCCGGTCAAGGAGATCGGAAGCGCGGGCCGGTTCTTGTTCGTCGCGACCGAGGATTCGATCCAGCGCTGGGACGACGCCGGCACGGTCCTCGTGATGACCGCCGATCACGGCTTGTCGGGCGAGCACGTCGTCGGGCTCGCGCCGGATGCCGATCGCAAGTGGTTGTGGGTCCTGACCGATGGCGGGCTCGGTCACTACGACGCGCAGAGCGAGGTCTACACCGAGCTCCAGGCGCCGCCGGCGGCGATGAACATCGACTACACCGAGCTCGCGAAAGAGCACGTCAGCCTGGCCTCCGCCGTCGAGGGTGGTGTGTGGTTGGGGACGTCGAAGGGGCTGTTGTTCGCGAGCGACAAGGGCGGTTGGTTGCAGCTGCCGGTCAAAGACGCGGTGCGCGCGGTCGTTCGCGACAAGGCGAACTACGTGTGGATCGCGACCAAGGGCGGGCTACTCGCGCGCAAGCCGACCGGCGACATCATCAAGATCGGTGCGAGCGTCGGCTGCGAGGTCGTCGATCCGCGGTTGATCGTCGACGCACCGGGCGATCGCGTGATGGTGATCGGCGCCGACGATCAGGGCCACGAGCGGATCGCGGTCGGCAACAAGGCGGGATGGACGAGCTATCGCGCGTTGCCGGAGCTGACGTGGGATGCGGCGACGCGCGAAGGTGACGCGGTGATGTTGATGGGCGGTGGCCGCGTGTACCGCGTGTCGCCGGCGCCGGTCGCCAACACCGTGCGCCCGCTGTCGCGCGAAGGCGTGCGGCTCGTGCCGACCCAGAGCGGCGTGACGAGCGAGTGGGTGATCGATCCGATCGATCTGGTGCTGCCGGCGAGCCCGACCGTGCTCGGCGCATCGAAGGACGTGTTGTTGGTCGGCACGCGTGACCTCGGCACCGCTCGCTACGCGCGTGGCGATGCGCATCCGCGCGATTGGTTGCGGCGCAAGCAGATGTTCGAGGATGCGAATGCGCTGACGGTCGCGTGCCGCACCATCGATGATTGTTGGATCGCGACCGGCGCGCGCCAAGCCTGGCACTGGACCGGCGAGCGCCTCATGGCCGGTGGTCCCGATCAGATCGTCCTCGCGGTCGCGCGCGATCCGAACGGTGCGATCTACGCGTTGCATCGCGCGGTTTCGGATCGCGAGATCCACATGTCGCGCATCGATCCGACCGGTTGGACCCCGGTCGCGAAGGTCGCGCTGACCACGCCGGGCGACGTTCCAGAGATCAGCTTCGCGAGGTTCGCGTCGCCGACGGCGCTGTGGCTCGGCCTGCGCTATCGCGACGGCAACGAGCGCCGCGCGTACGGCATCGCCATCGTCGAGCCGGCGACCGGCAAGGTGACGTATCACCGCACCGAACCATCGGCGGCGCAGACCAAGACCAAGATGCTGCCGATTCCGATCGGTGTCGTCGATGCGGATCTGCGCGGCGATGTCGCGTGGTTCGCGACCAGCGAGGGCGTCGCGCGGTTGCAGAACAACGCGGTGAAGGTGTGGACCGAAGCCGATGGGCTGCGCAGCGAGCTCGCGCGCGCCGTGACGATCGCGCAAGACGGCACGGTCTACGTCGGCACCGGCGCGGGCGCCGCGGTGTGGGATGGCAAGGCGTGGTCGTTCCCGCCAGCGTTGCAATTCGAGATCAACGATCTCGTCGCCACGCACAACGGCCAGGTCTGGATCGCGACCGAGCGCGGCATCGCCGCCTGGGACGGCAAGAAGGTCCGCCGCGTCGATACCCGGCGCGGCCTCGCCGAGAACTCCGTGCTCGACGTCGCCGCCGATCAGTTCGATCGCGTGTGGGCGCGCGGCCCGGGCAGCCTGACGCTCGTCAGCCAGTAGCGAGGCGCAAGTGGACCTCGACGGTCGTGCCTCGGCCGGCCACCGAGTCGAGCGAGACGCGTCCACCGTTCGCTTCGACGATGCGGCGCACGATCGCGAGCCCGAGCCCGGTGCCGGGCACCGCCTTGGTCGTCGCGGCGCGAAAGAACGGCTCGAACGCCGAGTGGGCGTCGTTCGGAATCA
The DNA here is from genome assembly GCA_039935615.1 of Kofleriaceae bacterium. Classification (GTDB taxonomy): domain Bacteria; phylum Myxococcota_A; class Polyangia; order Haliangiales; family Haliangiaceae; genus JABFXX01. Next base: position 8,801 of record JBDTJY010000052.1, read on the forward strand.
TCCCCCGGCCGTTGTCGGACACCCGCAGCACGTACTCCGCATCCGACGCCTTGCCGTCGATCCGTAGCTCGAGCGGCACTTCTTCGCGGCGGTACTTCACGGCGTTCTCACCCAGGTTCCACAGCACCTGACGGAGCAGCCCCTCGCTGCAGCGCACCGCGACCGGAGCCACGTCGATGCGCAGCGTGCCACCCACGTCGCGCGCGGCGCGCTGCAGATCGTCCTCGACCAGCGCGACCACCGCGGCGGTCTGGGCGACCTGCCCGACCGCCTCGCTGTCGAGCCGCGACAACGTGAGGAGGTCTTCGATCAGCTGCTCCATCTGGACGACGCCGCGCTGCAGGATCAGCGCGGTCCGCGGCTCGTCGGGGACCTGCTCGGCCAGCAGCGACCCCGAGAGCTTGATCGTGTTGAGCGGACCGCGGAGATCGTGGGCGACCCGCCCCGCGAACGCGTCGAGCTCGCGATTGCGGTTCTCGAGCGCGAGCGCGTTGTGCTCGATCTGGCGCTCCCGCCGACCGATCGTTCGCGTCACCCAGATCCCCAACCCGATGACGAAGATCAGCGCGAGGCCGGCCAGCACGCTGCGCAGCTCGACGACATCGCGCTGGAGCTGTTCGATCGCCGCGAGACTGTGATCGGCGCCGGCCTGGTTGATCGTGACCATCCTGGTGACGTCGTTGTCGACGGCGTCGTAGATCGGCTCGGCCGCGGCGAGTGCGAGCCGCGCCTCGGCATCGGCATCCTTGCGCGACAGCTCGAGCGCGGCCGCGACCCGCGGTGCGAGTGCCGCGGTGTCGCGCGTGAGCTGGTGCCAGGCGGCGGCCTCGCCGCGAAACGTCGCGAGCGGCGCATACGACACGGACGCGGTGTCGAGATCGACTTCGACGTTCGCGATCTCGGTCTCGAGCGCGGCCAGACGTTCCGGCTCGTGCTCGAAGATGTGGCGATCGATCAGGATCCGCTCGCGCTCGGTGTCGAGCCCCATCCGTTGGACGAGACGAATGCTCGCGAGCGCATTGCTGCCGATGACCGCGACGCTATCGCGCACGCGTAGCCATTGGACGTAACCGGCGAGCGACGCGATGATCATCAGCACGCAGACGCTCCCGAAGGCGAGCGTCAAGAGCGGCCGGCTGCGTGAATCGGTCACGCCTCACGATCCGTGCATTCGCCATACCGGTGGAGATCCAGGCGTCACGCCCCACTCCGAGCCAGCGCCACCACGAGGACGACGAGCACCACGGTGTAAACATTGTTGCGGTGGTCGCGCCGTAGATCGTCCACCATCTTCTCGACCGCGATCATCGCCATCTGGTTCACACCGCGAGGACGATCAGGGCGACGGCGAGCAAGAGAGCCCCGTCGTACAAGATCTCGACGTGACGGTCGTGGATTTCACGAGCTGCGCTCCGTAGGAAGGTCATGACGTTCTCCTGGTTCTGGACGTCACTGCATCGGCTACGCCAGCACGAACGACACAGCCACGCTCCGCGCACGGGTCGTGTTGGCACGGTCGCCGCGGAGTGCGGCACCGCGCCGCGCCATCCCCGCGGTGGGTGAGGCGCGAGCCGATTCGCCCTGGCATCGCCGGTGCAGTGACGGTCCGCATGGTTGGTCGGACCCGAATCCTCGTCGCCGACGACGACGACAACTGCCGCGAGCTCGTCGCTCGAGCCCTCGGCGGCCCGGGAACCGAGGTGTGTACGGCGACCGACGGTGGCGAGCTGCTCGAGCTGACCTCCGATGATCGCGGCCTCGACCTCATCGTCACCGACATCAACATGCCGTGGATGGAGGGGCTGCAGGTGCTCGCTTCGATCCGCGAGGCTGGCTTGACCACGCCGGTGCTCGTGATCACGGGCATCACTCGTCCGGACCTCGCGCGGTCGATCGATCGGATGGGCCACGCCCGCCTCCTGTACAAACCGTTCGACGTCGAGCAACTGCGCATGGCGGTCGCGGATCTCTTCGCCCGCGAGACGGTGAAGTGATCGAGACGCCGCTACGTCGCGTCGTCGTCGTCGCGATCTTTCGTCGCTTCGTTCATCGCTTCGTTCATCGCTTCGTTCATCGCTTCGTTCGTCGCTTCGTTCATCGCTTCGCGCGCGGTGAGCCGCTGGATCGTCCGCCGATCGATCCCGAGGATCGCCGCCGTGGTGGTCTTGTTGTGCCCGGTGTGTTCGAGCACGCGCGCGATGTAGCGCCGTTGGACTTCCTCGAGGGTCGGCCAGCCCTGGTCGATCGAGGCGGTCGCGACCGCGCGACCATCGTCGAGCGCGGGCAGATCGCCCGGGAGGATCACGCCTCGTTGCGACATCGCGACCGCGCGCGCGAGGGCGTTGTCGAGCTCGCGCACGTTGCCCGGCCAGCCATAGCTCCGGATCGCGAGCAACGTCTCGGGGCTGAGCAGTGGCGTCGGCCGGCCGAGCAACGCGGCATGCCGCGCGACGAGGTGCTGGGTCAGCGCGACGATGTCCTCGCCGCGGTCGCGCAGCGCGGGGACGTGGACCGAAACCACGCTGAGCCGGTAGAACAAGTCCTCGCGCATCCGGTTCGCTTTGACGTCGGCCGCGAGGTCGCGATGGGTCGCCGACACGACGCGGACGTCGACCTTGATCACCGCGGTGCCACCGACCCGGCGGATCTCGCCCTCCTGCAGCACGCGCAGCAACTGCGCCTGCATCTTGGCCGGAACATCGCCGACCTCGTCGAGGAAGATCGTGCCGCCCACCGCAGCCTCGAACAGGCCCGGGCGCGCGACGACCGCACCGGTGAACGCCCCTTTCTCGTGACCGAACAGCTCGCTCTCGAGCAAGCCCTCCGCGAGGGCGGCACAGTTGACGGCGACGAACGGTCCCGCGGCGCGCAGGCTGCGTTCGTGGATCGTGTGCGCCGCGAGCTCTTTCCCCGAGCCGCTCTCGCCGGTGATCAGCACCGTCGCGTTGGTCGGAGCGACGTGGGCGATCTGCTTGTAGAGCTCGAGCATCACCGGGCTCGTGCCGACGAGCTGCTTGCGCCCGGAGATCACGGCGCGCAGCGAACGGTTGTCGCGGGCGAGCCGACTGCGCTCGAGCGCCCGTGCGACCGTGGTCCGCAACGCCGTGACATCGATCGGCTTGGCGAGGTAGTCGGCCGCGCCTTTTCCAATCGCATCCATCGCGGCGCCGGGATCGGCGTACGCCGTGACGAGCACGACCGGCATCTCCGGGCGGTCTCGCAGGACCGCGTCGAGGATCTCGAGGCCGCTGGCGCGCGCCATCTGGATGTCGGTGACCACCAGGTCGAACTGCCCCGCCTCGAGCCGATCGAGCGCCTCGCGGCCATCTCCGCAGGTGACCACGTCGTAGTTCTCGCGGCGGAGGACGTTGCCCAGCAGCTCGAGCGTCAGCTCGTCGTCCTCTGCGATCAGAATCGAGCCGCGCGAGGTCACGAGGAACAGCCTAACATGCGCGTTCGAGACGCCCAGTGACGCGCTCGTCCCCGAAATCCACGGTGCCCCCGTCGTGGCCGGTGATCGCCGCGCTCGCGGTGGTCGCGGTGCTCGTCGTCGCGATGTTCTGCGTCGAGTATTTCATCACCGACCGCGTCGCGCGTCAGGTCGACGCGCTGGTCGCGAACACCCAGACCTCGATCGTGTTGCTCGATGACATGCGGTCGAAAGCGCAGAACCTGAGCGAGCCGGGGACGACGGACACGGAGACCGCGCGCTTGTCCGTTGCGATCATCACCGACGCGCGGCTCTACGATCCACTCGCGACGAGCCCGGGCGAGCGCGAGGCGTGGCAACACCTAAGGGACTTGCTCGCGCGTCTCGAAGCGTCCTCCCCCGCCGCACGAGAGGTGCGCGATAGCGTCGCCAACGACATCGATGCGAGCGTCGATCGCTTGATCGAGATCAATGCGCGCGAAGGCGCGGCCCACGCGGACGTCGTGCACGCCGCGCATCGTCGCCTGCTCCGCAGCGACGCGGTCGTCGGGGGGCTCACTCTCGGGCTGGCCGCGGTGATCGCGTTCTTCTTGGTTCGGACGCTCGCTCGTCAACGCCGGTTGATCTCCGACCGGTTCGAGCTGCTCGACGAACGCACGCGTGACCTCGAGGCCTTTGCGGGGCGCGCGGCACACGATCTGCGAAGTCCGATGAATCCGATCCGCGGCTACGCGGATCTGATCCTCGAATCGATCGATTCGCCCGACGACGTGGCGATGATGGCGCGGCGCATCCGCACCGCCGTCGATCGCATGGCGCGGGTCGTCGACGACATGCTCGCGTTGTCGACCGCCGGGCGGCCCACGCCGGGCTCGGCGGTGCCCGACGATGTCGTGCTCGCGGTCCTCGAGGAGATGGGGCCCGAGCTCCACGGCGTCGAGGTCGCGACCGTGCTGTCGTCGGGACCGGTCGCATGCTCGGCCGGCGTGCTCCACCAGATCCTCCGCAATCTGATCGGCAACGCGCTGAAGTTTCGAGCGCGTCACCGTCCTCTGCGGATCTCGATCGAGACCCGCGAGGTCGCGGGTACGGTCGTCGTCGTCGTCGAGGATACCGGCCTCGGGATGGATGCCGAGACCGCCGAGCACGCGCTCGAGCCGATGTATCGCGGCCGCTCGGATCGCGAGGTGCCGGGCCATGGGCTGGGGCTCGCGATCGTGGATCGCACCGCGCGTGCGCTCGGCGGCCGTTGCGAGCTCACGTCGCAACTCGATCTCGGAACGAAGATCACGGTCCACCTACCTCGGGCCTGAGGCGACTCGCCGTGGGAACGGCGCATGCAACTCGACCGAGCGTGCCGAACAGCCTCGCCCCACGCATCCGCATGATCGTCGCCGACGACGATGTCGATACGCGCGAGCTCGTCACCGTCGCGCTGCGCTCGCGCGCGATCGAGATCCACATCGCCACCAACGGCGCCGAGCTCCTCGAGCAGACCCGCGATCTCGGGCCCTTCGACCTGATCGTCACGGACGTCCAGATGCCGATCATGGGTGGGCTCGAGGCGATCGCGACGCTGCGCGCGCTCGGTGTCGACACGCCGGTGCTCGTGATGACAGGCCACGCCAACGTACCGACGGCGCTCGGCAGCAACGTCGCGCTGCTGCGCAAGCCGTTCCAGGTGTCCGAGCTCCGCAGCGCGGTCGACCAGTTGCTCGGGCTCGGTGACACCTGACGCGACTTTCGATCGCGTCCGCCGCGGCACGCTGCCGCGCTACAGGTCGTAGCTACGTGTCGTAGCTATTTGTCGTAGCTATTTGTCGTAGCTATTTGTCGTAGAACGAGCCGCCGAACGAGGTTGCCGTGCCGCCGCCGGCGACCGGGGTCGACGCGGCGTCGTAGTAGTCCATGTACGGCGTCCACGTCATCGACACGTCCTGGACCTCGACGAGCGCCACGACCTTGAACGCCGTGCCCGTGATCTCCGCGCCGTACGTCCCCGACCGTGCGGTGGTGACGCCGAGTGCGGTCACGTCGGCGAAGTGGATCGGCACGTCGCTGCCGTCGACGATCGTGATCGTCAGCCGCCCGACCAAGGCCGGCGTCGTCGCGTCCGCGAGCAGGATGTGCGTCGCGTTGCTGTAGACGAGCTTGCCGTTCGCGGGATCCGAATCGATCGAGCTAAACAACCAATTCTCGGCCGGGACGTCGATCGGCCCGTCGAGCGAGAGACCACACGGCGTCGCCGGGTCGTCGCAGACGATCCAATCGATGTGGAACAAGTCCTTGCGATCGATGTTGACGTACGTCCACGTCAGACCACCCGCTCGTCCGAGATCGCCGCCCGACGTCCACGTCAGGCCATAGGGTGGAAACAGCGGCTCGAGCGTCGACGTCAGCTGCGAATCCGCGCAGCCGACATGATTGACCATCGCGCCGGTCGCCGTGTCGGGACATTGATCGCTGCCATCGACGACGCCATCGCCATCGTGATCGCAGTGATCGCCACACGACGCATCCGGCGCCGGGCCGGAGTCTGTGGGCCCACCACCACCGCCATCGGGCGTGCCGTTCTGAGCTTTCGCACAGCTCGCCACCACGACGATCATCCCGATGAGGTGTTTCACGCGCATGGTCCGGTGGCGATTCCCCACCCCATCATAGCGCATCGAGCCAGCGATAGATGTGGCATCGTTCCACACCCCTCGTGGCCGCCGGGTTGCCCGTCAGGGCTGGTCTTGATCGCGCTGGTTCGCCCGAGCGCGGTCGAGCATCTCGAACCACGCGATCTTCGCGTCGCCACCGAGCCCGAACGGCCGGACCAGGATCACGTGCTCGTTCGCCGATTCCTCGCACGAGATCACGTTGGCCAGCAGCACCGTGGCAGGGACTCGCTCGCTGAGGACGAGCTCGGTGACCCAACCCGGCGCGAGCGCCATCGCACCTCGCAGCACGAGACAATCCGACGTCATCGCGAGCGTGCGATAGCGTGCATCGCGCTGCTGGCTGGAGACCGCAACATCGATCGGCATGCCAGCTTGAAGCGTTTGCATCAACGTCACGCACCATGCCTCGGCCATCCGACGCATCCGTGAAGTGGTTCGCGATCGAGCGTGGGCTGGCTTGCACATCCCCCGCGCAGGGAGTCGCTCAGCTCAGGGCGGCGAGCTGCGCCTCGAGGGTGCGCGTGAGTTGTTCGACGTGCGCCGGCAGGCGGTGCCCCGAGGCGTTCGGCTCGAACGCGTGGAGTGCCACCGCGGTCGGCGTGAGCGAATGCAGGAGAGCCAGCTCGCCGAGCACCACGCTCGCCAGATCGTAGACGTCGCCCGGAACGACGTCCGGCGGTGTCGAACGGATCGCGACCGGCGGCTCGCCGTGCTTCGCGATCAACGCACTGACCAGCGCGTGACACGTGAGCAGGCGCTCGTAGCAGTGCTGCGGCTTGCGGCCGCGCGTGAACGGTGCGGGTCCGGCGGGCGCACCGAGCCGCGTCGCGTAGGCCGATGCGAGCGCGACCGTGCGATAGACATCGGACGCGGTGAACGGGCAATCGAGTGCGCGAGAGACTTCTCGATTGATCCGGATCAACGTCGCCAACACGTCGCTCGGCTGGCGCGCGGCCTCGACGGCCGGCACGGCAGCGGTCTCGGTGATCCGCAACTGCGCCTTGATGCTGTCGACCTGCTCGAGCATCGCCGTGATCAGTTGAAGGACGTGACCGGGACGCAGGTCGCGCAGCGCCGGGATGGGTTGCGCGGCGCGCGCCGGCGGAGCACCGACCTCGCGTGCGAGACGATCGACCTTGCTCCACGTCGCGAGGGCTTCGAAGTAACAGTCTCGCGGCCGAGCATCCGCGACCTCGGCAACCGCGCGAGTGTCCTCGCCGCGCCCCAGCTCGGCTCGGACCGAACCGACCTCGGCGAGCAAGCGTCGTGCGTGTGCGTAGCAATCTCCGGGGCGAACATCGTCGAGCGGCATGCTCGAAACATAGTCGCGCGTGATGCCTCGATCCATGGGGTCCCATGTAATTCCGAGGCACTCCGGAGCGTTTCAGGACTCGGCGCGGCGGATCACCGAGGCCACGCGCACGCGCTCCGCAGGCAGCGAGATCGCGTGCATGAAGTACCGCTTGAACGGCTCGTCCCACGGTTGCTCCTCGACCGCGAGCGCCATGCACGACAGCCACGCATCGCGCTCGGCTTCATCGATCGCGAACCGCGCATGGAAGCCGGGGATCGAGATCGGGCCGAAGCGCGCGCGGTACTCGTTCGGTCCGCCGAGCCACGCGACGAGGAACACCGCGAGCTTGTCGCGGACCTCCGTGAGATCGTCGGCGTGCATCGCGCGCAACGCTCGCGCCACGGGGAGCGCATCCATGTGCTCGTAGAAGCGCCGGACCACTCGCTCGATGCCGTCGCTGCCGCCGGCGGCGCGATACGAGCCGTCGCCCGTGCCGTAGCCACTCATCCGTGCTCGCGAGTCGCGCGCACGAACAGGATCGTGTTCTCGAGATCGAGGTGCTCGATCAGCTCGCTCTCGGCGGCCTCGAGACCGCGGTACAGCCCCGTCCACGTCGCGCACGCACCGGCCGGCGCTCGCAGGTCGTCGGTGAGCTCGCGGATCTTGATCAGTTGATCGCGGTGCGAGTCGTGCTCGCGCTCCATCATGCGGACCGGCATGTAGATCGCCTGGCCGCGCACGCCGCGCCGGATCATCGGGAACAGGATCTTCTCCTCTTTACCCATGTGGTTCTGCATCTCGGCGAAGAACTCCGCCAACACGTCCGTGAGCCCGGTCGGGACCGAGGGGCTCCGCGCGTGCACGCGTTCGACGGTGCGGGCGGCTTCGATCAGCGGCGGCAGGTCGCGGCGAAAGTCCGCGTGGTAGTGGGTCTCGATATGATCGGCGAGCTCGGTCAGCGAGCGCTGCTCCCAGCGCGGGACCTCACCGAGGGATGTCGTCATCGCTTGCATGCCCGAGCTCCTTGCACGTCCTCTTCCACCGCTAACTCCTCGTCAACGTGTGCGCCGTGTGGCCGCGACAACACGCCTCGTTGTGGTTCGCACAACATGTTGTACGAATCACACATGATGCCCTGGCTCGCCCTCCGAGGTCTCGCGATCGATCTCACCGCGAGCCTGGGCACGACCGATCGCTATCAGCGTCTCCTCGAGGTGGTGCGTTCGGTGATCCCGTGCGACGCGACGGCGCTGCTCGTGGTGCGCGGGAGCGAGCTCTGCCCGCTCGCCGTCCAGGGGTTGTCGCCGCAGGTCCTCGGCATGCGGTTCACCGTCGCCGATCATCCGCGGTTCGAGACGATCCTGCGCAGCGCGACGCCCGTGCGCTTCCCCGCGAGCTCGCCGTTGCCGGATCCGTTCGATGGCCTCGTCGAAGGGGTGCAGCTCGACGTCCACGACTGCCTCGGGTGTCCGCTCGTCGCGGCGGGCCAGGTGATCGGGGTGTTGACCGCAGACGCGCTCGCGGTCGATGCGTTCGACGGCCTCGGCGACGAATTCCTCGTCGCGCTCGGGGCGCTCGCCGGAGCGGCGCTCCACACCGCGCAGCTGATCGAGACCCTCGAAGCGGTCGCCGAGCGACGCGGGCTCGTCGTCCAGGAGCTCACGCGCGGCCATGGCTATGCCAACGGCTCGCAGATGCTCGGCGTCAGCACCGCGATGGAGCGCGTGCGGCAGGAGATCGAGGCGGTCGCGACGACCGAGTTTCCGGTCCTGATCCTCGGCGAGACCGGCGTGGGGAAGGAGCTCGCCGCGCGGGCGATCCACGATGGCTCCCGCCGGCGCGAGGCCCCGCTGATCCAGATCAACTGTGCTGCGCTGCCCGAAGGTGTGATCGAGAGCGAGTTGTTCGGTCACGTGCGCGGCGCGTTCACCGGAGCGGTCGCCAACCGAGCCGGCAAGTTCGAGCTCGCCGATGGCGGCACGCTGTTCCTCGACGAGATCGGCGAGCTGCCGCTCGGCGCACAAGCGAAGCTGCTGCGCGTCTTGCAGGAGGGTGAGGTCCAGCGCGTCGGCGCCGACCAGCCGATTCGAGTCGACGTCCGCATCGTGACCGCGACCAATCGCGACCTCGCCAACGAGGTCGCGTGCGGGCGGTTTCGCGCCGACCTCTATCACCGGCTCGACGTGTTTCCGCTGCGCATTCCACCACTTCGCGAGCGCCGCGCCGACATCGCGATCCTCGCGGGCTTCTTCCTCGATCGCTATCGCGTGCAACTCGGTCTCCCCAAGGTCGTGCTCACCGCCGCGGCGACCGCGACCCTCGAGAGCGGCGACTGGCCCGGCAACGTGCGCGAGCTCGACCACGTGATCGCGCGTGCGGCGCTGCGCGCTCAGATGCGCGAGCCAGCCTCACCGTCGATCAAGATCGACGCGCTCGATCTCGATCCGAACCTCGCGCGCGCGCCCGTGAGCCACGATCAGCTCCCGCACAAGGTCGCGCGCGGGTACGTGACGCTGCGCGACGCGATCGAGGAGCTCAAGCACGACGCGGTCACGCAGACGCTCGAGGAGACCGGCGGTAATTGGGCCGAGGCCGCGCGCCGGCTGGGCATGGATCGCAGCAACCTCTACCACATGGCTCGGCGCCTGGGCATGTCGGCGTGACTCAGCACTCGACTTGCGGTATCGCTCCCGCGATGGACCAAGCAGCCAGCGCGCGACGCGATGCGAATTGCTGGTTCGGGCTCGCGATCGGCGCGCTCGCGCTCGCCGGTGTCCTCGCGATCGTGCTGGTCATCGGGCGCGTCCCTGCGCTCGGTTTCTCGTCGAGCGGCGTCGACTTCGCACGGCGAAGCTTGGTCGTCCACGTCGACCTCGCGGTCGGAGTTTGGTTCTTCGCGTTCCTCGCCGCGCTGTTCTGCTTGCTCCCCGGTGCGGCGCGAGGTCGCTGGGTGCCGTTCGCCGCGATCGTGTCGGGATGCGGCGTGGTCACGTTCGCGCTTCCGATCGCCTCCCGCACCGCCTCCCCGGTGCTGTCGAACTACGTGCCCGTGCTCGATCACGGGCTGTTCCTCGCGGGCCTCGTGCTGTTCGCGATCGGCGTCTCGGCCAGCTTCCTCGATCGCAGGCTGGTCTCGGACGCCGACCATCGCAGCGTGATTCCGCCGGAGGCTCGTCCCGGGATCCGGATCGCCGCGTTCGCGTTTCTGATCGCGATGGCGACGATCGTCGTGGCGTATGTGACGCGCGACCCGAGCGCGCCGGCGCTGCCCCGGTTCGAGCGCCTGTTCTGGGGCGGTGGTCACGTCCTGCAAACCTCGGAGGCGATCGCGATGCTCGCGGCGTGGTTGATCTTGTTGGATCGGGTGACCGGCCGCTCCGCGATGTCACCACGGTTCGCGACGATCGTGTTCGGCGCGATGCTGATCCCGACGTTGTTCGCACCGGCGCTCGCCCTCGGCGCCGAGCCGAGCCCATGGTTCACGACGATGATGGAGCTCGGGATCGCTCCCGGCGTCGCGGTGGTCGTGTGGCGCGGCATCGCGGTGCTCCGCCAACGCAAGACCCACGTAAATCTCCGCTCGCCGGCGATGATCGGGCTCGCGGTCAGCGTCGTGATGACGCTGATCGGCTTCGTGTTCGGTGCCGCGATCAGCACCAACACCACGCTCGTCCCGGCGCACTACCACATGAACATCGGCGCCGTGACGGTGACCTTCATGACGCTGCTCGTGGCGCTCGCGCCGACGTTCGGCGCGCCCGTACGCAATCCACGGCTCGCGTGCTGGCAGCCGGTGATCTACGGCATCGGCCAGACCCTGTTCGCCACCGGTCTCGGCGTCGCCGGGTTCTGGGGCCATGCCGCGCGCAAGGTCTACGACCACGAACCGCAGCTCGGCACGCATGTCGAGCACGGTGGCTTGATCCTCGCGGGCATCGGCGGCGTGATCGCGATGGCCGGCGGCGTCCTGTTCTTCATCGTGATCATCCGGGCGTGGACCCAGCGTCGGCGGTGACGGCGTGATGAAACTCGACGAAGAACCGCACGTCGCCGTCCGGACTCACGCGGTGCAAGACCTCCGGCACGACGATGCCAAGCACGCCGGGCTCGAGCATCCGCTCGCTCGCGAGCGGCGCTTCGACGACGTAGTGTAGTCGGCCGGCGAGCACGTGGATCACGCCCCACACGCCGGGCTTCGTCGAATGATCTTTGCGTAGCGCGCTCGGGATCGAGAGTTGATCGAAGTCGGGTGTTCGCTTGTACGCGACATGGCCCTTCGGCAACTCGAACCGATCGCAGAGCACGCACGCGAGCTCGACGCCGAGCTTCTCGGCACGGCCCTCGGCGGTCACGACCCACGGACGCGAAAAGAACGGCGGATGGTGGCGAACGTGCTGGCCGTGCCCGCAGCGCAGCTCGGCCACCCAGTCACCGACCTCGTCCTGGTGAAACCCGACGATCGAGCGTTGCATGGCTACGGCTTCGACGATGCAATCAGCGTGCGCACTTCCCACAGCTCGGGAAAGAACGTCAGGTCGAGCGCCTTCTTCAAGAAGCCGACCCCCGAGCTGCCGCCGGTGCCATGCGCGAAGCCGATGATGCGCTTGACGGTGGTCATGTGGCGGAATCGCCAGAGCTGGAACCGCTGCTCCACATCGACGAGCTTCTCGCACATGTCGTAGGCATCGTAGTTGTGCTCGGTGTCGGCGTAGATCGCGCGGAACACCTCGAGCACGCCGGGGCTCGATTGATACGGCTGCGTGAAGTCGCGCACGAGCCGATCCGCTGGAATCGCGTGGCCGTGGCGCGACAGCCAGGCCAGAAACTCGTCGTACAGCGACGGCGCCGCGAGCCGAGCGGTGAGCTCGGCGTGGATCGGCGCGTCGTGCTGGTGCGGCTTCAACGTGTTCGCGTCCTTGTTGCCGAGCACGAACTCGAGCGCGCGATACTGGTAACTCTGAAAGCCGCTCGCCTTGCCGAGCGCATCGCGAAACAGGAGGTACTCGCTGGGCGTCATCGTTTCGAGCACGGCCCACTGCTCGAACAGCATCCGCTGGATGTGCGCGACCCGCGCGAAGATCTTGAACGACTCCGTGAGCCGGTCGGTGCGGACCAGGGTCACCGCGCAGTCGAGCTCGTGCAACAGGAGCTTGATCCACAGCTCGCTGGTGTGATGCTGGATGATGAACAGCATCTCGTCATGTACCGTGGTCACGGGTTGCTGCGCGGCGAGCAACTCGTCGAGGTGCAGGTAGTCGCCGTACG
>JBDTJY010000053.1:0-9602 GCA_039935615.1 Kofleriaceae bacterium
TCGCGCACCGCCTCCACCCTCGCCTGCCGGGTCCGGCTCGTCGCGAGCGGCGCGAACAAGGCGACGTAGTGCGACGGCAGGAGCGGCGTCGCGACGAGGCTGGCGACCTCGCCGAGGCGCGTCCAGACAGTCTTCGATGCGACCTTTGTCATTGACTCAACGTTAACTGTGACAGTAAAAACTGTCAACGTCGAATCGGTAGGTCGCTGGAACTACAGGATGTAGCGAGCGAGATCTTCGTCGGCGACGAGCTGGCCGAGGCGCTCGGTGACGTACGCCGGCGTGATCGGGATGGTCTGGGTCCCGATATCGGGCGCGTTGTAGAGCAGATCGTCGAGCAGGCGCTCGAGCACCGTGTGCAATCGTCGCGCGCCGATGTCGTGGGTCCGTTGATTCACCTCCGCGGCGATCCGCGCGAGCTCGTGGATCGCACCGGGTGTCCACTCGATCGTGATGTTGTCGGTCGCGAGCAGCGCCGCGTACTGGCGGGTCAGCGCGTTGGTCGGCTCGGTCAGGATGCGGACGAAGTCCGGCGCGGTCAGCGGCGTGAGCTCGACGCGGATCGGGAACCGGCCCTGGAGCTCCGGGATCAGGTCGCTCGGCTTGGTCATGTGGAACGCACCGGCCGCGATGAACAGCACGTGGTCGGTCTTCACCGGCCCGTACTTGGTGGTCACCGTCGAACCCTCGACGATCGGTAACAGGTCGCGCTGGACACCTTCACGCGAGACATCGCCGCCGTGACGCTCGGCCTTGGTCGCGATCTTGTCGATCTCGTCGATGAACACGATGCCGGCGTTCTCGGCGCGGTTGATCGCTTCGCGGGTCGCGGCCTCGTGATCGATCAGCTTGTCGACCTCTTGCTCGGTCAACGCGCGCCACGCGACCGGCACCTTGAGCTTCTGGCGCTTGGTCTTGCGACCGAACGACCCCAGCATGTCCTTCAACCCCGACAGCGCGCTCTCGTCGATGCCGGGCTGGCCGCCGAGCACCGACATCAAGGGGTTCGCATCGTCGGCGAGCTCGACCTCGACCTCGCGGTCGTCGAGCTTGCCGTCGCGCAGCATGGTGCGCAGCTTCTCGCGGCTGGTGTCGATCGTCGGCGCCGACGGTTCGCCGGGGCGATCGGTGAACGACTTGCCGCGCGGTAGCAGCAACTCGAGCACGCGCTCCTCGGCGGCATCCTTCGCGCGACCGCGGACCTTGAGCGCTTCCTCGTCGCGGACGAGCTTGATCGAGACCTCCATCAGGTCGCGCACGATCGAATCGACATCGCGCCCGACGTAGCCGACCTCGGTGAACTTCGACGCCTCGACCTTGAGGAACGGCGCCCGCGCGAGCTTCGCGAGCCTGCGCGCGATCTCGGTCTTACCGACGCCGGTCGGCCCCATCATGATGATGTTTTTCGGCGAGATTTCTTCGCGCAGCTCGCCGACTACTTGCTGCCGGCGCCAGCGATTGCGCATCGCGACCGCGACCGCGCGCTTCGCATCGCCCTGCCCGACCACGTAGCGATCGAGCTCGGCGACGATCTTCGCCGGCGTCAACGAGGATTCGTCGCTCACGCGCCCATCTCCTCGATCGTGAGGTTGGTGTTCGTGTAGATGCAGATGTCGGCGGCGATCATCATCGCGCTCTCGGCGATCGCGCGAGGCCCGAGCTCGGTGTGCTTCAACAGCGCGCGGGCGGCGGCGAGCGCGTAGCTGCCACCGGAGCCGATCGCGCAGATGCCGTCGTCGGGCTCGATCACGTCGCCCGAGCCGCTCAGGATGAACGTGCTCTCGCTATCGGCGACGACCAACATCGCCTCGAGCCGGCGCAACGCGCGGTCGGTGCGCCATTCCTTCGCGAGCTCGACCGCGGCGCGCCGCAACGGGCTGCGCTGCGCCTGGAGCTTTTCATCGAGCCGCTCGAACAGCGCGATGCCATCCGCGGCCGAGCCGGCGAACCCACCGATCGCGCGGCCATCGCCGAGTCGCCGGACCTTGCGCGCCCCACCTTTCACCACGGTGTTACCGAGCGTGACCTGGCCATCGCCTGCGACGATGACGTGGTTGCCGCGACGGACCGACAGGATCGTCGTCGAATGGATCTCGGGTTGAGGCACGAAAGGTTCGTAGCACACCCGCAGATGCCACCCAATGCCGCGTGCGGCTGCGTTAACCTGGACGGATGAAGCTGGTGTTGTCGTGCGTGATGTTAGCCGCTTGCGCCACGCACGGTGGCGCTACGACGCAAGACGCGGCACCGCTCGACGGTCCGTTCACCACACCGGTTGGCACGTGGACGTGGGTCGACCTGCCCGGCATGGAGTGCGGCAACGGCACGCCGACCGGCATCGGCGTCAACCGCAGCGACACGAGCGACGACGTCCTCGTGTTCTTCGAAGGCGGGGGCGCGTGCTGGGACACCAACTCGTGCTTCACGCTGAACGCGGCGGTCCACATCCACGACGGCTTCAACGCCACGACGCTCCAAGCCGACCTCCCGTCCTTCCCGTTCACGCGCACCGACACCACCCATCCGCTCAGCGCGCCGACGTACATCTTCGTGCCGTATTGCACGGGCGATCTTCACGCCGGCCAACACGTCATGACCTATGACGTCAACGGGACGCCGACGATGGTCCATCACTCCGGCGCGACCAACACGCAGGTGATGGTCGATCGCGTACACGCCGCGCTGCCGGCCGCGCAGAAGGTGTGGGTCGTCGGCCAGAGTGCCGGCGGCTACGGCGCGACGCTCAACCTGTTTCGATTCCGCGCGGCGTATCCGGCGGCAGAGCTCGCGCTGCTCCAGGACTCGTCGATGTTCATCCCGCTCGCCGCGAACTACGGGCTGTGGAAGTCGTCGTGGACGTTGCAGTACCCGCCGGGATGTACCGCCTGTGATACCGATTTTCGCCAGGTCATCCCGACCGTGACGACCGCCGAGCCGACGACCCGCGCGGGCCTGTTGACGTACGACAACGACACCACGATCAAGCTGTTCTTCGGCTACGGCCTACTCGATTCGATCGTCCCGCAGGTCAACTCGCTGATCGCGACGTACTACGACCTGCCGACGACGCACGTCTACGAGGTCGTCGGCACCGGTCACACGATGCTCGGCGCGGTGAACACGAACGCGGCGCTCGGTGCGTGGGTCAAGCAGTGGGCGAGCGGCGACCCCGCGTGGACGAGCTCGCCGTAGGTCGTTAGCCGAGCTTCTTCGCGCGCGGGTGAGCGTCGTCGTAGACCTTCATCAGGTGGTCGAGCGAGACCTTCGTATAGATCTGCGTCGACGCGAGGCTCGCGTGACCGAGCAGCTCTTGGATCGCCCGCAGATCGACGCCCTCGTCGAGCAGGTGGGTCGCGAACGAGTGACGCAGCCCGTGCGGCGTGGCGTGCGCGTGGATGCCACCCGCGATCGCCCAGCGCTTGACCATGCGCTGCACGGACCGCGGCGTGAGCCGCTCGCCTTGCGCGTTGACGAACAGCGCGGCGTCGCGCACCCCGAGCGACGGGCGCACCGGCAGATACGCATCGACCGCTCGATCCGCCTTGCCGCCGAGTGGGACCTCGCGCGACTTGCCGCCCTTGCCGTGTTTCACGAGCACGATCGGCGTCTGGTAGCGGCTGCGATCGATATCGGTGATGTCGAGCGCGCACGCTTCGGAGACGCGCAGGCCGGTCGAGTAGATCAACTCCATCAGCGCGGCGTCGCGCAGGCGCAGCATCGAGTGGCGCGCCGCTTCGTTGTCGGAGAGCACGCGATGCGAGGTGCGGCCCGTGGTGGTCGGCGCTTCGACCAGCGTGAACGTGTCGTCGACATCGAGCGCGCGCGGCAGGCCCTTCGGCTTTTTCGGCCCACGGATCGCCGCACCGGGGTTGCCGGCGATCACGCCGCGCTTGACGAGGAAGCGGCAGAACGCGCGCACGCTGGAGAGCTTGCGCGAGATCGTCGCCGGGCCGTTGTCGCCGAACAGCGCGGCGAGCTGGCTGCGAATCTCGATCGCGGAGATCTTGTGGAGCAAGACGTCCTTGCCGCGTTTCGCGCGGAGGTGCGCGCGCAGCGCCGCGACATCGCGAAGGTAGACCTCGACGGTCTTCGGCGAGTACGCACGCTCGACCTCGAGGTACGCCTGGAAGGCGGCGAGCGCGGCGTCCCAATCCACGCCGGGAGGATCGCGCGAATCGACCCCGTGCGCGAGTTTACAGCGCGCCGGCGGGTGGCCGCACGACGACTTCCTCGACGGAGATCTCCGGCCGCGTCACGATCGACAGCATGAACCCGGCGATCGCCTCGGGCTTCATCATCTTGGTCCGGTCGAACCCGGGGCGGTCGTCCCAGATCGGCGTGTCGGTCGCCCCCGCGAGCAGCGACGTGACGCGGACGTTGTACGCGCGCGCTTCCTCGGCGAGCACGCGCGCGAGCCCGAGCTGGCCCATCTTCGCCGCGGTGTAGCCGGCGCATTCGGTGAACGCCTGCTGCACGACGTGCGAGCCGATCATCACGACGTGGCCCTGCTTGCGCGGCTGCATCCTGCGCAGCGCCTCGCGCATGCACACGAACGTACCGACGACGTGGACCTCGAGCATCTCGCGAAGCTCCGCGACCGACGCGTTGAGGATCGGCCCGAACGTGCCGACGCCGGCGGCGCAGACCACCACGTCGAGCTCGGGCAGCTCGCCGAACCGCCGCATGACCTCGGCCTCGTCGGTGACGTCGAGGTGCGCGAGGCTGACCTCGCCGAGGTTCGGCACGCGCACCGCGGCGTCGCCGTGCGGGCCTCCATCGCGCAACCGCCGGCTGCACGCGAGGACGCCCGCCCCCTCGGCGGCGAGCGCGCGTGCGCACGCGGCGCCGATGCCGCTCGAGCCGCCGGTGACGACCGCGTACTTGCCGAGCATTCGCTGCACGTGGCGAACCTAGCACGCGGTAGGCTTCGGCCATGCGGCTCGCTCTCGTGCTCGTGCTCGTCGTCCTCGCTGGCATCGCACACGCGGACGACAAGACCTTGAAGCCGTACGCGGGTCAGGTCGTGTTGTCGCCGGATCCGCCGTCGGCGAACTTCAACGAGCTGCCGGCGTTCTTGAAGGCCAACTACGACAAGAGCGCGCACTACGAATTCATCAAGTGGGACGTCAACTTCGTCGGCGTGCTGGCGAAGCCGGCCGACAAGGTCACGCTCGTCGTCAGCGACGACCACAAGACCGAGCTGATCTCGATCGAGCTCGCGGCGTCGCGCCAGGTCGTGATCGGCCACTTCAAGCCGACGAAGGCCGCCGGCTTCGCGGCCGGCAAGACCTACGCGGTGACGCTGGTCTCGGGCAAGGCGACGGTCGCGAAGGCCGAGCTGACCTTGCGCGAGTGATCGAGCCACGCGCCGAGATCCGCGCGTGCGCGCTCGGCCATCCGCGGCTTGCGGTTGTCCTTGCGCGTGCCCTCGAGCGGTGGCAACAGGCCGTAGTTGACGTTCGTCGGGCCGTACTTGTACTTCGGCTCGCGCTCGGCGGTGACGTGGTGATACAGCCCACCGAGCATCGTCGTCGGTGGTGGTGGCGCGATCGCGTGGCCGTCGAGCTCGCTCGCGAGTAGCCACGCGACGACCAGCCCCATCGCGCACGATTCGATGTAGCCCTCGACGCCGGTCAACAGCCCCGCGAACCGGACGTTCGGCCGCGTGCGCAGCTCGAAGTGCGGACCGAGCCGGCTCGGCGCATCGATGTACGTGTTGCGGTGGATCGAACCGAAGCGCAGGAACTCGGCGCGTTCGAGCCCGGGCACCATCTGAAAGATCCGCTGTTGATCGGGATACGCGAGCCGGGTCTGGAACCCGACGAGGTTGTACGCGGTGCGATAGCGATTCTCCGGGCGCAACTGCACGACCGCCCACGGGCGATGACCGGTGCGTGGATCGCGCAGGCCGATCGGCCGCATCGGCCCGAACCGCAGCGTCTGCGGCCCGCGATCCGCCATCACCTCGATCGGCATGCAGCTCTCGAAGTAGCGTGGCTCCTCGAAGTCGTGCGGCAGGATCTTGCGCCCGGCGTTGACCGCCTCGACGAACGCCTCGTACTCGGCCCTGTCGAGCGGGCAGTTGACGTAGTCGCCGACCCCGCTATCGCCGCCCGCGGCGCGCTCGGCCTCGAGCTCGTCCTGCTGCTGCTGCGATTTGCGACCGGGCGAATCGGCATCGCGGTCCCAGCGCGACTGGCGAAACGCGCGATCCCAGTCGATCGAGTCGGCGGCGACGATCGGCGCGATCGCGTCGTAGAAGTACATCCGATCGCCGCCGAGCTCGCGCATGATGACCTTGCCGAGCTCGCCTTCGGTCAACGGCCCGGTCGCGACGATCACCGGATGATCCGGCAGCTCGTCGAGGCGACGGCGCTCGATCCGGATCCGCGGATGCAGCGCGAGGCGCCGCGTGATCGCGCGCGCGAAGCCGAACCGCTCGACCGCGAGCGCCTGCCCCGCCGGCACGCGATGCTGATCCGCGCACGCGATCACGAGCGAGCCGCAGCGCCGGAGCTCTTGCTTGAGCAGCCCCGCGGGCGCGATCGCATCGTCGCTGCGCAGCGAGTTCGAGCACACCAGCTCGCCGAGCAACGGGCTCTGATGCGCGGGCGACATCGCGACCGGCTTCATCTCGACGAGCGAGACCTCGAAGCCCGCCTCCGCGAGCTGCCACGCGGCTTCGCTCCCGGCCATGCCGCCGCCGACGACGGTGACGTCTGTCATCCCCGACAGCCTACTCGATCGTGCGATGTTTGCGCGCGGCGCGAAGCCCGCACGGGCCGACGCTGAACCTACCGAGCGTGCGGGCAGCACCACGCGCTCGACGCGCTGGCGCGACAGCCGTGCGATCCGCCATCGAACTGCTTCGGGCACGCATAGGGCGTGTCGCCGTGCGTGCAGATCATGTCGTCGGGCTCGACCGACGTGTGACCGAGCTTGGCCGGTTGCGGCAAGACGGTGCAGGTCGCGAACGGATCGACGACGGCGTCGCGGGGAGCCACGCGCGCTGGCTCTACCGGCGGAGGCGCCGTGCCGGCATCGCACGCGAGCAACCCCATCCACAGTGCGAGTCTCATCCGTACCCGAACGTCTCGATCGGTGACTTCGACCTATTCGCGGATGATCGCGACGGGAGGCGGCACGCGCGCACCACGGTCCCACGCTTCGAGCGGCACCAGCCCATCGTTGCCCAGCTCGCGGAACTCGGCATCACAGGCTTCGCACGTGTAGTGCGACTCGAGCCCGCCGCCGATCTCACCGTCGACGAGCGCCCCCCCGGTGGTCGCGAGCTTCTTCGCGAGACACGCGGGGCAGACCCGGCGCGACCGTGTGAGCAGCCAGCCGAAGCCGAGGTAGGCGCCCGCGACGCCGGCGATCAGGCCGCCCGCGACGAGGACCAGCTCCACCACTTACGCGGCGTTCTCTTCGGTCTCGTCGACGCCTTCGCTCTTCCAGTCGCACTCCATGCAGCGCAGCCGGATGCCGCTCTTGGTCTCTTTCTTGAGCACGAACTTGGCCTGGCAGATCGGGCACGGCTGCGGGATGGGCTTATCCCACGCGACGAAGTCGCACTGCTTCTTCGCCCAGTTCGAACAGCCGTAGAACGGCTTGCCGCGGCGCGATCGCTTCTCGGCGATGTAGCCACCGCACCCCGGCTTCGGGCACTTCACGCCGAGCGAGATCGGCTTGGTCGTCTTGCAGTCGGGATAGCGCGTGCACGCGAGGAACGAGCCGAACCGACCGCGCTTGACGGTCATCGGCGCCGCGCACGTCTCGCAGACTTCATCGGTGGTCTGCGGCGGGACCTTCTCCCACGTGCCGTCGAGGTTCTTCACGACTTCTTGCGTGCTGCGGCATTCCGGATAGCCCTGGCAGGCCAAGAACGAGCCGTTGCGGCCCCACTTGATCACCATCGGCTTCTCGCACTTCGGGCACGTCCACTCGGTCGTGATCTCCTCGCGCTTGACGTCGCGCATCTCGGTCTCGGCTTTCTCGAGCTCGAGCTTGAACGGCGTGTAGAACTCGCCGAGCAATCTGCGCCAGTCCTCGCTGCCGTCCTCGACGTGATCGAGGTCGGCCTCCATCTTCGCGGTGAAGTCCGAGCTCACGATCTCGGGGAACGAGACCACGAGCAGGCTGTTGACCAGGATGCCGAGCTCGGTCGGCCAGAACCGCGCTTCCTTCTTCTCGACGTAGCCACGGTCGACGATCGTCGACATGATCGCGGCGTACGTCGACGGCCGGCCGATGCCCTTCTCCTCGAGCTCCTTGACGAGCGACGCCTCGGAGAACCGCGGCGGCGGCTGCGTGAAGTGCTGCTCGGGGCGGATGCTCTGGATCGTGATCGGGTCACCGACCTCGACCGCGGGCAGCAGCTTGTCGGCCGCTTCGGCCGCCTCGGCCTTCGCGTCGTCGGTCTCGGCGACCTCGTAGACCTTGGTGTAGCCGGCGAACTTCATGATCTGGCCGTTCGACCGGATCGTCGCCTGACCGCGATCCATGTCGATCGTGGTCTGGTCGTAGACCGCCTGCACCATCTGCGACGCGACGAAGCGCTGCCAGATCAGCGTGTACAGCTTCGTCAGCTCGGATCCTTCCGGATGCGCCGCGAGTGCGGTCGCGACCCGGTCGGGCGTCCATTCCATCAGGGTCGGCCGGATCGCCTCGTGGGCGTCCTGCGCGCGCTCCTTGTTGCCGTACGTGTTCGGCGCCTCGGGCAGATACTCCGCACCGTAGGTGGTCTTGATGTGCTCGCGCACCGCGGTCATCGCGTCGTCGGAGACACGCGTCGAGTCCGTACGCATATAGGTGATGAGGCCGGTCGGGCCTTCATCGCCGAGCTCGACGCCTTCGTACAGCCGCTGCGCGAGCGCCATCGTGCGCTTCGCCGAGTAGCGGTGCTTGCGCGCGGCATCCTGCTGCAGCCGGCTCGTGATGAACGGCGCCTGCGCCTTCTTGCGGCGCTCCTTCTTCTCGACCGAGACGACGACGGCATCGCCGGCACCGAGCTCGGTCGCGATCGCGTCCGCCTCATCCTTGGTCTTGGGCTCGGCGCGTTCGCCTTTCCACTTCCAGATCCGCGCCTCGAACGGCGGCGGATTCGGCGCGGCGACCGTCAGATCGACCGACCAGTACTCCTCGGGGATGAACGCCTTGATCTCTTCGTCGCGCTCGCACACCAGCCGCACGGCGACCGACTGCACGCGACCGGCGGACAGGCCACGCTGCACCTTGTTCCACAGGATCGGGCTGATCTTGTAGCCGACGAGCCGATCCAAGATCCGGCGCGTCTGCTGCGCGTTGGTCTTGTTCATGTCGATCGCGCGCGGGGCGGCGATCGCGGCGGTGACGCCCTTCTTCGTGATCTCGTTGATCAGCACGCGATGCAGGTTCGAGTTCTCGCCCTTGATCTCTTCGGCGAGGTGCCACGCGATCGCCTCGCCTTCGCGATCCGGATCGGACGCGAGGAACACGGTCTCGACCTCGCGCGCCGCCTTGCGAATCTCGCCGAGGACCTTCTTCTTGCCCTCGATGACCTCGTAGACCGGCTCGAACGTGCCGTGCTCGAGGTCGACGCCGATCTTGGA
Organism: Kofleriaceae bacterium; assembly: GCA_039935615.1. Taxonomy (GTDB): domain Bacteria; phylum Myxococcota_A; class Polyangia; order Haliangiales; family Haliangiaceae; genus JABFXX01. The sequence continues at coordinate 9,591 of JBDTJY010000053.1, forward strand.
CTTCGGCAGGTC
>JBDTJY010000054.1:0-5195 GCA_039935615.1 Kofleriaceae bacterium
GCGAACTCTGTGCAGAGCGTGGCATCGGCGAGTGGCTGGATCTCGTTCGGCGGTCGCTTTCGACGTGCGCAGATCTTCTCGAGCGCGAGCATCATGCGGTCCGGGTTGAGGTCGAACAGGTTGCAGAGGAATTCGTCAGCGGTCTGAGCCTCGACGCCGTCCGGCATTTCGGAGAAGTCGCGCGTGTTCTCGGTCACGACGACCTGCGCGCCAGCCTTCACAGCAGCAGCAGTCACGTGCCGATCCTTGGGATCGTTCCGCATCGCAACCACGAGATGCTCGTAGTCCGTGACGATGGCCTCTGGGAATGCGCCAGACATCGCTGCGAGTAGTCGCGCTGCCTGCGCCTCCTCGATTTGATGGTTCGCGACGAGGTTACGTGTCGCCTCATCGAGGATCTCCTTCGACCAATAAGCCTGGTAGAGCCCCTCCGCCGCCGCCTGCAAGAGCACGTCTCGCAGATGCATGGGATAGAGGACGCATGCATCCAGGACGACCCTGAACGGGGCGGAGAGCATCGATGGCTACTTGCGGCTCTTGGGCTCGTCGTAACCGCCGAGTTCCTCGGTGAGCTTCGCCAGCTCATCAAGTTTCTCGTCGCGCTCGAGGTCTCGCTTCTGCTTGTACGCAAGAACGTCCTCGATCTTCAGCCGTCGGTGCTTGCCGGTTCGATCGTACGGAAGCTTGTCGTCGTCGAGCAAACGAACGAGGTACTGGCGAGACACGTTGAGAAGATCGGCCGCCTGCTGGGTCGTCATCACCGCACCCACCGGCACGATCGTGAGCGCGTCACCGCGCGCGAGCACTTCAGCGATACGTGCGAGCCCGTACACGACAGCCTGAGGAATGCGATGTCGCTCTCCCCCGGGACCGATCAAGTCGTAGTGCGTGTCGCGCGCAGCCGTCGGCGCGTGCAGTGCCGTCGACAGTTCGGCGATCTCGGCTTGGTCCTCGCGAGGTGCGCGGACGGGCTCAAGACGCCGGATCCGCTCAGGTGTCGCTGCAGCCACCATGTTCGTTCTCCTTCTACGACCAACGTACGACTAAATCGACCCAAACGCAACCAATGCGAGGTCGAAGGATATCAGTGGTTTGAAGGCGAACGGATGGGGATCATCGGGCGTTCGACAACATCGAGTTCGTGATCCGCCTGCCAAACGAGAGGTGGGAAGAGGTCAACGAAAAGTGGACCGGCTACTTTGTTGCAGACGGCAAGAAGCTTCCCGATACGGACTTCAAGGTCGTGCATGTGAACGGCCGCGGCGCGACGGGTTGGATCGCCGCAAACCGCCTGCCGGATCCTAGCAAGTTGCCGTCTGCGAACGTCCGTCTGTTCTCACCGAGAGTAGAGCATTGAGTCGCGAGCACGAGAACGCTGTCGTACCGGAGAGCAGAGAGTATGCGCCGCCGCAGCGCGTGCACTACAAGGGTGCCGGCAACGATCAGGCATTGCTCGACGACCGCAGCAGGCCTTCAACGCGATCGAGACCTTCGCGAAGGGCGGCAAGGCGATGCGAGCCAGATCGTACACATCGCACGGCCCTGACGTTAGAGCTGAAGCAGCAGGTCGGGCCCCTCATGAAGCCGCTCGCACAGCGGCTGAGCGGCGACCAGCCCATGCGGCGGTTTCGGTGTTCACGATGCGCCGGTTTCGGTGATCGCGATCAGAACTACGCAATGAAGACCTGGAAGCAGCTCGAACCGGTCGGACGCCGGCGTTGCGGCGTATTTCGGTAATGCGGCGAAGCCTACAAGCGGGCTCGCTTTTCTCGCATCGCGGTGTCGCGATTCGCTACTATTTGCGCGTGAGAACGGTGTGGCTTGCCTTGGTGGTTGGGACGCTGGCGTGTGGACATGCGCGGGCGACGCCAGCGCCACACGAATCCTCGCCAACGAAGGTTCCGATGCAGAGCATTGCCGTTCCCGCCGATGAAACCCACGCCCCTGCGCCCGTCGATGCGCAGACGATGCCGCCGATCAGTCGCGTGTTCGACAACGTAGTGTTCTCGATCCTCTTGCCGGCAAACACCGAAGTCGTCCAGGGTTGGACTGGCTACTTCCTTGCCGACGGCAAGAAGATTCCGAACACGGATTTCAAGATCGAGAAGGTAGTTGGCCGAGGCGCGAAGGGGTCGATCGCCGCTGGCAAGCTCCCGGCCCCGAACAAGTTGCCGTCCTCTGACGTGCGGTTGTTCTCACCGAGGGTAGAACATTGAGTCACGAGCACGAGGATGCTGTCGTACCGGAGAGCAAGGAGTACGCGCCACCGCAGCGAGTCCACTACAAGGGTGCCGGCAACGACCAGGCGCTACTCGACGACCCACAGCAGGCCTTCAACGCGATCGAGACGTTCGCGAATGGCGGCAAGGGCGATGCGAGCCAGATCGTTCACATCGCAAGAGCTCTGACGTTCGAGCTCAAGCAACAAATCGCGCCGCTGATGAAGCCGCTGTCACAGCGGTTGAGTGGCGATCAGCTCATGCAGATCGGCGAGATCGCGGGTGTGGATTGCGCGCGGGTAAGCCGGTCAACGAGATGGTCGCTGCCGATCACCCCGCGATGAAGCTGCACGCGGATGATCCTCTCGCACAGGAGGCGTCCGCCGGCGGGAAGTTCGAGTACAAGCATGCTCGTCATCAGGCACATGGCGATCACGTCTTCGTGTCCAATGGCCTTTGGCTCTACACGGTGAATCACGCTGCCGCACAGGTCGCGCCGTCGGAGTACGCGATGTCCGCGCCCGCTGAGTATTTCGCCGAGTGCTACGTGGAGTACTACCGCGGATACAAGGGAACGAATGACACCGCGGCAGCGAAGGGCGGGCACCTCCCGGCGTGGATCAAGAAGTGGTTCGACTCGCACGTGGACACGGTGCGGCTCGCGCCGGATCGGATCACCGGTGGCAAGGATGCCAAGCCCGATGCGCCGAACAAGAAGCCAAAATTATCGTGACGGCTCGGCCCAGCGGTAGCGCGGGCCCAGGAGCCGATCGAACGCGACATAGCGACCACCGAACAGCTCGGGGAAGCGCGCGGGCAGGCGCGTGTCCGCGTCGAATTGCTCGACGGCGGCGCGATCGATCTCGATGACGCGCGAGCCGTCGACGCGCACGAGTGCGTGCGTGTCAGAGACGTAGTCGACGAGCAGCGACGAGCGAGCGAGCGCGGGTTCACGGCGGACGAGATCGAGCTTCAGGCACTCGATCGCGCGATCGTCGAGGTTGGCCGCCCAGAGGACGAGCTTCTCGCGTAACTCCTCGAGCCCGAACACGAGACGAACGCGCATGCGCTCGGACAGTTCACGGGTAAGCGGAGAGCCGGTGAATGCGCGGTCGTAGATCGCGTCGACCGCGCACTCGTACTCGGGCCAGCGGATGCGCTGGTAGGGCATCTCGACCTGGAGCCAGTGTTTCCGTTCCATGTCCGTGTAGATCAGCGGCCGCTGGACCACGAAGACGTTGTTGCAGCTACGGCAGGTGATCGCGTGGAGCGTGCGAGCGAAGATCTGGTCGCGCACCTCTGGCGCTCGCGCGACGTGGAGCCCCTTCGCGAGCCGCGCGTCCTGCTCGAGGGAGCAGACGGGACAGCGCACGGATTCTTCGAACCACGTCGACATCAGAGCGAATGCACGATCTTGCCCATCGCGGTGTATTCGAGCAGCGCCGCGCGCGTCAGATGCCGCATCGCGATCGGCGAGCTCTCGGCAGCAGCGAGGTACGCGGCTCGAACGACCGCGTTGCGGATATAGCCGCCCGACATCTCGAACTTGTTTGCGAGCGCCGTGAAATCGATGTCGTCGGCGACAGCTGCTTGCGAGGGCAGCATCGCTGCCCACAACTTTTCGCGCTCTTCGTCCTCGGGCAGGGGGAAGCTGATGCGGAACGCGAGACGGCGCTTGAACGCGTCATCGATCGAGCTATCGAGGTTGGTCGTGAGGATCGTGATGCCTTCGAAGGCCTCCATGCGCTGCAGCAGGTAGTTCACTTCGAGGTTTGCATACCGATCGGTGCTCGACTTCACCTCCGTACGCTTCGCGAAGAGCGAGTCCGCTTCGTCGAACAAAAGTGCCGCGTGACCTGCGCCGGCAGCATCGAACAGCCGCGCGAGATTCTTCTCGGTCTCGCCGATATACTTGGAGACCATCCGTGACGCGTCGATCATGTACAGGTCGAGCTCGAGCTCTTGTGCGACGAGCGCCGCGACCATCGTTTTGCCTGTTCCGGGCGGACCCGAAAACAGCGCGGACACCCCGGTACCTTTGGCGAGCTTGCGGCTGAACCCCCAATCGTCGAGCACCAGGCGGCGATGACGGATGCGCGAGATGAGCTCGTCGATCTCGGTTCGCACATCGCTCGGAAGCACGACATCGTCCCACGTCTGCTCCCATCGAACGCGACGGCCAAGCGTGGTCAGGTCGCGGTCGAGCTGGTGGCGAATTCCGACGCGGATGTCATCGAGCGCGACCGGATCCTGGCGTGCCGCCGCCTGGACTTTGGCGAGCTCGGCGGCGCGTTCGATCACGCCACCAGTGACTCGATAACGCTGGGCCGCCTGTTCGGCGATCGTCGGATCACCGCCGAGCGCTCGAAGCCACAGCGTCTCGCGCTCGAGCTCGTTTGGAATGCCCAGCTCGACGAGCACGACGGGACGCTCGGTCGAGCTCGGCCACACGTTCTCGCTCGCCGTCGCGGCGACGGGGCCGGCGGCTTGTTGCAGTGCAGACGCGACGACGCCAATGCGATCGGCAATGTTACGGTCGGGATCGCCGGCAAGCACCTCCAGATCACGCACGAGCAACACACACCCGAACAGCTGCGCTTCGCGAAGGATCGCCGCGAGCAGGGACGCAGGATCGGGTGGCAGCGACGCCGCCGTGACTTCGAGCACTGGCATCTCGAGCTCGCGCGCAACGGCTCGCACGAGGGAGGATCGACCCGCGCCCGCGGGCCCGACGACGAACGGAAGCGCTCGGCTGCCGCCCGCGAGCTGCGCGCGCATCGCCGATTCGGCCGCGAAATGAGCCGAGTAGCGTATCGACGTAGGGCGCTTTGCCTCCGAAACCGGTGATGACCGTCAGGTCGACATCGGCGGTCATTCGCGGTTGGCCCCAGCGCTGAACCGCGACGCCACCGATTGCTGAAGCAGAATCGAAAGCCAGCTGCCTCAACGACACGTTCGACTTCGAGCGCAGCCGCG
>JBDTJY010000055.1:0-3531 GCA_039935615.1 Kofleriaceae bacterium
AGCAACCGCCGACCAGATTGACAAGCCCGTCGCGCGCGAAGCCGCCGATCACCCCGGCCATGTGCTGCGGCGTGTCGTCGTAGCCACCGAACTCGTTCGGCAGGCCCGCGTTCGGATAGCACGCGACGCGAATCCCCGCGGTGCGTGCGAGCTCCGCGACATGCGGTCGCATGTCCTCGGCGCCGAGCGCACAAGTGATGCTGACCGAGAGCAAGTTCGCGTGCGAGATCGAGTTGAAGAACGCCTCGACGGTCTGACCCGACAGCGTGCGCCCCGACCGATCGGGAATCGTCACCGAGGCGATCACCGGGACCCGCCGCACGCCTTGCGCGAACAGCTCTTCGATCGCGTACAGCGCCGCTTTGCAGTTGAGCGTATCGATGTGAGTCTCGGTCAGGATCAGATCGACGCCGCCTTCGATCAGCGCGCGCGCCTGGTCGCCGAACGCGGCGACGAGCTCGCGAAACGTGATCGAGCGCGCGCCCGGATCGTTGACGTCCGGGGACAGCGACGCGGATTTTGTCGTCGGACCGATCGATCCTGCGACCCAGCGCGTCTTGCCGTCGTCGCGTTGGGCGCGGTCGGCTGCGCGGCGGGCGACCTCGGCCGCCGCGATGTTGAGATCGCGCGTCGCGCTCTCGAGCCCGTAGTCCGCCAGCGCGATCGAGGTCGCGGTGAACGTATTGGTCTCGATCATGTCCGCGCCGGCGCGCAGGAACTGGTAGTGAATCTCCTCGATCGCGTCGGGCTTGGTCAGCACGAGCAGGTCGTTGCAGCCCTTGACCGAGGTCGGGTGATCCTTGAACCGCTCGCCGCGCCAGATCTCCTCGTGCGCGAGCTCGAGTCCCTGGACCATGGTGCCCATCGCTCCGTCGAGCACGACGATGCGGCGGTCCAGCAGCTCCAACAGCTCGTCGACGGAGGACATCGCCCGTGATTACCACTCCTAGGGGCATACGTCGATTCCCTGGATCACCGCCGTGCCCGGGGTCGGGTCGTTAGTATCCGTTTGGGCGTACAGGGCGATCGTCACCGGCGAGCCGAGCATCAGCGACGATCGCGCGAACGTGGTCCAGGCCGTGCCATTTGCCGAGACCTCGGCGATCGTGCCCGTCGAGATCGGCCGGATCCGCCACCATCGGTCCGCGATCGGGTCGTACGGCTGGGCCACGTCCGCGCCGCTGGTGTCGGTGTACGCCAGGAGGCCCATGAACGCGACGAAGCCGGCGTTGTCGACCGAGCTCGTGATCCCCAACAGCGTCTGGCCGGGTTGGGGGAGGATCTGGCTGATCTCGACGAACGTCCCGGGTCGCGTGAACGTCGCCGACGAGCGGTTGCAGCCGATCGACGTCTGGCTGTTCGCGTTCGGGGTGATCGTGAGCTGGCTGTTCGAGACGTTCATCCCGCCGTTGACGACCATCGAGTTGCCGAACTGCGCGCACGGTTGGATCTCGTCGAAGCCATCCCCGTAGCCCGGGCTCAGGCAGCCCGCGAGGACGTCGCCGCTGCCGCTGCCCGATCCGTTCCCCGCGTCGTCGCCGCCGGCGCCGTTGACCGGGTCGAATCCGAAACGCCCGCACGCGGTGAGGGCTACCAAGACCAAGACGCGTGGCGACACGGGACAATCATATCAAGTAGAGTGCGCTGCGATGCAGCCGCGTACCCCCGGACCCATCCTAGATTCGATCCTCGACGCCACCGGCAACACGCCGATGGTCCGCCTCGCGCGGATCGGTCGCGACCTGCCGTGCGAGCTGCTCGGCAAGTGCGAGTTCATGAACCCCGGCGGTTCGGTCAAGGATCGGATCGGCGTGAAGATGCTGCTCGACGCCGAGAAGTCGGGCCGGATCAAACCGGGCGACACGCTGATCGAGCCGACCTCGGGCAACACCGGCATCGGCCTCGCGATGACCGCAGCCGCGCGCGGCTATCGCGTGATCATCACGATGCCCGAGAAGATGTCGCAGGAAAAACAGGTCGTGCTCGAGGCGCTGGGCGCCGAGATCATTCGCACGCCGACCGAGGCCGCGTGGGACGCGCCGGAATCGCACATCGGCGTCGCGCGCCGGTTGCGCGAGATCATCCCGAACTCGCACATCCTCGATCAGTATTCGAATCCGTCGAACCCCGGTGCGCACGAGACCGGCACCGGCCAGGAGATCCTCGACCAGTGCGAGGGCAAGCTCGACGCGGTCGTGATGACCGCGGGCACTGGCGGCACGATCACCGGCGTCGCGAGGGCGATCAAGAAGGCGCTGCCGAAGTGTCAGGTGATCGGCGTCGACCCCGAGGGCTCGATCCTCGCCGGGCCCGGTGAGATCAAGAGCTACAAGGTCGAGGGCATCGGCTACGACTTCATCCCCGACGTCCTCGATCGCCGGCTCGTCGATCGCTGGGTCAAGTCGAACGATCGCGACTCCTTTCTCGTCGCGCGCCAGCTGATCCGGCAAGAGGGCCTACTGGTCGGCGGCTCCTCGGGCTCGGCGGTGTGGGCGGCGATGCAGGTCTGCCGCGATCTCGGTCCCGGCAAGCGCGTCGTCGTGATCCTGCCGGACTCGATCCGCAACTACCTGTCGAAGTTCGTCGACGATCGCTGGATGCGCCAGCAGGGCTTCTTCAAGGCCGACTGGGAGGTCGGCACGGTCGGCGACGTGATGCGCACGATCGGCCGCCGCGACGTGATCTCGCTCGACCTCAACGACAAGGTCAGCCGCGCGACCGACATGTTCAAGGAGCACGGCATCTCGCAGATGCCGGTGCTCGATCAGGGCAAGCTCGCGGGCATCCTGACCGAGAGCGACCTCCTGCATCAGTTGATGAGCGGGCGCGTCGATCGCAACACGGTCGTCGCCGAGGTCATGGAGCGCAAGGTCTCGACGGTGTCGATGCACGCCGGCTCGGGCGAGCTGCCGCGGATCTTCGAGCGCGGCGAGGTCGCGATCGTGGTCGACGACGACCACAAGTCGATCATCGGCCTGCTGACGAAGATGGATCTGATCGAGATGCTGGCGAATCGCCGGCAGCCCTCGCAGACCTGATCGCGGCGATCTTTTTTTTGAGGCTACCGTGGCGCTACTTCGGTGCCGCCCTCACTCGAACGTGGCGGCTCGATCGGCTTGGCGCTGCGGAGGTGGACCATCAACTTGTACAGCGCGCGCATCTGCTCGACGCGACGGGCGAGGGCAGGCGGCGACATATCGATACGGTCAATCATCACCGTGGTCCTCGTTCGTTCCTTCCAGCTTCGCTAGGTCGACGAGATCTTGTGGTCGCCCCGCGATCCGCTTCATCGTAGCAAGGCCATCTCGAGAGACGACGATCATTCGTCGTCCCTGTACGTCGAATGCCGTACGTCCGGCCCATACATCCTCGAGGGCCGCCCCGACGAGGATCAGGTCTAGAGACGTCGCCGCGGAGCGAATGCTCGTTCGGGTCAGATCAGCAACGCCGCCAGCGCGGCGCCGTAGATCCGCACCATCGTGCCGAGATCCTCGTCGGAAAATCGCAGCTCGCCGCCGAGGAAGTAGTCGC
>JBDTJY010000056.1:0-4429 GCA_039935615.1 Kofleriaceae bacterium
CAAGTCATCGGGGGTCGGGCACGCCGTCATTTCGACTGCAGGATTCGCGAGATCGAGAGCTCGATGTCGCTGTCGAGGACGCGCAACACGCTCTCGAGCTCCTCGGAGTGCGTGCCGAGCGTGGCGATCAGCCGCTTGCGCGTTTGCTTGCCGAGGTCCGCGCGCGCGTCGGCGAGTCAGCGCGCGCACGTGGCGCGATGCACGCGATACAGGCGCGCGAGATCATCGATCGTGAGCTCGTCGAGGATGTGCTGGCGCAACAGATTGCGCTGGCGGACCTCGAGCGCCGCGAACGCATCGCGGATCGCCTTCTTGAGTTGATCCGTGTACGTCGCACGCATGTGCTTGCGGCCCGGATCGGTGGTGTTCGCGGGCCAGTGATCGAGCAGGATCTCGTCGAGCGATTCCTCGCGGTCCGCGCGCCGGACCAGCTTCAATGCCTTGCGGGTCGCGCTGATCCGCAGCCACGCCGCCAGATCGCCGCGCCCGGCGTAGTCCACGATCTTCGCCTCGGGTCCGGTCAGCAGCTCCACACGCAAAGCTTGCTTGACCTCGTCCGCGGTGCCACCACCGAGTCGCAACCGGCGCAGCGCGACGTCGATCTGCGGCACCAGGTCGTCCTCGAACGCGCGCAACGCCGCGGGGTCACTGGCCGCGAGCCCGAACGCGAGGAACAGGTCGGCCTCGCGCAGGTCCTCGAGCTTGGCCTCCGGATCGTCCTGGATCCGCGCGACCAGCCGCTCGCCGATCGCCTCGTCGGTGAGGTTGACGGTCGGCCAGGCCGCTCGCCCCGCGGCCGCGATGCGAACGATCGCCGCCTCGACGCGCTCGCCGGTCATCCCGGCGGGCAGGCCTTTCACCAGATCATCCCGCAACACGGATGAATCGTAGTATCGGCAGCCCCCCAAGACCAGGTGGTAAAGTGGCTGTCCATGGCCTATCGGCTGCTCGCGGTCGACCTCGACGGGACCCTGCTCCGCCACGACAAACGGGTGGATGAGCGTGACATCTCGGCAATTCGCGAGTTGGCCGCCACCGGGGTCACGGTGACGATCGTGACCGGCCGGCTGCGCTCCGGGTCCGAGGCCGCGGCGCGTGCGACCGGGATCGTGGGGCCGATCGCGTGTATCGAGGGCAGTCATATCGTGGATGTCTCCACGGGGAAGACCCACGCGCACCACCCGATGTCGCACGAGGTCACCGAGCTGTTACGTGGCACGTTCGCGGAGCACGGACTGACGAGCTTCGTGTTCGGTGCCGACGGAATTCACCACGATGCGAGCGGCGCACCGTTCACTCGCTACGTCGACACCTGGTCGCCGACGCTGCTCCAGGTCGAGGATGCGCACCACGCCGACGTGTGGGCAAACGAGCCGCTCGCCGGTGTCGCGATCGGCGATGCCGAGCCGATCGCGGCCGCCTACGCGAAGCTGCAGGGCCGCGGGCTGTTTTCGGTCGCGTTCCCGATCTACAACATCGCGGGCAAGCACGCGATCCTCGCGCGCGCGGCCGGGCCGACCAAGGGCACGGCGCTCGCCGAGCTGTGCCGGATGACCGGGTGCACGCTCGCGGACGCGGTCGCCGTCGGCGACTGGGTCAACGACGTGCCGATGTTCGAGGTCGCCGGTCGGTCGTTCGTGATGGGCCACGCGCCCGAGCACGTGCGCGTGAAGGCGAGCGATCACCTCGAGCGCGTGGCGGGATCCGGTGGCGGGATCGCCGAGGCGATCCGTCGCGCGTGGGGCTGAGTGGCAGCACCGCGCAAGAAGCAGCGGACGTACGGCCACGACGACAACGTGTTGTCGTTCGCGCGCCAGTTCACGCTGGCGCTGATCAGCCCCGGCTCGGCGCCGGATCACGACTTCGTCGAGCCCGCGTGGGACGGCCATCGCATGCTCGCGACGCGCAGCGGGACCGAGATGCGGCTCGCGGCGCTCGATCTTCGCGACTGGACCAACACGTTCCCGCAGATCTCCCGCTCGCTCGGCAAGCTCGCGTCGCAGCGGGTCGCGATCGACGGGGTGGTGTGCGTGCTCGACGAGCGCGGCGCGCCGTCGTACGAGCATCTCCGCGCGGCGGTCGCGAAGACCAACCACGTGACGTCCGCCGTGCTGATCTGCTGGGACCTGCTGTGGGAGGGCGACGACGATCTGCGCGGGTTGCCGCTCGCCGAGCGCCGCGCGCGGCTCGCGACGCTGCTCGCGGGTGCGCCGCAGCCGCTGATGCCATCCGAGGCGCTGCCCGGGACGGTCGCGCGCGTGATCGAGGCGGCGAAGCAGCTCGGCCTGCGCGGTGTGGTCGCGCGTGCCCGCGGCGGTGACTACGCGGCGGCGTGGCACGCGCACGCGGCGGGCGACGAGCCGATCGATTTTCGGCGCAGCTTGTCGCCGCGGCCGCCGCTGTCGAACGCCGACAAGGTGCTGTATCCGCGCGATGCGATCTGCAAGCGCGACATCGTCGGTTACTACCGCGACGTCGCGCCGGTGATGCTGCCGTACTTGCTCGATCGCCCGGCCGTGATCCAGCGCTGGCCCGACGGTATCGACGACTTCGATTGGTATCAACATCGCGTGCCGCCGCGCGCGCCCGACTACCTTCGGGCGGCGTGGGTCGACGGCGTGCGCCGCATGGTGATCGAGAACGGCGACGCGCTGTTGTGGATGGTCAACCAGGCCGGGCTCACGTATCACGCGTTCGGCTCGCGGCTGGCCTCGCTGACCGAGCCCGATTGGGCGATGATCGATCTCGATCCGGGCGACCGCTCGACGTGGTTCGCCGAGCTGATCGAGGTCGCGCTCGCGGTGCGCCGCGTGCTCGAGCTGCTCGAGCTGCCGAGCGTGGTCAAGACCAGCGGGCAGCGCGGCCTCCACATCCTGGTGCCGCTCGCGCCCGGTCACACGTTCGACGACGCCGAAGCGTTCGGCCGCGGCGTCGCGACGCTGCTGTTGAAGCTGCTGCCCGACAAGGTCACCGTCGAGAACGAGAAGGACAAGCGCGGCGGCAAGCTGCTCGTCGATCACAAGCAGTTCATGGCCAAGACGTTGGTCGCGCCGTACTCGCTGCGCGCCGTCGACCGGGCGACGGTGTCGACGCCGATCGCGTGGAGCGAGGTGTCGATGAAGCTCGACCCCAAGCAGTTCAACCTGCGCACGCTGCGCGACCGGCTCGATGCCAAAGGCGATCTGGCGGCGCCGCTAGTCGACCGCCGTGCCGGTGCAACCCTGGCGCAAGCGCTGGCGCAGTTGCGCAGCCAGTAGCATATTCGGCCCGCAGTGCAGTTGAGCGAGCTCCTCGACGTGATCTTCCGGTGGGCGCACGTGATCGCCGGGATCATGTGGATCGGCAACTCGATGCTGTTCAACTGGATCGATCGCAACCTCGAGAAGTCCGCGAACCTGTCGCGGCTCTCGCAGGGCAAGATCTACATGCTGCACTCCGGCGCGTTCTACGACGTCGAGAAGAAGCTGCTCGAGCCCGGTGAGATGCCGGCGACGCTGCACTGGTTCAAGTGGCAGAACTTCGCGACCTGGTCGACCGGCATCTCGCTGTTGATCGTCGTCTACTACTTTCACGACGCCGCGTTCCTCGTCGATCCGTCGGTCCACGATGTCGGGCCGTCGATCGCGATCGCGCTGTCGGTGTCGTCGCTGTTGATCGGCTGGATGATCTACGACGCGATCTGGCGCACGATCGGCGAGAGCCATCCGCGGTTCTCGACGGCGCTGTCCGTGATCTTCCTGTTCGCCGCGATCTGGGGCTTCACGCTGGTGTTCAGCGGCCGCGCCGCGTACATCGAGACCGGCGTCCTGATCGGCACGATCATGACCGGCAACGTGTGGTCGGTGATCGTGCCGTCGCAGCACCTGCTGGTCGACGCGACGACCTCGGGCAAGGCGCAGGATCCGAGGCTGTCGCTGCAGGCCAAGGCGCGCAGCATCCACAACAACTACCTGACGTTTCCGTTGCTGTTCATCATGATCAGCAACCACTTCTCGGCGGCGACCACCCACCACTTGAACTGGTTGATCCTGATCGTCGTCTCGATCGGCGGCGCCGGTGTGCGGCTCGCGATGAACGCGCGTTATCTCGGCGGTGGCAAGCAGCTCGCGACCAAGGCGTGGTTGCTCCCGGCGTTGGTCAGCGGCTCCGTCGCGATCCTCGGCCTGATGGTGATCACCCGGATCGATCGCAAGCCGAAGTTCGGCATCGATCATCCGGTCACGTTCGCACGCGTCCAGGAGATCATCGGCGTGCGCTGCGAGCCGTGTCACTCGAAGAACCCCTCCGATGACATCTTTCATTCGGCGCCACTCGGCATGATGTTGGATACGCCGGAGCAGATCAAAACGATGGCGCCGCGGATCAAGTATCGCGCGTACGACCTCGCGAACATGCCGTTCAACAACAGGACGCACATGACCGACCTGGA
>JBDTJY010000057.1:0-4672 GCA_039935615.1 Kofleriaceae bacterium
TGATCGCGAGCCGCTCGTTCGAGCGAGCGAGCGAGCGCCAGGCGCCCGCGAGGATCGATAGGACCGCGCACACCGCGAGCAACCACACGAACGGGAACGTGTGGTGGACGCGTTCGAGCCGAGCGTGCTCGGCGGCGCGTCGTGCGTCGGTCACCTTGCCGCCGTGCGTGCTCTCGTACGCGGCCCAGCGCTCGAGATCGCGGTCGACCGCGCGCTCGCGCTCGGGTTGCATCACGTCGGCGTAGGTCGTGTCCCGCCGCAGCCGGACCTCACCGACCGCGAGCCCGGCATGAAGGCCACCGGCGAGGACCGCCGCGACCACGACCAGCCACGGCCGCGAGGCGGTCGCCACGAGCGGGCCGACGATCTGGCGAGCCGCGAGGAAGCCACACACGCACGTGATCACACCGGCGGCGATCGCGACCGGAAACCGCGCGCTGCCGAGCTCGCGATACAGGAGTTGGCCGTCGCCGTAGCCGTGCCACGCGCCGGTCGCGAAGTACCAGGTCGCGTGGACGACGAACGTCGCGCCGATCGCACGGACCAACCGCCGGCCGAGCGTCGCGCCGCGCACGAGCGTCCACAGCGCGACACCGCACAGCGCCTCGATCGCGACGCCGCCCATCGCGATCGCGAGCAAGGCCGCGACGCCGGGCGGGCTCGCGAACTGATAGCGAATCCAGCCACCGGCGAACCAAAACAACTGAACATCGGTGACCCGTCCGCCGACGACGAGCGCGGTGCCGCCGTGGCCGACCAGCTCGTGGCCCAGGAGGCCGAATCTGCTCGTGGCGAGCGCGACCGCGAGCAGTAACCCCGTGAGGCGCAGGACCTCTCGAATGCCGGTTCGTGCTTGGGTCATGGACGCGTTATCATTTACCCCGGATGAGATGGGCACTGGTCGCTGGCATCGCGCTGAGCGTCTGCATCGGCGCGACCGCCGAAGCGGGCCGCAAGGTCGATGTCGATAGTGATCCCACGGGTGCCTCGGTCTACCTCAATGATGTCGATAGTGGCGCGGCGTGCAACTCGACGCCATGCACGATCGACGTGCCGGTCGGCACGACGACGATCATCATCCGCAAGGATGGCTATGCGCCGGAGATCACCGAGATCACCGTGCCCAAGCGCGGCAGGGTGAAGCCGTTCAAGGTCTCGCTGCGCAGCGAGGTCGGCACGCTCGTCGTGACCGATCCGGCGCTCAAGGGTGGCCGGATCTTCGTCGACGATATCGACAAGGGCCCGGTCCCGCAGCACCTCGATATCCCGGCCGGTCCGCACCACGTGCAGGTCCTGGTGCGTGGCAAGCCCGTCGCCGACGACATCATCAACCTCGACGCGGACTCCGAGCACGAGCTCAAGGCGAGCTCGAGCTCGAGCGCGCCGGTGCCGCCGCAGGTCGCCGACTCCACCCTCAGGACCGGCGGCTTCGAGAACGACGGCGACGGCGACGGCGAGGCCAAGCCGAACAGCGTGGTCGCGCACCAGGCTGCCGAGCCCGAGTCGAGCGAGCCGCGCGAGCCGTATCTGTTCGTCGGCGCGGACTTCGACGTCGGCTTTCGCCAGTTCAAGTACGACAACGCGCAGAACGGCCTGGCCGCGACGGAGAGCGAGTCCGGGCAAGCGATGCTCGGTCCCGCCGTCGAGCTGTGGCCGATGATCCTGATGGGCAGCCATCACCTGCGCGGGCTGTCGCTGTTCGGCAAGGTCGAGTTCGGGCTCAACCATCAACCCGTCCTGGACTCCGCGAACGCGCCGGTCGGGCCGACGACGTTCTGGGGCAACATCGAAGCGGGGCTGCGCCATCGCTGGCACGTCGGCGACGACAGCTCGGTCGCGATCGAAGGCGGCTACGTGCGCGATCAGCTCCAGTTCATGGCGGCGTCGAAGGCGCTGCTGTTGAAGGTGCCGTACGCGGACTATCGATCGATCAAGCTCGGCGTGCGCGCGTCGACGATGGTCGGCTCGCTCGAGCCGTTCCTCGAGGTCGAAGGCCGGATCGTCCTGTCGGGCGGCGATCTCGGCGACCGGTTCATGAGTCACGACATCACCGGTGGTCACGCCGCGGTCGGTGCGTCGATCACGGCCGGGCCGGTGTACCTGCGCGCGCAGGCCGCGATCACGCTGTACAGCTGGGCCCTGACGAGCAGCGGCCCGACGCAACCCGGTGGCACCGCGGATGGCGCGTCGGATCGGATCGAAGTGCTGAGCTTCGTCGTGGGACTAGCGCACTAGAATTCGAAATCGACGCCGGCGAACCAGGTCGTGCCACCGACGTCGAGCTTCGTATCTTTGCCGAAGCCGGTGATCCAGCCCGCGTTGATCTCGCCGTAGAAGCCGGCGTGCTCGAGGCCGCTCTCGTGCATCGATTGCGCGGCCTGTGCGTCGATCCGCTCCGCGCGGACCGCGATGCCGACCGAGCCGACCAGCCCGGCGGTCGCGCCGAGGGCCCTGTTGTTCGCGTCCATCGGATCGGTCGAGAAGCTGCCGTCCGGCGCGGTCGCCCACCAGATGTAGTAGCCGAGGCCGCCGCGCACGTACGGGACGATCGGAATGCCGTATTCGTCGTCGAGGTAGGTCAGGCGATACGTCGCGGTGAGCTGCAGAGGGACCAACTTGAACGAGGTCTCGTCACCCGGCGAGCGCTCGCGCGTCGGCGAATTCGGATCCGAGCCCATCGTGTACGCGTGCGCGGTCTTGCCCATGTAGCCGATCGAGAGGCCGACGCCCAATTCGCCGAACCCGGTCCACAGGAACCGATCGACATCGAGCATCGGCAGGATCTGATAGCCGCCGTACATCGCCTCGTACGGCCCCTGACCGGCGCTGTTGCGAGTCGCACTCTGCGAATCGATCGCGGGGGTGTACGGACCGACGCGGATGCCTGCATGCCACTTGACGTCGGTCGCGACATCCGCGAGCGGCGCGTCCATGTTCTCGCCGGTGGTCTGGTCTTCCCAGTACGGCGACTGCGCGTGCGCGCGGGCCGGCGAACCGAACATCACCAGCGCGAGGGCGCCGACGGTCGCGACCTGCGTCGTCAGCCGGCGCTGCCGCCCGAGGTAGCGCCGGAACACGAGCAGGCCGGCGAGGATCATCAGGCCTGGCAGCGTCAGCCAGTACCAGAGCAGCGCGACGAGCACGACCGGCAACAGCAAGATGCCGGACAGGATCCGCAGGAAGAGGTGGCCCTGGACGTACTGGCCGAGCGGTGCGAGCGTCGCGTAGTACACGTCGATCAACCAGCGACCGTACGCGGTCTCGGCGAGCGTGCGATCGCGGAACGAGCGCAGCGTCGTGGTCAGCGGGTTGTCGTCGCCGTACGTGCCGGCGAGGAGGCAGAAGCCGCCCTCGATGTGATCGTTCTTGTCGTGGAGGTCTTCCCAGAAATCCGTGACCGGTTGCGGCGTCAGCGTCGACGTGAAGTAGGTGCCGGCGGCGTTGCCGTACTTATCGATCGCGAGCACGACGACGGTGTACGGCACGCCGTTCGTGAGGTGATCGAGGCGCATCGAGGTCGCCGTCGCGGTCGCGTTCTCGCCGCACAAGAAGGCGGGATCGAGGTGCTTGAGCCCGTCGGGCAGATTGTTCGGAGTCCCACCGTCGTCGAGCGCGGCATCGATCGCGGCATCCATCGGGACGCCGCCGTCGCCGGTCACCGGCACGACGATGTTGCTCGCGATCAGCGGGATGTCTTCGTCCGCGCCGCACAGGTTGTGCGCCGTGACGTAGCGCGGCGACGGCTTGCTAGAATCACTGCGACCCGCGGTGCCGTCGGCCTTGGCGCACAGGGCCTGGTAGTACGCGATGTCGGCGACGTTGCCGGTCGGCGCTGCCCACGAGATCTCGATCGCGCTCTCGGCACCGTTCGCGTTGAAGCTCGCCGGCAGCGGCGGTGGCAACGAGTCGGTATTGATCGGCTGGGCGACGAAGAAGTCGGGCGCGCCGGCGGTGGCGGTCGAGGCGATCGCCCACTCGTTCGCCGACAGCACCTGCTGCGGGCAATTCGGTGCGGTGCCGGCGGGCAGCGGCGCGGCGTTCATGAGCTCCCAGATCGGGACGTCCGGAGCCGTGCCGACCGTGCTGATCGAGGCGATGTCCGTCGCACCGGCACCAGCGATCTGATGGCACTGCATCGATCGCGTGAGCGCATCCGAGCTGCAGTCGGCGCCGGTCCAGATCTCGAGTGGGACGTGGATCGTCGACGACATACTGTCGAGCAGGATCAGATACGAGAACTTGTCCTCGTAGTACGGCGACTGGGTCGCGACGCCCGGGATCGAGCACTCGCAGTGCGCGTAGTTGAAGTACGACCACAACGAGTCGGGGTCCTTGAGCGGCTGCGTGTTCGCTTGGGTGTTGTTCTCGTGCAGGAAGAGATGGTTGAAGTACAGCGTCGTGCCGTCGGACAGCACGCCGGAACCAGTTCCGTCGGTATCCGCGAGCGCGACGCCGGTCGTGCAGAGAAGGCCGATCAGGCCCGAGACAAGCAAGCGCATCGGGGCAGGGTTCATTGCAAAGGCGAGGCCGCGCGAAGGGTGAACGAAGGGCGCGGCAACGTCGGCCTCGTCGATAACACGAGCCGATCCACGCATCAACTTCGCGGGCTGCCTGCCAATCTGGCACGCGATCCGATGGCGTCACGTCACGGCGGCGCGAGCGGTCTCTGCGC
>JBDTJY010000058.1:0-11394 GCA_039935615.1 Kofleriaceae bacterium
CGCGACGGCCACCACGGCGCGCGCGCGCGGCGTCACCGGCAACGCCGCCGCGACGATCGGTGCCACGGCCGAACCGACGAGCAGCACCACGACCACGGTCGAGAGCGTCGCGTACAGGCTCGCGTACGCCATCACCGCGACCGCGGACACCGCGGCGATGCTCGCGATCGTCTTCGCGGGCGTCTTCGCGGGCGTGACGAAGATCGCCACCACGCCGGACGCTCCGATCACGGCCGCACTCGCGCCGAGCACCTGAGCGAGCAGGGCGCTGTGACCGAACAAGCACGCGATCGATCCACCGGCCATCGTCATCGCGAACGCGAGCAGCACCCCGGCAGGCGGCATCCGCCGACTCGCGACGACCAGCGACGCATCGATCGCCGTCGTGCCGGCGCCGACCAGCAGGGCCCATGGTGCGGCATCGATCGCCGAATGCCAGACCGGTCGGCCCACCAGGCGGATCGCGATCGTCGCGACGACGAACGTGACCACCAGCCGCACCACCGGGCGAGGCTCGACCAAGAGTCCCACGCAGGTGACCGCTGCAGCGAATGGAATCCAGCCGATCGTATCGATCGGTGGGAGGCGCGGGACGCCGACCACGACGACGTGGGCGACGACGATTCCCGATGCTGCCGCGAGGGCACCGGCGCAGCGCCGCGCGGTTGCGGATCGCGTCGCGAACGCCACCGCGACCGCGATCGCGACCGGCACGACTGGCAGAACGAGCGTGTTCAACGCCAGTCGCAGGACGAACGTCACACCGCGGCGCCTTCGAGCGCGATGATCACCTCGATCTCGGGCCCGACCATCTCGGGCATGAACGACACGCCAAAGTCGCCGCGCGCGATCGTGAACCGAGCTTCGAGGCCGACGATGCGCTGACCGCGCGGGTCCTTCGCGTCACCGACCGGCGTGGCGGTGAACGTGACCGACTTGGTGACCCCGCGAATCGTGAGGTCTCCGGTGATGTGCCAACCGGCATCGACGCTCGTGCTCTTGAACGTCAGCTCGGGCGACTGCTTCGCGTTGAGGAAGTCCGGCCCGGTGATGTGCCCGTTGCGCTCGTCGTCGCGCGTGTCGAGGCTGGCCGTCTTCACGGCGAGCTCGATGTGGGACTTCGTCGGGTCCGCGTCGATCGTGAACGTCCCCGAGAAGTCTTTGAACCAGCCGTAGATGTAGCCGGCGTCGAGGTGGCGCACCTTGAACAACACGGTCGAGTGCGTCGCGTCGACCCGGAACGTGCCGGGCGGCGGGATGTGAACCGCCGGCGACTTGGTGTCGGACTTGGTACCGATCGACGGCTTCGGTGGATCGCCACTCTTCGAGCAGGCGGCGGCAAGAGCGAGGACAAGGAGCGTTGCGGTGAGCTTCATGAGATCCTTCCGTGGGCGACCCGCACCAACCGGCGACAGCCGCCCGATCTTCCCCAAACCGGCTACGGAATGGTCCTGCGGAGCATCGGCGGTGATCCGATAGGTGCCCTCGTCGAGCGTGAACAAGCGATGGTGCGCGAGCTCGTGGCTCGAGCGCAACAACTCGAGGCGGAGCCGATCGAGACGCTCGGTCTCGTAGGTGTCCGAGCCGTACCACTTGAACAGCCCGGGCTTCTGCTCGCGCAACGTATCCCGCAAGCGACGATGAAACGAGGTCGGCTCGAGCTCCACGACCGGACACTATCCTCGTCGCCGAGGCTCGCGGCACCACATTCCGGTTGATGGCCACCGGGCGCCATGGTCTCTGCCGCCGACACAGGTTCGCGATCCGCTGCTCGCGGATGAACGAGAAGCGCTGCTTCGCGCGAAGCGACCTCGTACCGCGTTGACGATGTTGTCGACGGCGCGGCGGTCGCTGCCACTCCTTCCCGAGGCGAGGCCGATCGATCAGCGCACCCGGCCGCGTCACGCGGTGTGGGAGATTCACGCTGCGAACGACGACGTCCCGAGACGCCGCGCGGGCGTGAAACGCCTCGACGAACCCGTGTCATTTTAACTCGTGTGTTTACTTCGAACACAGGCGTCGATGCTCGCGCACGCGATCCACGGCTCTCCGAGGCTGCGCGAGCTGGCGCGTGCCGTGCAACGGGTTTCGCCGGAGGCACGACATGCGCAAAAAATTCGACCCGTCCGACTTCTGGGAAGATGAACCGACCAATCCCTTCGCCCGCGTCCCGCGTCCTCGCGTGCTCGTCGCTGAAGACGATCCCAAGATGCGCGAGATGGTTTCGGATCGACTTCGTCGCGATGGCTGCGACGTGGTGGACGTCGCCACCGGCGACGAGGCGCTTGGCTTGATGGACATGATCGCCGCGCGCCAGGCGCCGATCGATGACCTCGACCTGGTGATCATGGATGTCCGGATGCCGGGACTCTCCGGCATCGAGGTGGTCTACCTACTCCGCGCGTTTCGCTGGAACACGCCGATCCTCCTCATGACGGCGTATCCCGAGCCGGCGCTGCTCGACGAGGCCGATCGTCTCGGCGTCCCGATCTTGGCCAAGCCGTTCGGGTTCTCGCGGCTCACCGAGGCCGCTGGTGCGGCGATGAGGGAGCGACCATCGTTCCCCACCGTCGCGCGATGACCGGTGGTCGGGTCACTTGGATTGCAGCTTGGAGTGATGTCGCCCGTACGCGAAGTAGATCGCGACTCCGACGACGAGCCACACTCCAAGCCGCGTCCAGTTCGGCCAGCCGAGGCCGAAGATCATCGCCGCGTTCACGATCACGCCGAGGATCGGAACGAGCGGCACCAGCGGCGTCCGGAACTGTCGCGGCGCATCCGGATCGCGGACCCGCAGCACCCACACGCCGATGCACACGAGCACGAACGCGAACAGCGTACCGATCGAGGTCATGTCACCGACGATATCGCCCGGCACGAAGCCCGCGAACGCCGCCACGAAACCGCAGAACAAGAGGTTGGCCTTCCACGGCGTGCGGTATTTCGGATGCACGTCCGAGAACATCTTCGGCACGAGGCCGTCGCGCGACATCGAGTAGAACACCCGCGATTGCCCCATCAACAACACCAGGATCACCGACGTGAAGCCGAACAGGATCGCGACGGTGACGAGCTTGGCGAGCCAGCCGTAACCGGGCATGTGATGCATGATCGCGTACGTCACCGAGGCCTCGCGGCCGGTCGTGCGGAACTCGTCGACCGACGCGAGACCGGTGAGGACGTGCGCGAACAGGATGTACAGCACCGTGCAGATCACGAGCGAGCCGAGGATGCCGATCGGCATGTCGCGCTTCGGGTTGATCGACTCCTGCGCCGTCGTCGACACCGCGTCGAAGCCGATGAACGCGAAGAACACCACCCCGGCCGCGCCGAGGATGCCGAGCAAGCCGCCGTAGTGATGCGTGATCCCCTGGGTGTCCTGCACCGTCGTCGCGGCCGGAATGTACGGCGTGTGATTCGCCGGGTCGATGAAGCCCCAGCCGAGCACGATCAGCAGCACGACGATCGCGACCTTCGCGATCACGATCAGCGTGTTGACGAAGGCCGACTCCTTCATGCCGCGGATCAGCAGCATGCTCAGCGCGAAGATGATGGCGATCGCCGGGAGGTTCACGTGCCCGTGCGCGACGACCGCTCCCGACGCATCGCGGAGCGCCTCGAACGGCGAGTGGCACCACTCGTACGGGATCACGTGATGGCCCGGCAAGAACTCGAGCAGCTTGTTGAGGTACTCGCTCCACGCGATGCCGACGGTCGCCGCACCGATCGCGTACTCGAGCACGAGGTCCCAGCCGATGATCCACGCGACCAGCTCGCCGAGCGTCGCGTACGAATAGGTGTACGCGCTGCCCGCGACCGGGATCATCGACGCGAACTCGGCGTAACACAGCCCGGCGAACGCGCAGCCGATCCCCGCGATGATGAACGCGATCGTGACCGCCGGACCGGCGTTGTACGCGGCGGCCGCAGCGGTCCGTACGAACAGACCGGCACCGATGATCGCGCCGATGCCGAGCGCGATCAGACTGCCCGGACCGAGTGTCTTCTTGAGTCCGTTCTCCTCACCTTCGTCGGCGGCGAGCAAGTCGGCGAGCGGTTTGCGCCTCCACAGGTTCGACATGCGCTCATTAGTTCAGCGACCGGGCCGCGGCGCAAGGCAGCGGGCTCGCTGGGGGGTCGGCGATCGCGACGACGGTTCGGCTCAACCCGCAGAAGCACGGATGGCTTGTCTAGGAGCTACGGCGTTAGCCGGACACATCGGCGCTCCACAAGGGTTCGCCGCCCCCCCACCACGCGTGGTACGCGCGAATCGCGCGGCAGATCGCAGCGGATCCGCCGAAGGCGCGTGTCTGGGACGCGTAGCATGCGATCGCGTCCAGCATGCGTTGTTCATGTGACCGCACGTCGGTGGCGCTGACTGTCCAGTGGGCCGAGCGTAGCTGCGGCGCGAGGAGCTGCTCGACCGGAGGTCCACGGCGTCCGGCCGCGATCAGTCGCATGATCACGCCGAGCCTGGAGGCGGTCTCGAGCGGCGACTGCGTTCGCTTCCAAGTTCGGTGGGACGTCACCGGGTGTTTGTTGCGCATCGCCGTCGATAGCGCATAAAAGTCTTCGTAGAAGAACACTCGATGGAGGACGCCATTCGCGATCGCCCAGTCGGTCGCCGCGATCAGCGTCTCGACATGATCGATGTGATTTCCCACGCCGAGCGGAACGACGATGCGACTTGGCTCGAGCGTGGCCAAGGAATCGAGTGCGCGCGTGACATTTGCGAGTGTCGTGAATCCTTCGCGACGCGATGGCGTGCGAAAGAACCCCCAACCGCTGAGAAACGGTCGCCGGAATGCACGCTCGGTCTGATCGAGGTATCGCGGCTCTGCTCCGAGCAACGTGCACGCCGCGAGATCTTCGGCGCGGCGAGTCCCGTAGTCTCCAAACTTTCGCATTCGCGGCGTGAGCTCGCTGAGTGCTGGGCCAGCCGTGTAGACCGAAGCGATCACGACGCGCGTGCCTTCGGCGACCCATGCGGCTATCGAGCCGCCGAGCGACAACACCGCATCGTCTAAGTGCGGTGAAAGCACGAGCGTCGTCATCCATGAATTATCTAATGAGTGCCGCGTTAGTATCTCGTTAAGATCGACTCGATGTTTTGCCCACGTTCGCCGTGGCGCTGACGCCACGAATGCAGTATTCGCAACGCCGTGGTGCGCTCGAGCTGCGATCTTCACTTGCACTCGACGGCTTCGGCGGCCAACGACGAATGGTACTCGCGCGAGTTCGGATGCCCGGAGAGCTTTGCCGGTCCACTCGAGCAGTACGCAAAGTGCAAGGCCCGCGGGATGTCGCTGGTCACGCTGACCGACCACGACACGATCTCTGGCGGTCTAGAGCTGCTCGATCGTCCTGACTTCTTCCTGTCCGAAGAGGTCTCCGCGGAGTTTCCGGAGGACGGCTGTCAGATCCACATCCTCGTTTGGAACATCACGACGGCGCAGCACGAACGACTCCAGGCAGCCCGCCCCAGCGTGTACGCGGTGGTCGATGTGCTGCGACGCGAGAACATCGCGCACGCATGCGCGCATCCGCTGTTCAGCCCGAACTGGAACCTCACGGTCGCAGCGCTCGAACGGATCGTGACGTTGTTTCCGATCCTCGAGGGTACGAATGGGCTCACCGATCGGCGGTTGCAGCGTGACCTGCACTCGCTGCTCGACGGTCTCGATGTTCATGTCCGCGCCGCGATCGCGCGACGTCACGGCCTCGCACCGGCAACGACAAACACGATCTTTGTCGCCGGCTCCGACTCGCACACGTCACGTCAGTGCGCTTCGTGCTTCACGAGTGTCGAAGGCACGGTCTGCGGTCCCGGCGACTACTTCGAGTTGGTGGCGAACGGACAAGCGCAGTGTCATGGCGAGTCGGCGAGTCTCGATGTCATGAGCCTGACGGTCAGCCGGGTCACCTACGGCTTCTTGAACGCCCGCAAGCTCGAAACACCGTCGTACCGCGATCCGTTTCTCGACCTCGTCGACGTGATCGGTGGACGCGAGCGCGGAGTGGATCAGCCGAGTGGGCTCCGCGACGAAATCGTACGCAGCTTCCTGATCGGGGCCGCGAAGGCGAACGCACCAATCGGACCTCGGATCGATCTCGATGGCGATGCTTCGGCGACCGAGTTCGCAGATACGTTCCGGCGCGCACACGATGGCCTGATCGGCCACGCGTTCGGCGAGCTCGTCGACGGGATCGGCGACCTCGACATGTACCGCGTGCTCGGGGCGGTACGCGATGTCGCCGCGGCTGCGACGACGATGGTGCCATTTCTGTTCGCGGCGAATCACTTCGCGCGCCAGCGGAGCCACGCGAACCGAGTCTTGTCGGAGTGGCGCGCGTCTCCGCGGCCGGCCACTCGGACCTGCCTCGCGATCTTCTCCGACACGCTCGACCACGTCGACGGCGTGACCAGCTCGGTTCGGCGGTTCGTGCGACGCGCTCGCGCCGACGGCCGCAGCGTGAAGATTCCGTATTGCGGTGCGACACCATCGCACGACCCGATCGACCGCGAGGTCTACATCCCTCTCGCTGCGGCGGCATCGCACTCGACGACGATCTATAGCGGCATCGAGCTTCACATGCCGTCGCCGCTCGATACCGTCGATTGGCTGTGGCGCAACGACATCACGCACGTGGAGCTCGCGACACCTGGACCGATGGGGCTCGTCGGTTTGATGGCGGCGCGGTTGATGCGGCTTCCAGTGACCGCGAGCTACCACACGGAGGTCCCCGAGCTGCTACGTCACCTGTCCGCGAGCCCGGTCCTCCATCACGGGGCTCGCGCACTCGCTGCGTGGTTCTATGGCTCGGTCGACCGCGTGTTCACGTTCTCGGACATGTCGCGCCGGCGGCTGATCGATCTCGGTGTGATGGCTTCCAAGATCGAACACGTGCCGGTCGCCGTGGATCCGCACGAGTTCTCCCCCGCACACGTCTGCGCCGACGTCTTTCACGCTCTCGGTGTGCCTGCGAGACGCGAACGGATCGTGCTGACCGTCGGTAGGTTGTCTCGCGAGAAGAACCTGCCGATGGTCATCGAGGCGATCGGGCGACTCCAAGATCGCGCGCAGCCGCCGGTCCTTGTCATCGTCGGCGACGGTCCGGAGCGCGAGTCGCTCTCGCGCCTCTGCATCGACAAGCCGTACGTGGTGTTCGCGGGGCTCCAGCACGGCGAGACGCTCAAGCGGCTGTTCGCGAGCGCGAACGCGTTCGTGTTCGCGAGCGTGATCGACACGCTCGGACTCGCGACGATGGAAGCGATGACCAGTGGCACGCCGGTGTTGGTGCCATCACATGCGGCGATCGCAGAGTTCGTCGTGCACGGTAGCTCCGGCTATTGCTACGAGTTCGGAGTCGACGGCCTGGTACAGGCGCTCGGCGATGTCCTCGAGTCGCCGAAACGTCATGCCGAGATCGCGATGAATGCTCGCCAAGCGATGGTCGACCGCTGGGCCCAGGCCCGCTTCGCCGATGTCTGGCGCACCATGGCCGGCGAAACCTACGGCGCATGAAGGCACTGATCGTGTTGGCGCTAGCCTTGGCGCCTCTGACTGCGCGGGCGGGCTGCCCGACGATGACCGGAGCCGACGCTGCGCTCGCGATGCAGGGAGACGACCTGCGACTCGCATGGATCGAGGGGAGGCTTGCACGCACGTCGCGTCGCGCGAAGTTCTGGTTGCATGGCTGGGAGCTCGGCCTGGTCAGCGCTACGGCCATCAATCTCGCGATGCTTCCGATCCTCGGCGACACGACGAGCAACCGGATCGATTTCGGGCTCGGTGCCGCGACCACGATCATCGGCGTTGTGCCCCTGATCTTCTGGCAACCGCGAGTGATCGACGATCATGAAGCAGTCGAGGCGGCCCGCGGAACTGCGGATGTGTGTTCGCGTCTCGCCGACGCCGAACGCCGTCTTACAGCCTCTGCTACCACGCAGGCGACGCTGCGCGCTTGGTACATGCACGGCGGCAACGTGGTGCTGAACTTCGGCGTGACCCTGCTGTTCGGCGCGTTCCATCACTGGCGCACGGGGATTCTGAGCGGTGTCGGTGGGGCGGTGATCGGCGAAGCGATCATATTCAGCGAGCCGGTCGATCAGATCGATGATCTGGCGAAGTACCGCCGTGGCGTAGCGCTCTCGTCCGGGCTCGTGAGCACCTTCTAGTCGCTCGTGCGCAGAGGGCAGTAGTCGGTGTTGGCACAGCCCTTCGGGATCACGGTTTGTCCTCGGCAGCCGTGCTCAGCGGCTTCACCGAGAGCGATGTCTCGGTCTGGATTGTCGAGCCTTACAGACAGGTGCGCGTTTGAAGCGGAAGCGGATCGAGTGGTGTCTGCGCAAAGTCGAACATGTCGAACAGATCGTTCGCTTGACCATCCTGAGCCGCCGGATCGATCGTCGAGAGCGTGGGCGCGCCGAACACGCGCTCGATGAAGCGCGGAATGCTCGCCTGCTCGGCGACCTCGTGGAACACGCCCTGCTTCGCGTACGGCGAGATCACGATCAGCGGAAGCCGGAAGCCGAGGCCATACGGGCCGGCGGGATTGCAACCGTACTGACGTGGCGGTTTCACGTGATCGTACCAACCACCGAAGTCGTCCATCGTGAACAGGACCGCAGTGTCTTGCCACAGCGGGCTCGCCATCAGGTGATTGAGATGGCCGACGGTCCAGTTCTCTCCCGCGCACACGCCACCGACATTCGGATGTTCGTCGGCGAGGTCTTGATCGACGAGCCACGTGACCGCGGGCAGCTGTCCGCTGTCGACATCGCTATCGAACTGCGACGCGTTGACGACGTTGGCCCAACCGGGACCGTTGCGGATCGAGCTGATGCCGTCGAACATCGACCAGATCTCCGGCAGCACGTAGAAGTTCGAGCCGTAAAATCTCCAGTCGACACCGGCCGGCAAGACATCCGGAATGCTCGGAATCGAGAAGCACGGGAACGTCTGCTTGTCGCTGCATGTCATCGGATCGAGCACGCTGACCGTGGTCCCCGGATCCTGATCGCACCCCCAATATGGATGGAGGATCTGCGTGTTCGGATTGCCTTCCGCCCACCCAGCCTGTGCTGCGAGCACGAAGGTGTGCCCCGGAAAGCTCGGCCCGAGCATGCCCGCGAAGAAATTGTCGGCCAGCCCGAAGTGGCGCGCGTACTGCCAGTAGTTCGGAATATCGGATTCTTGATACTGCGCGTACACGAGCTCGTCACCGTTCGTGGAGGCACCGGCGACGCCGTCCCATCCATTCATCGCGCCGGCCGCGAGATCGGTCAGTGCGCAGTCGTGCGTGTGACAGAGATCGCGAGGCGTCGAATCCGGCGCGTGTGGCGGCGTGATCATGCCGCTCGTCGTCGAGACTTGAGCGATGCCGTTGGCACCGGGAAACGATCCGAAGTAGTTGTCGAACGTGTGGTTCTCTTTGACGATAACCACGACGTGCTTGATCGGGATCGCGACGGGTGGCGTCGACGACGATCCATCGGAGAGGCCCCCCGAGGCGTCCAGGTCGTCCTGCCCTGGCGTTGTCGAATGGCAACCTGCAGCAAACGCGAGCATGGCAATCCAGCAGAGCTTCACCGGCGCATCATCCCGACGACGATCGGTTCGTGCAATGTGTAAGAAATGCACACTGCCCGGCGATGAGCCACTAATCCCCACTCACACGATCGCTATATGCGAGTTGGTCGCCCTCGGGTTCGGCGATGGCAACCTCGAAGGAGCTCCCGCGACAAACACGACGGCGTACGGGAATCGATCGACGAACTCGCGACGGACGACGCCGCCGTCGACCGTGGCGATCGGTGCCGTCGCGAACTTCTCCTCGTGTGCGATGTGCACCAGCACGCGATCCACGGCGGCAATGAACTCGAAGCCGAGATCGTCGCGCTACCACCCGGCCGCCTCTTCGAGCTCGGTCTGCGCTACCGCTTCGACCCGGAAGTCCTTCACGGCTTACGTGAGCGGATTGTCTCGACTGCGGCGCGCGCATGCGCGACTGAGTCCTCGCGCGAGGCCTCGATGGCCGAATGGCTGGAACAACCTGCTGCAGATTGCGTTGGCAACTGCCTCGCGATCGGGCTGCGGCCGTCCATGCAGATCGATGGACATGCTCGAACACGCCCCCGAAAAGCGAAATCCCGAGATTGCTCTCGGGACTTCTAGTTGGCGGAGCGGACGAGACTCGAACTCGCGGCCTCCGGCGTGACAGTTCAGAGTGACCATCGCGCGATGTCGATCGGCGTCGCATCGGTCGAACGATTTCGAAGAGTTCCGCGTCGAGGATTGGGTCTGCGTGGACACGGTTCGACGCTAAACGACGACGGCTTACTACACATTTACTACAGTCGGCGCGGTCCGATTTCACGGCTATTTTTCGATTCGGTCTCGCCAGTAGCCGGGCTTCTTGCTGGTGTGCGCAATCGCGAGCACGACAAGCTGATCCTTAAGGTTCGCGTACGCGACGAGGTATGGGTGTCGCTTCACTTTCGCGCGACGGATCTCGTACGGACCCTCGATGTGAGGCCATCGAGGCGCGGACCGCGGCAGCAGCTGGATGCGCCGAACGACGCGTCGGACGGCTTCTTCGAGATCCACGCCTCGACCGGGCCGTTCCGCTTCATCGTACGTGACCGCAGCACGAAGCTCGGCGCGCGCCGCAGGGTGATACCGCGCTCGCTTCACCGTCGTGAGTCGTGCAGCTCGGACCGCAACTCAGCGTGCACTTCGTCCGCGTCGACTAACTTGACGCGATCCGAAGCGACGTCCGCCATACGTTGTTCGATCTCTTTCGACCAGGCGCTCTCCCAGTCCGGATCGAGCGATTCGTCGACGAGGCTTTCGTAAAGCTCGTCCGCCAGCTCCTGGCGCTCGTCGGCTGACAGCGTCAACAGCTCGCTTCGCAGCTCGGGCCGGATAGACATCGCTACGAGTCTACCGCACGCCGAGCCGCGGCGAAGCAGAAGTATTCACGAGGCTCCCGTGCACTTAGTCGATTCCTCGTGCGCAGAGGGCGTCGGTGTTTGGGACAGCGGATCACGGTTTGTCCTCGGCAGCTGCTCAGCGGCTTCACCGAGAGCGACGTCTCGGTCTGGATTGTCGAGGTGATCCGTAGGTGGCCTCGCACGATCAAGAAGTTGGCCTCGCTCGTGGCCTGCGATGTCCCGGTTGGAACCAGTGCACGTAGCGGAAGGACTTGGGGCCCGTCGACGAGGTCGTGTCCCTATAATTCGGGTGTGGATCTCATCCTGAGCAGCGTGGAGGAGATCCGGAACGCGGCGTAGGTCGGCGCGTGGCTTGAAAGGCGGGGCAGAGCGTGCCATCGAGGGTTTGCAAAGACTCTCTCGACGGAAGGATGCCCCGTGACTCGTATCGTGATCGA
>JBDTJY010000059.1:0-2834 GCA_039935615.1 Kofleriaceae bacterium
TGCCCGGCATGGCGCAACTGGTCCCTACGCTCCTCGACAAGGCTGCCAAGGACAACCTGACGGCGCTCGACATCATCCATCGCCTCTGCGACGAGGAGCGCGCCAGCAGGATGAAGAGCGCCGTCGATCGCCGCATCAAGGACGCGCGGTTTCCCGAGCTCAACACCGTCGACGGCTTCGATTTCGACTTCGATTCTATCCGCAAGAAGCTCCGCGCACGCTACCTCGCGCTCCACGACCTCACCTTCCTCGACAAGGGCATCAATCCGCTCTTCATCGGCATTCCGGGTGCCGGCAAGACGTTCCTTGCGAGAGCGCTCGCCTACCGCGCGTGTCAGGCCGCTCGCCGCGTCGTGGTCACGAGCGCCACGCGCATGCTCAACGACCTCGCCGGCGCCGAGCTCCATGGCCAGCTCGAGCGTGCGCTCCGACGTTATTGCCGCGCCGACTTCCTCGTCGTCGACGACTTCGCCGTCCTCGCCATGGATCCGGCGCAAGCCAATCTCGCCTTCCAGGTCATCTCCGAACGCTACGAGTACCGCCGCTCGACCTGCATCACGACCAACCGCCTGTTCAAGGATTGGCCGAAGGTCTTTCCCGACGCGCTCAACGCTCAGGTCGTCGCCGAACGTCTCACCGAACGTGCCGAACACTTCGTCTTCGACGGGAAAGGCTTCCGACAAACGAAACATTCAACCTGACTCGACCAACTACCTCGCCGGTGAGATGTCCCGGTCACCTTCCTCGAGCGAAGGCGAGTTCGTGCACGTCTCGCGGCGTCACGCGCAAGGCGAAGAACCGTGCGCGCGCCACCGGGTGGGTCCCTGGTCACCGGTGATCCCGGTGGAACTGGTACCCACACTCGCCGCTGGTGACAAACAAGAATCTGCCGTGCAGACTGCTGTACGACGCGCGCGGCGCGGACCTGTTCGAACGGATCACCGCCGTCGCGGATTACTATGTAACCCGTGCCGAGGTCGCGTTGCTCGAGGCAAAGCTGCCGGCGATCGCGATCCTCGTCGGTCGAAAGGCGCGGGTGATCGAACCGGGGAGCGGCGCCGGTCGCAAGACTCGGATGTTGCTCGCCGCACTCGATCGCCCGGCGACGTACGTTCCGATCGACGTCGCCGAAGATCAGCTCGCCGATACCGCGGAAACCTTGCACGCGGCGTTTCCAGATCTCGAAGTCCTGCCTGTGCTCGGCGATTACATGCAGCAACTCGTGCTACCGACTTCGACGCGTCCGCTCGGAACGACGATCGTGTTCTTCCCAGGCTCGACGATCGGCAACTTCGAACCCGACGAGGCGCAGCGGTTTCTGACCGAGCTCGCGCGGCTCGCCGGCCCCGACGCGATGATCCTCCTTGGCGCCGATGGCAACGCGAATCCCGACGAGTTGCTGCGCGCGTACGACGATCGGGAAGGTGTTACCGCCGAGTTCAATCTCAACGTGCTCTCGCACATCAACACCACACACCGCGCGAACTTCGATGTCTCCCAGTTCACACATCGTGCGCTGTGGAACACGGCGAAGTCGCGAATCGAGATGCACCTCGTCAGCAAGCGGCCGCAGACCGTAACGGTCGGCGGTCATCGCTTCAACTTCAGGCGCGGCGAGCACATCGTGACCGAGCACTGCTACAAGCACGCGCCCGCGACGCTCGAGACCATCCTGCGTGAGAGCGGTTGGCGCGTCGCCGAAACGTTCGTCGATCCCGACCAGCGGATGCGGCTGTGGCTCGCTGACTGTGCGCGCAGCCATCGTGTGTAGACGTTACCCCTCAACGAGACGCACAGTTCGGCGCTCGTCTTTCTCGCGGGCACTCACACTACCGAGCGCCTCGCGCTGTGCTGACCGCGGTCACAGCTCGGGGCCATCATCAAAGCGAGAGTTACATGACAACCGTCGCGCCACGGAAAGATGAGGCGGAGTGTACCGAGGTCCCACCCCCAATCCGGGCCGACGCGGAACGGCAGTTCGAAGAGGGCCGGCCCCCGGCGAGCTGCCCGGGCTCGGCGTGAATCGGCACACACGATGAGCGATCATTCGCGGTACCGGACTGAGAACGGCGAACTATGCATCGACGTCAAACTAAAAACGATCGAGCAGATGTTCGACAATCGCGACCCGGCGCCGTTTCGAGACCGCGATCTCGATCCCGATCTCGCGCAGTACCTCCTCGACGCCGGCGAGGACTTGTTTGACGAGAAGAGCATTCGCGTCGTGTTCTGGGTCGAACAACCGTGTTCGGCGATCAAGGTCGAGGAGGCCGTTCACGCGCATTTCGAGCAGCTCGTCGCGCAACTCCGTCGAACACGTCGCCGCCTTCGCGGCCATGGACTAGTCGCGCTCGCGCTTGCCGTCGTTCTCGTGTTCGCGCTGATCTCGCTGTCGAGGCTGGTCGCGGCCGTCGTCCCTGGCTGGCTCGGTTCGGGGCTCAAGGAGGGCCTCGTCATCGCGAGTTGGATCGTGATGTGGCGCCCAAGCGAGATCCTGATCTACGACTGGATTCCATGTCGCCACGAACGCAAAGTCGCATCGAAGTTGTTCGCCGCACCGATTCAGGTCCGCTCCGACAATGGTCCCGCGCCTGGTTCTCGCGATTCGGTAGCTGCCGAACGAGTCACGCAGGCCTGAGCGATCCGGAGTCCTAGGATTTCACTCGCCAAGCGAGCTCGACTTTCGCCGATGCCCCCTGCTAGACGCATGTGCGTGGCGCGACCGCCCACGGAGCTATCGCGTTGGGAACGAACACTCAAAGAGACGCTAGGCGCCGCAGGATCGGGTCGCCTGCGCGACGTCAATTACATCCACCCATCAACGACAACTACAT
>JBDTJY010000060.1:0-15328 GCA_039935615.1 Kofleriaceae bacterium
GCTGCAGAACCGGTACTCGTGACCCGCAAATGTCGCAGTGGTCCCTGAAACGACGGGCATTCCGCAGACGGGATCGGTGTCGGTCACCGCAGCCTGCCGCGCGAGATGTGGATTCGTCTGCGCCGAAAGTGAGTGATGTGACGCTTCCGGCGACGGCACGTTCAATGGGTCACGCCGTTGCCGGCGACCTGCCCCTCGGCAATCGGTGGTTGCGTACGACCGAGTGCCTTCGCCAGCGCGGTGATCCCGGCAACTCCGAGTTGCATGGTATCGAGCGCGCTGCTCGGGACGAGCACGATCGTCGAGTTCGCCTTGAGACCCTCGTAGAGCATGTTCATGCCGCGGAGGTGAAGTGCGATCGGATCGTTAGCGTACGTCTTCGCGGCCTCGCCGAATTTCTCGGCCACCTGACGTTCCGAGTCACCGAGAATCACGCGTGCTTGCCGTTCGCGCTCGGCTTGGGCCTGCATCGACATCGCGTCTTGTAGTCCTGTGGGGATCAACACGTCGCGGACCTCGACGGAGTCGACCTTGACCCCCCAAGGCTCCGTGCGTGTGTCGATGATCGAGCGCAGGTCCCTACTGATCTTGTCACGGCCTTCGAGGAGGTCGGCGAGCATCGTCTTGCCGATGACATCGCGCAACGCGGTCTGCGCGGCCCAGTTGATCGCGCTGTTGTAGTCGGCCACGGCGAGCGCCGCCTTTTGGGGATCGACCACCTGCCAGAACAGCACCGCGTCGACGTCGACCGGGACGGTGTCCTTGGTCAGCGTCTGCTCGGCCTTGAAAGACGACGTGATCACACGAATATCGATCCAATACGGAATCGTGTCGATGATCGGGATGATCCCGAACAATCCGGGACCCTTCAGCGCGCGAAACTTGCCGAGTCGCAAGACGATGGCGCGATCCCACGCTGACGCGACCCGGATGGCTCGCGACACGATCGATGCAACGACGAGGGCCACGGCGCCGACCGCGATCGCCGCGATAGGGGACGCATAATAAAAGTGGAGAGGAATTGCGATCGCGGCACCGACGGCGACGATCGCGAAGAACACGAGTGACGAGAAGAGACTCTTCTGCATGTGCGCTGCCTTCCGTGAATTGCTATTGCCTTCGACCGTGCCACCATGCGCGCGCTTACTTCGGCTCGAACGAGCGCACGTAGGTGACGAGCAACTTGATCTGAGGCTCACCGAGCGTCGTGAACGCGGGCATCATCTTCTTGCCCCCAGTGATCATCTTTTCGAGTTCGACATCGGACATCGGCTTGAGGGCCTTCGGATCGCTCCAGTCCTTCGCTGCGACCTGCTTGCCGAGCGTGGTCTGGCCCTTGCCATCAGCGCCGTGACACGTCGCGCACTGAGTCGTAAATATTTTGGCCGTCGCCGTGTCGTCGGCAAAGGCAGTTGGTGCGATCGCAAATGCAGCGAGCGCGAGAACGGTGGAGAGGAGTTGCTTCATGGTCATCGCATTTCGATCTATCAGTGCGCGGTGGGTGCGGCGGCAGTCCCGTTCGGCTTTGGCTCGGAGCTCGCCGCCGGCTTGGACGGCTTCGCTTCCGGCTCGGAGCTCGGCCTCGCCTTCGCAGCCGGCGGCGCTGCACCGGGCTGATCGGTTCCGGGCTGATCGGGAATTGTGGGTTTGGATACGTCGGTCGGCTCGGACTTGGAGCGCGCCGCATTTGCTTCGGCCATGGATTCCTCTTTCACCGGAGACTCTGTGTCGCGCTCGATCTTCTTGACGCGATCGAGCGCCCAGTACGCGAGCAGCTTCACGCGGTCGGTGATCAGGAAGCTCGCGATCGCGAAGCCCCACACGAACCCGGCCCAGCCCCAACCGAGCGGGGTCATGAACAGACCGTAGACCGCGATCAACGTCGCGATCGCCTGCGTGCCGAACACGGCGATCAACACCACCTTGGCCGGTCGAATCGACCAGAACGGCCCGCGCGTGCGGGTCAGAAAGATCGTCAGGTGACCCGCGACCGACAGCTTCAGGTACATCAGCGTCTGCAGCTGGGGGTGACCGAGGTGGAATACGCGGTCACCGAGGAAGAACAGGCCGAACGCGGCGGCGACACCGATCACTCCCAGTACGGTGGAGATCCCGAGCACGAGGCGCATGTTCCAGGCTTCTGGCTTGTTCTTGTAGTGAACGTTGTCGTACGCGATCGACAGGATGGCGCCGTCGTTGAGCAGCGCCAGCATCACGATCATCACCGCGGTGACGGGATAGAAGTTGAACACCAGGATCGCCAGCGTCATGAACAGCAGCACGCGGAGCGTCTCGGCGATCCGATACATCGCGTAGCTGTTCATGCGCTGGAAGATCTTCCGGCTCTCCTTGATCGCGTCGATGATCACGGATAGCCCGGGGGTCGTGAGCACGATCGATGCTGCCGCACGTGCTGCGTCGGTCGCGTCTGACACGGCGATGCCGCAGTTGGCCTTCTTGAGCGCCGGCGCGTCGTTCACTCCGTCGCCCGTCATCCCGACGATGTGGCCATGCTTCTCGAGGATGTCGACGATCCGAAACTTGTGCTCGGGAAACACCTGCGCGAAGCCATCGGCATTCTGGATCGCCGCGGTCTCGTCCGCGGTGACCACGTGCTTCTCGTCGCCGAGGATGGCGGCATCGAGGATGTTCGTGCCCAGCCCGAGCTTCTTCGCCGTCTCTTTCGCGATCGCCAGCGCGTCGCCGGTGACCATCTTGATCTTCACGCCCATCTTCTCGGCCGTGTCGATCGTCGACTTCGCGTCTTCGCGTGGCGGATCGAACAGCGGCAGGACGCCGCGGAATTGCCACGTACCGGCGGCATCGGCGCGGGCGACACCGAGCGCGCGAAACCCGCGCGCTGCGAAGTCGTCGACGGCCTTGTCGACGGCCTTCTTCACGTCGGCGGCGTTGGCCGACAACTTCAAGATCACCTGAGGCGCGCCCTTGGTGACTTTGAACGCCGCACCATCGCTGCCCTTGACCTCTGCCTCGGTGCGCTTGTGAACCGGATCGAACGGCTGGAAGTGCAGCACCTGATACGTCTTCAGCACGCCATCGTCTCCGAGCCCGCCGAGCACGGCCTCATCGATCGTGTCGTGGTCATCGGCGCGCGACGCGAGCGCTGCATCGAGGATGATCTGCGCGCCGGTGACCTGGCCGACGGCGAACGGATCGCCCAGCGTGAGCTTGTTCATCGTGAGCGTGCCGGTCTTGTCCGCGCACAAGACGTCCACGCCGGCCAGCTCCTCGATCGCGACGAGCTTGCTGACGATCGCCTTCTTCTTGGCGAGCAGCCGCGCGCCGACCGCCATCGTCACCGACAGCACGGTCGGCATCGCAACCGGGATCGCCGCGACGGTGAGCACGAGCGCGAACTGCAGCGTGGTCAGCAGCGGATCGCCGCGCAGGATCGCGACCGTGACGATGCCAGCGACCAGCACGGCCGCGAGCAGGATCAAGTAATTGCCGATCTTCAGGACCGCGCGCTGGAAGTGGCTGACCGTCTTCGCGCTCTGGACGAGCTCTGCGGTCTTTCCGAAGTAGGTGTTCGTGCCGGTGGCGTAGACCAGCGCACCGATCTCGCCACGCCGCACGATCGACCCGGAATACACAGTGTCGCCGGGCTTGCGCGTCGCGGGCAACGATTCGCCGGTCAGCGCAGACTCGTCGACCTGGATCGGGTCGCCGGCGAACAGCTTCGCGTCGGCGGGTACGATGTCGCCGAGGCGCAACCGGATCGCGTCGCCGGGGACCAACTCGCGCGCAGGCGGCATGACCCACTTGCCGTCGCGAATGACGCGCGCGTTGATCGCGAGCTTCGCCTGGAGCGCGGCGATCGCACTGCCGGCCTGATGTTCCTCCCAGAAGCCGATCACGGCGTTCGCGAGGAGCAGCACGAGGATGATGGCGAAGTCGGGCCAATGCCGGGCGACCCCCGACAAGATCACGGCGATCTCGATCATCCAGGGAATGGGTCCCCACAAGTACGTGAGGAACTCGAGGATGGGATTGGTCTTCTTCTCGGTGATCTCGTTCGGGCCATCGGCGGCGAGGCGCTTGGCGGCTTCGGCCTGGGTGAGCCCATCGGGCGACGACGTCAACCGCTTCTCGACCTCTGCCAGCGATAGTGACTTCAGGTCGTCCGCGGCCGCGGGCTTGGCCGCCCGTGCGGTCACGCCGCGACCATGCCGTTCTCGAGATACTCGGGCGCGTAGCGAAACGTGATGTCCGGATCCGCACGCAGCAGCGATTCGTCCTTGCCGTGGTACTGGAGCCGCGACAGAACGTCTTTGATCACCGCGAGCCTCGTCGCGTGCTTGTGATCGGCTCGGACCACGGTCCACGGTACGATCGCGTCACTCGTCCGTGACAACATCTCGTCGCGCGCTTGGCTGTAGTCGTCCCAGTGATCGACGGCTTTCTCGTCGATCGGGCTGAGCTTCCACCGCTTGAGGACGTCGTCACGCCGCGCGTCGAGCCGTTGCTTTTGCTCGTGCTTGCTGATGTCGAGGTAGTACTTGAGCAGCTTGATTCCGGAGCGCACCAGCATGTGCTCGAAGCTCGGGACGGTCTCGAGGAATTCCTCGCACTGATCAGCAGAGCAGAAGCCCATGACCCGTTCGACGCCGGCGCGGTTGTACCAACTGCGATTGAACAGTGCGAACTCACCGGCGACCGGCAGGTGCGGGACGTAGCGCTGGAAGTACCAGGCGCCGTCATCGCGATCCGACGGCTTGCCGAGCGCGACGATCCGCGTCTCGCGCGGGCTGAGGTGCCGGACGATGCGCTTGATCAGCCCATCCTTGCCCGCGCTATCGCGTCCCTCGAGCAACACGAGGATCCGATCGTCGTGCTTGATGAAGTGACGCTGGAGCTTCACGAGCTCGACTTGCAACGAGTGGAGCGTCGCCTTGTACTCTTCGTGCGAAGGCTTCGCGACCTTGTCGACGTGTGGCTTCTTGCTCATGACAGATGTCTCGGACGATCCTCGATCGGCGTCTCGTTGGATCGCGGGTTCCGCGACCACGCTTGGCGCTGCCGATAATGAGCTAGCAGGTCGTCCTCGTATTCACGCGTGATCGGCACGTCGGGATTCCACTTCGGACTGCTCTTGATGAAGTCGCGGGGCACGAGCACGTCGACGATCCGGGTATCTGCATGCACAGCTTCGATCCAGTCGGGCGCGATCAGAACGTCGTGCCCCATGCCCCAGTTGGAGGTGTCGGCGACCAAATAGCGGATCGCCCAGGTCGCGTCATCGATGATGAAGTCGGCGACGTGCCCGATCTTGGCGTCGGTCGCGTGCAGGTGATAGCCCTTGATCTCGCGGCTGCTTCGCAGGTGCGGGTCCTGGCCCTGATCGAGGACGCGATTGCGGTCCTCAGGGGGCGGTGGCATCGCCATCATCATCGGAGTGCCCCAGCGCGCCCACAGGCCGTGGCCTCCCCAGTACGACGACCAACCGTAGTAGTCGTTGAACCGAGCTTCTTGCTGGCGCGAGACAGGCTCGTGAAGATCGATCGACGGGCTGTGCTCGATCTTGTCCTTGGTCAACCGCACGGTGAGCGTGCGCGTTTCCCAGTGTGGCTCGCCGAGCGAGATCGGCGACAGCAGGACCTCCCGCGTGTCGAGCCAGCTTCCTGTCTTCACGACGAGGTATCTCACCGTCCACTTCTCGTCGTCGAAGTAAACCTCGGCGACGTGGCCGATCGGACCGTCGGTGGCCTCGATGGCATAGCCGTGCAGGTCGTTCAGTGCGCGTAACATGGTCAGTTGGAATGCACGATGTGCTCCAGACCACCACACCGAACCAGGTTCCTCGACGCGCTCACGCTGCGTAGTTTTGCGCGCGTCGTGACCGCACGGGTGGGGCGGTCGATCGTGCGAACTGCCGCGAGAGCGTGGCTTGCAAAAGGAATCAGCCATGCTCGATTCGAAACGCGGTGACTCTTGACGATTAGCCCACTCGCCGGACAACCTGCCCCAGCTCGACTCCTCGTCGATGTGTCGCGACTGCTCGCGGCCTATCTCGACGTTCCGGACCCATCCATCGCCGAACAACGCGTCGCCTTCGGCACGTCGGGGCATCGCGGGTCGTCGCTTCACCGTTCGTTCAACGAGTGGCACATCGTCGCGATCACCGAAGCGATCTGCCGGTATCGCAAGCTGCACTCGATCGACGGACCCCTCTTCATCGGCATCGACACGCACGCGCTCTCGGTGCCGGCTTTCGAGACGGCGCTCGAGGTGCTCGCCGCGAACGGAGTCGAAACGCGGATCTCGCAAGCTGGCGAGTACACGCCGACACCGACGGTGTCTCACGCGATCTTGATTCACAACCGCGGTCGCAAGACCGGCCTCGCCGATGGGATCGTGGTGACGCCTTCGCACAATCCACCCGAGGACGGTGGCTTCAAGTACAACCCGCCGCACGGTGGCCCAGCCGAGGCTGCGGTCACGAGTTGGATCGAAACCACGGCCAACGAGCTGATCGAGCGACGACTGGCCGACGTCGCTCGAATGCCGATCGAGCAGGCGCGACGCGCGACGACCACGCGCGAGCACGACTTCTTGACCACGTACGTCGCCGACCTCGGCAACGTGATCGACTTCGAAACGATCCGCGGCGCGGGGATCCGCATGGGTGTCGATCCTCTCGGTGGCGCGGGCGTTCACTACTGGGCGCGTATCGCCGAGCTCTACAAGCTCGACCTGAGCGTCATCAGCGACACCGTCGACAAGACGTTCTCGTTCATGACTCTCGACTGGGATGGCCGGATCCGGATGGATCCGTCGTCGAAATATGCGATGCAGCGCTTGATCGCGATCGAGGATCGTTTCGACATCGCGTTCGCCTGCGATACCGATCACGATCGCCACGGCATCGTCACTCGCAGCACGGGCTTGATGCCGCCGAATCACTATCTCTCGGTCGCGATCGACTATCTGTTCCGCAACCGGACCCAGTGGAGTAGCGCAGCCGCGGTCGGCAAAACCGTGGTCACTACCTCGTTGATCGATCGAGTGACCGCGCGCCTCGGCCGCAAGCTCTACGAGGTGCCGGTCGGGTTCAAGTGGTTCGTGACCAGACTGTTCGACAGCTCGCTCGGCTTCGGCGGCGAGGAGAGCGCCGGCGCCGCGTTCTTGCGCCGTGACGGCTCGGTGTGGACGACCGACAAAGACGGCCTCGTCCCGGCGTTGTTGTCGGCCGAGATCAGCGCGCGCATCGGTCGCGATCCAGGTGTGCTCTACGGTGAGCTCGTCGCGGAGCTCGGCGAACCGACGGCCGATCGCATCGAGGCGCCCGCGACGCCCGAGCAGAAGCAAAAGCTCGCAAAGCTGTCACCGAAGCAGGTCGCGCTCACGGAGCTGGCAGGCGAACCCATCATGCGCGTGCTCGACAAGGCGCCTGGCAACGACGCGCCGATCGGCGGCATCAAGGTCGAATCGGCGAGCGGCTGGTTCGCCGCGCGGCCGTCGGGCACCGAGGACATCTACAAGATCTACGCGGAGAGCTTTCGCGGCGACGACCACCTGCGGCAGCTGTTGCACGAAGCACAGCAGATCGTCGATCGCGCGCTCAGCGCGTGAGCCAGCGCATCAGCCGCGCCTTGAGCGTCGGAGTGATCTGCGCCCGACAGAACGCCTGCGCCGCCATCTGGATCGCGCCCGCCTGGACCGGAGATGTGTGGATCACGCGTGCCAGCGTGCGCAAGCCGACGCCGGCCGTCATCGCGGCGGTGACTTCGCCGATCATCTCGCCCGCGTGGCGCGCGACGATCGTTGCGCCCAGGATGCGATCGGTTCCGTCCCGGACATGAATCTTGACGAAGCCTACGTTGGTGCCGTCGGTGATCGCACGCTTCACCTCGTGGAGCGGGATCACGTACGTCGTCACCGGGAGGTCGCGATCGTGCGCGTCGCGCACCGACGTCCCGACGTGAGCGATCTCGGGATCGGTGAACGTGCACCACGGGACGACGAGCTCGCTGAGGCGCTCGTGACCGAGGAACAACGCGTTGCGCACCACCATCCGGCCGGTCGCCTCGGCAACATGCGTGAATTGATGTTCGAGGCAGACGTCGCCCGCGGCGTAGATGCGCCGGTTCGTTGTCCGCAGCAGATCGTCGACGCGGATCCCTTCGAGCGGATCGTGATCGACGCCCGCC
The DNA here is from genome assembly GCA_039935615.1 of Kofleriaceae bacterium. Lineage (GTDB taxonomy): Bacteria > Myxococcota_A > Polyangia > Haliangiales > Haliangiaceae > JABFXX01. The sequence goes on from JBDTJY010000060.1 coordinate 8,172, forward strand.
GCCGCGAGGTTCAGCCCCTCGACGTTCGGGCGACGGCCGGTGCCATTGAAGATCGCGTCGACGGTGACCGTGGAGTGGTAGTCATCGCTGATCAAATCCACCATCGTCTCGCCGCGCTCGACGCGGACGCGGGTGACGGTCGTGTTGAGCCGGACCTCGAGGCCATCGCGCGCGAGGGCGTCCGACAAGATCTGCGCCGCGTCGCGTTCTTCCTTCGGAAGAAACAGCGGGAGGTTCTGGACGATCGTGGTGTGTGCGCCGAGGCGATGAAACGCTTGCGCGAGCTCGCAGCCGAGCGGGCCGCCGCCGATGACGAGCAGCCGTTTGGGCAAGGCTGTCAGGTCGAACACGGTCTCGTTGGTCAGAAAGCTCGCGTCGAGGAGCCCGGGAATCGCCGGCATGTCCGGTCGCGATCCGGTGGCGATCATGGCCTTGCGAAACCGCAGCGTCGCGCCGGCAACGTCGATCGCATCGCCTGAAACAAATCTCGCCGCGCCGAAGAACACGTCCACGCCGGCTGTGACCAGACGCGCCGCAGCGGCATCGCGGCTCGCGCGCGCGCGCAATCGGCGCATGCGCTTCATGATGCCGGTGAAGTCGAGCTCGACGTCGGCCGGGTCGGGCACGCCGTACCGGACGGAGTCGCGCATCTCGGCGAACACGCGCGAGCTCTGGATGATCGCCTTCGACGGAACCGTGCCAACATTGAGATCGGTACCGCCGAGGCGATCGCGCTCGATCAGTGCGACCTTGGCTCCCAGCGCGGCGGCGGCGTGGGCTGCGGTGAGGCCGGCAGGACCGCCGCCGATGATCACGAGGTGATATTTCTCTTCGGGCTCGGGATTTTTCCACGCCGGGGGGCGCACGTTGGCGGCGCGCACGTGCTCGGACGCATCGTCGATCATAACCAGCCCCCGCTGAACCCGGCGGCGCGTAGCCCGGTGACCACGAACGGGCAGCCGCGCATCAGCCGCCAGATCAGCTCGGATCGATGATTCTCGATCATCATCACGATGATGCCCTGATCGAGCCCGTAGTGGCCGGGCGAGACCCACACGGGTCGATCGCCGGCGGCGTACGTCGGATTGAATCCGCTCGTCAGCCGGCCGGCGGTGACGATCTCCGGATATTTCGTCATCATCGTGCGGATTGCGCGCACCACGAGCTCCGGCGCGAACGGCAGTGACGCGAGCACGGCCGACGGCGATAGCGTGCCGTCGTCGGGTCCGTACGGCACGCCACGCGCGGCATAGCCAAACCACCGTCGCAGCTCGCGGTTCGGCGAGGCGCTATCAGGTGCGTCGGTCGGTCCGTCTCCCGCCGATAACCCCCAACAACTCGTGTCGTAGCCGACGAGCTCGTACGGATCTCGGCGCGCATATTCGCGCTGGACGAGCACCGCCTGGCGGCTGTTCTCGAAGTAGTCCGAGCGCTTCTCGCGCATGAACGGATCCTGGACGCCACGCAGATCGAGCCACGCGTGCGAGAACTGATGCACGAACAGCGGGCCGGCGTAGAGCACGGGATGGTCGTACTGGTTCTCCCACTGATAGGTTGCCGTCCACGCGTGATAACAATCGCCGGCAATCGGATGTGTCGGGGAGCCGAGCGCGAGCACGTACAGCACGATCGCCTCGCTGTAGCCTTCCCACCCGTAGTGCAAGAAGCCGCACTCGGGCTTCCAGCCTTGCCGGATCGTGTCGCCGCCGTCCTGGGCCCAGCGCCAGTCGACGCGGAGGTACAGGGTCTCGACGAGCTCGCGCAGGGCGCTCTCTTCGGGCGTGGTCGCCTGGAAATAGCAGCTCGCGGTCAAGGCACCTGTGATCAGGAGCGCGGTGTCGATCATCGACAGCTCGCAGCTCCACACGCGCGTCCCGGTCTCGTGATCGAGGAAGTGGTAGTAGAAGCCTTTGTAGCCGGTCGCCTGTGCGCTGCCGCTCTGATCGCTATCCGCGAAGAAGCGCAATGCCGCGAGCGTGCGTGCGATCGCATCAGCGCGAGTCATCCAGCCACGCTCGACCGCGATCGGATACGTCGAGAGCGCGAACCCGACGACTGCGATGCTCACAGGCGCATTCTCGCGCGACGTGTCGGCGATTAGCCCGTTCGCCGGATTGATCGTTTCGACGAAGTAACTGAACGCGGCGCGCTGCAGCTCGATCAACAGCGTGTCGTCATCGACGAGATTGTCGGTCATGCGGTCCGCGTCGACGAGTTCGTGCTCCGCGCATATGCACTTCGCACGTTGACGACGGTATACCGCTGAATGCCGATCCGCGCGCAGCTCTTGTCGAACAGTCGCTACACCACGATGGTGACTTCGTCGGGCAGCGGCTGGAGCCGCTGGCACGATCACGCGATCACGCGGTGGCGCGAGGATCCGACGTGTGATCCATGGGGCAGCCACATCTTGCTCCGCGACGACGAGACCGGTGCGGTGTGGTCCGCTGGCGAACGCACGGCCGGGCCTGCGGCACAGACCTACGCGGTGACGTTGTCGGACGGTGTCGCCACCTTCGCACGTCGCGATGGCTCGCTCGCGACGCTACTCGAGGTCGCGATCGATCGCGATCACGACGCCGAGCTGCGGCGACTGACGATCACGAATCACGGGACTTCGACCCGCGTCCTCTCGGCGACGTCGTACGCCGAGCTCGTGCTCGGGTCAGCTGCCACCGATGCGGCACACCCGGCGTTCTCGAAGATGTTCGTGCAGACCGAGCTCGCGCCGGATGACATCCTACTCGCGACCCGCCGCCCACAAACGCCGGCCGATCCAATCGTGTGGGCTGCACACCTGGCTGTGGTCTCGGGACATGAACCGCGCGCGTTCGAATTCGAGACATCGCGCGCTGCCTTCCTCGGGCGCAACCGGACACTGCGCGATGCCGCGGCGATGGCAGGCCGAGTGTTGGCGAACACCTCCGGCACGGTGCTCGATCCGATCTTCAGCGTGCGCGAGCACGTGCGGCTCCCGCCGGGCGAGATCGTGAGCGTGGTGTTCTGGACGGTTGCGGCCGGATCGCGCGCCGAGGCGCTCGCGCTTGCTCACACCGTCCGAACTGCGGACCCCGCGCGCACGATCGCGGCCGCCATAGAGCACGCGATCGAGGCGCGTGCGGCGTTCGGGATCGATGCGGCCGAGGGCCAGCGAAGCGCAGCGCTGCTCGGGCCTTTGCTCTATGCGGACGCGAGCCTGCGCGCGCCACCATCCGTGCTCGCACGTGCCGCCGGCGGGGCGCCCGTGTTGTGGGCACGCGGGATCTCCGGTGATCGTCCGATCGCGCTGGTCCGCGTTGGCGACCGCGGCGCGCTCGGCGTCGACGAGCTGTTCCGGGCGCAGCGCTGGTGGCGTGCCCAGGGTCTCGACGTCGACGTCGTCGTACTCGACACCGCGCACGACGACTCACAGCACGCAGCGATCGCCGCCGCGTGCGACGCACATCAGAAACATCTCGGCGATCCCAAGACGACCGCGGCTGCGTTTTGGGTACGCGACGACCAGCTCGACGGCGCTCAGCGCGACGGCATCGCGGCTGTTGCGCGGTTCGTGATCGACGTGAACGAGCCCGAGTCAGCGCGCGCGGAGCTCGTGTCCGCGGCGGTCGAGCTTCATCCGGTGCCTCCGGCAACGAGGACCGCACGTCCGCGCCGCGAGCGCGCCGCACTCGAGCTCGACAACGGCACCGGTGGCTTCGATGCGAGCCGGCGCGAGTACGTGATCACGCTCGCGGATGATGCCTCGACGCCGGCGCCGTGGATCAACGTCATCGCGAATCCCACGTTCGGATTCCTCGTTTCGGCGGAAGGCGGTGGTTACACGTGGTCGCTCAACAGCCAGCAGTATCCGCTCACGCCCTGGCCGAACGATCCGGTGAGCGACACGCCGCACGAGGTGTTGTATCTGCGCGATGCCGACTCCGGCGCCGTGTGGAGCGCGACGGCCGCACCGATACCGGTCTCCGGCACGACGTACACGACCGCGCACGGTAAGGGCTACACGCGATTCACGCACGAGGCGCACGGGATCGAGGTCGAGCTCGTGCAGCTCGTCGCGATCGCGGATTCCGTGAAGCTGTCGCGGTTGACACTGCGCAACCGCTCCGGGCGTACGCGGCGCTTGCAGATCACCGCGTACGTCGATTGGGCGCTCGGCCCGATCGGGAAGGTGCCGCAACCGTTCGTCGTAACCTCGATCGATCCGGCCAGCGGCGCGTTGTTCGCGCGTAACGCGTGGCGCGCGGAGCACGGCGAACGTGTGGCGTTTCTCGATCTCGGCGGCGCGCAGCAGGCATGCACGGCGGATCGCGGCGAGTTTCTCGGCCGCGACGGCGCGGTCGACCGACCGATGGCGTTGCTCTCGGCGCAGCCGCTCTCGGGTCGCATGGGCACCGGCCTCGATCCGTGCGGAGCGTTGCAGACCGAAGTCGAGCTCGCGTCCGACTGCGAGCTCGCGCTCGTCGTCGTGCTCGGCGATGCCGCATCGGCCGCGGACGCGCGACAGCTCGCCGTGCGCTACCGTAGCGTCGACGTCGACGCCGTGCTCGCCGAGGTCCACGCGCAGTGGGACGACGTGCTCGGCGCCATTCAGGTCACCACGCCGGAGCGGTCGATGGATCTGCTGCTCGGCGACTGGCTGCTTTACCAGACGCTCGCCTGCCGGCTGTGGGCGCGCACCGCGTATTACCAGGCCAGCGGAGCCTACGGGTTTCGCGATCAGCTCCAAGATGTGATGGCCTTGTGCGTCGCGCGTCCCGACCTCGCGCGCGAGCACCTACTGCGCGCCGCGGCGCGCCAGTTCGTGCGCGGCGACGTCCAGCATTGGTGGCTTCCCCCGGCGGGACAAGGCGTCCGCACGCGCGTCACCGACGATCGGATCTGGTTGGCGTACGCAACGGCGCACTACCTCGAGGTCACCGCGGATCTCGACGTGCTCGACGCGAACGTCGCGTTTCTCGACGGCGCCGAGCTCGCCGCCGACAAGCACGATGCGTTCTTCTTGCCGACCGCCTCCCACGAGCAGGCGAGCCTCTACGAACACTGCGCGCGCGCGATCGACGTCAGCCTGTCGCTCGGATCGCACGAGCTGCCGCTGATGGGGACCGGTGACTGGAACGACGGCATGAACAGCGTGGGCGAGAAGGGACGAGGCGAGAGTGTGTGGCTCGTCTGGTTCCTCGTCGCGTCGATCGAGGCGCTCGCGCCACATGGCGAACGTCGCGGCGACCAGGCTCGGGTCGCGCACTGGCGACAGATCGCGACCACCGTGCGCGCCGCCGTCGACCGAGAGGCCTGGGACGGCGACTGGTATCGACGCGGTTACTACGACGACGGCACGCCGCTCGGCTCGCACACGAGCACCGAATGCCAGATCGCGGCGATCGCCCAGTCGTGGAGCGTGATCGCCGGCGCGACCGATCGCGAGCGCTCGACGCGCGCGATGGCCTCGGTCGATCGTCTGCTGATCGACCGCGCGGCCAACATCGCGCCTCTGTTCACGCCGCCGTTCGATCGCACACCGCTCGAGCCCGGTTACATCAAGGCCTACCCGCCCGGTATTCGCGAGAACGGTGGTCAGTACACGCACGGCGCGATCTGGTCGATCTTCGCGTTCGCGGCGCTCGGCGACGGGAACCGAGCGGCTGCGCTGTTCTCGATCCTCGATCCGATTCGTCACAGCAGCACGCCCGAAGCAATCGCACGCTATCAGGTCGAACCGTATGTATCGTGTGCGGATGTCTACTCGGTCGCGCCACATGTTGGTCGCGGAGGCTGGACCTGGTACTCGGGCTCCGCGGGCTGGCTGTATCGCGCTGGCGTAGAGGCGATCCTCGGCGTTCGCGTACGGGGCGACGCACTCACAATCGATCCCTGCATCCCCGACGCGTGGCCCGGCTACCAGGTCTCGCTCCGCCGCCGCGGTGCCGACCGCCGGATCACGCGTTACGAGATCGACGTCCAGAACCCTCATCATGTGAGTGGCGGTGTGGGAACGGTCGAGCTCGATGGGGCGTTGTTATCGAGCGCGACAAGGATCCCTCTTGTCGACGACGGCACGGTTCACAGCGTACGTGTCGTCCTCGGACACCCGGGCGGCTCGTAGCTCGCCGAGTTCGCTAACATCCCCGCCGATGTCAGCCTTCGGTTGACGAGTTTATGGTTCTGCTTTGGCGGAACCCAAACGCTCTGCGAGTTGTTCGATCTCGTCCACGATCACGGTATTGCATGCGGGCGTGCGGAGATGGGCTATTGTTGAGAATCGCCGTCGTGCGGAAGCGCGTGGTTGCGATCTTCGGGACGAGGCGGCATCGGCGTCATCATCGGCGACCAACCCGAGTGCGATCGCGCGCAGCGAGAAGCTCGCTGCGTGAAGTGGCGTTGCCGGCTGTCGCAACTGCCCATTGGTATCGGCTCGGAGCTGCTGCGAGCGTCAGGCACCGACCTTGGTCAGCTCGACGTCGACACGGCGATCCTCTTTCCAACCTGATTCGTCGGTCCCGGTCGCGTCGATGGCTCCTCGCGTGGAGATCGCGAGCTGTGCAGACTTCACGCCGAGTCACTCGAGATACTTCCCGACCGAGTGCGAGCGTCTCGAGCCGAGGCCCATATTGTACTCATCGGTGCCCCGCCGCACGCAGCGGCGAGGTCTGCCGAGACCACGACGTTGTGGCTGGCCGGCTGCCGCCATCCGCTACGCGCCGACGTCGGCATAATCGTCACACGTTTGCGAGTCATCTCGCGATGCAGGGCGCATCGATGAAAGTGATCCAGGACCTTCTGGGTCAACGCATCGATCGTGATGACGATGCGCTACGCCCACCTCGCCCCCGAGGTCGCTCGGGATGCCGTTCGCCTTCTCGATGCGGAGCGGCGGGGCAGAGAATGGGCAGAGCAGCGACGAAAATCGACTAACTGAGTAGAACCTTTGCTCCGAAGGAGGGGATCGAAATCTACTCGGGCACCAATGATGACGAGCGCTTGCTGCACTCTCAACAACTTGTGTCCCGGTGGGTTCCGTTCCCTTCCGTTCAATTCCGCGCGCTCTGGCAGAGTTTTGGCAGAGCGAACTATTCGCGGACCTACACGATGCGCAATGTCGTCACTATCATCGAACAGAGCTCATCGATGCTGGAGCAGCTCGCGCATCTCCTCCAGGT
>JBDTJY010000061.1:0-22483 GCA_039935615.1 Kofleriaceae bacterium
TTGTGGCGCAAGAACCGCGTCCACAGCACATAGGCCATCGGCGCAGCGTCCATCGGCAGCCCGGGATGGCCCGAGTTTGCCTTCTGCACCATGTCGACCGAGAGAAAGCGAATCGTGTTGACGCACACTCGGTCGAGCTCCACTCGGTTCATTGAACGATGTCCTCGGCTTCCGCCTTGCGATCATGCAACCACCCAGCCAGACGAACTCGGCGCGCGGGTGTGCAAGCGCTCGGCCCCGGCCACCGATCGCATCCCGCGTCGTGCGACGGGAGTGCAACGATCGCACGCGCGCAACGTGCGCGAGGGCCACGCGCCGATCGGAGGAGCGTCATCGCTGTTCGTGATCCAGCGCCTGGAAAACGAGCCGTGGTAACTCCCGCCGTTGGTTGCACGCCGAGCGCACTCATGGGGGTCCAAGCATCCGCGCTCGTAGTATTCCGAGACCGCCGAGGTCGGATCGACTCGGCGGCAGTGCGGGATCCAGTCCGGGAACGTCGCGCTTCGCTTGATCCACTTGACGCGACCGAGCACCGAGTACGCGACCGCGGACCGCTCCGTCGTGAGCTCGGTGATGCGCATCGCGCTCGCCAGCAGCGATGTGATGAAGTCCGAGGCGATCTCGCGCGCAGGCGCGAGCGTGATGTGTGGGACTGCGCCGGACAAGCGACTCGGGCATTACGATCTCGCTCGCGAAGACGCTAGCGCGCTCAGGAGCCTTGCGGCTCTTCTTGAGGCCCTAATGGTCAACAGGGCGCGCACCGGCTGAGCGCGCACTAACCGACCAATACTGGAGACCGCGGGCGCGCCGTCATCATCGGACCGGTACCGAATACTGCGGCGACAGATATAGCGCGACGAGCACGAATGGCACGCCGGCGGCGAATCCTGCGACCACATCGGAAGGCCAATGCACGCCGAGAAAGACGCGCGAGAAACCAATCGACGCGATCAGCAACGGACTCGCTACGATCGCAAGGACGCGGTGCTTCGCGTAAAGGGCGCTCAACACGACTGCAATGGTTCCGTAGACCGCCATCGATGCCATCGAATGGCCGCTCGGAAAGCTCGAGTCAGACGGCATCGAGATCTCCGGGAACAGCGTTGGCCGTGCTCGACCGAAGGCATGTTTCAAGATCAGCTCCAGCCCCAAGACGACGACGCCGTTTCCAATCACGATCAGCGCGAGGCGCCTCTCCTTCCGGCGGAAGCACAAGACGGTGACGAGCGCGCTCACGATCGAGAGCGCGATGCCGGAGCCTAGGTTCGTGATCACGACCATGATCGAGACGAGCCTCGGTGTGTCGAGGCGATGAATCGCGAGCGCTATCACCGTGTCGATGCCATCCATATCCCCTTCGAGCATCTCGTCCGCGATTCGAATGAAAATCACGATCGCCACGGCGGCGATCGTTCCGAGGATGACCGCACCAAACGGGACCGAACCGCGCAGTCGTCCGAACCTGCCCACTAGAGCTCGCCGAGAACCGTGACGCCGTTGCCGACGGGAAGAGTTTTGATGTCGCGACGCATCAGGCGGCCACGAGCATACCAGCGCCGATCAACTCTGTGCCCCGGCCAAAACGAGGCGTTGTCGTCCGTGGTCGAGCGCGTCGCGAACGCGTGTTCGTCGGCGAGCGCGATCGTCTGGCCTTCGGTTCCAAAAAAAAGGGCATCATCGACGGCGTCGTAGTCAGGTTCTTCGACATCACCGGACAGGCGAAGGCTGAGACGGCACTCGCGGCGCGCGAAGAGGTGGCCTTGAGCTAAAGTCCATATTTAGTTAGACACCGTCGACGTTGGCGCCAACGCTGGATAGCGTTTCGGCCCTATGCGACATCCGAGCGTGGCCCAACCTTTAGTTGCATGCGACGTTTCTTGGTTCCATACCGGTGACGTATCGGCCGGGGTGTCACCACCGGCCGGGGCGCGTCGCACGCGAGCGTGGCGGTGCCGAGGAAGTTGCGGAGCTCGTGCGATCAACACGTGAGGCGAGGTCCGATCGCGGTGTTCGCAGCGATTCGGCTCGAGCAACGGCATCATTTGCGCGTCGTACTCGTTACGTGCGACAGCAAAGCATCTGGCAGAAACGTGACGCCCGGCATTGCAAAGGGCGGTAGCGCTACGCACGACGGCCACGAGCATTGGTTCTGCGGTCCGAAACGCCGCGAGAATCTCCGCGATCGAGCGCTGCTACGCCGTACAGATCAGCTGATCTTGGGCAGGTCGATTGTGAAGATGCATCCGCGATGCGGGAGATGTTTTAGACCGAGGGTGCCCCCGGTCAGTTGCACCGCGTGACGGCAGATCGCAACTCCGGAGCCATCCTCCGTGTGCGAGGCGATCACCCTGCGGAGCTCCGTATCGACTGCCGGTGCGAGGCCGCCGCACTCATCCTCGACCTCGACGAGGATGCGATCCGACGTGACACGTGCCCGCAAGATCACGTGGCCGCCGGCGGGCGTGAATCGCAACGCGTTCTGCAGCAGGATCGCGACTGCCGACGATAACAATTCGCGATCGGCCTCGACCACGATGCCGGCTTCGGCGGAGATCTTGAAGCCCACAGCCTTCGCCGCCGCTTCGAGCACGGCGAAGACACTCAGATGCTCGAAGAACGTGGGGAGCTCGATGGTCTCCCGCGTGACCTGGCGCCGAGTGTCGAGCCGGACCTCGGCGAGCGTTCGTTCGATCACATCAGAGAGGCGCATCAGACTGCGATCGAGCACCAAGCCCGTCTGTCCGCTCACCGCGACCCGACCGGTCTTGATCGCATTGAACGCCAGCATCGCCGCATTGACGCTGGTGCGCAGCTCCGTCGCGAGGAGGACCAAGCGATCGTTGTGGGTGCGCGCGCTGGTCTCTGCGACCCTCAGGTCGTGCAGTCGACCAAACTCGCCAACGGCCTCGGCGATCGCGCTGTCGAGGCAACGATTGAACGTGTGAAATTCCTCTACCGTGATCGGCACACGGATATCGTGAGCTAGCTCAGTGATCGCTTGGCACAGATCGCCGTAGTCGTGGACGACTTGATCGAGCGTGTAGCCCTCACGCAGAAGCATGCCGCCATGTTTCCTGGCAGCGGTCGTGATCCTGTCGGGAACGGCGGCGTACTCGGCTTCGGGATTTGTCGACTCCTCGGCGCGAAGCGTGTCGACGAGCTGCGAGATCAAGACCGGGATGCCGTGGTCGAGCGCACGCTCTGACGAGTGGGGTGCGGGTCGCAGCGCGACCATCGCCTTGCAGCGTTGGACCAGCTCGTCTTGGTGCGCGCTGAGAAACTCGTGAAGCATTCAGCCAACGCGCACTCACGTTTCGTGCCAGGCGAAACACCATCTCCATGCGTTTGGAGGTTGGTCGTCCGCGGGGAATCCGCACAAGGCACACCACGGTGTAGGCGACGCGCACTACGTAGTAATGCGCGGCTCCACGTCGACGTCGGCAAGCGCTTCCTTCACCTTGCGAGCAAGCGCATCGGGTGTGATCGGCTTTTCCAAGAACGACGCCGAGGCATCTCGATCGCCGTTGTCGAACTGCGCGCCATCCGCGTAGCCCGACATGTACAGCACCTTGATCGCCGGACGCCGGTCGCGAAGGTCGGCGGCTAACTTCCAGCCGCTGCTGCCGGGCATCACCACATCGGTCAGAAGGAGATGGATCGGCGTCGGGTGGTGGTCGCAGAGCGCTACGGCCTCGGCCGCATCCTTCGCCTCGAGAACATCGTAGCCGGCCTGTCGCAGTAGCTTCTTCGTCAGTACGCGAACGGCTTCGTCATCCTCGACGAGAAGGATGGTCTCCGTTCCTCGAGCTGGTCGCGACGAGCGCTTGAGCGTGGTGACAAGCATGGGGTCGGTAGCTCGCGGAAAGCAGATACAGAATTTCGTCCCCTTGCGGAGCTCGCTCTCGGCCCAGATCGTCCCTCCACTCTGGCGCACGATGCCGAACACGGTCGAGAGTCCGAGGCCCGTGCCCGTGCCCAGCGGCTTCGTCGTGAAGAACGGATCGAACATCCGTGCCTGCGTATCGGCGTCCATGCCCGTTCCGTTGTCGGTGACGGTCAACATCACGTGCGGTCCGGTCTTGGGACACGTACGATGAGACGTGTGCGTCTCCTCGTCGAGACTCATCGTTCCGATCGTGAGCTTGCCGCCCTTCGGCATCGCGTCACGCGCATTGATCGCGAGGTTCATGATGATCTGCTCGAGCTGACTCCGGTCGATCAAGATCTTCGCGGCACGATCGCTGTGCGGCGTGACGAGCTCGACGTCTTCGCGGATCAGTCGCCGCAAGATGTCCTTCAGCCCGTCGACGACCTCGTCGAGCTCGACGACCTGCGGGCACAGCACCTGGTGACGGCTGAATGCCAAGAGCTGACGCGTCAAGGTCGCGGCGCGCAACCCGGCGCTGTGAATCGCCTCGAGGTCGGTGCGCATCGTCTCACCGGGCTGCAGATCGGAAATCGCCATCTCGCTGTAACTCACGATGATCGAAAGCAGATTATTGAAGTCGTGCGCGAGTCCAGCGGCGAGGCCCCCGAGCGCGTCCATCTTGCCGGCCTGACGAACCTGGGCTTCGAGTGCCCGCTGTTCGGTGATGTCCTCGAGTACGAGGATCCGGTGGTTCGAATCCCCGTTCGGACCACTGTGGACCGTCATCTTGATTCGGACCCAGATCAAATGATCGTCCTTCCGGCGATATCGGTCTTCGCTGACGACCTGCTTGCCGTCGGTTCGGCTCAGTTTGACGGTCGCCGACTCGGCGCTCGACGGGACCTCAGAGAGCACGCGGGCTTGGACCTCGGGGTCGAGCAATTCCTCGCGCGAATATCCGAGGAGCTTGCATAACCGTTGGTTCACCCGCACCCAGCGCCCGTCCATGGCGGCATGGATGATCCCGACAGGCGCATCGTCGAAGGTCTCTCGGTACAGTCGCTCGCTCGCGACCAGTGACGCGGTGCGAGCATCGACCTCGGCCTCGAGTTGCTGGCCGTACTGGTTCTGGTGGTCGCCGTGCGCCTTGACGCGAAGCAGGTTCTCGACGCGGGCGCGTAGCTCGGCGGGATCGACGGGCTTGCGTAGAAAGTCCGCTGCCCCTGCGTTGAGACCTCGGATCAGGGACCGTCGATCCCCGAGGGCGGACACCATGACGACCGGAATGTCCTGCGTGATCGCATCGGCCTTGAGCTTCCTCACGACCTCGTAGCCATCCATGCCCGGCATCATCACGTCGACGAGGATCAGGTGGGGCAGTTCACTCGCGACGATGGTGATCGCCTCCGCGCCGCTCGCCGCCATCGTGACCACGAATCCGTCGGGAACGAGATAGTCCTTCAGGGACTCTCGGTCCGCCTTGTCATCATCGACGATCAGGATGCGTGAGGGCGGGCCAACGGGCGGCGCGCACAAATGCAAGTGACCGCGGGTCGACGCACGACCCGCGAGGAAGGTCGCAGCCCTGTCGCCGTCGAAGGTCGTGCTGTCCATGATCCCTCCAAGCAGGATGAAGAGAATGGAGGCGCACGTACTCGAACCATGCCCGCCGCCAGTTCCCGCCGCTACGTGCGCTGTTGCGCACTTCCATCGATCACTGTGTAGCCGAGACGAACGAGTGTCAATTGATGATTAGGCCAATCGATCGTCGAGCGTTTCTCTCAGATGAATAGATCAATGCCGACGAAGCGTGCACGATGCGCGAAGCGGGATTGATCGACGCTCCGACGCACCGAGAGGTGCTCGAGCAGTTCAAGAACATGCCCGAGGTCGAAGTCGACGTGAAGATGATCCACATCGTGACCTCAACGAAGACCCCGAATCCGCTCGTGGCGGATGACTTCGGATCGCTGCACTTCGCTCGTATCGCTTCTACAAAGCGTTTGTCGTGGCCAATCACATCGTGCCGCCCAGCACCGAAGAGTCGCCAACAGCGCGTCCGCACGTGACGCCCACCGTCATGCGTGTAGCTACGCTGGCGGGATGCCGTTCTGCTGACAGGATCCGTACGCCTACGAGAAGCTGAAAGCCCTCGACGCCACGCGTGACGAACGCGCTCAGAGCGGAGCGCGTCACCACGAACGCCAGCTCCTCGACACGCCCGCACTCGTCCGCGCGAGTCTCGCGGACATCGCCCGCCTGCCGGCGGACCAACGCAACGCCGCGATCAGCGCGCTCTACCTCGAGTGCGACGACTCACGTCCGCGCTCACGGCATCGCGATCGACCTTCGCTCTCGCTCGCGCTAGGCCTCCGCGCGATCACTCGGCGGCGACATCGGGCGCGACCTCGCCGAGCGGCTCGCCGAGCTCGGCCTCGGTCACCGCGGAGCACGTCGCGTAGCTGACGACATCGGTCGACAGGTCGAGCGTGGCTCGCGCCGCGATCTCGCAACGCTTGAGCGCAGGAACGCGCGCGAACAGCCCGGCCTTGTCACGCACGTACCAGGCCGCGAGCGCATCGAGCGCGCGTTGGGCGCGCGTGAACCCCGCGGCCTTCGCTCCCTCTTGATCGGGCACCGGCTCGACGACCGTGCAGACGTGATCCGTGATCTTGACGCAGCTCGCGCGGCACGCCGAGCCAGCGCAGTCGAGCTCGACGGCCGTGGCCGCGCACCCGGTCAGGCTGCGTTCGCGACGCTTGGTGATCGCCGCGAGCGCGGTCACGAGCCGCGGATTCGAGCGGCCCTGGCCCTCGTCGCGCGCGATGCTCGCGACGATCGCTCCGGTGACACGGAGGCCGTCGGTGATCGCGCGCGGGGCGTGCTTGTCGGTTCGCAATCTGTTCGCCGCGGCGGTCGCGGCGGTCGTGTCGAGATCGCGCGTCCAGTTGGTGGCGACGGTGCCGACCCGGCTCGCGATCTCGCCGTCGGTCGCCTGGCAGATCGCGTCGCGCAGCGCCTTGCGACCCTGAAGTGCCAGCTCGCGGAGCGTGCGCACCGACGCGAGCCACGCGTTGTAGTCGTGCACCAGTTGCGTCGCGGTCGTGTGGTCGGTGGCGATCCGCGAGCGCAGCGCTTCGAGCACCGGCGCGAGCTCGGCGTGGTGCTGTCCGAGGCCGAGCGGCGCGCAGGCCGCGGTCACCGCCTGGTAGTGATCGGCCCAGAGGTCCGCCGCCGCCTTCGCCTCGGCAGCGATGCTGGTCGAGACCGCCATCCAGTAGCCATCGGTCAGCGCGAGCTTGGTTGCCTCGACATCGCCCGTGATCGCGTGATCGACGGTCGCGAGCTCGGTCAGCACCGGACTCCACGTCGCCGCGTACGCATCGGCCTTGGTCGCCAGCGCGTCGACATCGCGCGCCGGATCCGCGTTCGGATGACTCGTGTGACGCTTCAGCAACTTGTGAAGCGCGGCGTCGTCCTTCGCGCAGCGCGCCACGATGCCATCGGTGCGGTGGAGTTTTTGCCCGAGCTCGCCGAGGCGCTTGATCGCTGCCTCGGTGGTGTCCGCGTACGCGGTGTAGTGCGCGACGATGTCCGCGGCCCGCGAGTCGTTGCCCTTCAACGCCACGAGCCGCGTGATCATCTCGTGGACGTCGTGGGCGTGCGCGCTCGCGTCGTCGAGCTTGTGGGCATCGAGTGCGGTCGAGATCGCGTGGACCGCGTCTGCGATCCGCGCGATCAGCTCGGTGCGGTTATCGGCCTCGTCCGCGCCCGCGGGCGACCCGAGCACGACGAGGGTGATGGCGAGGACGAGCGCGCGCACCGCATCAGCGTAACACCGCAGCTCTGACATTTCCGTCTCGGTTGCACGGTCGACCGACCAACATCCGGCGCGTAACGCGCCGGATCTCCACGCGGCGCCGTGGCACCTGCTGTGCTGAAGGCCACGCGATGCGTGGCGTCCTTCTGCTCGCGTTCGTGACCGGCTGTTTCCCGAAGTGCAACCTCAACCTCGAGCTCCCACCGTTGTTCCCGTCGGGCGACGACGCGGGCGACGACGAACCATCGTTCGGGCAGCTCGATCTCGGCCCGACCGTGACGCAAGCCGTCCCGCCGCCGCCGATCTCGGGCGGTACCCTCGCGGTGCTCGCGTCGGGCACCATCGCCGTCGCGGCCGATCCGGATCGCGATCGGATCTATGTCGTCGATCTGACGACGAAGCAAAAGCTCGCCGACGTCGTGCTGTCACCCCACGACGAGCCGGGGCGCGTGCTCGAGGATGGTCTCGGCCGCGTCCACGTGGTGCTGCGCTCGGGCGGAGCGGTGGTCACGCTCGACCCGATGACCTGGACGATCGCGGCGCGACGCGACGTGTGCCCGGCACCGCGCGGCATCGCGTGGGAAGCCGCGACCGATACGATCGACGTCGCGTGTGCCGGTGGCGAGCTGGTCTCGTTGCCCGCTGCGGGAGGTCCCGCGACCCGCACGGTCCAGCTCGATCGCGACCTCCGCGATGTCGTCGCATTTCAGGGCAACCTCGTGGTGTCCCGGTTCCGCACCGCCGAGCTGCTCGTCGTCGACGCCACCGGCGTGGTGACGTCGCGGGTGAGCCTGCCCTCGGTGACGCCGCTCACGACGAATCATCCCGGCATGCCGTTCGCTGCCGATGGTGCGTGGCGGATCCGCGTGTCGCCCGAAGGCGACTCGATCGTGATGCTGCACCAGCGCGCGATGGGCGGCATGGTCGCGGCGTCGAGCCACGGTGGCTACGGCGGCGCGGACCCGTGCAACGATCCGATCGTGCAGACCGCGCTGACGTCGTGGTCGAGCGACGGCGGCGTCTCTGCCGGTGCGGTGATCGCAAACGCGGTCGTCCCGGTCGACTTCGCGTTCTCGCACGAGTCCGGCCAGATCGCGATCGTGTCGGCGGGCAACGCCAAGCTGCTCGACGCTCCGACCATCGTGACCGTCGGCCGCGACGACGTCCACGACGGGCTGTGCTCCGGCGTCGGCCAGTTCGCGCCGGCGGGCGACGAGCCGATCGCGGTCGCCTACACGCCCGACGACCATCTGCTCGTCCAGTCACGCGAGCCCGCCGTGCTCGAGCTTCGCGATACCGGCGACACGATCGTGCTCTCGACCGACTCGCGCGCCGACACCGGTCACGCGATCTTCCACGCGAACTCCGGCGCGACGATCGCGTGCGCGTCGTGTCACCTCGAAGGTGCCGACGACGGTCGCGCGTGGAGCTTCGATCTCGAGGATGGTCCGCGCCGCACGCAGTCGCTGCGCGGCGGGATCCTCGGCACCGAGCCGTTTCACTGGGACGGCGATCAGCCCGACTTCGAGCACCTGGTGACCGAGGTGTTCACGAACCGGATGGCCGGCCCGGTGTTGACCACGAGCCAGATGGCCGCCGCGAAGTCGTGGGCCGATAGCGTGCCGCTCGTCCCTCCGTCACCCGGTGACGCCGACGCGATCGCGCGCGGCAAGGCGCTGTTCGACGACACCGCCGGCGCGAGCTGCGTGACGTGCCACAACGGCCCGAAGCTCACGAACAACCTCACGGGCAACGTCGGCACCGGCGCGCCGTTTCAGGTGCCGCGGCTCCTCGGTGTGGCGCAACATGCGCCGTTCCTGCACGACGGTCGTGCGGCGACGCTCGCCGATCGCTTCGGCCCTACCGGCGGTGGCGACTCGCACGGCCACACCTCGCAGCTCACCCCGCCGCAGATCGCGGATCTCGTGGCGTACCTCGAATCGATCTAGGATACCCTCCGCGCATGGCGCGTAGGTTCGGCGTCGTGCTCGCCGTCTGCTTGTTCGCGTGTGGAGACAAGCGCGAGCCGCATCGCGATCCGCCGCCACCGGCGCAGGTCGATCCACTCGACGCGCTGCACTGGGATGCCGCGCCGCTCGACTGGACCAAACCGGTCGCGCAGCACGCGCGCGACCTGTCGGGGTTCGCCGGGTCGGCGGCGTGCCAGCCGTGCCACGCGGCGATCTTCGCGAGCTACCAGCGCCACTCGATGGCGCGCACCGGGATGCGGCCGATCGGGTCGGTCGATCAAGCGTGGATCGGAAAGATCTTCGACGCCGCGACGCCGGTCGTGCACGAGCGCAGCCACTTCAGCTACACGCCGGTGCGGCGCGGCACGAAGTACTTCGTCACCGAGACGCTGCTCGCGAAGTCGGGCGGCGCGGTCGCGGCGTGGGACGAACCGATCACGCACGTGTTCAGCGCCGGCAGCTACGGCCTCGCGTTCTACTCCGAACGCGGCGGCCGGTTGATCCACCTGCCGATCGACTACTACGCGAAGGCGGCGCGCTGGGATCTCGATCCGATGGCGTTCGGCGGCAACCCGCGGATCGGGGTCCAGCTCGATACCTATTGCATCTCGTGTCACAGCGACGAGCCGGCGCAGCGGTTTCGCGATCCGCTGCCGAACGGCATCGGCTGCGAGCGTTGCCACGGACCGAGCAAGCTGCACGTCACGTCGCTGCGCGCCGAGGACACCGTCGGGCCGAAGCAGCACCTGACGGCGCGCCGCCAGCTCGAGGTGTGCGCGCAGTGCCATCAGTCGACGTTCCCGGTGCTGCGCGACGGCCGCGATCATTTCGACTTCCGTCCCGGCGAGCCGCTCGATGCGATGCGCGTCAACTTCCTCGCGAATCCGGCGGAGCAGGATCGCGTGAAGCTGCTCGATCACGCCGAGCGCTTGGTCCGCAGCGCGTGCTGGCTCGGCGCGCGCGACAAGCTGACGTGCACCACGTGCCACGATCCGCACACCAGCTCGCTCGAGAAGGACGCGACGTGGTGGGACGGCAAGTGCATGCAGTGCCACCAGCGCGCGGCGTGCACCGACACCAAGGCGCATCGCGATGCCGCCGGCGATCACTGCGCGTCGTGCCACATGCGCAGCGGCCCGACCTCGAACGTGCCGCTCGTCAACGTCACCGATCACTGGATCCAGAAGCGACCCGCGCCGATCGCGCCGGGGCCGACGCAGTCGCCGCGCTCGCTCGTCGCGTGGTCGACGCAGATCGGCGAGCCCGTCGCGGATGCCGGTGCGGCGGCACTCGCACACGCCGATGCGGGGCTGGCCGACGAGGCGACGCGTCTCGCGATCGCCGCGAAGCCGAGCGCGCCGATCTACGATCTGCTCGCGAGCGCGTATCTCGCGCGCCACCACCTGCGCGAGGCCGGGGTCGCATTTCGCGCCGCACTCCGCCTCGATCCCGACGACACCGGCGCGCTGTTCGGCTACGCGCGCGTGATGCTCGATCAGCATCAAGCCGCGGAAGCGCGCCACGCGTTCGATCGCATGCTGCAGCTCGATCCCGACGACATCGCCGCGCTCGAGACGCTCGGCATCGATCTGTATCGCAGCGGCGATCACGCGCACGCGACCGAGCTGTTCCGTCGAGCCGCGGCCACCGGTCGCGCGAGCGGCATCGCGTACGTCGGACTCGCGCTCGATGCGCGCGGTGACGCGAACCAAGAGCGCGTGTGGCTCGAGCGTGCGTGGCGCGCGGAGCCTCGTGATCGCTGGATCCTCGACGAGCTCGCCGCGGTCAGTGCCAACGATCGTGTGCAACTTGCGGACATCACCCGTCGCAAAACCGCGCTCGAACCGGATCTCGCTACCTCGCCCGCGACTGCATGGATTCCAGTGCAGAACCGCCGTCAGTAAACGTGGGCACGGGTGTGTCCCGCGTGAGGTACCTCGCGGAAATTACGCACAGTCATCAGCCAAGTAGCTGATGCCACGATCAACGAATCGAAAGATCGTGGTTGTGCACACACGATCGATTCGTGCAGTTTTGAGATGGGCCACGTTCGGGTAGCGGTTCGACCATCCATCTGGGAGCACACGATGAAGGTTCTAGCCATCTCCATTCCTTTCCTTTGCGCAATCGGATGCACTTCGAGTGTAGAAGTGCGCACACCGATTGAAGACCTGAAACCAGGTCTCAACCTGCTCGACACGAGCGATCCGACCTGGGGCATGACCGCGGCCTACGTCGAGGATTCTCATGTCGTGTACCTCGAGCAACGCGTCGGCGCGATGAAGCCGCAGGCGTATCGCGATGAAGCGCCGGACGAACCGGCGAACGAGATCGACATGCGGTTCGTCGATGGCGGCGGCCACACGTTCTTCGTCCAGCGCGGCGGCGACGAGTATGTCGACGCGACGTGGGCGCAAGACATCAACGACTCGCTCGCGCTCGCGACGCCGGTGCCGGATGCGGATCGCATCCGCGACTTCACGCTCGCGAAGAAAGCAGCCGGCGCCCTCGCGGCGGCCTCGACGCCCGCGCTCGCCGCGTTCCAGTTCCACGCGCAGCAATATGCCGCGCGCCCGATCCCCAGCGAGGATCCGGTCATGATGGCGAAGGTCAAGCAGATCGAAGCGACGCGCCCGACCGAGACCTCGTACGGTAGCTACGGCTTCGGCGGCTCGTGGTGGTTCGAAGGCGACCTCTACGACAAGGGCACGAGCTGCGTGTTCTGGTACTGCCCGGCGAAGCACTCGAGCGTCGCGCTGTTCGCGTACCAGACGACCTGGCAGCTCGCGGTCATCGCGTGCAACCACGGCACGTGTGCCGGCAACAGCAAGATGAGCTACGAGTGCTACTCGAACTCGGGCGTGTGGCGTAACAACGTCGTGATCTCGGCCGAGTCGAATGGCAACACGTCGATCGGCGGCGGCTGCTTGACCAGCTATAGCTGGGACAGCGGCGGCTACAACCACCTGTGCAACGACGACTCCGCGTACGAGCTGTGGCAGGTCAAGAACGGTGGCCCCGGTGGCGGCAGCGTCGACACCAACGGCGACGGTTACAACTTCGCCTATAACGGCCCGGGTACCGGCGGCGATGGCAGTTGGGTCAACTACGCGTGCACCTGCGCGTACAACAACAGCTGTAACAATGACTGGTCGCGCCCGATCTGCCCGTAAGCTAGGCGCATGAAGAAGCCGCTCGCCATCATCATCGCGAGCCTCGCAATCGTCGCTGCAGTGATCATCGTGGTGGTGGTGCGGAAGAACGATGGCCCGCACCATCATCACGACACCGCGAAGACCTCGAACGTCGAGGCCGCCGGAATTGACCAGACGGATACGTCGGTGTCGATGATGGCGATGCTGAACGCGCCCGAGCAGGCAACCCCCTGCCTGACCGCGTATGGGGCGATCGAAGCCGAAGGCGCGGCGATGAAGCTGCACGACGGCAAGTCGCTGTTCAAGTGGGTCGCGCCCAAGGACGAGTTCATCGCGCGCTGCGAGGAGCTCCCCGTCGTGCAGCAGCAGTGCATGGCGCCGCGCTACCGCCGCGACCACGCCGACGACTGCTCGAAGGGGCGGCCGATGCCGGACGTGCTCAAGAAGCTCTACGTCGGCCTACCCATCGTCGAGCCCGACTACCAACGCTAGCGAGCTGGTCGTCGTCGAGCGCGAGCACCGGCACGCTCGCGAAGATGAAGTAGAACAGCGGCGGCACCTCGAGCATCGCGATGATGCCGAGAAAGAACAGCTCGTAGACGACGAGCGCGACGAACCGGGTGCGGCGGACGAGCAACAGGATCGGCGTGCCGAGCTCGACCGCGAGCGTGCCCCACGTCAGCAGCGTCGACATCACCGGCCCGTGGAGGAGCGGCAACGCCGCGACCCAGTCGCGCACCATGAACCCGTGGGGGTACGCGAGCACGATCCCCATCTCGTTCGACCACGGCCAGCCGGCGAGCAGCTTCTCGACGCCGGAGAACCACACGGCGAGCAGGACCTGGAACAGGACCAGGCTCCCGAGCATGCTGGGCTCGCGCTCGCCGCTCGCGCGCGGGGCGTAGGCATTCGCGCCGCCGCCGCAGATCATCCACAGCATCAGGATCGCCCACGCCGGCACCAGCGCGAGGGTCTGGAGGTGGATGCTGTTGAAGCTCGTGAACGCGTAGCAGCCGAAGCCGCCGACGATCGCGGCGATCCGCGGCCGCACGCCGACGATACCGGCGACCAGGGCGATCAGCGTCGTGATCGCGAGCACGCGGACCAGCCCGCCCGGTAGGTGCGAGAGGTGGGAGAACAGCCAGTGGTTCCACGCGTCGGCGCGGACGGCGCCGCGGCCGTAGCCGACGTCGAGCCAGATCAGCGACGGGGCGAAGTGGAGCACCAGGCCGCTGAAGAACGCGATCCGCACGATCGCGAGGGGCCGCGGATCGCGCGTGCCCTCGAACGGTGCGAACAGCTTAGCGATGGCCACGGCAGACCTCCGTCGTCGACATCGCCGGCTTGTCGCGGTCGACATCGACCTGATAGCCGTCGATGTAGATCGTGATCACGTCGTCGCGCGAGGTCAGCCCGCGGTTGCAGAGGTCGCGCAGGTAGGTCGGCGAGAACATCGCATCGAGTGCCACCCGCGCGCTCTTGTAGCCAAACGCGGGGCGCGGATCGAGGTCGGCGAGATCGTGGCGCTCGCCGTCGGCGTGCGCGAACGTGTAGACCGGCACGCGCCGCGGGTTCGCGTTGAACATCACGTAGCCGTACTGGAGGTTCGGCAGGCCGAGCTCGATCGTGTGGCCGACCGCGCGCTCGGCGACGGTGTGGGCGAGGGCGCCGGCGACCGCGAGCGCGATCCACACGACGATGAAGGCACGGCGAGGATTCATGGCTCGAGAATCTCGAGCGCCGCGATGAACGCCGGCGCGAGCATGGGGTTGGTGTGTGCGGAGTCGACCAGGCTTTGCAGGTGCGTGCGCACGTAGAGCCCGTCGGCCGCGACCGCTGCGTGGAGCTCGGCGATCGCCTCGTCGGTGCGGCCGCGCTGCGCGAGCATGAACGCGAGGTTCAGGTGATCCGGCGCGTGCAGCGCCGGCGAGGCGCGAAGCGCTGCGATCGCACCGTCGAGATCGCCGAGCCGGGCGAGCGTCTCGACGATCCGGCGCCGCGCCGTCGGATCGTTCGGTTCGAGCTCCGCCGCGTGCTGCCAGGCGGCGACCGCGTCGTGGCCTTCGAGCCGGTTGCCGAGCTCGAACCACCCGCGCGGATCGTTCGGCGCGAGCTCGGTCGCACGCGTGAACGCGGCGCGCGCGGTCGCCGGATCGGTCGCCGCGAGACCGCGATAGAAGTCGGCCTCGCCCGCGAACGACAGCGAGGTCTCCCAGGTCGGAACGTTGGTGACCACGGCGAACGCGATGATGGCGGCGATCGCGATCCAGCGCGAGCGCCGAGGCCACGCCGCGATCCGGAACGCGCCCGCCGCGGCGAACAGCGCGAACAGCGGCAGCGCCGGCGCGCGGTGGCGCGACGACACGAAGAACACGATCGTGGTGACCGCGATCGTCGCGAGCAGCCCGAGCGCCGCGGCGAGCCGGCGGCGCTCGCGCCACGAGACCACGATCCCGGCGAGCGCGATCGGGACGAGCAGGCCGTCGGGAAGATCGATCGGCCGCGGCGCGACGAGCACGGCGAGCACACCACTGCGCGCCGCGTAGATGTCGGTGTCGCGCGGGATCTCCGCGCCGTGGACGAACAGGTAGGTCTTGCGGGCGAGTAGCCGCGCCTCGTCGACGGGGTGCGCACGCATGAACGCGAGCGTGCGGTGCTCGAAGTACCCCGACTGCGCGCCGACCCGGGTGATGCCGTTGCGCAGCGGCTCGCTCGTGAGCTGCTCCCACGCGCGGCCCGGGCGCATCGCGAACGTGTGCTCGTAGTCGGCGTTGTTGCCGAGGAACAGGTTGAGCCCGCCGTTGGTCGAGACCATCACGACCTCGCCGAGTTGATGGTTGTGGTAGGTCACCGGCGCGATCGGCAGCACGATGCCGAGCACGAGCGCGGCGATCGCCGGCGGCTTGCGGATCAGGATCGCGGCGACCAGCGCGAACGGCAGGATCGTCGGTGAGAACATCGCGGAGGCGCCGATCGCGAGCCCGGTCGCGAACGCGGCGAGCGGCCGCCCCGTCGTGGCGCGCAACAGCAGCCACAGCGCGAGCAGGTCCCAGAACACGATCCAGGTCGCCGGCAGGAGCTCGTAGCTCTCGAACACCAGCACGCCGTGGACCGCGGTGATCGCCGCCGCGACGAGCCCGACTCGCGGATCGAACAACCGCCGGCCGATCAGAAACACCAGCCCGCAGCTCGCGACCGAGATCAGGATCTGGAGCAGGCGGGGCACGAGGAGGTCGTCGCTGACCTCGAACGTCGCCGCGAGCACGTAGATGATGCCGGGCGGGTGCCAGTAGGGCCGGGGGTCCGCATGGCCCTCGACCAGCGAGTGTGCGGCTTTGACGTACGATTCCTCGTCGAGGACGGGGTGGTCGAACAGCACGTCGCCGCGCTGGGCGACGACGTAGCCGAGCCGCAGCGCAAACGCGACCACGAGGATCGTCCCGAGGATCAGGCGCACCCGCCTTACGTCCATCGCACACAGTGTATCGCGTATACTGGCTCGACGAAGAAAACGCCCTTTGTAGCCGCCGTCGTCGTCTTGGTCGGCGGGTTCGTCGCGATGCAGGTGATCCGGGGCGGAGAGCCGCTCGGGCTCGATCAAGGCCTGTTCGCGTGCTTCGGGCGGTGGCTGCGCGACGGCTGGCTGCCGTACCGCGACCTGTTCGACAGCAAGCCACCGCTCCACCTCTACACGTGGGTGCTCGCGTGGGCCGGAGGGTCGCCGTCGTCGGCGTGGGTGTTCGAGGCACTGTGGCTCGCCGCGACGTGCAGCGTCGCGTTCGTGGTCGCGCGCCGCTGGTGGGGCGCGTGGGCCGGGCTCGCCGCCGCCGCGCTGGTGTTCGTTGGACTGTGGACGCCGGGGTTCGGCGGCTACTGGTCGCGGCTCCAGGCCGAGGAGCTGCTCGTGTTGCCGGAGCTCGCCGCGGCGTGGTTCGCGATCGCAGCGCTCCAGCGGCCGCGCGCCGCGATCGCGTGCGGGGTCTGCGTCGGGCTGGTCGGCCTCTACAAGGTGCCGGCGCTCGCCGTCGGCGGAGCGTGGCTTGCGCTGTGGCTCGCCGGGCTGCCGCGGCGCGAGGCCCTACGCCGCATCGGGTTCGCCGCGCTCGGCGCGCTGGTGCCGTGGCTGGTCGCGAGCGCGTGGTTCGCGGCGCACGGCGCGCTCGGCGTGTTCGTCGACAGCGTGTTCGTCTATCAGCGCCATTGGATCAAGATGATCGATCCGCCGTGGAGCGACGTCGTCCACCAGTTCGTCGCCACCGCGGAGCACGAGCTCGCGCCGTTCCTCGTCGCGGCGACCGCGGGCATCGCGCTCGCGTGGCGGACCGAGCGGGCGCGCGCGATCTGCCTGATCGCGTGGAGCGTGCTCGCCGCGATCGCGGTCGTGCTCCAGCGCCAGCTCGCGGGCTATCACTTCTTGTTGCTCGTGCCGGGACTCGCGTTCGCGGCCGCGCACGGCATCGTCGCGCTCGGGGCGCTCGCGGCGCGGCGGACCCCGCTCGCGATCGCACTCCTCGCCGCGATCGCGCTGTTGTTCGCACGCGACGGCGTCGAGTGGGCGCGCAGCTACGGCGGCGATACCAACGCGCATCCGGGGTTCTCGCCCGCGGCCGAGCGCGAGGTCGCCGCGTACATCGCCGCGCACTCGCCGCCCGACGCCGGCATCCTCGTGTGGGCGCTCGCGCCCGGCATCTACGCGCTCGCGGATCGCCATCCGGTCACGCGGTTTCCGTTCCATCGCCTGTTGCTCACCGATGCACCGCTCGCGCGCGAGGTCCCGGGGCGCGACGAGCGCCGCGCCGAGCTCCTCGCACGAATCGCGGTCGATCCGCCGGCGTTCGTGGTGCTCGGCAACCACGACGCGAATCCGTTCGAGCCCGACTCGATCACGAGCCTGCTCGGGTTCCCCGCGCTCGCTACGATCGTCGAGCGCGACTATCACGAGGTGATGAAGACCGGCCACTTCGTCGTGCTCGAGCGAACCCCAGCACCACGATGACGAGGCCGACCGGCGCGCCACCACCGGTCGCGCAGCCGGCGCAGCCGTCGACGGGAGGCGTCGCGAAGCAATCGAGCTCGAGTGCGCTGCCGCTCGGGCCGCAGTCGTAGTCGGCCGGGCACGCACCGGCATTGTTCAGGCAGCTGATCGTGCACACCATCTGGCGGCACACCGCGCTCGTGCACGCCGCATCGCTGGTGCACGGCGAACCGAGCGCGCCCGGCGACGGCACGGGGTAACGGCAGCCATCCGGCGCGCACGTCAGCTTCGCGGGGCAGTCCGAATCGTGCTTGCACGGCTGCGAGCAGAAGTAGAGATCGGGATCGTCGGCGGTGACCAGGCACGGTCCGCTCGCGCACTGCTCCGTGTACAGGCACGCGTCGCCGGTCGCGGCGGTGCCCGGGGCCGTCGCCGCGAGGTAGGGTGCGACGAAGTCGGTCATCGCGGCGTCGATCCGCGCGTAGATCGCGTGGTCGCTGCACGTCGAGTCGCCGCGGCTCACGACCGCCGCGATCGTGCCGTCGATCAGCAGCATCGGGCCGCCGGAGTCGCCGTGACACGGTTGCGCCGGGCTCGGCACCGCGGTGACCTCGGTCGGCTGGACGTCGGAGACCTGCGCGGTGCCGATCCGCTTCGTGCCGCCATCGGTCGCGGTGCTCGTGGTCGAACCGAACCCGACCGCGTGGATCGTCGCACCGATCAGCGACGCGTCGACGGTCGCGACACCGACGATCGCCGAGGACGCCTCGCGCAGCGTCACGAGCCCGAGGTCGTTCGCTTGCGACGTCGGGTCGAACGCCGGATCCATCCGCACGTCGGAGATCGCGAGCCGCGTCCCCGAGACCGCATCGCTGCCGGCCACCGCATGGAGGTCGAGCGCCGTACGTCCGATCAGGCAGTGCGCCGCCGTGATCGCGGTGTGCGGCCCGATCATCGTCGCGGTGCAGCCGATCTGATCGAGATCGTCGGCGAGCCCGATCACCGCCGGATCACCGGGATCCGCGGAGCCGTTCGTGATCGCCTGCGCCGCCGTGCCGGTCGGCGTCGTACAGGCGGCGAGCGCGACAACCACGAGCGCTCTCACGCGCCGATCATACCGGCCCGGCGCCGCGAGCGCGAACGATTCGACGGGGCGGATCGACCTACAGCGACTGCAAGTAGGCGACGAGCTGCGGCTTGATCGCTCGCATCGCGCGCGCCCGGTGCGAGAGCTCGCTCTTCGAGCCGAGGCCGGCCTCGGCGAACGTCATGTCGAGCTCCGGCGCGAAGAACAACGGGTCGTAGCCGAACCCACCCGTGCCGCGCGGCGCGGTGAGGATCACGCCCTCGCACGTGCCCTCGGCCGTGATGATCTGGTCGCCGAGCGGGCCGGCGACATCGGCGAGCGCGAGCACCGCGCGAAACCGAGCGGTCCGCTTCGCGGGCGCGATGCCGGTGAGTGCGGCGAGCAGCTTCGCGTTGTTCGCGCTGTCGCTGTGCGGCTCGCCGGCGTAGCGCGCGCTGTACACCCCCGGTGCACCGTCGAGCGCATCGACCTCGAGGCCGCTATCGTCGGCGAGCGAGGGCAGCCCGGTCGCCAGCGAGACCTCGCGGGCCTTCTTGCTCGCGTTGCCGACGAACGACTCGGCGTCCTCGATCACGTCGGCGATGTCGCGCCCGACTTCGTCGATCGAGATCACGTCGAGTCCGGCGAGCAGCTCGCGGAGCTCGACGAGCTTGCCCTGGTTGTGGGTGGCGAACACCAGCTTGCGGGTCACGCGATCGCCTCGCGCTGCGCCGCGACGAGCTGCTTGATCCCGGCGAGCGCGAGGTCGAGCATCGCATCGAGCTGGGCGCGATCGAACGTGTTGTGCTCGGCGGTGCCCTGGACCTCGATCAACTTGCCGGCCTCGTCACCGACGACGTTCATGTCGACATCGGCCTTCGAGTCCTCGACGTACGGCAGGTCGAGCACGACCTCGCCGTTGACGACCCCGACCGAGACCGCGGCGACCGGCGGCTTGAGCGCATTCGCGTTCGCGAGCTTGCCATCCTTGACGAGCTTGCCGATCGCGAGCGCGCACGCGACCCAGGCACCGGTGATCGAGGCGACGCGGGTGCCACCGTCGGCTTGCAGCACGTCGCAGTCGACATGGATCGTGTGCTCGCCGAGGTGCGCGAGATCGACCGCGCAGCGCAGCGACCGACCGATCAGCCGCTGGATCTCCTTGCCGCGGCCCCCCGGATCGCGCTTCGTGCGCGTGTGGGTCGAGCGCGGCAGCATCGCGTACTCCGCGGTCAGCCACCCCTGGCCCTTGCCGACGAGGAATCCCGGCACCCCCTTCTCGATGCTCGCCGCGCACAACACGTGCGTGTCGCCGAGCTTGATCAACGCGGAGCCCTCCGCGTGCTTCTGAAAGCCGGTGACAATCTCGAGGGGGCGAAGCTGATCGGGGCGTCTTCCGTCGGGGCGCATCGCGGGGAAGCTACTCCATTTTCGGTCGCCTGCGCCGCCGCAACCCGAACGCGACCAGGAAGATCATCAGCGCGCCCTGGCGCGGGTCGGTCGACTGGCAGCCGCAGCCGGCGTTGTCGATGCACGTGAAGCTCCCGGACGTGTTCGCGCACGTCTGATCGGTGGTGCAGGTGTCGATGCCGGCCGAGCACTCGTCGATGTCGGCGCACGTCGTGCCGTCACCGACGAAGCCGGCCGCGCACACCATGCAGGTCTTGCCGTCGTCGGCGAGGCCATCGGTCGACGAGCACGAGCAGGTGAAGCTACCTTGCGTGTTCGTGCACACGTCGCTGCAGCCACCGTTCGCGGTCGCGCACTCGTCGACATCGCTGCAGCTCGCGTGGTTCGAATCGAGCGTGTAGCCCGCGCTGCACGCGCACGAGAACGAGCCGGGCGCGTTGTTGCAGAGTTGCGCGCAACCACCGTTGACGATCGAGCACTCGTCGACGTCGTCGCAGCCGTGGTCATCGCCACCGAGCGTGTAGCCGGCGCCGCACGTGCAGGCATAGCTGCCGACCGCGTTCGTGCAGGTCTGCGCGCAGCCGCCATTGCCGGTCGCGCACTCGTCGATGTCGACGCACGAGGTGCCGTCTTGCGCGAGCGCGTAGCCGGCCGTGCACCCGCACGCGTACGAGCCGACGCTGTTCGTGCAGGTCTGCTGGCAGCCACCGTTGCTCGCGAGGCACTCGTTGATATCGCCGCACGCCGACGGCGCGCCGGCGCACGTGAAGCCCGACTCGACGCCGCACACCGCGCTGCAGCCGTCACCGCCGGCGGTGTTGCCGTCGTCGCAGCCTTCGCCGGTTTGCAGCACGCCGTCGCCGCACTGCTTGACGAGGCGTGCGTGGATCGCCGTGTCGGATTCGTACGCGATCAGATAGCCGAGCGCCGAGACGTTGTAGCCGATCGACGGGCGACTCTCGTGCGTGAAGCTCGTCGCGATGCCGAAGCCATCCGCGGTCGAGGGCGTGACGCCGGCGAGAAGATCGCCGTAGACATCGATCGTGACGTTGCGATCGTCTTCCCATGCGAGGAAGTAGTCGGTGCCGTTCGAGGCGACCGCCGGCAGCCATTGATGCGCGGTGTGCGTCGAGATCGCGATGCCGCTGGGCTCGGCGACCGTGCCATCGGTGCCGACGTGGGCCGCGTACATGTCGTAGTCGGCGACCGCACGCGTGTCGTCCCACGCGACGAGGTAGCTCGCGCCATTCGTCGTGATCGTCGAGTGGCCTTGATAGCCGACCGCGCCATCGATCGTGATGTTGCCGCCGGTCAACGCTCCGGCCGCCGTGACGCGTTGCCCGAACAGATCGGCTTGGACGTGATCGCGATACTCGGTCCAGCTCACGAGGTAGTCCGTGCCGACCGATCCGACCGCGGGGAGCTCGCCGAAGGCGGTCTCCATCACGACGAAGCCGTTGCCGTCGGCTGCCGCGCCGCCGACGATCCGGTTCGCGTAGATGTCGAAGTGATCGCCGACGGTGCTCTCCCAGACGACCAGGTAGTCCGTGCCGTTCGACGCGATCCGCGGCACGTCCTGCACGCCCGCCCCGGTGTGGAGCGCGATGCCGCTCGCGTCCTCCACGACCCCCGCGGCCGACACGCGCGCCGCGTAGATGTCGTCGTCGCCGTTGCGTGGATCGGCCCACACGACCATGTAGTCGGTGCCGTTCGACGCGACCTGCGGGTCGATCGGCTCGCCCGCGGCGTTCGAGATCACGAACGGCATGTCGAGTACGTTGCCATCGCCGCTGACCCGCGTGCCGCGAACGTCCGCGCCGTCATCCCACACCACCAAGAACGTGGTGCCGTTCGACGCGACCGCGGGCATCTTGCCCGTCGTCGTGATCGCGATCTCTCCGCCGAGCAGGCCCGGCGTCGTGATGCTCGCGGCGACCTCCCCGCTCGTGCTCTCGACCGAACATGCTCCGAGCGCCACCAACGCCACCACGACCCTAGACATCCGACCACCGTAAACGGGTCTAACGGTCATGTGGGCGCGAAACGTACGTAGACACCCGGCCCGTACCCGAAACTACTTTGAGCTCCTACGGATTCCCGAAGCTCAAGGCCTTCACGTACGCGACGACGGGGCGCAATGCCGAGCGCGAGCTCGCACGCAACAGCTCGCTCTCGCCGATCAGCCCCGCGAGCGCCGGGCCGAACGTGTAGTAGGTCTC
>JBDTJY010000062.1:0-3900 GCA_039935615.1 Kofleriaceae bacterium
CCCGCGAGGACGGTGAACGACTCGCGGCCGATTTCGGTGACCGTGAGGCAGGCGCCGTCGTGGCAGACCGACTCGCCGATCACGAGCTCGGTCAGCGGGATCCGGGTCGGCCTGACGGCGAGGATCAGCGCGTCGGAGCGGCGGTCCGCCCGGGCGATCGTGCCTAGGTCTTCGACGAGGCCTGTGAACACGGGTGACTCTTACCACGCCCGCTAATCGTCGTCCGCCAGCTCGGTCGAATGGTCCTTCACCTGCACCGGCACGAACCGCAGGCGGAGGTCGTCGTCGAGGTACTCCGGTGGGCCGAGTGGGCGCCACTGGTAGGCGGCCGCGAGCGTGCCGACGCCCTTGCCGCCGACCCAGCTCGGCGCTGGACCACCGACGGCTTTCGGCGCGATGTAGAGGACGAGGTCGTCGGCGAAGCGGTCGGCCAAGAACGACGCGTGGACCTGACCGCCGCCTTCGACGAGCACCGACAGGATCTTCTGGAGCGCGAGGTCGCGCGACAGCTCGTAGATCGGCACCTGCCCGTTCGCCCGGAGCTTCAGC
Source organism: Kofleriaceae bacterium (assembly GCA_039935615.1). Taxonomy (GTDB): domain Bacteria; phylum Myxococcota_A; class Polyangia; order Haliangiales; family Haliangiaceae; genus JABFXX01. The sequence goes on from JBDTJY010000062.1 coordinate 550, forward strand.
CGCATGACCTCGGCGCCGGCCTTCTCGAGCGCGGCCTGCTTCGCCTGGTCGGCGCGCAGGCCGGTGACGATGATCGTGCGCGGGCCGGCCTGCTTCGGCAGCAGGCGCGCGGTCGGTGGCGTGCGGAGCTGGCCGTCGAGGACGATCCGGATCGGATCGCGGCCGCCGGCGATCCGGCAGTCGAGGCGCGGGTCGTCCTTCAGCACGGTGCCGACGCCGACCATGATCGCGTCGTGGTCGTTGCGCATCGCGTGGCCGTCGAGCCGGGCTCGCTCGCCGGTGATCCACTTCGAGTTGCCGGCGACCGTCGCGATCTTGCCGTCGAGCGTGATCGCGGCCTTGAGCGTGAACGCCGGGCGATTCGCCGCCGCCCACACGAGGAAGCCACGGTTGAACCGATCGCATTCCTCGACGAGCGCGCGGGTCACCGAGATGCCGGCGCGCCGCACCGCCGCGATCCCACCGCCGTGACCGGGGTAGGGATCCTCGCTGCCGACGACGAGCCGGGCCGCGCCCGAGGCTTTCACCGCGACGGCGCACGGCGTCTTGCCGGCGCGCTGGTGCGTGCACGGCTCCAGGTTGACGTAGATCGTCGCACCGGGGGCCTTGCCGCCGAGCTTGCGGAGCGCCGCGATCTCGGCGTGATCGTGCCCCGGGCCTTTGTGCGCGCCTTCGGCGATCACGGTGCCGCGCTTGTCGACGATCACGCAGCCGACCATCGGGTTCGGCGAGGTCCGGCCGGCGTACTTGTGGGCGAGCCGCATCGCGCGGCGCATGAACTCGTCGTCGCCAGGACTGTGCGGTGTCACTCGGCGTTTCCGACGGCGACGGGCGGATGCTCGTCGGTCGAATCGGCGAGCGGGGCGCCTTCACCGGTATCCTCGAGCCGCATCGCCTCGAGCTCTTTCTCGAAGCCGTCGAGGTCGCGGAAGTCGCGATAGATCGACGCGAACCGGACGTACGCGACCTGATCGAGCGCCTTCAACTTCGGCAGCACGCGCTCGCCGACATCGCGCGCCATGATCTCGCTGAGGTTGAGCTCGCCGACTTCGCGCTCGACCTCGAGGGCGAGCGCTGAAATCTGATCGCGCGACACCGGGCGCTTCGCGACGGCGTTGTGGATGCCGTGCTCGATCTTGTTGCGATCGAACGGCTCGCGGCGACCATCGGCTTTGACGACGACCGGCATCGATTCCTCGATCCGCTCGTAGGTCGTGAATCGGCGATCGCACGCCTCGCATTCGCGACGCCGGCGAATCTCCTTGCCGTCCTTCGAGACCCGCGTCTCGATGACCTTGTCTCGCTCGTCGACGGAGCAGAACGGACAACGCATTACAGCGCGTCCAGCATGCCGACGCGCTTCTGATGCCGGCCGCCCAAGAACTCGGAGGTGCGAAAGGCGAGCAGTGCGTCCTCGGCAACGCCGCCGCCGAGCACGCGAGCGCCCATCGCGATCACGTTCGCGTCGTTGTGCTGGCGCGCGAGCTCCGCGGTGTAGTGATCGTGAACCAGCGCGCAACGCACGCCGTGGATCTTGTTCGCCGCGATCGAGATGCCGATGCCACTGCCGCACACGACCAGGCCGCGTGCGCTCTCGGCGACGACGCGGCGACCGACCTCGGCGCCGAACTCCGGGTAGTCGACCGAGGCGGTGTCGTGCGTGCCGACGTCGACGACCTCGTCGCCGAGCTCCTGGAGCTTGGCGATCAGCGCACGCTTGAGCTCGAGCCCCGCGTGATCCGATCCGGCGATCCATTTCATTCAGTCACCCTTGTAGCGCGCGAGCACGAGTGCCGCGTTCGTGCCACCGAAGCCGAAGCTGTTCGACATCGCGAAGTCGACGCGCTGCTCGCGGGCGACGTTCGGGATGTAATCGAGGTCGCACTCCGGATCCGGGTTCTCGTAGTTCGTCGTCGGCGGCAGCACGCCGCGCTGGATCGCGAGCGCCGTGATCCCGGCCTCGATGCCGCCGGCTGCGCCGAGCGTGTGGCCCATCATCGACTTGGTCGACGAGATCGCGAGCTTCTTCGCGTAGTCGCCGAACACCTTCTTCACCGCGATGGTCTCGTTCTTGTCGTTGAGGTCCGTCGAGGTGCCGTGGGCGTTGATGTAGCCGATCTGGCTCGTGTTGACCTTACCGTCGTCGAGCGCGACCTTGAAGCAGGCCTGCGCGCCCTTGTGGTCCGGTGCCGGTGCCGCGACGTGATGTGCGTCGCTGTTCGCGCCGTAGCCGATCAGCTCGGCGTAGATCCGCGCGCCGCGCTTCTTCGCCGACTCGAGATCCTCGAGCACGACGACGCCTGCGCCCTCGCCGATCACGAAGCCATCACGGTCGCGCTCGAACGGCCGGCTCGCGCGTTGCGGATCGTCGTTGCGAGTCGACATCGCGCGCATCGAGTTGAAGCCGCCGACGCCCAAGATCGAGATCGTCGCTTCGGCGCCGCCGCAGATCATGCCGTCGGCGTAGCCGTGGCGGATCGTGCGGAACGCTTCACCGATCGAGTGCGCGCCGGTCGAGCAGGCCGACACGTGCGAGAGGTTCGGTCCGGTCGCGCCGGTGCGGATCGAGACCATGCCCGGCAGCTCGTTGATGATGATGTCGGTGACGAAGTACGGCGAGATGCCGTGGCGTGGGCCCTTCGTCTTCGACGCGGCGTAGGTGTCCTCGATCGTGCGAACGCCGCCGAGGCCAGCGCCGATGAACGTCCCCCAGCGGTGCTCCTGACCTTCAGGAACGCGCGTGCCAAGGCCGGCATCCGCGACGGCTTGCATGCCGGCGGCGACGCCGAACTGCAGGAAGCGATCGAGGTGCTTGAGCTCGCGCTTGTCGAACCACTTCTGGGGCTCCCAGTTCTTCACCTCGCACGCGAACTTGGTCGCGAAGTTCGAGACGTCGAACAACGTCGTCGGGCCCGCGCCATTCTTGCCCGCGAGCAGCGACGACCAGGTCGTCTCCAGATCGTTACCGATCGGAGTAATCAGGCCGATGCCGGTGATGACAACGCGTCGCTGCATGGGGCTCCTTACTGCTAGCGCAGACTACTTCGCGTGCGACTTGATGTAGTTCGTCGCGTCCTTGACGGTCTTGATCTGCTCGGTATCTTCCTCGGGGATCGTGATCTTGAACTCCTGCTCGAAGGCGAGCACGAGCTCGACCACGGCGAGGGAGTCCGCCTTCAGGTCGTCGATGAACGACGCCTCGGGGCGAAGCTGCTCGAGGGAGACCTCGAGCTGATTGCAGATGATTTCCTTGACCTTGCTCTCGATCTCATCGGGCGACATAGCTACCTCGCTGAATTGCCGGGCGTTGATATGCCAGAACGGCCATTACATCAACATCCCACCGTTGAC
>JBDTJY010000063.1:0-51453 GCA_039935615.1 Kofleriaceae bacterium
CATGTCCCCGTCGATCTCCAGCGCCGGTTCCCGACCGCGCACGAGATCGATGTCGGTACCCACGTCCGGATGCAGGCCGCTTTCCAGACCTACGTTCACGCCGCGGTCTCGAAGACCATCAACTTGCCGAACAGCGCGACTCCCGTCGACGTCAAAGCTGCGTACCAACTCGCGTACGAGTTGGGTTGCAAGGGAATCACGGTCTACCGGGATGGCAGCCGTGACGGCCAGGTGCTGGTCACGGGTCAACGCACGGTCAGCACGCCGAGCGTTCCGAGCTGCCCGGAGTGCGACTCGGTGCTGGTGGTGCAGTCGCGCTGTCAGCTCTGTCGCAATTGTGGTTGGTCGGTCTGCGTCTGAGGTCGGCATCGCCGCGACGTTCAGCAAGTGCGCGGCCAGATTTCACGCGTGCGATCTTCGAGCGTTAGCTCGCATTTTTGTCCGCTGTCCGACGGAAGCCGGACGAGCCCGTCCGCGGGTCGGACGCCGAAAACAAAAACGCCCCGGCTCCAGGGGAGGCGGGGGTGTTTTCGCTATTTGGTTGTGTTAGCGGCGGCGACGGCGGCGTGCCGGGCGCGGCGCGACGGCAGCGGCTTCGAGCTCTTCGAGATGCTCGAGCATGCTGATCATCGTGTTGCGCGTGGCCGCGTGGGGCTCGTTCGTGATCGCACGGCCGAGGCTGATACGGAGCTCCGCGCGGAGCTCGCTCTCGATGAGGCGATACGTGCGGAGCGCCTCTTCGGGATCGTAATGGTGGAGGTCCGCTTCACAGCCCGTTGCTGCGATCCAGACGGCGGCGAGAGCAGCGGCCCTGCGGCCGGGCTGCGAGACAGCGAAGTCCTTAACCGAGGCCCGGAGCCGTTGGCGTACCAACGGGACGGGCGGCAGGGCGACCAGGCCATCATTGTCGTCGTCCGGCCGACGGAGGACAGGGCGTGTCATTGACTTGTCGGTTTCCATGGCTCTTTTTGTCCTGATTTCGCGGCCGAACCTTCGATTTCCCCCTGAAGGGTCGAGCTGCGATGGAGCGCGACCTTGCCTTATCGACTTTGGAAAAGCGATGAATATCAGCGCGAAGCCCTACAAAAAAAACAGCCTTTCGGAGGCGATCTGCGAAGTAGCTTCAGATTTTTTCGCGTGGAGGGTTCAACTGTCACCAGCGGAGAGAATTCAACGTCTCACTCCCGGTCAGAGTCGACCCTTCTTGTCATGAAGTCTCGGATGGTGAAGTCGACGAGGTGCGGTCGTTCGATCGGTGCCGTGTGCGACGCATTGGGGATCTCGAGCAGCTCCGCGGACGGAATTGCCGCGGCCATCGCACGTCCGCGCTCGGGGGGAGTGAAGCCATCCCGCGCGCCGACCACCACCAGCGTAGGTACTGCGATGGTCGGAAGCAATTCTTCGGCACTGTGCTGACCGGCCGCCGACAGCATCGCGACAAACAACCGCGCATCGATCCGCGCCATGCCTTCGAGGTACGGCATGAAGTCGTTCGGCTCGACGAGCTCGCGACGAATTTCCAGGCGCGCGGCGACCTCGTATGCAAGGCGGGTCGGCAACAGGCGCCGGGTCAACGAGTTGATGACGCCGGGCACGCGATGGACCCATTTCTGAATCGTTGGCAGAAAGTCTTCCATCGCGGCGGTGCCGCGAAACGTCTTCAGTGGATGAGAAGCGGCGCCGCACAGCAACACCAGCCCGGCGACCCGCGAGGGATGCCGGCGATAGGTCTCGAGCGCGACCTGCACGCCCATCGAGTGGCCGATCAGGACCGCGCGATCGACCAGCGCGTCGTCGAGAACACTCGCCATGTCGTCGGCGAGATCCTCGATCGCGACGCGGGTCGGATCCTTCGGCGCGGCGGTCCGGCCGTGACCTCGATAATGAGGGTGGACGCCGAACCGGTCAGGTAGGTCCGGACGCAGGTAGCGCCAGACATAACCATCGCAACCTATGCCATCGCACAGCAGCACTGGTGTCAGTGCTGTTCGCGGTCCCCATGATTCGTAGAAGACTGGGCTGCCATCCAACGCGACGGCGTACGCCCACTCGGAACCCAAGCTCAGGCGATTTCTTTCTCGTCTTCCTCGCCGGGGAACTCGTTCACCGAGGGATACTTCATGATCTCTTTACGAGCGATCTTCCAAGCCTTTTGGACAATCCAGGAGAGCGACCGGTCCTGACGGGTCGCCTCGTCTTGGATTTCCTTCAGCATGTCTTCGGGAAAGTAGAGGGACTGCTTGCGTTTATCCGAGCCGGCCATCGAGAACAGTTTCGCGGACACTCGGACTACGTGTCAAGCGAGACACCGGTGTATGATGGTCGATCTCGACCGATGGGGGGTTGTCACGCCCATGGGTCGTAACTAGACTGTCGCGCCCTTGAGGAGGTGCCCATGACCGCCGCGACCGCTGCATCGTCGTCGAAGGCTCTTAATAAAAAAGAGCTGAAGAAGTTTCAGGAGCTTCTGGAAGAGAAGCGCAAGGCAGTGCTCGAGCGGGCGAGGGAGATGCTCTCGATCGAGAACATGTCCCTCGACACCAATGACCTGCCGGACGAGATGGATCTCGCCTCGAGCGAGTACCTCCAGTCGTTCGAATTCCGCCTGCGTGGCCGCGAGAAGAGCCTGTTATCGAAGCTCGATCTCGCGCTCAAGAAGATCGAAGAAAACACGTTCGGCATCTGCGAGATCTGCGAAGAGGCGATCGGCAAGAAGCGCCTCGAAGCGCGTCCCGAGACCACCCTCTGCATCAAGTGCAAAGAGGATCAGGAGCGCGAAGAACGGACGATGGGCTGATCTAACTAAGAGGCGGCATCCCGTCGATGTCGCATCGGATCGTCGTCGATCGATCCGAACATTGCGTTGCGGTCGTACCGTCCATGCAACCCGGCTGCTCTGTTACGGTTGCACAGATGTCGGACGATCCTGATCGACGTGGCTTTCTGAAAGTCGCTACCGGCGTGGTAGGCGGCGGTCTCGGGCTGGTGATCGCCGGCCCCGCATTGCGGATGTGTGTCGCCCCGACCGGCGAGAACACCGTCACGACCCCGACCGATCCGATCGACATTGGCGCCGTCGATCGCCTCCACGTCGGCGCACCGTGGCAACGCGTCGAGGTCGTCGCGCCCGTCGTGAAAGACGCGTGGATGACCGCGCGCGATGTCGTCCTCGGTGCCGCGTGGGTCCGGCGTCCCGCCGAGGGCTCGCTGATCGCGCTGTCGGCGGTGTGCCCGCACCTCGGCTGCGCGGTCGGCTTCGACCCCGCCGCGAAGACGTTCTTGTGTCCGTGCCACAAGAGCAAGTGGAGCGATGCCGGCGCGCTCGTTCCGAGCACCGGCCCGGCGAAGCGCGATCTCGATCCGCTGCCGATCGAAGTCAAAGACGGCCGGCTGCGGCTGACATGGGTCCGCTACAAGCTCGACACGTCGTCGCGGGAGCCGGCGTGAGAGCTCGGCTCACCGACTGGATGCGCGCCCGCGCCGATAACGAGAAGCGCGTCGACGGGATTCCGGGCGGACCTTCGTTCGCATACGTGTTCGGCTGGGTGCTGGTGATGCTGATCGGCGTCGAGGCGATCACCGGCGCGGCGCTCGCGGCGTTCTACTCACCGTCGTCGACGGACGCGTGGGCGTCGGTCGCCTACGTTCAAGATCAGGTGCCGCTCGGCTGGCTCGTGCGCGGGCTGCATTTCCACGGCAGCTCGGCGCTCGTCATCATCTGCGGCGTGCACCTGGTGCAGACCGCGGTGTGGGGTGCGTACAAGAAACCGCGCGAGCTCGTGTGGTGGATCGGCATCGTCCTCCTCCTGCTGGTGCTCGGGTTCGCGATCTCGGGCTACGTGTTGCGCTGGGATCAAGCGGCGTACTGGGCGAATCGCGTCGAGGTCGGCATCGCCGCGTCGACGCCCGGCGCCGGCCCGACGATTCGCTCGCTCGCGATCGGCGGCAACGAGTACGGCAACCTGACGCTGACCCGGTTCTACGCGCTGCACGTGGTCGTGCTGCCGGCGCTGTTCGCCGCGGGCATGGGCGCGCACATCTGGTTGTCGCGGCGCCACGGCACGACGCCGCGCTCGGGCCGCGACGGGCTCGCACCGGTCGCGCGCTGGCCCGTGCAGACCCTGCGCAACGTCACCGCTATGGCCGCGGTGTTCGCGATCCTCGTCGGCTACGTGGTGTCGCAACACGGCGCCGACCTCGCCGCGCCGGCCGATCCGGGGGCCGCGTACGACGCGCGCCCGCTCTGGTATTTCCGCTGGCTGTTCGAGCTCCGCCATCTCGCGGGCTCGTACGAACGGTTCATCGCGCTGATCACGCCGGCGATCGTCGGGGGCTTTCTGGTCGGGCTCCCGCTCGTCGATCGCTCGCCCGATCGCGCGCCGGGCAAGCGCAAGAGCTACATCGTGGCCGTGCTCGGGCTGTTCGCGCTGATCGGGGTGTTGACGATGATGTCGTACGCCGCCGACTCCGATGATGGGGAGCTCGACAAGCGCACCCGGGCCGCCGACATGCTCGCGTCGCGCGCGCGGGCCCTCGCGGTCGAGAACGGCGTGCCGGCGACGGGCGCGAAGGACATCTTCACGACGGTGCCGATGTACACCGCGCGATCGATCTTCGCGCAGAAGTGCAAGAGCTGCCACGACGCCCAGAGCAAGGACCGCAAGGGCCCGATCATCGGCGCCGGGCACGGCGATCGCGCGTGGCTCGAGGGCTTCCTGCACGACCCGAGCGGCGACGCCTATTGGGGCCACACCAAGCTCGCCCCGACCGACGACGCGATGAAGTCGGTCGACGTCTCCCCCACCGAACAAGACGACCTCGTCGAGTTGCTCTACGCCCAGAGCGGCGCGAGCGACGCCGACGCGAGCAAGCGCGCGCGCGGCAAGGCGATCTTCGACAAGGCGTGCACCGATTGTCACGCGATCGAGGAGGGCGTAGCCGGCAACTCCGGCCCCGGGCTCGGCGGGCTCGGCAGTCGCGATTGGTACACCAGCGTGATCTCGAATCCGAAGAAGGTCGTCCACCTCGGCAAGCTCAGCGAGATGCCTAGGTTCGACACCGATCTCACGATCACCGAGCGCGACGCGGTCGCCGGCTACCTGGTCTGGCTGCGCACGGCGACCCAGGCCGATGTCGACCGCATGGGCCCTTTGTAGTTGAAGCCGTGTAGCAGATTGCTACACTGGGTGGACATGGCGAACAACGGCATTCCGGTTCGGCTGAGCGAGGCCCTGGCGTCGAGCGCGCGCGCCGCCGCGGCGGTGACCGAGCGCTCGTTGACCGAGCAGGTCGAGCACTGGGCGCGGCTCGGTGCGGCGGTCGAGGCCGTGGTCTCGCATCGCACGGTCACGGTGTTGAAGACGCGCAGCCACGATCCCGAGCTCGGCGAGCGCATGGCGTTCGCGAAGACGCCGGCCGGTCGCGCCCATGCCGCGCGGCTGATCGCCTCGCGTGATCCGGTGCGCTACGGCGTCGTCGCGAAGCCCCGCGCGAAGCGACGCGGGTGAAGCCGCAGCTCGTCGTGCTCGCCGGCCCGAACGGCGCCGGCAAGTCGACGTTTCGCGACGCGTTCCTGGCCGATTCGCCGCTGCCGTTTCTCAACGCCGACATCGTCGCGGTCGCGGCCGGCGTCGACTCGCTCGAAGCCGCGCGCGTGCTCGACGCGACCCGCGAGCGGATGATCGGCGCGGGCGAGAGCTTCATCACCGAGACCGTGTTCTCCGATCCGATGGGAGCCAAGCTCGCGATGCTCGCCCACGCCGTGCGCTCGGGCTACGAGGTGCTGCTGATCTTCATCTGCGTCGAGAGCGCCGAGCTGTCCGCGCGCCGCGTCGAGCAGCGCGTCGCACGGGGCGGTCACGGCGTGCCGCTCGATCGGATCCTCAGCCGTTACGCGCGCACGCTCGACAATCTCGAGCAGGCGCTGGCGATCGTCCCGGTGATCGAGCTCTACGACAACAGCAGCGTCGCCGAGCCGTTCCTGCTCGTGGCGACGTTCCGCGACGGCCAGGTCGACTACCGCGCGAAGGGTCGGCTGCCGGCGTGGACGCGCGGCATCGTCCCGCCGGCACGACGATCGCTGAAGAGCTGATCTATGCTGTCGCCATGCCTGCGTTCGAGTATCAAGAGCTGTTGCCGGTCGGGCATCACGACGACACCCCGTTTCGGAAGCTGACCGGAGACCACGTCACGACGTTCGAGGCGCGCGGCGCGACGTTCCTCGAGGTCGCGCCCGAAGCGCTGACGCTGCTGTCGCGCACCGCGATGCACGACATCGCGCACCTGTTGCGCCCGGGGCACCTCGCGCAACTGCGCGCCATCCTCGACGACCAGGACGCGTCGCCGAACGACCACTTCGTCGCGCTCGAGCTGTTGAAGAACGCGAACATCGCGGCCGGCCTGATCCTGCCGGGCTGCCAGGACACCGGCACCGCGATCATCATGGGCAAGCGCGGCCAGCGCGTGGTGACCGCCGGCAACGACGAAGAGGCGCTGTCCCGCGGCGTGTTCGAGACCTATCAGACGTCGAACTTGCGGTTCTCGCAGGTCTCGCCGCTCGACATGTTCGAGGAGAAGAACACCGGCTCGAACCTGCCGGCGCAGATCGAGCTCTACGCGACCGATGGCGACGAGTACCACTTCTTGTTCATGGCCAAGGGCGGCGGCTCGGCGAACAAGAGCCTGCTGTTTCAGGAGACCAAGGCGCTGCTCAATCCGAAGAGCCTCGCCGCGTTCCTCGATCAGAAGCTGCGCTCGCTCGGCACCGCGGCGTGCCCGCCGTATCACCTCGCCGTCGTGATCGGCGGTACCAGCGCCGAGCACACGCTGAAGACCGCGAAGCTCGCGTCGGCGCGCTACCTCGATCATCTGCCGACCCACGGTGGCCCGCGGGGCAACGCGTATCGCGATCTCGAGTGGGAGCACAAGGTCGTCGAGATCGCGCGGACGACCGGCATCGGTGCGCAGTTCGGCGGCAAGTACTTCGTGCACGATGCGCGCGTGATCCGGCTGCCGCGTCACGGTGCGAGTTGCCCGGTCGCGATCGCGGTGAGCTGCTCCGCGGATCGTCAGGCGCTCGGCAAGATCACGCGCGACGGCGTGTTCCTCGAGCAGCTCGAGGCCGACCCGGCGAAATATCTGCCGGAGATCACGCACGACCAGCTCGCGAGCGAGGTCGTGAGGATCGACCTCAGCCGGCCGATGAGCGAGATCCGCGCGACGTTGTCGAAGTATCCGATCCGCACGCGGCTGTCGCTGACCGGGCCGCTGATCGTCGCGCGCGATATCGCGCACGCGAAGTTGAAGGAGCGGGTCGACCGCGGCGAGGGCCTGCCGCAGTACCTGAAGGATCACGCGGTGTATTACGCGGGCCCGGCCAAGACGCCGGCCGGCTACGCGTCGGGCTCGTTCGGGCCGACCACGGCAGGACGGATGGACAGCTACGTCGACCTGTTCCAGGCGCAGGGCGGCAGCATGGTGATGCTCGCGAAGGGCAATCGCTCGAAGGACGTGACCGAGGCCTGCCAGAAGCACGGCGGGTTCTATCTCGGATCGATCGGCGGCCCGGCGGCGGTGCTCGCGCAGGACGTGATCAAGTGCGTGAGCGTGGTCGAGTACGCGGAGCTCGGGATGGAGGCCGTGTGGAAGATCGACGTCGTCGATTTTCCGGCGTTCATCGTCGTCGACGACAAGGGCAACGACTTCTTCGCGGAGCTGTCCGGCGGCAAGCCCGCGACCAAGCACCTGGCTGTGAAGCGGTAAGCACAACTGTACGAACGCTGCGCGCACCGGCCACGACATCTCGGTAGGTTGCGCGGGCGCGCGCGTTGCAACGTTGCACCAGCGTGGGTCACAACCTCCCGACGGTGAGCGGCACGATCGACGTCGATGCGCTGGCGCCGGTGAGCGGCGAGATCCACACGGGACGCAGTGGACCGCGATTTCCGCGCCCGCGGCTGACGCGAATGACGATGGGCAGCGGCTCGGAGTCCCTGCCCGCGATCACCGAGGCTCGCGATAGCCGCTAGCCGTCGTCGACGTTCATCCCGAGCAGCTCCCACAGGATAGCGGCGTGTCGATAGCTAGTAAAGCGCCGCCGGATCGCCGACGGTGTCGGCCATGCACGTCGGTATCGATTTCGGCACGACGAACTCCGCGGTCGCGATCAGCGACGACGCCGGCAACGTCGAGCTCGTTCCACTCGACGGTGCGAGGTACTGGCGCACGGTGTTGTACTTCGAGCCCGGCGGCAGGCTCACCGCGGGTGCGCCGGCGATCGCGCGCTACCTCGAGACCGGTGGCGAAGGCCGGCTCGTGCAATCGATCAAGAGTCACCTCGCGAGCGCCTCGTTCTCGCGCACGCAGATCCTCGGGCGGCGGTGGGCGCTCGACGACATGATCTCGGCGTTCTTGCGACTCGTGCGCGCGGCCGCGGGACGCGATCTGGGGACGCGCTGCGTGATCGGTCGACCGGTGCGCTACTGGGGCGCCGACGATGCCGACGACGATGCGCGCGCGATCGGCCGGATGACCGAGGCGATGGGCAAGGCCGGGTTTACCGACGTCAGGTTCGAGTACGAACCGGTCGGTGCGGCGGCGAGCTACGCGGCGCGGTTGGATCATGAAGAGTTGATCGTCGTCGCGGACTACGGTGGCGGCACGACCGACTTCTCTGTGATCCGCGCCGGCGGTGGACCGGCGACCGTGCTCGCGACCGGCGGCATCGGGGTCTCGGGCGATGCGTTCGACGCGCGCGTGATCGATGCGGTCGTCGCGCCGGCGCTCGGCCGCGGCTCGCGCTACGTCACCGACGAGATGGGTGGTGAAGCACCGGTGCCGGCGTGGTTGTTCAACTCGCTGCGGCGCTGGCACTTGTTGTCGTTCTTGAAAGAGGAGTCGACGCAGAAGCTGCTCGTGCGGGTCCAGGAAGGTGCGATCGAGCCCGAGAAGCTCGAGCGGCTCGCGCAGCTCGTCGACGAGGATCTCGGCTTGCCGCTGCACCAGGCGGTCGAGGGCGCGAAGGTGCGGCTGTCGAACGCGGCCGCGGATCGCGTGACGTTGCGCGCGATCGAGCTCGACCTGCCGATCACGCGCGCGGACTTCGAGACCTGGATCGGCGAAGACCTCGACACGATCGATCGCGTGCTCGACGACGTGCTCGCACGCGCCGGGGTGGTCGCGGCGCAGATCGATCGCGTGTTCGCGACCGGTGGCAGCTCGCTCGTGCCCGCGGTGCGCGGCCGGTTGATCGCGCGGTTCGGCGCCGACAAGCTGGTCGGCGGCGAGGAGCTGACCTCGGTCGCGTGGGGGCTCGCGGCGCGAGCGCGCCAACTGTTCAATGGGCTTTGAGGAACGCGTCGAGCACGGCGTCGAAGCCGTCCGGATCGTCGAGCCACACGAAGTGGCGCGTCTTCGGTAGCACCACGATCTTCTTGTTGGCGATCGGCTTGACCATGCCCTTGTAGAGCGTCTGCAGGCCGCCGTCGGCGAGCACGAGCAACAGCGGCGCCTTGATCTTCTCGACCTGATCGCGCAGGTCGGTCGTGACGAGCTCGTAGATCGCATCGCCGATCGCGTGGCGGTCCGACCGCGCGATCGCCGCGAGGTACGGCTCCATCTCCTTCGGATCGCTGACCATGCTCGAGTACGCGCTGCGAACCTGCCCGGCGATGTCGTCGTCGCCGGCTTGCGCCCACATGTTGCGCAGCACGTGCGCGGTGTCCGGATCGTTGTCGCCGAGCGCGGGGCCGGCATCGATCACGATCACGCCGCCGATCAGATCGGGCGCGGTCGCCGCGATCCAGTACGCGATGAAGCCGCCCATGCTGTGGCCGACGATGATCGGCGACTGCAGCCGGTGCGAGCGGATGTAGCGGATCAGATCCTTGCGCACGGCGGCGGCGAGCGGGGGCTTCGCAGGTTTCTGGCCGGCAAATCCCGCGAGCGTCAGCACGTGCGCCTCGACCTTGCCGTCGAGGTGCTTGATCACCGCGTCGAACATCTCTCCGGGGCATCCCAGGCCGGGGATGAAGATCACCGGGCGACCTTCGCCGGTGATCTGGTCGTGGAACGTGCGCGGCTTGTAGCCCTTGTTGTCGACGAACGGGCCCGAGTCGCCGTCATCTCCGTCGGAGACGGCGTGCTTGGTCGCCGGCGGCGTACCGCACGCGGCGAGTGCCATCACGAGTAGGAGCGCCCGCACGGGGGGCACCTTACCTCACCGCGCGTTCGAGGGCCTCGGGAGTTTCGTAGCGAACGATCCGCGGAGCTCGACCAAGCTCTCGTTCTGCGCGCGCGACATGCTGGCTGCGGGCACCACTAGCGAGCTTCGTGCATCCAGCGCACGAACGCCGCGACCAGCGCGCCGAGGTCGTCGAGCTCGATCTCGGTGCGCGCGTCACCGGGCTCGAGCCCGTAGATCAGCGTCGTGCCGCCGTCGGTCGGTTCGATCCGCGCGAAGCCACGCACCGCGTCGCGCTTGCCGAGCCCCGGCTCCCAGCGAACCTCGCGGTCGTCGTCGGTGTACGAGTACACGAGCGAATACGTGCGCGACGCGCCGAAATCGAATTGGACGTCGCGCGGCCGCCCGCTGGTGTCGGTGGTGATCACGCGGGCGCGGCGAAGCCCGGGGACCCAGCCGGTGAACGTGGCGGGATCGATCAGCACGCGCCAACACGCCTCGGGCGATCGCCGAACAACCGCGGTCAGCGTGCGCATCGGTGGCAGTGTAACTCGACCGCGTGCTAATCGACGAAGTAGGCGGTGACCTGCCGAATATCCGCACGCGCCATGAACGTCGGCTTGCTGTCCTCGATGAAGCAGCACTGCGCGGTGCGAAACGGCGGGAACGACGGCCGCCCGAGGATGTGTGCGCCGAGCGCCGAGATCGACGGCTCGTGGCCGACCACGATCACGGCGCGCCCGGCCTGCATGATCTCCGTCACCGCGCGCGCCGGGTGCGCGCTCGGTTCGAGTGAACGCAGCGACGCGATCACGCCGAGATAGTCGAGGCTCTGCGCGAGGAGCTCGGCGGTCTGCGCGGCACGCGGCAGCGGCGAGCACACGATCGCATCGGGGTCGATCTGGGTCTCGCGCAACAGCCGCCCCAGCACGCGCACCGCTTCGCGGCCGTTCGCGTTGAGCCAGCGATCGCGATCGCTGCCGGCATCGTCTTCGGAAACGGCTTCGCCGTGGCGAACGAGATAGATCTTCACGGCGTGGGCTCCTCGGGCGGTAACTCGTCGGATCCCGAACCGGCTTGCGCGGCCGGCGGTCCTTGTTTGCACAGCGGTGCGCTGGCGAGCGATAGCACATCGAGCGCGAGGCCGGCTTTGTCTTCGAGCCGCGATGCTTCACGGCCGGTGGTCGCGTCCCACAAGCGGATCGCCCCCTCGCCGTCGTCGTAGGCGAGCGTGGTCGGATCGATCCAGCGCGACGCGAACCGGCTCTTGGCGGTGAGCAGGTGCTTCAACGCGCCGGTCTTGGTATCGGCGACGTACAGCGATGGCAGCGCGTCCTTCGCGCATGGATCGACCGCGGTCGCGAACGCGACGTGGCGTTGATCGGGGGAGAGGTCGACGCTGTCGTGCGACGTCGCGTGACTCTCGGGGACCGGGATCGAGAGACCGCCGAGCTTGAGCGTCGCGGTGGTGTCGCCGGTCCAGCTCGCGTCGACGCCGGGGATCGCGGCGGGGCGAACGACGCGGCCTTCGTCGAGCGTGATCTCGAGCCGCGGGGCGGGGAGGGGCGTGGCCACCTTCGCGAGCTTGCTGCTCGCCTTGTCGATGGACCACACCGTCCACTCGCCGAGGCCCCACCGGTCATTCGCCGGTGCGGTGCCCGCGAGCAATTGATCGCCATCGCCGTAGCCGAGCGCGACCGCGCGCGCCGAGGCGAGATCGATCCGCTTGCCGAGCGGCTTCCACTCGGTGGGATCGACGAGCAACACCCACGGCCGCGCGAGCAGCGATGGCGCGGCGTCGTCTTTCGGGTGATCGATCTTGTCGAAGCCGAGCAGCGCGACCTCGGTCGTCGTGCGCACGAAGCCGTCGACCTGATGGTCGGTGTGGGTCAGCCGCAAGAAGCGATGCGAGTCGCGATCGTAGGCGTAGAGCTCGCCGCGACTCGTCGCGTATTGCACGCCGTCTTTCTGCGGAAACTTGAAGGTCGAGCGCCGGCCGATCAACCACATCGCGGTCTTGGTTCGCCGGACGTACTCGTCGTGGATCTGCGCGGCGAGCTCGCCGACGGCCTTGCCGTGCGGGGTCGCGCGAAACGCTTCGAGCTCCGGATCGGTCGCGTACGCGACGCCGTATTTCCAATAGTCGCCTGCGATCGCGGCGACGATGTGATCGACCGCGGCCGCGTGCTCGCCCTGTTGCGAGAGTGCGACCGCGAGCAGGCGCTGCGCATCGAAGTGGGTCGGATCCTTCGCGACCGCTTGCTCGCACTGCGTGCGCACGGTGGCCCACGTCTTGGCCTTGTATGCGACCCTCGCCTTGTCGTACGCGCTACTGCCGTCGTTGTACTGAAAGTTAAAGCGACCGAGCCGATCGACCCCGAGTGGGGGCAGCGCGATCGGGGCGGCCATCGTCCTGGCTGAACCAGCGTCTTGTTTGGTCACCGGGCTCTCATTTTTTTTCCCGCATGACGCCACCAACGCGACCATCACGACGACACGTGATATTGCTTGCAGCACCAACGGAGGATGCCATGAAGACTGCCCTATTCGCGCTGATGGTCACGTTCGCGGTTGCTTGCAGCCACGACAAACCGAAGACGGCTACGACGACCCCGGAGCCAGCCAAGAAGGCCGCGCCGCCGGCCGACAAGAAGCAGCTCGATCAGCTGCCCACGAACACGCAGGTCAGCCCGAACCTGGCGCTCTCCGGCGACATCATGTCGATGTGCGGGATCAAGGCCGCGGCGACCGCCGCGCCGCCGCAGTTCGACTACGACAAGGAAGAGCTCACGCCCGACGATCGCGCCGTGCTCGATCAGCTCGCCGACTGCCTCATCAAGGGCGCGCTCAAGGGCAAGCCGGTCTCGCTCGTCGGTCGCGCCGATCCGCGCGGCACCGAGGAGTACAACATCGGCCTCGGCTCGCGCCGCTCGGGCTCGGTCAGCACGTACCTCGAGCATCTCGGCGTCACGCAGGGGCAGCTCGCCGTGACGACGCGCGGTGCGCTCGACGCGACCGGCACGGATGAATCCGGCTGGGCGAAGGATCGCCGCGTCGATATCTTGTTGAAGGTCGAGTAACAACCCGGCCACAAGCCGCGTGCTAGGCTCGATTGCTCATGGCACTCGAGCACGTCGCGCAGGGCCAAACTCGGTTCTTCACGCCGGGTGTCGCCCCCGATCCGCGCGGAATTCTGCTCGGACGGTTCTGCCTGATGACGTTCCCGACGCTCGAAGGCGCCGTGAGCTGGCTCCGGCTGTACTCGTCCGAGGCCTCGCTCGACGAGCTGATCTCGGCGCTGACGATCACGAAGGCCAAGACCGCGCTCGGTAGTCGCGAGATCTTGATCCAGATCCCGGCCGTGTCGTCGTACGCGGCCGATCGCGCGGCGCGGTTGGCCCGGCTCGTCGGCGGTGCGATCTACACCGGCACCGCGAAGCACTACGTCAAGTATCGCGACGACCGCTCGCCCTACGGCTACGACGCGATCGACATCGGCACGATGCCGGCGACGACCGACTTCATGGTCCATGGCGACGAGTTCACGCAGGGCTACGTCCACGAGGGCGACCTGCCGTTCTCGCGCCTGTTGTTCCGGCTCTCGGTCCGCAGGATCCCGGGCGCCGATCGGCTCGGGCCCGAAGACCGTGCGGATCTGTTCCTCGCGGTCGCGCACGGCCTCGCGGACGGCATCATTCGCTATCTCTGGCGCAACCGCGTCGAGGCGACCGCCGGCCTGTTCAACCCGCGCACGACCAGCGCGTTCGACGATCACGCGCGCGATCGCGGCTACATGTGGATCCGGGTTCGCAACTTGCCCGAGCGGATCCTGAAGTTGTTCCTCGGCACGCCGGGCATCGACGTGTTCAAGCCCGCGGGTGCGAACGCCGCGGTCGCGGTTGGCTACGAGCATCCGATCGATCTCAACTCGTGCCAGTCGGTGTTTCCGCCCGAGACGTTCCACGTGTTCTGGCCGAACGATCGCGTCGATCAGTTGCCGGGCCCGCTCGCGCTGTCCGACATCGGCGATCTCACGCGCGTCGATCTCGAGCTCGACAAGCCCTCGGGCGCGCGCGAGCATACCGGCGGCGCCGCGGATCCGATCGGCGTCGATCTGCGGCTCGCCACGTCGATGGGACCACCGCGCCGCGTCGTCGCGACGCTGATCCCGCTCGAGCACGCGTCGCGGCTCAAGCGGATCCTGTTCGCGTTGCCGCCGGTGTCGCTGCGCGGTCAACGGATCTCGGTCACCGATCGCGGCGTGCTCGTCGTCGGCACCGAGAACCTCGACGTGATTCCGCTCGGCCAACTCCTGTGCGAGCTCACGCCGGGCCTCCTCGTGCCACTCGGCATGGACGTGGTGCCGCGCGTGTCGCCCGAGGTCCTCGCGCGTGCTCTCGGTCACGCGACCGGCATCATCACCGTGTTCACGCCCGACGGCCGGCCGTTTCAGATTCCAGAGAGCGCGTTCTCCACGCTCGAGCGGCGCGCGCTCGCGAAGCTCGAACCCGAGCGCGCCGGGGTCGAGGACTACTCGGTCGAGCCGACCGAGGCCGCGCGCGTGATCAACGATGCCGTCGGTCGGTTCGCGCTGTGGGGCTTCCCCGATGCCGCCGATCGCAAGTTGTTGCCGCCGGCGGGCGGCAGCGGCGAAGCGAAGTAATGGCGCAGACCCACGTCCGCGTGTTTCTCGAGCGGTTCGTGAAGCCGCTGGTCAACGGTGGCGAGCTCCACGTCGGCGCGCCGATCCCGGTCGCGGATGTCGAGCGCTGGGATACCGAGCTCGATAGCGCGACCGTCGAGCTGGTCGCCGTCGACGAGGGCCGCACGAACGTGCTGTCGACGCTCGTGGTGCGCCCGCCGGCGCTCGTGCTCGAAGCCGACGAGCTGATGCTCGCCGCCGGCCTCCACAACATGCTGTTCCTGGTCCATCCGCGCGCCGATGTCTGGTCGGTCAGCGATCGCCAGCGCCGCCGGATCATCGACAACGCGCTGACGCTGGTCTCGCAACCGCTCACGCAGAATCGCAAGCGCGTGATGGCGCGCCATGGCCTCCTCCATCATCTGTTTCATCTGTCGCGCCGCGATACCACCGTGTCGTGGTGGACCGGCCGCGCGCGATTTCAGGGCCAGCTACCGTCGAAGCGGCTGGTCGTGTGGAAGAACCTCCGGCGCGTACGCGAGGAGCACGTCGATGTCGGCTTCGACGAATTGTTCGCGGTGCCCGATACCGCGGCGATCGTCGCGACGCTGCTCCGCCGCACGCCGTTGACCCAGCTCCTCGATAGCCAGCCCGGGGCACCGGCGATGCACTGGGAAGACGCGGTGTTCGTGCTGCGCGATGCGGAGCTCGCGCGCGCCGTCGTCGCGCACCTCGTGCCCGGTGGTGCGCCGGCCGATCAGGTGCGCGAGCCGTCGCGCCTCGCCGCCGCGTTCGAGCAGATGCTCGAGCGCACGCCCGACGAAGCCGACGTGCGTGCGGTCGCGGCGTTCCTCGTCCACATCTGCGCGATGTTCGCGCTCGCCGAGATCCACATGCGCGAGCCCAACGCGAAGTCGCCGCTGGTCTCGACCGTGCTCGCCGCCGAAGCCGCCGGCCAACGCCCGCGTGGCCTGACGACGCTGCTCGCGCTGCCGGGCGCGCTCGCGCAGGTCGATCCGCGGCTCGCGAATCCACCGGGCATCGCGGGGATTCCAGCACTCGCCGCGCGCTGGCGCATGCAGCGCGAGCAGAGCGCCGAGTTACTGTCCGAACCGGTGATCGACGCGTTAGCACAACGCCTGCGCAGACATCTTCGTCCGGCGCAGGCGCTGGCAGTCTAAGCGAATCGGTGGTTAGTGGTGACGATCCTCCAACGCCTCGTGCACGGCGTGCTCGGCGTTGCGGATGTGACCGTTCGCGCGACCGCGTAGGCCCTTCGCGAAGTCGTTCTGCTCTTTCTCGTCGATGTCGCCGGCGGCCTTGTGCAGCAGCTCTTCGGCCTGCTTGAGGCGACCGCGATGCTTCAGCTTCGCGTCGACCGGTGGGTGATCCTCGAGCGGCTTGCCGTCGTCGATCGACGCTTGCTGGATCTCGTTGATCGCGGCGTCGATCTCGTGGACCGCGTTGCTCTCGTCCCACTTCACGTCCGGCTTCGCCGGCCTCTCGAGGAGAAACCGCGCGTGGCGGAGATCAGTCAGCGCGTGGAGATACGCCGGGTGCGCCTGAGCGGGCGGCGCCTCGACGACCGGCGGCGGCGGCGCGGCGACGGCGCGATCGCCGATCGCTGCGTTGACCGCGTTCTCGGCGTTGCGAATGTGCATGTTCGCGCGACCGCGCAGGCCCTTGGCCCAGTTGTTGTCTTCCTTCTCGTCGATATCGCCGGCCGCCTTGTGGAGCAACTGCTGCGCCTGGCGCAGGCGATCGCGATGGTTGACGTGCGCGTCGATCGCCGGGTGATCGTTCAGCGGCTTGCCGTCGTCGATCGCGGCTTGCTTGATCTCGTTGATCGCAGCGTCGATCTCGCGGAGCGCGGCGTTCTCGTCCCACTTGACGTCGGGCTTCGCGGGGCGCTCGAGCAACGCGCGCGCGTGGCGCAGATCAGCCAGCGCGTGCAGATACGCCGGGTGCTGCGCCGGCGAGGTCTCGACGACGACCGGGGCGGGTGCGGGCGCCATGACGGGAGCCGGTGCGGGTGCGGACGGCCGCGGCGCGGGCTCGGCGACGACCGTCGCGTGACCTGCACAGGCGGTGGCGGCGGCGAACAACAACGAAGCGAACAGCAATCTCATCGATGAAATCTCCGATTGGTTAGGACGGAGGACGATGCACGACGTGCGCCGTGGACACCCTTTAAGATTTCTCTCCAAACGGGTCAGCCGCGTGTCATACGGCCACTGTCGGGCACAATGCCCGCCCCAAATTCGGGTAATCTGGCCGCGTAGCAATGGTCGCGCCGCCCTCACCGCCACGCAATTTCGCTGTCGATGTCGCGCGCGTCAGCGCTTCGTTTCAGGACCTGGCCCGCCAGATGGGCCAGCAGTTCCTCGACAAGCAAGAGATCATCCGCCTGATGACGATCTCCGCGATCGCCGGCGAGCACATGGTGATCGTCGGACCGCCGGGTACGGCGAAGTCCGCGATGATCGACATGTTCGCGAAGCTGATCGACGCGAAGTACTTCGAGTACCTGCTGACGCGCTTCACCGAACCGAACGAGCTGTTCGGTCCGGTCGATATTTCTGCGTTTCGCGAAGGTCGCTACACGCGGCGGCTCGACCACATGCTGCCGACCGCCGAGATCGTCTTCCTCGACGAGATCTTCAAGTCAAACTCCGCGATCCTCAACTCGCTGCTGCACGTCATCAACGAGCGCAAATTCCAGAACGGTCCCGAGGTCATCAACGTCCCGTTGATCTCGCTGTACGCCGCATCGAACGAAGTCCCGAACGACGACAACCTGTCCGCGATGTTCGATCGGTTCCTCGTGCGCGTGCTGTCCGACAACCTCGACAGCTATCACTTCCACGAGTTGATGAAGAAGGGCGTGGCGCTCGAGCTCCGTAAGATGACCGGTCGCGGCAACGACGCGTCGGGTCGCCCCAGCGAGCTTCGTCCGGTCACGTCGGCGCGCGAGCTCCGCTCGATCCAACAGAACTTCGACAAGTTCATGGTGTTCCCGGAGGAGTTCCTCACCAAATATAAGGGACTCATCTTTCAGATTCGCTCCGAAGGCATCTCCGTCTCTGACCGCCGCGCGGTCAAATTGTTAAAGCTGTTCGCGGCGTCGGCGGTGTTCGATGGGCGCACCCGCGTCCACGACGGCGATTTCTTTGTCCTTCGCCACATCTGGAACAACCTCGATCAGGTCGAGCTGCTCGAAGAGATCATCAACCCGGTGGTCGACGCGTACTACCGCGAGCATCCAGACGAGCGCCGGTTCATCGGACCGTCGGCATCGCTCGACGACCTGCTCACCGAGCTCGGCTTGATCCGCGAGCTGCTCACGTCGGGCACCGAGCTCAGCGACATCCAGTTGTTCAGCCAGTTGAAGAACCTCAACGAGATCAAGGTCGCGCTCGCCGCGCTACCCGGTGATGCCGCGCAGCGCATGATCCGCGAGGTCGATCAGTTGCTCGAGACCGTGTTCGCGTCGTCGAAGTTCGGTCTCTAGATCGAACTGGTCTCGCGGACCTCGCCGGCGGTCGGCGGCGGCACGATCGTGCCGCCGGTCAGTCCTTGGATCCGGAGGCCCGCGGCTTGGACGTCGGCGAAGCTCGCCGTATCCGGCCCATCGATCGCGCGCAGCGTCATCGTCACGTTGGACTCGGGTGGTGCCCGATCGGGATCGGGAAAGCTGATGCTCGAGGCGTCGGGCGGCAGCACCGCGTCCCACGAGATCGACGACCACGCGACGTGGAGGTTCGTAAGATCGCCGATGCCGAAGGCCGTCCACGCGTACGCGCTCGACGTGCGCGTGAGGTGGGTGGTGGCCGGTGGCAGAAAATCGCCGGCGACGAACGCGATCGATGCGGGGAGGCCGGCGGTGAATTGCGTCGTCGTGCTGTTCGCGACGGTGGCGTGGACGCGCGTCTGATCGGAGGTCAGGCCGGTCCACACGCCGGTGCCGGTGGTGCCGGTGGGGCCGGTGGGGCCGGGGAACACGAGTCCGTCGGCGACCTCGTCGATCGCGAACGTCGCCGAGAGATCGTTCTGCGTGACCGGAATCGTCGTGTTCGTGGTCGTCCATTGTGGAATGTCGAACATGCCGACCTCGTCGACCAATGGAACGCGCGCGGCCGAATAGCCGACGACAGTGCCGTTCGCGAGGGCGGTCACCAGGACGTCGAGGTTCGGATCGGTGCCGAGGCACGTGGCGAGGACGTCGACGGTCTTCGGGAACATCGTGGTCGTGATCTTCGTGCAGCCGAGATCGATCACGAACATGTCCGCGCTGATCGCGACGGCGGTGATCGTGAGGCCGCCCGCGATGATCGGCGCTTGGTCTGCGATCGGTCCGTGGACCGCGAGCGTGCCGCTGGCGAGCGCCGGTGTCGTGATCATCACCGTGCTGGTGCCCCGGTGATATTCGACGGTCACGAGTGCACCGGGGGCGTAGCCCAGCACGATGTGGCCGTCGCCGCCCGTGAGCCCTTGATCGATCGGCGTGCCATCGACGCCGGTCGTCAACACGGTGGCGCCGGCCTCGGGCTGGACCTCACCGGCGAGTGCGAACACGTCGGTCGTCGGGCCATCACTGCTGCTGCCACGACACGCAGCGAAAATTGCAAACGCGTACAGGCAGCGCACGGCGCGAATCCTACGCGAGCATGCTAGCTTTGCCACGTGCCGATTCCCGTCGAGCGTCGACGAAGTTACCTCGCGCGGCAAGCTGCCACGATGGTGCTCTCGCACGTCCAGACTGACACGCCGATGGCGCTCGTTCGTGCGGCAGCTTGGTCCAACTCGCTCTCGCGCATGGGCGTCAACCTGCCCCTGTTCGTGGTCCACGACATCGGCGTGATGCTCTCGATGTCGCGCGGTGCCGGTGGCTTCGTGTTGCGGCCGCGCGAGAGTCAGCTCGCGCGCGTACAGATGCCACAGGGGACCAAGCCGCAGCTCGAACGATATCGGCGGCTGCTCGACAACATCGCGAGCTCGGAGGTCACCGAGCGGCTCTCGGGCTTGCGCCTGCGCGACGAGATGATCGCGGTGCTGTTGTCGCGGATCCTCGGCGACACCTACAATCGCTGGCGCGATCGCTCGAAGGCCAGCGGTGTCGAGGCGCTGCCGCTCGATCTCGGCATCCTCGGCGAGATCGACTACGCCGATCACTTCAAGGACTTCGATCCGCGCAGTCTGTGGGGCTTCATCGAGCACCTGGTCGCGCAGCAGAACCACGTCTACACGCAGGTCGAGCTGATCGATCTCGATACCGTGCGCTTGCTCGGCTTGTTCAAAGAGGACAGCGCCTCGGGCAGTGAAGCGCTCGGTGGGGCGATCGACCTGGTCGATCTGTTCGCGGCGCTCGGCTCGCCCGAAGCGAACGACGTGGCCAACTTCTCGTTGGACCTGTTGCCGAGCGTGCTCGAGACCCGGCGCTCGACCGGTGCGCAGACCTTTGCCGTCGATGGCTACGCGTCGATCGAGCGCAAGGGCAACATCGATTCGCTCGTGCTCTCCGAGCTCGCGTACGACCGCGAGATCTTCGAGCAGAAGGTCGTCGACAACGAGCTGCTCTACTACGGCCGCGACAAGCAGCACGAGGACGAGCGCCGGCTGCAATACCTGTTGATCGATTGCTCCGCGTCGATGCGCGGCCAGCGCCAGGTATTCGCGCGCGGGCTCGCGCTGGCACTGATCAAGAAGCTCACGCTCGAAGGTGACGAGATCTGGGTGCGGTTCTTCGACTCGCGGCTCCACGAGACGGTCAAGATCGCGCGCTCCGGCCAGGTCCCGGTGCCGTACTTGCTGTCGTTCCGCAGCGAGCGTGGACGCAACTACGGCAAGGTGTTCCGCCAGTTGCTCGTCGAGGTCACGCGGTTGCGTCGAGAACAGAAGCGGCGCGTCGTCATGTACGTGATCACGCACGGGCAATGTCACATCGAGCCCGAGCTCATCACCACGTTGAAGCAGCAGGCGTTCCTCTACGGCATCATCTGCTTGCCGAGCACCGAGCAGTTGCCCGAGTTCGTGCCGCTGCTCGATCGATCGCAGATCGTCCACGCCGATGCGTTGACGTCGCGAGCGGAACGCCAGCGGCGCGCTCTCGATATCGTGGGTGATGCGACGAAGGCGCCGAAGACCGACAAGCCCGTGGTCGCTCCGCCGGTGACCGCGGCCGATGTCATGCCGTCCGCGAGCTGGCGGAATCTCCCGGCCCAGAAGTAGGCTACGGAAGCGCCGTCGTGTACGTGCCTTAGTCGTCCGTTGCCAGGAAGCGCCGCTCGAGATCGTCCAGCAAAGCAAGTCGCCGATCTCCCGCAGGGAGGATCTTCGTCAGCCACGAACGAATGTAGTCGACGTTTGGGCTCGGCTTTCTGGCGAACAGATGCTCGAGATCTGGGACGTCTTTCGCACGGCCGAACATTAGCTTCGTGACACAGAGATCGTCGGCCGAGATGAACCACAACATCAGGTCGCTGGTGGGGCTCTTGACCTGCTGACGGTTGCGATGCATCTCGGCGAAATGCGGGTGTTCGCCGATGAAGACGTCGACTAGAGTCTTGCCCGCACGGCACGTGAACATGCGGATTCGCGCCTGAGCTTTGGTCGCGTCGCTGCGGTCGATCATGACGCCGGCGCGTTCGAGCGCATCGAACACCCGTGCGAGCTCGTCGCTGCGCGCGAAGATCGATAGATCGACATCGCTCGTATCGCGCGGCAGAGCCCACACCGAGAGAGCAAGCGCACCGCCGATCGCGTAGTCGAGGTGGTCTTCGTCGAGACAACCCGCGATCCGCTCCGCGATCGAAAATACGCTCACAGTCGCTCGAGGATCGCGATGGTATCGGCCGGAAGCTGTCGAGTGCGCCACAAGCTCGCAAGTTGTGCTTCGTCGAGCCGTTCGAGCAGGACCGCCGATGCACGGGTCATCGCCGCGACCTCGGCGAGGCGCTCCTCGGGTGTCGAATCGGCCCAGATCGCGACCTCGCTGCGGATGTGATCGTCATTCGCGAAGTACTCGCGCTGCAACTCGAGGATCGCGTTCTGCTCGTCCCAGGTCGCCACGCCTCAGGATAGCATTCATGGCTAGCCCGTTCCGTGAGGAAGTCCGGGCGCTCCGTCACTTGATGGTGTTGGCGAGCGCGGTCAACGGTGCGCTCGGGAACACGATCGTGAACCCGCACGCGAGCACGAGCAGCATCGCCACCGTCGCGTACGCGGCGAGCCCGCGCGGACGCTTGAGGATCAACGCACCGATCAGCACGGAGCCGACGACCGGCACGCCGAGCTGCCACGGGATCGAGATCGTGATCCGCGTCATCAGGGGCACCGGCGCCTGAAAGTCGGCATACAGCTTCTGCCAATCGCCACCGAGCGCGACGAACGCGATGTGCACGAGCACCGCACTGATCGCTACGCCGACCGCCATGCCGTGGCCGAACGAGCCGGGCGGATCTTCCTCGGACATCAGTCGACGGCCGGCAGCGGAGGACGTTCGCGGATCACGCGCAACGGCACGAGCGGCGCCGACGTGCCATCGGCGGTGCGCGCGCGGTTCGCGAGTTGGCCGCACGCGGCGTCGATGTCGTCACCGCGCGGCGTGCGCAGATAGGTCGGCAGGCCGAGCCGCTTGCACTCGGTCTGGAACGCGTCGATCACCGCCGGCGCCGGGCGCTGATACGGCGCCTCGGGGTGTGGGTTCCACGGGATGAGGTTGACCTTGCAGCGCATACCGCGCAGGACCTTCGAGAGCTGCGCGGCATCGCGCAGCGAATCGTTGACGCCGGCGAGCAGCACGTACTCGAACGTGATCCGCCGGCGCTGCTCGAGCGGGTACGCCTTGAGCGCGGCCATCAGCTTCGCGATGTTCCACTTGCGATTGATCGGCATGATCTCGTCGCGCGTTTCGTCGTTCGCCGCGTTGAGCGACACCGCGAGGTTCGGCCGCACCGTCTCGAGACCGAGCTTCTCGAGCTTGGGCACGAGGCCCGAGGTCGAGACCGTGACGCGCCGCTGCGCGAGCTTCGCACCCTTGTCGTTGCACAGGATTCGCAGCGACTTGATCAGGTTGTCGTAGTTATGGAGCGGCTCGCCCATCCCCATGTAGACGAGGTTCGTCAGGTTGCGGCCGGGCTCGACCTCGTTCAACAACTGCCGCGCGACGTAGACCTGATCGACGATCTCACCGGCGTCGAGGTTGCGCACCAGCCCCATCTTCGCGGTCGCGCAGAACTGACAGTTGACGGCGCAGCCGACCTGCGACGAGATGCACAGCGTCGTCTTCTCGCCGTCGGGGATGAGCACGCTCTCGATCGATTGACCGTCGCGGGTCACGAGGCGCAGCTTGCGCGTTCCATCCGCACCGGTCTGGATCTCGGCGATCTCCAACGACCCGATCGTCGTGAGCTCTGCCAACCGCTCGCGGGTCTCGCGATTGAGGTTGGTCATCTCGTCGACGCTGCGCGCACCGTGCGCGTGGACCCAGCGCCAGATCTGCTCGCCGCGAAACTTCGCCCAGCCCTGCGCGACGGCGAACGCTTCCGCGTCGTCGAGGCTCATCGAGCGAAGGTCGGGTTTCGGATCCACGCGCTTAGCTACTACGCGGGATAAGCCCTGGCAATCACTACTTGATCGTGACGGTCAGCTTCGTCGTGAAGGCGTCGCGCAAGGTCTTCAGATCCTTGATGGCGGGCTCGACGACGCCGCGCACGCACGCATCCGCGCTGGCCTCCGGGCCAGGCGCCAACGGGGCCGGCGGATCGAGCTTGATCGAGTAGGTGCCGCTCTCGTCCTCGTACTCCGACGGGGTGTACTTGACGGTGAGGCCGATCGAGACCGCGACGACAACCTTGTGTGCGGCGGCGTTGTACGCCTGCCAGCAACCGACGAGCTGGCCGCGCATGTCGGGTTCGGCGAGCTTGTCGGGGATCGACTGATAGGTCTTCGCCGTCACCGCCGGCGTGGCGGTCACCGCGACGACGAGCTTGTCGGTCGACGGTGCGCTCGGCGAGCGCGTCAGATAGACGTCGGCGAGGGCGGTGCGACCGAGCGTCAGCGGATCCAAGCCAGCATCCATCAGGCCGGCGACCTCGACCAACGCACGATCGTGCAGCGTCGATCCGACCGGCGCGGCGAGCAGGCAGCGGTGCAGCACGCGCGCGCCGAGCTCGGCGTGCTCCTTGTTGCCCTTGCCGGCGGCGAGGGCCGCGCCGTACGCACAATCGACGTCGGGCGGCAGCAGGATCTTCTCGCTGTCGTAGTGGCCGAGCGCCTGGTTGTACGAGCTGATCGCGCCTTCGAGATCGCCCTTCGCGCGTTGGGTCGAGCCGAGGGCGGCGTAGTAGTCACCGACCGTCGACCGCGCGGTGCGCTTACAGATGTGCTCGAAGCAGCGTAGGTTGTCGGCGCAGTGGGAGCTCGTCCCGCAGGTCTCGTACTCCTTGGATTTCTGTTCGGCGCGTGCGCCGCCCGTCGGATCCGACGCCTTCGCGCGTGAATCACAAGCCGAAACCAAGAGGAGCAGAACCACCCAGGTGTGCCGCATGAGCGGCGAGCATATCAGTGACGGCGCAGTAGTTGCTCGAGCGTCTCGCGAACCTGTGCGTTGGTCTCGATCTCGTGGTGCTGGCGCAGGATCGGCAGGAGCTCGGCGCTATCGAGTTGTGATAGTGCGGTCTGCGCGGCCTCTCGCAACGGGCCGCTCTCCTGGCGCAGGACCATCACGAGGAACTCGCCGGCCTCGACGGTCTGGATCTTTCCGATCGATTCGAGCGCCTTCGTGCGCACCCGCGGATCGTTACTCTCGCGATAGATCCGCGCGAGCGGGTTGAACGCGTGCGGGAAGTGCAGGCCGCCGATCGCGGTGAGCGCCGCTTCCCGCACGGAGGGGTCGGCGTCGGCGAGCGCCTTGCGCACGATCACGAACGAGCGCTTGAAGTAGAGGTAGCGGAGCGCCTTGACCGCGGCGACGCGGATCGCCGGCTCGGGCGATTCGTAGAGCTTCTCGAGCGGCGACAGCGCCGCGTACGACTGGAGCTCGCCGAGCAACTCGGCAATCTTCGCCGCGACGACTTGATCGTCGCCCTGCTTGCGCTGCTCGGCATCGGCGAGCGTCAGCAGCACGACCAGCGCGCGCCGCCGGATGCCGTTCGGATAGCGCAGGTCACCGACGATCGACGCCGCCACCGAGTACGGATCGCCGCCCATCTCCCACTCGAGCAGGTCGACGAACCAGATGTCGGCGTACGCGTGGGTCTGCTTGAGATAGTCCGGCAGGCCGGGCAGCTCGATCGGCGGCGCCGCGAGTCCTTTATAGCGAAGCGCGATCGCGGAGAACCGCTTCTTCGCTCGCTCGGGCAGCTCCAACGCGGCGAGCTTCTCGAAGCAATCGCGCACCGCGGGGTAGTCACCGACGGCGGAGTGCTGCGAGGCTGCCGCGAGCAGCGCGTTCTCGACCATCTGCACCGGCACGCCGGTCTCGACGAACTTCTCGGCGCAGCGCACCCACGTCAGCGCGCTCTTGTGCTGGTAGTGGCGGTCGTACGGCAATCCGGCGCGCGACGCGAACGCCGCGGCCTCCTGATACAGCGTCGCCGCGGCGTGGAGCTCGCCGCGCTCGAGCGCGAGCTTGATGAAGTCCTCGTAGTACTGCAGGACGTAGAACTTGAGGTTGTCGTCGCGCAGCACGCGGATGCAGTTGACGTAGCCCTCGGCGAGGTTCTCGAACTGCGCCGATTCCTTGCCGAGCTTGAGCAGGATCTGGAAGCAATCGAACGCGCGCTCGAGCTCGCCGACCTGCTCGAAGTCGTCGGCGACCTGCTCGAGCTTGCGCTGGCTCTCGACCAGGGCGCGCCGCGCCTCGTTGGAGTTCGGATCGAGGCGGACGGCAGCGAGCCCGTAGTCGAAGTGCACGAGCGCCGCTTCGTAGGGCTTGTGCTGCAACCCAGGGTGGTGGACCAGCGCCTTCCACTGGGTCACCGCATCCGGATATTGCTTCGCCTTCTCGAACGCGACCGCCGCATGGACCGGCAGCTTGGCCTGCTGATACAGCACCGCGGCCTCGCTCCACTTCTTCTCCATCTCGGCGAGCCGCGCGCGCAGGCCGACGTGCTCGTCGCCGGGAATCTGCTGCCGCGCCTGGTCGAAGTAGTGGAGGTACAGCAACACGAACGCCGCTTCGCGCGGCCGCCCGAGGTGGCGATAGATCTCGCCGAGCTTGCGCAACCAGTCGTCGTACTCGTAGTTGATGACGTGGGTGTGGCCGATCAGCTCGCGGAAGTGCCGCTCGGCCTCGGGCCAGCGGCCTTGCTCGACGAAGGCCTGGGCTTGATCGGCCGTGCTCTCGATCGCGTTGAACGTACCGCGTGCCACCTGGCGGCTAGCTTAGCAGGCCCGCGGCCTTCGCCTCGCGCAGCGCCTCGTTAACTAGCGCCACGGCCATCTCGGCCATCGTGAACATCATCCCGCCGCTCGCCATCCGCCCGAACAACGGCTCGAGCGCCGGTCCATCCTCGTCGATCGGCTGGCCCTGCATCGCCGCGAGGGCGTGAAAGCCGAGGCCGTAGAACCCGAACGCCATGACGCGATTGACGTCGAGCCGGCGCAACTCGCCGGCATCCGGCGCTCGCTCGAGGTAGGTGGTGAGAAACTCGATCCGCTCGTTGGCATCGCCGCAGAGCCAGACGGTCGCCAGCGCGATATCGAACAGCGGATCGGCGGGCCCGGCGGTATCCCAATCGATCAGATAGACGCGGTCGGGCGTCGCGATCAGGTTCGTCGGGTTGAGATCGCGATGACACGGTGCGATCGGTCCACCGGCGAGCTCCGCGCCGGCGGCTTCGATCGCAAGGACTAGCTGAGCGGGTAGGGCGCGGCCCTGCTGCTCGAGCACCGTCGAGAACGTGCGATACGGCCCGGGCGGCACCTCTCCGGGCATCGCGGGGCCCGCGTGCAGCGTGCGCAACGCGCGTGCGAGCTTGCCGAGCGGATCGGTCTCGCGCGGCGTCCCTCGCGTGATCGGCGTGCCCTCGATCTTGCGCACGACCGTGATGCCGCTCGCCGGATCGATGTGAACGAGCTCGGGCGCGACGCCGAGTAGCGATGCGATCCGCAGGCACTCGAGCTGGATCGCGAGTTTCTCGCGATCCAGCGGACCGCCGAACGTACCCGGCTTGCGCAGGACGTACGTCGCGCCGTTCATGATCATCGTGAACAACAGCGCACCGGAGGCACCGCCCGGCATCGGTGCGAGTGTATCGATCGGACTCGCATCCGGACTCGCATCGTCACCGGCTACTGCAGTAGCCACTGCGACGACGTCGTCTGGGATTTGCTCACGCGTCATGTGCAGCTCTTTGCATCAGTTGGTGCCTTACAGTCAGGTGCCGAGATCACTGGGGCGATTTGAGCACTTGTCAGTTTCTCCGACGACGATTTGATCTGTACAAGCTTCGCACGCAAATGACTCGCATCCCGCTCGCGACTCTACTCCTTGGAAGTTTACTCGTGGCGTGTGGTGGTGGCGGCGGCGGTGACGATCATCAGACACCGATCGATGCGCCGATAGCGCACGCGGTGTGCGGTGACGGCATCATCGACGTCGCGACCGAGACCTGCGATGACGGCAACACGATGAGCGGCGATGGCTGCAGCTCGTCGTGTCAGATCGAGGTCGTCAACAAGTGCGGCAACGGCGCGATCGATAGCGGCGAGACCTGCGACGACGGCAACCAAGCGGGCAGCGATGGTTGCAGCGCGCAGTGCACCGTCGAGACCGGCTACATGTGCACGGGCGCGCCGTCGGTGTGCACCGTGATGACGGCCGAGATGGGCACGTGCGCGAATCCGATGCCGATCACGCTGGCGTTGAATGACACGCTCTACACGGGCACCGGGACCGGCGACACGACGAACGCGACCAACCAAGTGGCTGCGGGCATGTGTGACACCTACAGCTCCAGCGGTGGTGCGCCGGATCAGATCTGGACGTTCGTCAATCCAGTCGCGCAACCCGTGCTGATCACGCTGCACCCGGGCGCGAGCTCATTCGATGCCGTGCTCCGGCTGACCACCACCGCGTGTGACGTCGGCACCCAAGTTCCAGACGACGTCTTGCCGGTCGATGGCGGGCACAGCGATGGCTGCGCGGATCTCGGCGGGTCGATGGTTGATGAGTACCTCAACTACAACAGCCTTCCCGCCGGCACGTACTACATCGTGGTCGACGGCTACTCGTCCGACGCGAGCGATCTCGACTTCGGCCCCTACACGTTCGAGATCGAAGCTGGCCATGGCACCTGCGGCAACGGCACCATCGACTTCGGCGAGACCTGCGACGACCACAACACGGCGACCGGCGATGGCTGCGACGACACCTGTCACGTCCAGACTGGCTATGCTTGCACCGGCACGCCGTCGATGTGCGTTGCGACGTGCGGCAACGGCGCGCTGGACGACGGTGAGACCTGTGACGATCACAACCAGACTGCCAACGACGGATGCAGCTCGACCTGCCAGGTCGAAACCGGCTACGTGTGCACCGGCTCTCCCTCGGTCTGCCATCAGACTGTCTGCGGCGACGGCGTCGCGGAGGGCACGGAAACTTGCGACGATCACAACACTACGGCGAACGATGGTTGCAGCGCTACGTGCAGCGTCGAGACCGGCTACACGTGCACCGGTACGCCTTCCACGTGTTTATTCGGTGGAACCTGCGCGCAGCCGTTCCCGCTCACGTTCACGGTGTCAGGCGCCGGCGAGATCGCGAGCGGTACAAGCGACACGACCCATGCAACCGACGGGTTTGTCGCCGGCGCGTGCGACGGAGAGACCTCCGCGGGCGCGGCCCCTGATCAGACCTGGGTGTTCACGACCACGGTAGCTCAGCCGGTTCTGATCACGGCCACCTCGCCGGCTGACGTCGTGCTCCGACTGACGACCGTCGCGTGCGATATCACCACTTCGGTTCCCGACACCGCTACCCATGCCGATGGCTGCGCCGACCTCCACGCGAGCGGATCGGGCGAAGTCTTGAACTACGACATGCTTCCGGCAGGCACGTATTACCTCACCGTCGACGGCTACGGGGCCGCATCAACTGGTCCGTACTCGGTCACGGTGAAAGCTGGCAACACCGGGGTGTGTGGTGACGGCATCGTCGATGTCGGCGAGGAGTGTGACTCGAGCGCCGGCCATGACCGCTGCGACGCTACGTGCCACCTCGTGTTCGACACCACGGACACCGAGGCGAACAACGACGGAACTGGCGCGCAGGTGATCACGCCGGTCCATCACATCATCGAGGGCTCGTTGCCGGTCGGGGACCTCGACGTCTACACGTTCACGCTGACCGCGCCATCCATGGTCGAGATCGAGACGTACACGACCTTCGAGTCGAGCCACACGTCGACTAGCGACAGCAGCGTAGCCAACCTCGAGTGCCCGACGGCCGATACCCTGCTCCACGTCTTCGACGGCACATCTGATCCTACCGTCGACGCCAACAGCACCTATTCGGACGACGATAGCGGTGACGCGCACTGCTCGTACGTCGGCCCGACTGCCGCGCTTGCGGCCGGGACCTACTACTTCACCGTCCACGAGTACCAGCTCAACGACGTGATCCCGCGCTACCTCGTCGACTTCAACGTCACCCCGATGTAGCTAGTCGCCGCGCGCGATCATGAACAGATCGCTGCCGGTCACACCGGCTGCACTCGAGTAGTAGAGATGGCAGCCGTCCGGCGAGACCCAGCTCGGTAGCTCGTCGTAGCCGGTCGTCGAGATGCCGGGCACGCCGGCCGCGGCACCGAAGCCGTCGGCGAGCGAGCTCCGGCTCGCCTCGAAGACGTCGAAGTCGGTGCCGTTGTTGCGGGCGAAGTACATGTGGAGCTCGTCGCTGGTGACGACCGGGATGTCCTCGCTCGCAGGGGTGTCGACCCCACCGAGGACGGCGCCGATCATCGTGAGCGCACCGGCGCCGTCGCGCGACGCGCGATAGATGTCGTTCATGCCGGCACCCGTGCGGCCGGCGCCGGCGGAGAAGTAGAAGCCGGTCGCGTTCGCGAGGTAGGGCGTCGCATCGCCGGCCATGAGGTCCGCGGACGCGGCCGGTGGACCCCACGGATCGCCGGTCGACGCGCGGGTCGACACGAAGATGCCGTAGGTCCCGGGTGTCACGCGATCGGACATGAAGTAGAGCGCCTTGCCGTCACTCGAGGCGGTCGGCCACAGCTCGCTGTAGATCGTGTTGATCGAACCGACGACCTCCGGTGCACCGAAGTCGCCATCCGCCGTCGCTCGCGACGCGGTCCAGATATCCCAGGTGTGGTCGGCGTTCGTGCGCGAGAACAGGATCGTGAGCTCGTCGCTCGACAGCCGGCCACCGAGGTCCTCCGTCGGACCGTTGAGCGCGGCGAGCTCCTTCGGTGCACCGAACGCGCCGGTCGCGCTGCAGCGCGCCACGGGGGGCGCATCGAGCGCCGTTGCATCCGTCGCGGCCGGATCACCACCACCGCAGGCTGCTACACAGAGGACGACGGCCAAACGCACGCCACAATTGTACATCACGTAAGATCAGCCCGGCGATGAACCAGCCGTCTCGCGTCCTTCTGATCGTGGCGGGCGCCCTGACCCAAGTGGTCGGCGCGGCCTGCCTGATCCTCAACCTGGTATCGCTGCCGTTCGCACACGACCTACACGCCCGTACGCACTCGATCGTGGCCGCGATCGTCGCGGCACTCGCGACGGTGATCTGCGGCACGCTCGTGTATCGCGGCCGGTTGATCCCGATCGCGCTCGCCGCCGGGCTCGACATCGGTTTCGGCATCGGCCTCCCGCGCGGCAGCGCCGCCACCGGCACGCTGTTGCGCGTGTTGCCGGCCGCCGACGTCGCGACCGCGACCACGCTGATCACGGCCGCCGCGATCACGCTGTTCGTCGCCGCGATCCTGTGCGTGCTCGCGATCCCCACGGCCCTTCGCCTGCGCGCGTGGGCCCGCGCCGAGATCGAGCGCGAGGCGTTGGCCGCGCGTGGTGCCGAGGGTGAGAAAGCGAAGCGCGCCTCGACCGGTGCGATCGTCCCCGCGGCGGCGAGCACGCTGCGCGGCGTCGGCCCCAAGCTGATGCCGACCCAGGTCATCCGCCTCGACCCGAAGCGCCGCAAGCCGGTCGTGATCGTCGGCGTCGCCGTCGCGCTGATCGCGATCGGCGTCGTCGTGATCAGCGCCGCCTCGGGCTCGTCGTCGACGAAAGACACCGACGGCATCGTGATGGACAAGCACGTCGATCCAGCGACGCCGGTCGTCGACGCCAGCCTCGCCGTGGTCGCGATCCCAGACGCCACCAGCCCGACCGACCCACCGGTCGAGGAGGTGGTCGCGCGCCTGCACCTCGCGCTCGAGCACGCGAAACCCGACGAGCTCGCGCTGCTGTTCGACTCGAAGGTGTTCGCCTTCGGCGTCGAATCGCACGAGGTCGTGCAGGGCAGGGACGCGGTTGTCGCGATGCTGCGCCACGATCTCGGCGACGTCCCCGCGAAGGGCTTCGAGGTCTCGGCGCGGTTCGCGCAGAACGGCCACGAGGGCGACTCCGGCTGGGTCGCCGAGGAGCTCAAGGTCGGCGCGAAGACGTTCGTCGCGACCGCCGTCGTCGGACTGCGCGACGGCGCGTGGTCGATCGCGGCCCTGCACTGGGCGGTCGCGATGTCGAACGAGCAGGCCTACCGGACCGCGCGCGACGCCACGCTCGAGACCCCCGACGCGATTCCCGACGCCCACGACGACTCGCCGCTCGCGAAGGCGATGCGGACCGCGTTCGCGTCGAAGCCGTCGTTCGTCGCGGCGCGCAGCACCCGCGCGGACGCGGTCAACCTCGGCAGCGCGCCCGGCGAGCGCGTGCTCGGCGGCGACAACATCAAGAAGATCTTCGCCCGCATCAAGGCGACGATCGCGCTCCACGACGCGGTCGCGGTCGGCCCGGCCGGCAGCCACGGCGGCTGGGGCGCGGCGAACGTCGACTTCACCGATGCCGACAAAGACGGCACGCAGGTCACGCAGACGTTCCGCGTGTTGGTCGCGTGGATCGAAGAACCCGACGGCTGGCGAATCGTCCAGAGCCAGTGGTCGAACGCGCGCTAGCGAGCTAGCGCGGCAAGCTCGGCGGTCGAGAAGAAGAACGCGATCTCGTCCTTCGCGGTCTCCGGCGCATCCGAGCCGTGGACAGCGTTGCGCTCGATGTTGGTCGCGAACTCTTTGCGGATCGTACCGGCGTCGGCCTTCTCCGGGTTGGTCGCGCCCATGACCTGACGGTTCTTGGCGACGGCGCCTTCACCCTCGAGGACCTGCACGACGCACGGACCCTCGGTCATGAACGTCACGAGGTCGCCGTAGAACGGGCGATCCTTGTGCACGGCGTAGAACGCCTTCGCCTGGACGTCCGACAGGCGGATCATCTTCGAGGCGACGATGCGGAGACCCGCGGCTTCGAGCTTCGCGGTGACGCCACCGATGTGGTTCAGCTTGACGGCGTCGGGCTTGATGATCGAGAAGGTGCGTTCGATGGCCATTTCGGCCGGAAACTAGTCGAAAGCCCCCCGTCTGTAAAGCCTAGGGGTCTTCGCCCGGGACCGGGTCCTCGAGGTGGCTCGAGACGGGCTGGTCGCCGACGAAGTCGTTGATCCACTGGGCGAGGGTGATGTTCTGCGCCTCGATGTCCGACCCGGCGAAGTTGAGCACGGTCGTGCAGTGGCTGTTGTTGATGTTTCGCCAGTACGGGATGAAGTAGTACAGGTTGTCGCGCGTCGCGTACTCCGCGGTGAGGAGCAGCGTGTCGCTGTTCCACATGTCCATGATCTGGTCCTTGGGCGGGTAGTTGTAGAACCGGTTGTACGAGTACAGCGAGAAGTCGTCGTCGCGACGGAAGAACGTGGTCGCGAGGCGATCGTTCGGGAACTCGTCCGCGAGCGCGGTGTTGATCGACCCCATGTCCTGGAAGTCCATGCCGCTCGGCATCTGGCTCGCGAGCGAATCGAGGTTCCACGCCGAACGAATCTTCGCGTGCATCAGCCCGGAGTAGCCGCTCGACGGGAACACCGGCCCCGAGTCGTCGAGCAGGTAGCCCTTGTCGGCCGCGTGCACGCCGTTGCGCAGCATGTGGTAGTTGACCAGCGCGCCGACGCCGCCGGCCGAGCAGCCGGTCACGAGCATCTTCGGCACGTGGGTGAACTGCGAGTCGATCCACGCGGTGATCTTCTCCATGTCGGAGTGACCGTCGTGATGGAACACCACACCGTCGGTGTTGTCGTCGTTCTCGTACTCGGCGGTCGCGTTGCCGGTGTGGACGTCGCCGGTGCAGTACGGCACGTAGACGTAGTTCCAATCGATCGACGGGCTGGTGTCGTCGCCGCGGTTCAAGAACGGCGAGATGAACGGCGCGAGGTCGTAGTGATCGTCGGGCAAGCCGTCGGGGTTCGCCGCGCCCATGACGCCGGTGACGCCGGTGCACGAGTCGTAGTCCCAGCACGCGCCGCCGGGCTCGAGCACGACGACGAGGTTGTCGCTGGTGTTCGAGTAGTTCGTCCAGAACTTGTACTGGCTGTTGTTGCCGCACAGCGTGCCGGGCAGCTCGTGCTTCTCCCACGTGCCGTAGCTGTCGCGCACCGGGTTGAGCACCCGCGTGTCCTCGCCGTTGTCTCCACACGACGCGGCCGCAGCCAGAATAACGGCTCCCCAGACGAGCTTCATGCGCGCACGCTACAACCGCGCGCAGCGGTCAGACCACTCAAATCGCCAGCTGAGTGGTCTACACAACGCTAGGCCACGCTAGGCCAGGAGCTTGGCGAGCGTCGTCCCCATCTCCGCCGGGGTCGGCGCGACGGAGATTCCAGCCGCCTCGAGCGCCGCGATCTTGTCGGATGCCGCGCCCTTACCGCCGGAGATGATCGCACCGGCGTGCCCCATCCGCTTGCCCGGCGGGGCGGTGAGTCCACCGATGAACGCGCCGACCGGCTTCTTGATGTGGTCCTTCACGAACTGCGCGGCGCGCTCCTCGGAGTCGCCACCGATCTCGCCGATCATGAAGATCGACGACGTGCCCGGGTCCTCGTTGAACCAGGTCAGCGCGTCGATGAAGTCGGTGCCCTTGACCGGGTCGCCACCGATGCCGATCGCGGTCGACTGACCGAGGCCGAGCGCCGTGAGCTGATGCACGATCTCGTAGGTCAGGGTCCCGGAGCGCGACACCACGCCGACGCCGCCGGCCTTGTGGATGTAGCCGGGCATGATTCCGATCTTGCACTGACCGGGCGTGATCACGCCGGGACAGTTCGGGCCGATCAGCACGGTGTCGGGATAGTCGCGCTCGAGCACGTACTTGACGCGCACCATGTCGCGAACCGGAATGCCCTCGGTGATCGCGACGACGAGCGGGATGCCCGCGGCCGCGCACTCGAGGATCGAATCCGCGGCGAACGGCGGCGGTACGTAGACGACCGCGGCATTCGCGCCGCGATGCTTCACCGATTCTTCGACAGTGTCGAACATCGCGACTTGCTCGAGGCCGGGGACCTTGAAGCCGCCCTTGCCGGGCGTGACGCCGGCGACGACGTTGGTACCGTACTCGACCATCTGCTTCGCGTGAAAGGCGCCGGCCGCGCCGGACATCCCGGTGACGACGAGCTTGGTGTTGTATCCGACGAGGACGCTCACTTGGACGCTCCCTTCGCCGCTTCGACGACCTTCTTGGCACCATCGGCCATGTCGGCTGCCGCGACGATGTTCAACTTCGATTCCGCGAGCATCTTCTTACCGAGCTCGACGTTGGTTCCCTCGAGGCGGACGACGAGCGGCACCTTGAGACCGACTTCCTTGACCGCCTGGATCACGCCCGCTGCGATCGTGTCGCACTTCATGATGCCGCCGAAGATGTTGACGAAGATCGCCTTCACCCCGGGGCTCGACGTGATGATCTTGAACGCCGCGGTGACCTTCTCCGCGGTCGCGCCGCCGCCGACATCGAGGAAGTTCGCGGGCGCGCCGCCGTAGTACTTGATGATGTCCATCGTCGACATCGCGAGGCCGGCGCCGTTGACCATACAGCCGATGTTGCCCTCGAGCTGGATGTAGCTGAGGTCGTACTTCTTCGCCTCGAGCTCGGCCGGATCCTCTTCATTCGGATCGCGCCACTCCTCGAGCTCGGGGTGGCGATACATCGCGTTGTCGTCGAAGTTGATCTTCGCGTCGAGCGCGAGGACCTTGCCCTCCTTGGTCGTGATCAACGGGTTGATCTCGAGCAGCGAGCAGTCCATCTCGTCGTAGCAGCGCACGAGCGGCTTCATGAACTTCGCGAACTCGGTCGCTTGCTTGCCGCTGAGGCCGAGCGCCTTCGCGAGCTTGCGGCCTTGCCAGTCTTGCCAACCGGTCGCCGGATCGATCGGCTCGCGGAGGATCTTCTCGGGGTGGCTCGCCGCCACTTCCTCGATGTCCATGCCGCCCTCGGTCGACGCCATCACCGTGACGCGGCCGGTGGCACGATCGAGCAACATGCCGAGGTAGTACTCGTGATCGATCGCGAGGCCTTGCTCGACGAGGAGGCGCTGGACCTTCTTGCCCTCGGGGCCGGTCTGGTGGGTGACCAGCGTCATGCCGTAGATCGCCTTGACGGCAGCCTCGGCATCCGCCTTGGTCTTCGCCACCTTCACGCCGCCACCCTTGCCGCGACCACCCGCGTGGATCTGCGCCTTGACGACGACGACCTCGGTGCCCGCTTGCTGCTGGACCTTCGGGATCGCGGCGATCGCATCGGCGGCGGTCATCGCGGGGATCCCGATCGGGACCGGCACCCCGTACTTCTGAAACAGCTGCTTGCCCTGATACTCGTGGATCTTCACCGGGCGGGTTTATCATGAACGGGTGAAGTCGACCTGGCTCCTGGCGCTCGCGGTTTGCGGCTGCGCCCCGGCCGCTGCGTTCCACTGCGCCTCGTCGGAACAATGCCGCGACGGCGCGTCGACCGGCGCCTGCGAAGCGAGCGGATTTTGTAGCTTTCCCGATGCGACGTGTCCCTCGGGCGCGCGCTACACCACGGCCGCCGGCGGCTTGTCCGAGCAGTGCGTCGAGGGGCTGTCGATGGGCACCGACACCGACGGCGACGGCGTACCGGATGCCGCCGACAATTGCCCGACCGTCAAGAACGCCGATCAGGGCAACGAGGACGGCGACATGTTCGGCGACGCGTGCGATCCGTGCCCGCCGGTCGCCGACGACATCTTCGTCGACTCCGACAACGACGGCATCGACGATCAATGCGACCCGCACGTCGGCACCGTCGACCACCTCGCGCTGTTCGAAGGGTTTCATCACGGCGTGCCCGCGGCGTGGACGATCCATGGCGGCACGTGGGTCGCGGATGGCGACGGTGTGCTCGGCACGCCGCTGGCCGGCGACCTCGCCGTGCTGACGATGCCGTACAGCGCGATGACGTCGGTCACGATCACGGCCGGCATCACGCCGACCGACCTGGTCTCGACGATGGCGGTTCAGGCCGGTGTGGTCGGCGCATACGACGGCACGCACGTGCTGACCTGCGCGCTCCACCAGATGGCAACGATGCAGACGTTCGTCGCGCAAGACACGGGCGTCGGCACGAGCAACACCAAGCCGTGGACGTTCGCGGTCGACATGCC
Organism: Kofleriaceae bacterium; assembly: GCA_039935615.1. GTDB lineage: Bacteria > Myxococcota_A > Polyangia > Haliangiales > Haliangiaceae > JABFXX01. Next base: position 36,505 of record JBDTJY010000063.1, read on the forward strand.
GTATTCGATCGCGCTGACCTACGACCTCGCGAATGCGCTCGATTGCTACGTCGAGCACGCCGGCGCGAGCACCACGACCGCGATCACCCTCACGCTCGTCCCCACCGCGTCCGAGCGCGTGCTCGGCGTCTACCTCGACGGCATCCCGGCGAGGGTCGAGTGGCTCATGCTGATCTCGAACTAGCGAGCGCTTCCTCGACGAGATCGAGCTGGTGCTCGTGGTGGCGAAACTCGGCCTCGCTGACCTCGCTCTTGGCCTTGAGCTCGAGGAGCAACGCGCGCTCCGCGGCGACGCCGATCGCGAGTAAGTTGCTGCGCACGGTCGGATCGTGGACGGCGTCGTCGAGCAGGCGCGCCCGATAGGTCTCGAGCACGAGCTCGGCGGTCGAAGCGGGAAGGTTCTGGTCGTCGCGCACTTTCTCGATCGCTTCGATCGCCGCCATCGCGAGCCGCGCGCGGAGCCGCGACGAGGTGTCGGCGTTCTCGGGCGGGAGCGTCACGCCGCGGAACAGCAGCGGCAGGCTCGCGCTCGCGACGACCAGCCACACCACGATCACCGCGGCACACACGAGGATCGCGACCTCGCGCGCGGGGAACAGCGAGCCATCCGCGATCGTCAGCGGCAGCGTGAGCGCGGCCGCGAGCGTCACGGCGCCGCGCACGCCGGCGACGGCGGTGGCGAGCGTCAACCGCCACGACGGTGTGAACCTGGGGCGACCTCCACCCGCGCGCACGCGCCGCATCGTCGCGTGCAGCGAGACCCTGACCCACACCAGCCGGATCACGAGCAGCGCGCCGAACACCAGCGCGATGTCGATCGCGAACGCGCTCGCGGACAGCTCGGCTCCTCGCGCGATCGCCGGCGCGGCCGCCGCGATCCGCGGGAGCTGCAGCCCGAGCAACACGAACACCAGGCCGTTCAGCGCGAGCTCGTGCATGTGCAGCACGGAGTCGCCTTGCATGCGGGTCGCTCGGTGGTTCGGATCGAACAGCTCGAAGCGGTTCGCCGACATCCCGGCGGCGACCGCCGCGAGGATCCCCGACAGATGGAACTGCTCGGCCGCGAGGTACGCGGCGTACGGGAACAGCAGCAGCAGCAGGATCCGTGGCGCCGCCGCCGCTTCGTCCTCGGCACCGAACACCAGCCGGAGCAGGCGCACGAACAACCAACTGAGCACGATGCCGATCGCGACGCCGCCGGCCGACACGAGCACGAACGAGCCGAGCGCCGAGCCCCACGAGAACGCGCCGGTCACCATCGCGGCGACCGCGACGCGCAGCGACACCAGGCCGGAGGCATCGTTGAACAGCGCCTCACCCTGGAGGATCGTCATCAGCCGCGGTGGCACGGTCACGCCGCCGGTCATGCCGGCGACGGCGACCGCATCGGTCGGCGACAGCGCCGCGGCGATGGCGAACGCGACCGGCCGCGGGATCGCCGGTACGAGCCAGTCGATCAACAACCCGACGACGAGCACCGTCAGCAACACGAGCCCGAACGCCATCATCAGGATCGTCGGGCGGTGCTGGCGAAACTCGCGCTTCGGGATGCGCAGGCCGTCGATGAACAACAGCGGCGGGATCAACAGCAGCAAGAACGCATGCGGATCGAGCTCGAGCGTCATGCCGAGCGGCCACGCGAGCAACACGCCGGCGATCGTCTGTACGAGCGGCAGGGGCAGCGCGACGAGCCGCACCGTCCCGGCGCACAGCGCGGCGATGGTGAGACAGACAAGGATTTCGGAGGCGAGGTCCACGCCGTGGACAAGCATGGCCTACCGGCACGCGCGAGCGACGAACTGCGGCAGGATCTTGACGGTCACGATCTCGCAGCTCGGCGCGACGTCGGGCGCACCGCCATCGCTAGTCCGCTTCGCGCGCGCGCGGCCACCACAGGTAGGCCGAGTACGCGAACACGACCGGCACCGCCATCATCGCGACGCCGGAGATCAACACGTCGTTGAGCAAGCCGAGCACCGTCGGCGACCACAGATCACCGAACAGGTGGATCGCGAAGATCATCGCGGCCATCGCACTCGCGCGGAGCTCGGGCGGCACGGAGCGCAGGCCGATCGCGTTGACCGGCGACGTCGACAGGAACAGCCCGATCTCCGCGAGGAACGCGCAACTGAAGAACAACAGAGGCGTCGGCATCGCGAACGCGGCGAACGTCAGCGGCGCGGCGATCACCATGCCCCACGCGCAGACCCGGAGCTGCACGTTGATCCCGTGCTTGTTCTCCTTGGCATCCCACGGCGTGTCCGCGGTGACGAGCGGACCGCGCTTCGCGGCGGCATCGGCCCACCGCCCACCGACGATCGTGCCGATCGCACCGGCGAGGACGGTGACGATGCCGAAGTAGTAGTTCGCGGTCTCGTTCGACAGCGACCCGGCCTTGTCGACGACGACGTGGAGGACGCCGCCGACGATCTCGAACGTGCCGGTCGCGGCGTAGCGCTCGGCGAGATACTTCGGCGCCCAATACGCGAACGCGGAGACCGCGGCGGTGTACGCGCAGTAGCCGAGCACCGCGCGCCGGAACAGCGGCAACTTCGAGAGCGTGCCGAGCGACTCGAAGATGCTCGCCTTGGCTTCGCGCAGCTTGCGGGCCGGCTCGACGATCAACAGGCAGCTCAGCGCGAGCACGATGCCGGGACCGCCGGCGACGAAGAACGCCGTGCGCCAACCCCAGCGCGCCTCGACGAACCCGCCGAGCAGATAGCCGAGCGCCGAGCCGACGGGGATCGCGAGGTAGAAGATCGCGAGCGTGCGCGACTTCTGATCGGGCGGCGTGATGTCGTCGATGATCGTCGGTGCGAGCGTCGCGTAGCTCGCCTCGCCGATACCGACGCAGACCCGCGCGATCATCATCGTCGCGAACGTGTGGGTGAGCCCGGTCGCGAACGTCGCGACGCTCCAGATGATCACGCCGAACGCGATCAGACCGGTGCGCTTGCCCCGGTCGGCGCGCGCGCCGAACAGCGGCGACGTCAGGAAGTAGCCGAGTAAGAACGCGGTCGCGAGCAGGCCGCCCTGCAGGTTCGACAGATCGAGCCCGCCGTCGGCGACCGGCTCCGACATCTTCTTCAAGACCGCCGCGACGACGTAGCGATCGATGTAGTTGAGGAGGTTGAGGCCGGTGAGCAGCGCGAGGATCGCTGTCCGGTTCTTGATCACCGAAACACGACCTCGGCGGTGAGCTCGAGCGGATAGACCAGCGCACTCGCCGTCGTGCCGGCGCCCGCGTCGGTGCCGGCATACGTGCGCAGGCCGAAGTCGGCGAGCAGCGAGAACCCGACCTTGCCGCCGCTCGTGACGTCCCAGCGCAGACCACCGTTGAATTCGTAGCCGAAGCCGAGGCCGCCCCACGCGTAGCCGATCGACAGGAACGGAGCGACCACCGTCGGCAGGACGTACCAGCGGAACAACAGGCCGAACTCGGTCGTCGTTCCCGCGTAGCCGAGCGTGAGCGCGCCCTCGTACTGCGAGAACTGCGCGCCGATCCGGCCCAGGATGATCGGATCGTTCGACGACAGTGCGAGGCCGCCGACCGCGCCGAACGAGTACTGGAGCGGCAACTTCGGCCCGGCCTGCTGGACGTCGACCGCGCCGAGGTCGCGCTGCAAGCGGATCTCGACCTTCGCGGTCTGCGTGGGCTCGATGTCGACGGGAGCTTCGTACGTCGCGTAGCCCGACGCGCTGACGCGCACGGTGTGCGGCCCGGCGGGCAGTTGCACGGTCGCGGGCACCGCGCCGACGGTGATGTTATCGATCGCGACGTACGCGCCGGCCGGTGTGCCGTAGACGTACGCGGTGCCGGGCGTGCCGCTCAGCGTGAACAGCACGTCGTTGGGCTCGCCGTACTCGAGCGTGACGTCGCGCTCGTCGTGATCGGCGTCGCGATCGATCACGACGTGGTGGTTGCCGCCGGGCAGCGTGATGTTGAGCGGCGTCGAGCCGGCGTTCTTGTTGTCGATCCGGACGCGCGCACCGCCGGGAATCGACCGCACCGACAGCGACGACGGCTTGGTCCGCAACCCGGGCAGCTCGCGCGAGACCTTGTCGCGCTCGGGGCTGGGCGGCGCCGCCTGGAGGTATTGCGCGTACCAGCGCGCGGCTTCGCGAAGTTGACCGAGCCGCTCGTAGTCCGCGGCGATGTTGTAGACCGCGAACGGGTGGGGCTTGAGCTCGTTCGCGCGCATGTAGTGCTCGATCGCGCCGGCGTAATCTTGGTCCTTATCGGACTGTTGGCCGGCCGCGAATTCGGTGCGCGCGTCTTCGCGATCATCGGCGTGTGCGATACGCGCCGCAGCCGCCAGGACCAGAACTACCGAGAGCCTCACCTGGTCGCTATTATGGTGGAAGTAGGGGCCGGGACGCGATAGCACTCGGGGACATGAAGCGTCGCTCGTTGATCTCGATCATGTTCCTCGTCCTGGCCCTGGCGGCCTGCGAGAAAACCGGCTCCAGCTCCAAGGGTTCCGGCGAGCTTTCGCAGCAGGACAAGGACCTCTTCAAGTACCTGCCCGCCGGGTCGACCGCCGTGTTCGGCGGCAACTACATGAAGCTCCAGAAGTTCATGACGTCGACGCTCGGCAAGACCACCGCCGAGGCGATGGAGAAGATGGGCCCGGGCATGACCGAGTGGGCCAGCTGCTTCACCGAGCTCAAGGATCTCAAGCTCGCCGGTGCGGCGAACGTCCAAGGCAAAGGCCTCGACCTCCGCATGATCTTCACCGGCATGAAGATCGAGGACGTCGCGAAGTGCGCGGACCGCGCGAAGTTCAAGTACACGATCGACCCCGACAACAAGTTCATCAGCGTCACCGTGCCGCCGCCGGCGAACGAGCAGGGCTACGTCGTCGCGGCCAATGGCGCGTTGTACATGCGTCAGTCGATGGAGATCAGCGCGGTGCCGGTCGTCAACCCGACGTCGCGCGCCGATCTCGAAGGCGACCTCAAGGCCGCGGCCGCCGCGAACGTGCTGTCCGATACCAAGATGCAGGCGCTGATCGCGAAGGCCGATCGCACGCGGACGATCTGGTTCGCGGGCTCCGGCGCCGGCACCCCGGCCGCCGACAAGCTCGGCGAGTTGTTCGGTGGGTTCGATCTCGATAACGGGTTCTCGATCGACGTCACGTTCCAGCTCGTCGATGCGGCGCTCGCCGACAAGCTCGAGGACGGCGTCAAGGAGATCAAGAAGATGTCGGATCAGCTGCCGGCGAACATGAAGGAAGCGATCGAATCGCTCAAGTTCAACCGCAGCGGCGATCACGTTCACTTCTCCCTCAAGCTCGATGACAAGCAGCTCGCCGACCTGATGAAGCAGGCGAGCATGTTCGGCGGCATGCACTAGCCGTCCCTCGCTACGCTGTTCCGCCGCTGCGCGCCTGCGGCGGACATCGTCGGGCTTCGCTCGGTCCGGACTAGTACGGATTCGGCATCGTCTTCGGACCGGTGCCGTTTGGTTCTTTCGGCGCGTGTTTGACCTCGGGCGCGACCTCGTTGCCGGGCGTGCCGTACGGATCCGCGGGGTTCCCGACGACGCCCTGCGCGGAGCCCAGGTTGATCGCGTGGGTCGTCGTGACGATCGGCTTGGTCTTCGCGGCGACCTTGCTCGACTTCGACGCGGGGGTCAGCGTGATCACCGCGCTGGTGCGCTCGTTGACGTGGACGATCTGATCGGCGTCGATCGTGGTGTAGCCGGCGAGCTCGACGTGCAGCGTGTGGCGCCCGGCCTTGAGCGTGAGCTCGATCGGCGTCGAGCCCATGTCGTGGCCGTCGAGCTTGATCGTCGCGGCGCTTGGAATCGTCTCGATCTGGAGCTTGCCGCTGTCCGCAACCACGGGCACCGGTGGCGGCGGGGCAGGGGGCGTGACCGTCGGTGCCGGACCGGGCGTGGGGTCGGCGGTCGGTGCCGATCGCGTCGGGTGGTTGCTCAGCACGACCGCCGCGGCGATCGCCCCGGCGCCGGCGACCGCGAGCAAGCCGCCGATCAACCACCTCGGCACGCCGCGCTTGCCCGGCAGCGGCTGCATCTGCGACGGATTCGACGTCGCGACCGCGGCGTGGCCCGACGAGCCGGGCGGCAACGTGCGCGCGATCTCGAGGTTCGGCTCCGACATCGCGCGATCGCTCGGCAGCGCCTGCGCGAACGCTTCGGCGGTCGGAAACCGGTTCTCCGGCTCCTTCTCGAGCGCGTGGTGCACGGCGACGACCAGCGACGTCGGCAGCCCCGACCGCAGCTCCGAGAGGTACGGCGGCGAAGCGGTCAGCAGCTTCGCGACCAGCATGTTGTAGTTGCTCTCGTCGAACGGCGGCCGGCCCGACAGCATCTCGAACATGATCACGCCGCACGCGTAGATATCGACACCGCGCTCGGCGGGGGCGCCCATCGCTTGCTCGGGCGCCATGTACAGCGGCGTGCCCATCACCATGCCGGTGACGGTCAGCCGCGTCGATTGCATGTGCTCGTTGTCGAGGATCTTCGAGATCCCGAAATCGAGCAGCTTGACGAAGTCGTGCTCGTCGTCGCGGTTGACGATGAAGATGTTGTCGGGCTTGAGGTCGCGGTGAATGATGCCCTTCGCGTGCGCGGCACCGACCGCGCGCAGCACCTGGCGCATGATGTGGATCGCGCGCCACGGCTGCATCGGCCCGGTGACCTTCAAGATGTCGGCGAGCGGCTTGCCGTCGAGCAGCTCCATCACCACGAACGGGCGACCGTCCGGTGCCACGCCGATGTGGCTGACGTCGATGATGTGCGGGTTGCCGATCCGGCTCGCGGCCAGCGCCTCGCGCTTGAACCGGGCGACCGCCTCTTGGTCGTTCGCGTACTTGTCGAGCATCACCTTGATGGCGACGCGCTTGCCGAGCTCGACATGCTCGGCTTCGTAGACCACGCCCATGCCGCCGCGCCCGATCTCGCGCACGATCGAGTAGCGGTCTTCGAGCGAGGCGCCGATCAGGGACGACGATGATTCGGCAGCCTGCACCCGCCTGTAATGGTAGCCGATGATCGGGCGGTTGCTGCTAGATCCGGGAGATGTCCCGAAGTATTCCGTGCCGCAGATTTCCTGCGACCTGGGGTCAGGTCCGCGCTCGCGGTCACTTCGGCGAGGCGGCCACTTCGACGACGGCCTGGGCGAACGCCATCGCGGCGGCCTCGCAATCGGGGAGCGAGCCGGCGAGCCACGCGGCGGCGAAGTTGGTTTCGGTCGGCGGCGTCATCACGCGCACGGCGCGGACATCGGCGGCCTTGAGCGCGGCGTCGAGGCCGATCGAGGCTTCGATCGGAGGTGCGACCAGGTAGGCCATCGGCTCGCCGGGCGACAGCCCCGCTTCGCGCGAGAGATATTCGCCGAGCGAGCTGATCACGTGCGGGAACACCGTCACGCCGCGCTTGCCGTCGGCGTCGTAAAAGCAGGCGTCGTGGGCGAGGCAGCGCAGCAGGGCCTCGAGCCCGGCGTCGATCGCCTCGGGCTCGGCGGCGGCGATCACGCCGAGGATCTCGCCGGACAGCCGGCCGCTCGCGTGCGCGGAACCGGCGTAGAAGCTCTTCGCGAAGATCACGTCGATCGGGGCGTGCTTGGTCGCTTCGTCGAGCGCGACGTAGGTCGGGTCGTCTTGATCGACCGTGACGAGGCCGAGCGAGCGATGCTTTTCAGGATCGCCGCCGTACGCGCGGATCATCGCCGGGTCGGCGTTCGGCAGGCGCCGGACCGAGAGCACGATCGGCGTGATCGGTTCGAGGATCATGCGTCGTGACTCACGAGCTTCTGGCGGACCTGGGGCGCGCGCGGCGCGCGTTCGCTCGGCTCGCCGAGCCGCGCGAGGTCGAGTGCGACGCCGCTGGTCTTCTGTGCGATCATGCCGGCGGCGAGCGCGGCGAGCCGGAACGCGGCGCCCTCGATCGGAATCCCACGCGGGTGGATGTTCGAGATCATGTTGCGGTCGCCATCGGTGCGGCCGAGCCGCGGTTCGTACACGACGTACGCCGACAACCCATCGCCGGTGCCGAGCCCGGGTCGTTCGCCGAGCAGGATCATCGCGACCTTCGCGCCGACCTCTTGACCGATCTCGTCCTCGAGCCACACCCGCGCGAACCGGGCCGCGACCGGGGTCCCGACGGTGAGGCCGCGCGCCTGGCAAGCGCGGGCGACCGCATCGTGCAGCGCCTTGCCCGAGCCCATGCACGCGACCGCGGACAGGCCATCGGCGACGATGATCTGGACGTCCGGCTGCTGGATCGCCGTCGCGCGCAGCTCCGCGAGCGACGCGTCGTCGAGCCGGCGCCCGAGATCGGGGCGCAACAGGAACTCGCGATGATCGGCCACGCGCGAGCGCAGGGCGAGGAAGCCGTGTTGCGCGGGCCACTCGTCGGAGAGCTCGGCCTCGACCGCTTCGTGCGCGACCGCGAGCTCGGCTTGAAACTGCAGCACGACCTCGGTCGCGTAGCGCGTGCCGACGTGCCCGATGCCGACGAGCGCGGTCGTGTGCTTCGCCGCCTCGTCGACGAACTTGTGATCGAGCTGCGGGTGCGCCGAGTACACGCGTGCCGGCGGCGCCGGAATGGCGGGCACCGCGGGCGGCGGCGGCAGTGGGGCGGTGCCCCCGAGCTCGTCGCGCAGCGCCGCGATCAGTTGCCGGGTCCGACTCACGTCGTCGACGACACCACGGCCCCGACGACCGCGCAAGCCCGCGCACGCGCTTGTCCGGTTTGTCCAGCCGGCGGACGTCTTCGTCCGGCTGCCGGCCACCGCCGGACACCCGCGCGTGAAACGTCGCGGAGTTGCGCGCGGCACGGTCGTCGCAATGCGCCGGCTCACCATGAAAACTCTCTCGTTCGCCTGTCTCTCCTTTGCAGCCTGTGCCTCCGCCGACCTCGCCGCGCCGGATGCATCACCACCGATCTCGACGATCCCGACGCACATCACCGGCACGTACGATCTGATGGGCCAGCTCGATCTGCAGACGCTGCCCGAGCCGGCGACGTACGTGTTGTCCGAGCTCGCGAGTGCGACCGACTCGCCCGACGATCCGGCGCGCTACCTCATCGATCAGATGGTCGCCGGGATGCCGGAGGGCACGTGGAAGGCGATCGCCACCGGGCTCGCGGGCTACGTCGCTCCGTACGTCGAGACCGAGATCGATCGGATCGCGCCGCGGTTCGCGCCGGGGATTCGCGCGATCTCCGCCGGGCTCAACGCGATCGCTCGTCACATCACCACGCTCGAGCGGCTCTCGATCTCGGCCGACGGCACGACGACGCGCGCGCTCGTCGGGCTCCAGCTCGCGAACACGCCGGTCGAGTTCGCCGCCGGTGGTGCGGCCGATTCGCTCGCGCTGTCGCGCTCGGTGATCGACAACACCGGCACGCTCGCGATCGCGAGCCATCACCTGTCGTTTCCGTTCGGCGAGATGCTGCGCCTCGGCCTCGATCGCGCGGTGATTCCACCGATCGATCTGTCCGCCGGCGACCTCGCGACCGCGCTGCGTGACCTCGTCGATTGTCATCAGCTCGGCATCACGTTCGCCGACCACGCCGGGTTCGGCAGCGCTTCGATGTACGAGACCGCGTGCGGCGCAGGGATGACCGCGCTCGCCTCCAAGATCTACGATCGGCTCGCCGCGATCGACCTCGCGAGCTCGTTCGAGCTCGAGGTCTCGGGCACCGCGGTCGGCGTCGACCACGATGGCGACGGCACGATGGACGTGATCACGAACGGGACCTGGGTCGGTGCGACCAACTATGCCGGCACCAAAGGCCCGCTCGGCCTCGCCACGTTCACCGGCGAGAAAGAGTGATCACTTGATCGCGGAGACGTCGCCGAACTTCGGACCCGGATCGTCGCCGCGCCAGATGCCGGCGGCATCCATCCACGCATCGAACTCGGGCGTCGCTCGCTTGTGGAGCAAGCGGCGCAGCGTCGGGATGTCGTGATAGCTGGTCGACTGGTAGTTGAGCATGATGTCGTCGCCGACCGGCATCGACATCAAGTAGGTGCAGCCGGCCGCACCGAGCAGCACCTTGAGCGACTCGAGCTCGTCCTGGCTCATCGTGGCGTGATAGGTGAAGCACGCGTCGCAGCCCATCGGCAGCCCGAGCAGCTTGCCCATGCAGTGATCCTCGAGCGCGGCGCGCGAGATCTGCGGACCGTCCTCGAGATACTCGGGGCCGATGAAGCCGACCACGGTGTTGACGAGGAACGGCTTGTAGCGCCGCGCGAGGCCGTACGCGCGCGCCTCGATCGTGACCTGGTCGGCGCCGTGGTGCGTGTTCGACGACAGCGCCGAGCCCTGGCCGGTCTCGAAGTACATCCGGTTCGGCCCGCGGGTCGAGCCCTTCTCTTTCATCATCGCCCACGCCTCGTCGAGCAGCTTCGCGCTGATCCCGAACGCGCGATTGCCGGCTTCGGTGCCGGCGAGCGACTGGAACATCAGGTCCATCGGGCAGCCGAGCGCGAGCGCCTTCATCTGCACGGTGACGTGCGAGAGCACGCAGTGCTGGGTCGGGATCGCGTTGCGCTTCAATACCTCGTCGATCGCGGTCAGGATCTCGGCGGTCGACTCCGGCGTATCGGTCGCGGGGTTGACGCCGATCACCGCGTCGCCGCAGCCGTACGACAGGCCTTCGCGCATCGAGGCGAGGATCCCGAGCACGTCGTCGGTCGGATGATTGGGCTGACACCGCGACGACAGCCGGCCGGGCAGGCCGAGCGTGTTGTTCGCGCGGACCACGACCTGGCACTTCGCGCCGACGGTCATGAGATCGAAGTTCGACATCAGCTTCGCGGCGGCCGCGACCATCTCGGGCGTCAGGCCCGGTGCGATCGCGCGCAGCGTCGGTCCGGTGGTCTCGATCTCGAGCAGCCATTCGCGAAACTGGCCGACGCTGAGATGCGAGACCGCGCGATACGCCTGATCGTCGAGGTCGTGCTCGACGATCCGGGTGAGCTCGTCGTCCTCGTACGGCACGACGGGGTTCATCCGCAGCTCGGCGAGCGTGAGCTCGGAGAGCACGGCGCGCGCGGCGACCCGCTCGACCGCATCGCGCGCAGAGACGCCCGCGAGATCGTCGCCGCTCTTTGGAGGGTTCGCTTTCGCGAGCACCTCCTTCACGGAGGCGAAGCGATAGCGAACGCCTCGGATCGAGCTGCTGAGCTGCACGGCCGGGGCACTATAACCATCCGGCAACACAGAGTCCTCGAACTGAAACAAGCACCGGACCGCAGTCCGTACTAATGTCCGCGCCCATGAAGCAGCTCCCGTTCGGCCTGATGTTGGTTTTCGCCCTTGCGGCATGTTCGAAGGACAAGGCGGCCCCTGGCGCCACCGGCTCCGGTAGCGCCGGCTCGGCGATGGCGGGCTCGGCGATGGCGGGTTCGGGCTCGGCGATGGCGGGTTCGGGCTCCGATTCGGCCGGCTCGGCGATGGGCGGCTCGGCGATGGCCGGCTCGGCGATGGCGGGTTCGGGCTCGGCGATGGGCGCCGGTTCGGGCAGCGCGGTCGCGATGGCCGGCTCGGGCGGCGGCTCGGGCTCGGCGGCGTGGGACTTCGACAAGCTCACGCACGAAGAGCAAGCCGACTACATGAAGAAGACGGTCGTCCCGACGATGAAGCCGATCTTCCAGAAGTTCGACGCGAAGCACTACAAAGACTTCGGCTGCAAGACCTGCCACGGCAAGGATCCGAAGAAATCGAAGTTCAAGATGCCGAATACGGACCTCCCGAAGCTCGACTTCGCGGCGTTGAAGGCCGGCAAGCAGAAGCCGAACATCGCGAAGTTCATGGGCGAGGAGATCGAGCCCGGCATGGCGAAGCTGCTCAACCGCCCGAGCTACGATCCCAAGGCGCCCGATCCGCACCAGTTCGGCTGCCTCGGCTGCCACACGCAGAAGAAGTAGCCGTCCTCGGAGATCTGTCGGCGCCGGGGTCGGCCTTACGACAGCACGTGGTGCAGCGTTCCGATCGTGGAGCGAGCGTTGCGCCAGCTCAGCATCGTTCCGACCGTCGCGGCGATCACGCCGCTGCCGATCATCGCGAGGATCGTGATCTGCACCGACGCCGGCAACGGATAGCGCATCGACGGCGAGCCAAACAGGTAGGCGCACTCCACGAGCTTGATCGCGCACGCCAGCGAACCGAGCATCGCCCACCGCGCGCGAACGATCGTTCCGCAGGTCGCGATCGCGGCGCCGGTAAACGCGATCGTCGCGCCCGGTGCGAGGTAGTACACCCCGGTCACGTTCGAGGTCTGAAACTCGAGTGCGAACGACGCCGCGGCGAACGCCCACACGTGCAAGGCGATGGCGAGCCCCGTGGAGCTCAGCTCGTTGCGCCGCCACGGCATCACGAACGCGAAGATGCCGGCATACGGGACCACCCAGATCGGGTTCCGCGACGACACGGTGAGCGTGACGATCACGACTTGCATCGTGAAGAACGCGATGCCGCCGAGCACCACGGGGCGCGCCCACGGCAGCCGGAACGCCAGCGCGAGCGTGACGATCGTACCGAACACGATCTGCAAGCCGAAAAACGAGAACGGTCCCGATGACGGGAAGATCTGGAACGCGCCAGCGATCAGGATCGGCAGCGCGAGCGCGATCGCGCTCCATGCACGCACGCGCGACAGCCGCGCACCGAAGGGCGACCGCACGCGCGCATGCTCGCGCGCCACCGCACGCGGGTCGCCCAACCGCTTGCACGCCTCGCGCACGGCCTCGACCCGCGGCATCCCGCGCTCGCGGAGCTCGTCCGCGAGCGTGCGCAGATGATCCTCGATCTCGTCGAGGTCGCCGCGCGCGAGCTCGGCTTCACCGACGAGGTCGGCCTTGTACTTCGCGATCAACTGTTCGTCCGTCACCCGAGCCTCCAACTGATCATGGGTTCGCCGGCGCGGCTGCGCCAGCGGCAATCTCACGCCGGCTTCCACGCATTGTGGAGCGCCGCATTCACCACAGCCCATTGCCGGCGCTCCTCGACGAGCGCCCTCTTGCCGTCCGGTCGCAGCCGGTAGTAGCGGCGCTTGCGACCGGTGTCGCCGCGCTCTTCATAGGCCTCGATCAGGCCCTGCTCCTCGAGTCGATGCAGCACCGGATACAACATGCCCTCGGACCATTCGAGCGCGCCGCCCGAGAGATCTCGGACCTGCTGGACGATCGCATAGCCGTAGCTCGGACCCTTCTGGAGGATCGCGAGTAGCAGCGCCGTCGCCGAGGCCGCGACGAGGTCCTTCGTGATCTTCTTCTCGTACCTCACACTGTTATGCATAGAGCTGCTAGGTGTCGTTGTCAAGCGCGCTTCGTCCGGCTGTCCGACGGCATCCGGACGCGCGCGGCCGAACGTCGGACGCGGCGCTCGCTAGTCGCGCGAAATCACACACGCGCGAGCTGGCCTCGCGGTTGCTGTAGGCGACCGCATGCGAAACATCTGTCTGTTCACCACGTTCCTCTTCGTGTTCTCGACCGCGGCACGTGCGGGGTCGATCGACCAACCTGTCGTCGGTGGCACCGCGGTGCCCGCCGGCGCGTATCCGGACGTCGCGCTCGTCGTCGCGCCGATGGCCCTGTGCACCGGCACGCTGATCGCGCCCGACGTCGTGCTCACCGCCGGTCATTGCATCGACACCGATCCGAAAGAAGTGCTGCTCGGCAGCGTCGACTACACCTCCGCCGCCGGCGAATTGATCGCGGTCAAGAAGGCGACGGCGTATCCGTCGTGGGAGACCGACTTCGATGTCGGCGTGCTCGTGCTCGATCACGCGAGCAAGGCGAAGCCGCGCCCGATCGCGTCGGCGTGCGCCGCGAAGGATCTCGAGATCGGCGCGACCGTGAAGGTCGTCGGCTTCGGGCTGACGACCGCGTCCGGCACCGGCGACAACACCAAGCTCAACCAGGCCAACCTCACCGTCATCGATCCGAGCTGTACGAGCGACGCGTCGTGCGCCGGGGCGGTCGCGCCGAACGCGGAGTTCATCGCCGGCGGCGATGGCAAGGATTCGTGCTTCGGCGACTCGGGCGGTCCGATCTACATCGACGACGCGCTGATCGGCGTGGTGTCGCGCGGCATCGGCTCGCAAGCGGAGCCGTGCGGCGGCGGTGGTGTCTACGTGCGCGCTGACCGCGTCGTCGCGTGGATCGAGAACACCACGGGCCGCACGGTCTCTCGTTCGAGCTGTGATGCACCGTCCGACGGTCCGGGTTCAGACCAAGCCGCGGTGTCGGCGGATTCCGGCGGCTGCTCGACGGGAACCGGTGTGGCCGGATGGCTCGCACTCGTGCTCGTCGCGGGCTCGGCGCTCGTGCTCGTGCGACGACAGCCGTGATACAACCCGCCGGCAATGCCAAAGATCAAGGTGAAGAACCCCGTCGTCGAGATGGACGGCGACGAGATGACCCGCATCATCTGGAAGTTCATCAAGGACAAGCTGATCCTCCCGTACCTCGAGCTCGATCTGAAGTACTTCGATCTCGGGATCGAGAGCCGCGACAAGACCGACGACCAGATCACGATCGATTCGGCGAACGCGACGAAGAAGTACGGCGTCGCGGTCAAGTGCGCGACGATCACGCCGGACGAAGCGCGGGTCAAAGAGTTCTCGCTGAAGGAGATGTGGAAGTCGCCGAACGGCACGATCCGCAACATCGTCGGCGGCACGATCTTTCGCGAGCCGATCATCTGCAAGAACGTGCCGCGGCTGGTTCCCGGTTGGACTCGTCCGATCGTGATCGGCCGCCACGCGTTCGGCGATCAGTACAAGGCGACCGACTTCGTCGTCCCGGGCGCCGGCACGTTGACCATGACGTTCACGCCGAAAGACGGCGGCAAGGCCACCGAGTACAAGGTGTTCGACTTCCCCGCCGGCGGCGTCGCGATGGGCATGTACAACCTCGACGAGTCGATCATCGGGTTCGCGCGGAGCTCGTTGAACTACGGTCTCAACCG
>JBDTJY010000064.1:0-110241 GCA_039935615.1 Kofleriaceae bacterium
GAAGATCGCGAGCTCGTTCCAGAGCTGGCTCGGTCGCCACAGCGAGCGCAAGCGCAACCGGCTCGCCGCCGCCGCCGAGGCGCTGGTCGAGCACACGTCGCTGGTCGCCGATCTGCGCGAGTCACCCGCGATCGAGCTACAGCGGATCACGTGCCCGATCCTCGCGATCTACGGCGAGAGCTCGGACGTGCGCTCGCACGGCGAGGGCCTCGCGCGCGACGTCCCGACCACGACGCTGCAACTGCTCCCCGGCTGTTCGCACTCGGTGCTGTGGGAAGCGACCGCGGACGTCAAGTCGCGCGTGATCGCGTTCGTGCGAGGTGCGGCGTGAAGTTCTTGTTCGTCGTGCCGCCGCTGACCGGCCACGTCAACCCGACGATCTCGGTCGCGCGCGTGCTCGAGGCGCGCGGCCACGACGTCGCGTGGGTCGCGCACCCCGGCAAGGTCCGGCCGCTGCTGCCGGCCGGCGCGCGGTTGTTCCCGCTGCCCGAGCGCGTCGATGCCGATCACGCCGCCGCGGTGCGTGACAAGGCCGCGACGTCGCGCGGTGCGGCCGCGTTGAAGTTCCTGTGGGAAGACTTCCTCGTGCCGCTCGCGCGCTCGATGCGCCCGGGGATCGAGGCGGCGGTCACCGAGTTCGCGCCCGACGTGATCTGCGTCGATCAACAGGCCGTCGCCGGTGGGCTCGTCGCGCGCATGCGCGGCATTCCGTGGGCGACGCTCGCGACCACGTCCGCCGGGATCAGCGAGCCGCTCGCGGCGCTGCCCCAGGTCCAACGCTGGTTCGACGATCTGATCGGCGGCCTCGAAGCCGAGGCAGGCTTGCCGCGCGCCGGCGAGCGATCGCCGCAGCTCGTGCTCGCGTTCACGACCTCGGCGTTGCTGCCGGCGCCGTTCCCCGCGCACTACAAGCTCGTCGGCCCGTCGATCGCGGATCGTCCGGAGACCGCCGCGTTTCCGTTCGAGCAGCTCACCCGTCCGTGCGTCCTGGTGTCGATGGGCACGGTCAACGCCGAGGCCTCTGGCCGGTTCTACGAGGTCACCGTCGAGGCGCTCGCCGATCAACCGTATCGGGTGATCCTCGTCGCACCGCCCGAGCTCGTGCCGCGCACGCCCGCGAACTTCCTCGTGCGCGCGTACGTGCCGCAGCTCGCGCTGCTGTCGCGCGTCGATGCGGTCGTGTGCCACGGCGGCCACAACACGACCTGCGAGGCGCTCGCTCATGGCCTCCCGCTCGTGATCGCGCCGATCAAGGACGATCAACCGATCGTCGCCGATCAGGTCGTCGCGGCCGGCGCGGGGATCCGGATCAAGTTCGGCCGCGTGCAGGCGCCCGAGCTCCGCGACGCGGTGTCGCGCGCGCTCACCGATCCGGCGCTGCGCACCGCCGCCTGTCGCGTTCGCGCTTCGTTCACGGCTGCCGGTGGTGCCACCACCGCGGCGACGCACCTGGAAACGTTGGGAGCGCGATGAGCTACGTCTGTTATCTACTCGTCGCGATCCTCGTCCTCGATTCGATCCGCATGCGCGGCCGGCTCGGCAAGCTCGCGGTGCTGGCCGACAGCGACGCACCGCCGACCGGCTATCGGGTGTTCGCCGCACCGGGCGTCGAGGTCAAACTCGAGACCCTGCGCGCGGCCGCCGCCTATGCCCGCGACCACCAGCTCGCGCTCCTCGATCTCGTGCCGCGCAACCTCGGAGCGATGCGCGCGCTCGCGTTCGCGCAGCTCGTCGACCCGGTCGTCTATCGCGCGGATCGCATCGGTCCCGGGCGCACCGCCGGGCATGCGATCGTCGTCTCCGACGAGGTCGCGGAGCGCGCGCGTGCGACGACCCCGACCAACGACGTCGAGCTGTCGAAGCTCGCCGCGAACCTCAAGCACTACGGCCGCGCCGACGCCGTGGTCGCACCGCACGAACGCGCACGCGCGCAGGACCTGGCCAAGCGCTACGAGCTCCTGTTCGTCGTGCTCGGCCCGTCGACGCCGCTCGCGCTCGGCATACTCGTCGTGATGTGGGCGCTGATCGGCCTCGGCCTGTGGCTCGCGCCGATCGCCGGCCTCGTCGCGCTCGCCGCCTGGCAACTGCAACCGCTGATCGCACTCGCCGGCACCGGCGTGCGCTCGACCGATCTGATCCCGTTCACGATCCTGCGCGCTCCGATCGAGCTCTACGTGCTCGCGCGCACGCTGCTGTCACCGCGCCCGTCGGCCGCCGAGGCCGCCGCGAAGCGTCCCGAGTACGATGCGTTGCTCGGCCAAGGCCTGGCACGGCTCTACGATCCTCGTCGCGAGACCTGCCCGCTGTGCGACTCGAAGGATCTCGCGCTCCACCTCCGCCACGGCGATCTGTTCCAGCACAAACCCGGCACGTTCTCGATCGAGCGCTGCCGCGCGTGCCGCCACCTGTTCCAGAATCCGCGGCTGTCGTTCGCCGGTCTCGACTTCTACTACAAGGACTTTTACGACGGCCTCGGCGAAGCCGGCATGGAGTTCATCTTCGGGTTCGGCAAGCAGCCGTACCTCGATCGCCTCGCGATGGTCCGCGCGGTCGCGCCGCCGCAGCGCTGGCTCGACGTCGGTGCCGGGCACGGCCACTTCTGCGTCGCGGCCCGCGGCGAGCTCCCGAACACCGCGTTCGACGGCCTCGATCTCAGCGAATCGATCGACGAAGCCAAGCGCCGCGGCTGGGTCGACACCGCGTATCGCGGCTTCTTCACCGAGCTCGCGCCGTCGATGGCCGGTCGCTACGACGCGGTCTCGATGAGCCACTACCTCGAGCACACGATCGACCCGCGCGAGGAGCTCAAAGCCGCGCACACCGCGCTCGCCGACAACGGCTGCCTGCTGATCGAGGTCCCCGATCCCGAGTTCGCGCTCGGCAAGCTGCTCCGCCGCTACTGGCTGCCTTGGTTCCAGCCCCAGCACCTGCACTTCCTGTCGGTCGCGAACCTCGATCGCTTGCTGCGCGAGCGCGGCTTCACGCCGGTCGAGTGGCATCGCGGCAAGGCGCATCAGCGCGTCGACTTCTTCTTCGCGGTGTGGCTGTTCCTCGATCGGATCGCGCCGCCGCGCAAGTTGCCGTGGCGCTGGCGCGGCCTGGTCGCCGGTGCGTGGCGCAGCGTCGTGTGGACGATCGGCTCGCCGTTGATCCTGTTCGCCATCCTGTTCGACAACCTCACGGGCCCGCTGTGGGCACGAGCCAAGATCTCGAATACCTATCGGGTCGTCGCGACCAAGGGAGCAGCGTCATGAAAGCAGCGATCGTGTTGGTGTGTTTGATGGCCTGCGGGCCGAGCAACGGCGACGACGTCATGGGCGACGGTGGGCCCGGTAGCGACGGCTCCGGCAACGGCAAGTTGATCGCGACCGGCGGCGTCTCGAACGCACCGCTCGGTGGAACGCTCCACGTGTTCGCCGTCGAGAACAACAGCGCGACGCCGATCGCGAACGCCGCGGTCCAGGTCGGCACGCTGACCGGCAAGACGGATGCGTCGGGCCTCGCGACGTTCAACGATGCGAGCCTGACCGGCAAGGTCACCATCACCGTCAGCGCGCCGGGCCACGCCGCGGCGACGTGGGTTGGAGTCACCGGCGCGAACGTCACGGTGCCGCTCGAGACCACCCCGCGCAACGTGCCGACGGCGACGGTGACCGGCACGATCACCGGGTTCGACAGCCTTGGCGCAATCCCGTTGGGTCACTACCATCTCGGTGTCGTCCTGTATTCGTTCCTGAACGATCCTAGCGCACCGGAAAATTCACTTGTCCAACCAACTGTCAGCGGAGCGCCCGCGGATGCGTGTGTTGATTCGAGTAGCGGTGGCACTGGTAGCTGTTCGTGGTCACTGGTCACCCGGATCGGTCCGCAGGTCCACTTCGCGCTGATCCTCGACGGTGATTCCAAGTTCACCGCGAGTGACACCAGCGACGACACGTACACGCTGATCGGCTACGCCGCCGGTAGCACGGTGACGATGGCCACGGGCCAGACCATGGCCGGCGAGGCGCTGACGATGGTCCCCGCGTCGCAGAACTTCGCGGTCACGTTCCCACCCGCGCCCGGCGGCCTCGGCACGACGATCGCGATTCCCGAGCTCGAGCTCGACGGCGGTGCCGGCCGGATCGTGTTCCCCGTCCCCGCGGTCAACCCGGGCCACACGTCGACCAAGGTGATCACGCCGACCGGCAACCTGGCCGGGCACTACGAGGTCGTCGCGCTCGCGACGCCGAACGCCACCGCGACGACACCGTACGCGACTGCGTTCGTTCACAACGTCACGACGTCGGCGGCCGTCCCCGCCTGGCTCGCGCAACCCACGGCGCTCGCCGCCGGCGCGACGTTCTCGTTCACCGGCACCGGCGCGTACGTCACCGCGCAGATCTCTCGCGCGAAGCAGCCGCTGTGGGACATCACGATCCTCGATGGCTCGACGAGCTTCACGTTGCCGACCGTCACGCCCGATCCGATCGGCTCGGGGATGACCAACTTCGGGGTCAACCTGGCCGACGCGCCCGGCTTCGATGCCGGCAGTTTCGATGTCGCCTCGGCGACCGCATCACTCGTGCGCGTGGCCGGCGCGCAGACCTCGTTTACACGGTAGGCTGGTCGCAATGGCGGACCCCATCGTCGATGTTGTTACGAACCAAGGCTCGTTCTCGATCCAGCTCGATCCCGCGAAAGCGCCGAAGTCGGTCGAGAACTTTCTCGCGTACGTCGATGCGAACCACTACGCGGGGACGGTGTTCCATCGCGTGATCTCGACGTTCATGGTGCAAGGCGGCGGCTACGACGAACAGTACGAGCGCAAGGCGACGCAGCCGCCCGTCCAGAACGAAGCCGACAACGGATTGAAGAACCTGCGTGCGACCGTCGCGATGGCGCGGACGCCGGACCCACATTCGGGTACAGCGCAGTTCTTCGTGAACGTGACCGACAACGCGTTCCTCGATCACACCGGCAAGGACCCGCAAGGCTGGGGCTACGCCGTGTTCGGCAAGGTGATCGATGGCATGGACACCGTCGACAAGATCAAGGCGCTGAAGACCGGCGCCGTCGGCCCGTTCGCGAAGGATGCGCCGCTGACGCCCGTCCTGATCGAATCCGTCCGTCGCCGCGCCTAGGTGTACTATTCGAGGGTGCGGTGTTGCGCCCTCGCGTTACTGCTGGTGGCCTGTGGCTCCTCGAGCGATCAGTGCAGCGAGGACCTGACCACCGATCACGCGAATTGCGGCACGTGCGGTCACGCGTGCGCCGCGGACGAGGTGTGCAGCGCGTCGACGTGCGGCACGAGCTGCGCGGCGAACCAGCTGGAGTGCGCGGGTACGTGCTCGGACGTCACGACCGACGCGATGAACTGCGGCGCGTGCGGCACGGCGTGCGATGCCGGTGATGTCTGCGTCGACAGCACGTGCCAGGTGCCGTGCGACGCCACGATGTTGACGTCGGCGATCGGCGATCCGTGGGGCGTCCAGTGGGATGGTCTCGACCGCACCGCGCTCGCGTACGATGCGGCGAAGGCGGCCTGCCAGGCGTTCGGCGCGCGGTTGCCGACGGCGACCGAGATGTATCGCGTGTCGGCGACGCAGTCCGGCGCGGTCGGCCAGCCGTTCAACACGAGCTATCTGTGGACCGCCGTGCCGATCGACAAGCTCGATCAAGCGACCGAGCGGCTCAGCGACGGCGGGACCTCGACGGCCGCCGCGGCGACCGCGACCGGCTTTCGCTGCGTGTGCCCGGCGGTGCTGCCGAACACGTTCACCGGCAAACACTGCAACGGCGATCCGGGCAGCGAATGCTTCTCGCTCGGCAGCGAGAACTACGATGCGAAGGATCGGCCCGCGTTGCGCCGGAGCTCGGCCGAGTGGGAGTGCACCAACGATCGCGCGCACCTCGCCGAGGCGAGCACGCTGATCGAGGGCATTCGCAACGGGCTCCCCGGCTCGGGGAAACCGATCGCGACCGCGGACTCCGCGACGTACTCGACCGCGATCGCGATCTCGTGGACCGCGACGACAGCGGATCCGGGCGCGAACGACACGAACATCGCGCTGACCACCGCGGCGCCGTTTCGCTGCGCCGCACCGAGCGCTGTGTTGTCGCCGAACCCCGCGACGATCCCGAATCAGTTCGCGGGCCCGCTGAGCCCGAACAAAGGCGAGACCATGGACTCCGCGGCGGCGACGTGGACCGCCGCGCACGATGCCTGTGTGGTGCGCGGTGGCCACTTGCCGCGCGCCGCCGAGCTCGCCGAGCTGATCCAGCAAGGCCTGCCGAACGGCAGCAACGTCGCGCTGTGGACCGCGGATCAAACCGGCTACGAACCGACGGCGATGTTGTTCTACGCCGAGGTCCTCAACTGGGCGGCGCTCGATCCGCGATTCTCGTTCCAGTACGCGGGCACCCAGCCGTCGGCGACGTGGCTCGCGAAGCAGAGCACCGCCGCGTTTCGCTGTATCTACTACCCGATCGATGCGGCGTACGTCGCGCCGGCGACGTGCACCGGTGGCTGCTTCATGACCAGCGTCGGCAACGGCACGATGTGGTTCGACTCGACCGATCGCGCGGCCGCGTCGGAGTCGGTCGCGATCGCCGACTGCGCGTCGAGCGGTGGCCACCTCGCGTCGGAGCGCGACCTCACCGAGGCGATCCGCGCGGGACTCCCGAACGGGACGAGCCCGGCGTTCGTGCTGACGTCGGACTTCGCCGGTGTGGTCGAAGCGACGGTCGTGCGCTGGCCGGGCGTCCAGACCGCGTACACCGATCAGTACTCGGCGAACATGTCGTGGGCGGCGCCGACGACGGCGCGCGGCTACCGCTGCATGTGGACCAACGAGCAGCGCTAAACGCTTACTCGATGATCGGGCCGGAGCAGTCCGAGACCAGCGACGGATCGAAGTTGATCGTCCAGTTCATCAGGAAGCCGTTATCGCTCCCGTACAGGTCGGTCACCCGGAACGTCCAGACGCCGTTGAGGTTCGCGCCCTGGAGAGTGGTGAATGGCACATACGGTAGGTAGTCGCCCGCCGGAATCGTGAACCCGTCATTCGTCGCGCCCGGCGCGTTGAACATCGTCGTTGTCGCCATTGGACCCATGGTCCAACAGTAGTCGTAGCCCGTGCCGATCGCGTTCGGCATGCTGTCGTCGTCGACGGGAATGCCGAGGTTCAATTGAGGTCCAATGCGGCCTTCGAACTTATGGATCGTCGCCATCTGACCCGAGGGGGCGATCAGCTCGATCTGCATATCGTGCAGGTAGCTATGCTCCATCTTCGCGCACACCGACAGTAGCTTCGTCGTGTCGTCGAGCGTCGCCCCCTGACCGAAGCCGACGAAGTTCAGCGTCGAGGTGTACGACGCGTGGCACTCCTTGAACACGCAGTTCGGCGTCGCCGGCGTGCCCGAGCATTGCGCGTCAGTCGAGCACGTCGTGCCGGAGCTGATGCCGTCGGGAAGCGCGATGCCGGACCCCTGCAGCGTCTGGACCTGACCACACACCGGGCAGCCATCGAGGCCCGAGCAATCTGGATCCGAACAATCGACGAGGCCGTCACCGTCGTTGTCGATCATGTCCGTGCAGTTCTCGGGAGCGAAGTTGCTGGCCGCGTCGGTGTGACCCGAACCGTTGCCAAAGTCATCACCGCGAGCCGCAGGACCACACGAGGTCGTGACTGCGATCGGAGCTGCGACGGCCGCAGCGAACAATGACGTGAAGACTAACGACTTGGTCATCATGATTGGCGGGGCCTCGTTGAAGGCGCCGAATGTACAGGGACAAGCAGCCTTCGCAACCCAAAACTACCCAGCGCCGAGCACGGCCTTGATCGACGCGAATGGTCGGACCAAGACCTCGAGCCGCTCGCGCAACTCTCGAGCGCGGATTCGCTCTAGTACAGCCGATACTCCGGCGGAATCTGCTCGGCCGACTCGACGACGATGCCGAGATCGCGGAGCAGCCCGTCGGCGACCGCGTAGATCCAGCCGTGGACCGTGAGCGAATGACCGCGGCGCCATGCGTCCTGGACGATCGTCGTGTGGCACACGTTCGCGACCTGCGCCTCGACGTTGAGCTCGGCGAGGCGATTCGCACGCAACTCGGGATCCGCGATCTGATTGAGCTCGTCGCGATTCCACAGATGGACGTCGCGGATGTGGCGCAGCCAGTTGTCGATCAGGCCGAGCGGTTGCGTCGAGAGTGCGGCGCGCACGCCCCCGCAGCCGTAGTGACCGCACACGATCACGTGCTTCACCTCGAGCACGTCGACCGCGTACTGCAGCACCGAGAGGCAGTTGACGTCGGTGTGCTCGACCAGGTTCGCGACGTTGCGATGGACGAAGATCTCACCGGGCGGGCGCGCGAGCAGCTCGTTCGGGGGCAGCCGGCTATCCGAGCAGCCGATCCACAACATGTCGGGGCGCTGCTGGCCCACGAGCCGCTTGAAGTACTCCGGATCGGCTTTGGTCATGTCCGCGGCCCAGCGCCGGTTCGCGGAGAAGCACTCGTCGAGCAGGTTCATCAACGCCTCGTATACTCGATCCTGACCGCTACGGGGCAGCGAGCGTGAGCTGCGCCGTGACCGTCCAGTTCAACACCGCGGCTTGATCGGTACGGTGAAACGTCGCGGTGACGGCTTGATCGACACCGGCCGCGAGCATGTCGATCGTCAGCGTGACCTTTGGCGTGTTCGCCGGATCGCCGGCGAGCTCGAGCGCCGTGCCGTTCGGAATCGGCTTGGCCGACGCGAGCATGTACGTCGCGATCGTCGGGGGCGACGGCGTGTACGGGCACGCGCCGACGATGCCCTCGACGTTGAGGTTCTGCACCGCCGCTGCCGAGACGTCGCCGGTCGGCCGCACCGTGACGTCGATCGCGAGCGACGTCAGCGTGATCGAGTACGTGCAGTACGTGCCGCCGCCGAACATCACGGGCGCGGTTTGATCCAACGTGCCGTGATAGACCGTCGAGGCCTCGGTCACCGGCGCGTCGACGAGGGCTGCATCGACCGCGACCTGGCCGCTCGAAGGCGAGCAGCTAGCGAGCACGATCGCGACCGACCTCCGCATGACGATCCATCGTCACCCCGGCGCGCTCGCAGCGCAAGCTCGTCACGCTCGCCGGCGACGAACGAGGCCGAGCAGCCACAGGCTCGTCGCAACCCCGGCCGTGCCACCGGCGTTACAGCCGCTGCCGCCGCTCGATCCATCACCACCACCACCACCGCCGCCGCCACCGCCACCGCCATCACTCCCCGCGTCGCTCCCGGCGCCACTTCCGGTCGCGGCGGTGAGCCCGAAGAACGCGGCGGCGCGCGTCGTCGAACAGATCTGCTCGTCGGAGAAATACGCACCAGCGGTCGCGGGACACGCGCCCTCGGGATCCGTGCCGATCGCGATCGCGTGGCCCATCCCGGTCACGGTGTAGAGCTCGACCGCGACCGTGGCACCGGCGGTGAACTGCGTGCGCGTCGCCGTGCTGATCGTCGCGGTGGCGTCGGCGGTTTGATCGGTCCCCCACACGTCGGTCCATTGCTTGACGAGCTCGGTCGCATTCGCGGGCGCGACCGTCTGATCGCTCGAGCCCTGCCAGATCTGGACGCGCGGCCACGGGCCGCCGAAACCGCTGTCCGCGCCGCGCACGAGGTCGCCCCACGCCTGCGGCGTCTTCTGCGCCGCCGCCATCATCTGCTCGCAGCTCGCCGCGCTCGTGACGTCGGTCGCGCATTGGTACGGCAAGCCCGACATGATGCTGCCGGCGGCGAACCGATCCGGATACGCCGCGAGCATCACGGCGGTGAACGCCGCACCGGCCGACAAGCCGGTGACGTAGACGTGCTGGGTGTCGCTGCCGTGCGTCGCGATCTCGGTATCGACCATCTCGATGATCGATTCGGCTTCGCCGCCGGTGCGCGCGATATCGGTCGGGCCGTACCACGTGAAGCAGCTCAGCGCTTGATTCGCCGAGCGTTGCTGCGGGTACACCACCCCGAATTGAAATTGATCCGCGAGCGCGTCCCAGCCGGCGGACTCCATCGCGCTCGCGTTCTGCGTACAGCCATGCATGACAACGACGAGCGGCCGGCCACTCGGCAGCCCCGCGGGCACGTACTCGTACATGTCGAGTGCGCCGGGGTTGCTACCGAAGCTGGCGACCGCCGCGAGAGCAGCGAGGATGGGCATGGCCCGGCGAGTCTGCACCCGATGTGCGGGCGCGTGAAGCATCAAGCGGCGCGGGCGCTCAGAAGATGTGGTCGGCGAGGACGTAGCCGGCGATCGGGCTCGCATCGGGCGACCACGCGAGGTCGGCGCGGACGAGGAACGCGCGACCCTGTTGCAGGCGGATCCCGGCGCCGACGCCGTAGTGCAACCCGAGCCCGGTGCCGTCGAGATCCGGGCGCGAGTTGCGCAGGTCGCTCCAGATCCGGCCGCCGTCGAGGAACGTCGCGATGCCGAACTTGTACTTCTTGTCGAACAAGTCGAAGTTCGTGATCGCGGTGCGGAGCTCGACGTTCGCGAACGCCTTGACCTTGCCGTAGAACGTGTAGCCCGGCACGCCGCGCACGCCGAGGCTGCCGCCGATCGCGGAGGTGTCCTCGTAGCGCGACAGCTCGTAGAACGGCACGTCGCCGAGCATGAAATCTCCGACGACGCGCACCGCGAGCACCATTCGCTTCGGCATCACGGTCTTGTAGAACCGCAACTGGATGTCGCTCTGCTCGTACTGATACGGGAACTCGCTACCGAGGTGCGGGCTCATCCGGATCTCGAACGTGTGGAACATGCCGCTGGTCGGCGCGATCTCGCTGTCGCGCGAGTCGTACGCGGCACCGGTCTCGATCCGCAGCACGCTGTGCGGCGTGTCGGCTTTCGGATCGATCATCGGCAACTGCATCGCGAGCGTGCTCGCCGGATCTTCGGACACCCGATTGTAGAGATATTGGCTCGCCGCGATCACCGACCATGGCGACTTCGCGTCGAGCTTCCAGCGCGTCAGCACCTGGAGCTGAGGATGCAGCCGCGTGTAGAAGTCGCGCGTGCGATCGGTGTTGGCCGGAATCTGTACGTTGTCGCCGAGGCCGTAGAACCGGAGCGCGGTCTCGCGCGTGAACGACGGGCGAATCTCGAGGCGGAGCTTGCGGTCGAGCATCTGCGGCGCGATCAGGTTGACGAACGCGTCCTCGTACGACGGGCTCGTGATGCTGTCCTTCGCCGCGATGAACGTCGCGAACTGGAGTTGCCACTTGTAGGGCGTGTGGGTCGCGTCGAAGCTCGCGATCGATCCGATCGCGCCGACCCCGAAGCCGTTGTCGGTGTCACCGCCGATCAGCGGCAGCACGCCGACTTCGGTGCCGGTCTTGTCTTCCCCTTCCGCGACCTTCGGCTGCGCCGGTTGCGCGAGCGGCTTCACCACAGGCTTGACGGGTTCGTCACTCGGCTCGGCAGGCTGCGCGGAGGCAACGTGTGTCAGACCTGCAACAACGAGCGTGATTGCACGCCACAGCACGCCGGTCGGAGCGAACGCTTGCCTACGGAGGTTCACGGAGCTGGGCAGTGTGCACCCGACGTGCCGCGAAGACGGGGGTAGAGTCGGGCATGCTTTCGAAGCTCCGGAACGAGACGCCGCCGCACGTCGAGCTTCCGCGCTCGTACAACGCGGCGGTCGACCTGCTGGATCGGCACGTCATGGAGGGCCGCGGTGATCGTATCGCGGTCATCGATGACGAGGGTCGCTATACGTATCGCGATCTCGCGGCGCGCGCGGACCGATCGGCCGGGGCACTGCAGGCGATGGACGTTCAGCCCGAGCAGCGCGTCGCGCTCGTCATGCTCGACGGGGTCGATTTTCCCGCCGCGTTCTTGGGGGCGATCAAGCTCGGTGCCGTGCCGGTGCCGCTCAACACGATGCTGACCGCGGAGGACTACACCTACATGCTGCGCGACTCGCGCGCCCGTGCGGTGATCGCGAGTGCCGCGCTCTACGACAAGTTGCGGCCGGCGATCGCGGCGTGCCCGGGCATCGCGGTCGCCGTGATCGGTGCCGCCGAAGCCGCGCCGTCGTGGCGCGTGCTCGTGGAGGAAGCCGAACCGATCACGCACGCCGCCGACACCACGCCGGATGACGTCGCGTTCTGGCTGTACTCGTCGGGCTCGACCGGCAAGCCGAAGGGCGCGATGCACGTGCACGGCTCGTTGATGTGGACCGCCGCGCTGTACGCGCTGCCGGTGCTCGGGCTGCGGCCCGACGACGTCGTGTACTCCGCGGCGAAGTTGTTCTTCGCGTACGGCCTCGGCAACGCGCTGACGTTTCCGTTCGCCGCCGGCGCGACCGCGGTGCTGTGCGCGGAGCGGCCGACGCCCGCGACCGTGTTGCGCGTGATGAAGGAGCACCGGCCGACCGTGTTCGGCGGCGTGCCGACGCTGTTCGCGCAGTTGCTCGCCGACCCGGCGTGGACGCGCGAGGCGCTGCCGGCGCTGCGGATCTCGACGTCGGCGGGCGAGGCGTTGCCGAAACACATCAGCGAGCGCTGGAAGGAGCGCGCCGGCACCGAGATCCTCGACGGCATCGGCTCGACGGAGATGCTGCACATCTTCCTCAGCAATCGCCCGGGCGACATCACGTACGGCACGACCGGCCGACCGGTCCCGGGCTACGAGCTCGAGCTCCGCGGCGACGATGGCAGCGTGTTGCCGCCGGGCTCCGAGGGCGCGCTGTGGGTGCGTGGACCGTCGACCGCGATCGGCTACTGGGCGGATCGCACGCGTTCGCTCGGGACGTTTCACGGACCGTGGACGCGGACCGGTGATCAGTATCTGCACAACCTCGACGGCACGTGGACGTACTGCGGTCGCGCCGACGACATGTTGAAGGTCGGTGGGATCTGGGTGTCGCCGTTCGAGGTCGAGAGCGCGCTCGCGGCGCATCCGGCGGTGCTCGAGTGCGCGGTGGTCGGTCACGACGACAAGGACGGGCTGACCAAGCCGAAGGCGTTCGTCGTGCTGCGCGCCGGTGGCAACGCGACCGCCGACGAGCTCAAGGCGTTCGTGCGCGATCGGTTGGCCGCGTACAAGTATCCGCGCTGGGTCGAGATGGTGATCGAGCTGCCGAAAACCGCGACGGGGAAGATCCAGCGGTTCAAGCTGCGATGAGCGCCGGAAGCGCGGAGACGACATGATCGAGCGCGTGTGGATCGGCGTGCGCGACGGCGGACCCGAGCTCGTGTTCCTGCACGAGGGCCTGGGATCGATCACGCAGTGGCGCGAGACGCCGGCGGCGATCGCCGCGCTCACCGGGCGGCCGGCGTTCGTGTACGCGCGCCAGGGCTACGGCACGTCGGATCCGGTCGCGGTGCCCCGACCGCTGACGTACATGCACGACGAGGCCGCGCGGCTCCCGGAGCTCCTCGCGGCCGAAGGTGTGCGCGATCCGATCCTGATCGGCCACAGCGACGGCGCATCGATCGCGATCATCGCCGCGGGTGTGGTCAAGCCGCGAGCGCTCGTGCTGATCGCGCCGCACGTGTTCGTCGAGGACGTCTCGGTGCGATCGATCGAGCAGGCGCGCGACGCGTACGCCGAGCTGCGACCGAAGCTCGCGCGCCACCACGCGGATGTCGACGGCGCGTTCTGGGGGTGGAATCGCGCGTGGCTCGATCCGGCGTTTCGCGCGTGGAACATCGAGGCGTACCTGCCGCGGATCGAGGCGCCGGTGTTGATCGTGCAAGGCGAGGTCGACGAGTACGGCACGATCGCGCAGGTCGAAGCGATCGCGCGGCGCGTGGCGAGCGAGACGATGCTCGTCGCCGGCGCGGGGCACTCGCCGCATCGCACGCACCCGGCCGAGGTCCACGCGCGGATCGCGCAGTTCCTCACGACTGCGCTGGCGGGTTGACGATCGCGACCGGGATCCGGCGATGGCGGCGGGCCCAGCGCTGGATCCCGAGGCCGGCGGGGACGAGGAACAGCAGCCACGGCACCAGCGCGACGCCGTTGATCAGCAGCCACGCCGCGAGGTCGCGCAGCGCGCCGATCGAGCTGTGAAAGGATTCGGACGTCTTCGAGCCGAGCGTCGGTGCCACGACCACGGCGACCGCGACCGGCGCCGACCGCGTCGACATCGTGATCGTCAGCGTCGACAGCGACACCTGATCGCCCCACTGCTTCAGGTGACCTTGATAGCTCTCGATCTCGCCGCGCACCCGAGCGAGCTCGCGCTCGACGGTGAGCACTTGATCGAGCGTGCCGTTCTTCGCCGTCGCGAGCTCGAGCAACCGCTTCTCGAGTTGCTGCGCGCTCGCGAGCTGCGCCTCGGTATCGACGAACTGATCGGTGATGTCCGCGGCGCTCGTGGTCTCGTTCGTGATGTCGCCGAGCTGGCGCAGACCGGGGAGCACGCCAGTGAACGCATCGGCCGGGATCCGGATCACGATCACCGCGGAGTTCGTCGTGCCGTGGCGGTCGACCAGCGTCGAGTCGATGTAGCCACCGGCGCTCAGCACCATCGCGTCGAGCTGCGCGCGCGCTTCGTCGTAGCTCGCGACCGTGAGATCGATCCGACCGGTGCGGATCACCTTGCGCGTATCGACATGCTTGGCCTCGACGCCCTTCCTGGTGCCGTCCTCGGCTCGCGCCGCGGCCGCCGAGCCTGCAGCGGGCGCCGGTGACAGTTCGCTCGCCCGAGCTCGGAGGTCGCCACCTCCCTTGCTCTTGCAACCGGTGAAGGCGCCCGTGAGGCCGCCCGTGAGGCCGAGCGCGGCGAGCAACGCGAAGGTCGTGGTCTTCATCCTCGGTGCAACGCACCAGGTTCTCCGACGAGTCGCAATCCTTCGTCGCGACTTGTCACGGCATGCGGACAAGCACCGGGTGGATCTCGCTAACTGGCTTACCGAACAGTGATAGTTGGTCCGGGTCGTCGAACAGCGTCGCGAAATCGTCGGGGCTAAACGCGCGCGCGAGGCGTGACGCATAGGTGTCGCGGAGCAGTCGCACGTAGTGCTCGACGTCGTAGTCGCGCGGATCCGAGACCTGCACCGCGATCGTGTCGTCGTCCGGATCGGCCACGACATTCGCACCGCCACCGACGGTGCGATACACCCGCACACGATCGCCGACGCTCCACGCCGTGCGCCCCGACGCCAACATCGCCTCGTAGGTCAGCTCGCGCCGCGCTTCGCGCACGGCGAGATATTCCTCGGGCCGCTTCGTCAGCCGCACGCGCGATGACACGTCGAACGTCGACAACGTGCGCGTGCGCAGCGCCGTGATCGCCGCGAGATACGCGCGGTGCACGCCGGCGACGTTGCCCTCGAGCAAGTGCGCGACCGCGGTGCGCAGGAACACCTCGCCGAACGGCTCGGCGCGCGACGATCGAAACGCGACGCCGCGCAGCACGAGCTTGCCGTCGTAGCCGAGCAGCGCGTAGTTCTTCGGCTCGTGCGACAGCATCGCCGCGTAGCGCCCTTCGTATTCGAGATGCACCATCGGCGGGAGCAGCGCGCCGACCTCGGTGACGACACGGCGCTCGTCGGCCTCGCTCCACGCGTCGGGCACCGCGAAGTACACGCCATCGGTATCGGCTTCGAGCAGCGTGACACCGCGCGCCGCGAGCTGCGTGCACATCACCTCCAAGATCTCGCGGCCTCGGCGCGTCACCTCGTTCGCCGCGTGGACATCTGCGAACCGGGTCAGCCCGGGCGCCGCGAGGTAGCCGTACGCGGAGTTGACGACGAGCTTCATCGCCGCCGACATCGCCTCGTGGGTGTGGCGCTCGGTCGAGCCCGCGGGTGCGAGCTTCGCGGCGGCCTTCGCGGCGAGCCGGCGCTCGACCAGGCGATCGACCACGGCGAGCAAGACGTTCAGGCGATCGCGCGCGGGTCCGATCCGAAACGACCGCATCAGCGACGGATACAGGCTCGCGACATCCGCCTTGACGACACGGCGCGCGACGCCCGCGGCATAGAGATGAAGCGCGGCGCCGTTGTGCTCGGTGCCGTCGCTGATCGTCGGCCGTGGGATCGCGGCTCCGGAGCGCAGGTACGCGCGCACGAGCAGCGGATCGAGCACGCCGGTCGCCGCGCCGGCATCGGCGAGCCGCTCGTAACGACGCGGGGCCATCGTCGCGAGAGCGAATGCCGCGCCACCGAGCATGCGCGAGAGATGCGCGACCTCCTCGACATCAGCGCTCGCGTAGCGCCGCACGCGATCCGGATCGCGCAGGTACACCGCGTGGATCTGATCGCCGCGCACGAGCTCGCGATCATCCGCCGCGATCCCGAGCGCCTTCGCGACCGCCTTCAAGCCGTGGCCCGGCAGCTCGCGCGTCGCGAAGTCGTGCCTCATCACCGCATCCATCGTGTCGATCAGCTCGCGACCCGGGGCGATCAACCGGACCTTGCGCTGGCCGGCGGCGATCCCACGCCGTGCACCGCGCTGGCGCAACGGTCCCGGCAACCGCCCGAGCTCGAGCGGAACGCGCAGCCGATCCGCGCGCCGTTCGAGAAAGCCCAGGTCGAAGCCGTGCAGGTTGTGGTTCTCGATCACATCCGGATCGCACGCGCGGACCTTCGTGACCAGCTTCGCGAGCAGCGCGGCTTCGTCATCGTCCTCGAGCAGCTCGATCGCGCCGTCCGGATCGCGCGTCGCGATCAGAAAGATCCGATCGTGCGCGGGCTCGAGCCCGGTGGTCTCGAGGTCGACCTGCATGCGGCGCAGCTCGTCGAACGCGAGGCCGCGGAAATACGTCCGGCCCGAGGCGCACAGGTACTGCTCCTCGGGCGCGAGCACGATGACGTCGTCACCGAGGTCGCGCACGTGACCGAGCTCGTGGCCCAACCGCCGCGCGGCCCCCGCGAGCGCCGCCCGGGTCAGCGTCGGCAGATCATCGGCGCGCGCCAACCAGCGCAGCGCGCCTTCGCCCTCGAGCTCGCGCACGGCGATCCGCGGATCGTGGCGAACATCGTCGGCGTGGGCGACCACGATCCACGGACGAAAGTGCTCGTCCTCGCGCACCAGCCCACCGGCGACGCGCCGCCACACGATGACGTGGCCATCCGGTTCCGCCCACACCGAGACGATGCCGGGCGTGTCGTCCCAACCGCCGAGCCATTCGTCTTCGATCGCCACGCGCGAGCGCGAGGCTACCCGGTTTGCCGCGCGCTAAGCGCAGTTGATCGTGATGACGTGGTCGTGGAGGTTGGTCGTCGTCGACGTCTCCGAGATGTTGGTGTTCAGCGCGAGCATCGCGAACTGCGCCGCGGTGATGGTCACGACGTGGTCGTGGGTCGCGGCACCCATGATGTGATAGTCCTTGTCGACGCCGGCCGTGATGTCGTCCTTGGTCACCGTGATCACGTGGCCGTGATTGCCGGCGATCGCCGAGGTCGTGCCGTTCGCGAGGCAATTGCCCGCGGCCGAGCCCGAGCCCGAGCCCGAGCCCGAGCCCGATCCCGATCCCGATCCCGATCCCGATCCCGATCCCGATCCGCTGTGCGCGTCGGGGGCCGGTTGTTGCTGATCATCGGCCGAGCACGCCGCCGCCAACCCTGCACCGACCACGACCGCACCAAAGCCCAGCGCCGTTCGAAGAAACTCGTTACGCGTCATCATGTCGACCAGAGGAGCGCTCGCCCCCGAAGTCGCATCGATAAACACGGTTCAACTGCGCGGGAGCAGGCGGCGGAACGCCACCAGATGGGACGCGAGCACGATCGGGACGACGAACCCCGGCAGCCAGACGAACGGGAACTGCAGGATCGCGATGTTCGGGCGATCGAAGTTGAACTGTTGAAACGGCAGCGGCGCGGACAGCACGGCGACGACCACGACGTAGACGAGGAAGCCGAGCGCGATCACGTTCCACACGAGCAGCGGCTTGCGCGCGGGCGTCGGTTCGAGGAACGCGAGGTTGCCGAGCACCGGCGCGGTGAACCCGATCGCGATATCGAAGTTGTGACCGGCGAACGTCATGTCGATCGGCACCAGCTTCGACATCGCGAGGCCGAACAGCACGAACCCGACGCCGGCGCGCACGAGGTGGAGATAGGTCAGGGTCTGCAGTGGCAATCGCTCGACGAACCGGCGGCCGGCGACGAACATCACCAGGATCGCGAGGAGCGGCGGTCCGACCGCCACGATCAAGTGCGGTGGCGAAGCCGTGGTCTCGAGGAAGAACCCGCGATCCGCGAGCACCCCGAGGATCGCGAGCCACGCCAGCGCGCCGAGCAAGAACGGCAGCTTCGCTCGCGGTGACGCGGCTCCGACCGCTCGAGTCGCGAACCACAGCGTGGCCGCCACGACGAGCGCGAAGCCGATCACGAGCCCGAGGCCGGCGGTTGTCATGCTCTGGCGGTGTAACACTTCCCGGCGCGCGCGCGACAGGCAAGCTGCCCCTGCGACGTTGTGTCACTTACGTCGATGACGCCATGTGAACTGCTACGGTGCGACGTGCGCCGGATCTTGCTCGCTCGTCACGGTCAGACCGCGTGGAATGCCCTGGGAAAGTTGCAGGGCCACACCGACATCGAGCTCGACCCGACGGGGCGCGACCAAGCGCGGTCGCTCGCCGAGGCCGTGCGCGATGCCGGGGTGACGCGCGTGTGGTCGAGTGATCTCGCACGTGCGCGCGAGACCGCGGCGATCGTAGCGACCGAGCTCGGACTGCCACCGCCCGAGGTCGATCCGGAGTTGCGCGAGCGCCGGTTCGGGGTGTTCGAAGGGCTGACGCGCGACGAGTGCGCCGCGAATCATCCCGACGCGTGGCGCGATTGGGTCGCACAGACCTCGCATCCACCGGGGGCCGAGCCTCGCGCCGAGGCGACGGCGCGCATCCAACGCGCGCTGTTGCGCGTGGTCGGCGATGGCACGACGCTGGTCGTGTCGCACGGCGGCGTGATGCGACTGTGGTTGATGGAGCTGCTCGGCACGACCATCCCGCTCGTCGACAACGCGACGATGTACGAGGTCGATCACGACGGTGTGGCGTTCCGTGCGAAGCTTCGTGCATGAGAGACGTCGCGGTCGTTTCCTACGGTCGAACCGGCATCGCAAAGGCGCAGCGCGGTGCGCTCAACCAGACCCACGGCATCGCGATGACGGCGCACGTGATGAAGGGCGCGGTCGCGCGCGCGAAGATCGAAGCGGGCGAGATCGAGGATGTCGTGATCGGCTGCGGCTTGCCCGAGGGCGCGACCGGTCACAACGTCGCGCGCAACGCGGCGCTCGAAGCCGGCTTTGGCGATGCCGTGCCGGGCATGACGATCAATCGCTATTGCGGCTCGGGGTTGTCAGCGGCGTCGATCGCGGCGAATCGGATCGCGACCGGCGAAGCGACGTGCGTGATCGCCGGTGGCGTCGAGAGTATCAGCCTCGTCCAGTTCCATCTCAACTTGAACAACTTCTTCTACGCACCGCTCCAGCAGCGCATGCCGGCGGTGTGGTGGACGATGAATCAGACCGCGGACTTCGTCGCGAAGAAGTACAACATCACGCGCGAGCAGCAAGATGCGTACGTGCTGCAGAGCCAGCAGCGCGTCGCGGCGGCGGCGAAGCGCGGCGTGTACGCCGAGGAGATCCTGCCGTTCACCACGACGATGAAGGTCACCGACAAGGTGACCAAGGCGTCGCACGATCAAGAGGTCACGCTCGATCACGACGAGGGTCCGCGCCCGGACACCACGCTCGAAGCGCTCGCCGCGTTGAAGCCGGTGTTTCCCGGCGGCACCACGACCGCGGGCAACGCGTCGCAGCTCTCCGACGGTGCGGCCGCAGTGGTGATGATGGCGGCCGACGAAGCGGCGCGGCGCGGCCTGCCGATCCTCGGTCTGTTCCGCGGCATGCAGCTCTCGGCGGTGGCGCCCGAAGAGATGAGCATCGCGATCGCGCCGGCGATCGACAAGTTGATCAAGCACCACGCGATCCACAAAGCCGACATCGATCTGTGGGAGCTCCACGAGGCGTACGCGGTGACGTCGCTCTACAACCAAGCCCAGCTCGAGACGCCGTGGGACATCACGAACGTCAACGGTGGTGCGGTGCCGCTCGGGCATCCGTACGGCATGTCGGGCATTCGCTACCTCGGCTCGACGCTGATGGAGCTCGGCCGGCGCCAGAAGCACAAAGCGATCGTCGGGGTGTGTACGGCCGGCGGGATGGCGACCGCGGCGTTCCTCGAGCGGGTCTAGCCGATCGACGTGATCGCGAACGAGCGCAGCTTGCCCGGGAGCTGGAGCTCGACCTCGTCGTCGATCCCCTTGCCGAGCAGCGCGCGGCCGAGCGGCGAGCTCGGGGTCACGACCTGCACGCCGCCGGCGAGCACGCAGCCACCACCGGCGGGTGCGATCAAGAACCGCTGATCGTCCTCGTCGATCGTGACCAGCGCACTCAGCGCGACGACGCTGGCCGGCGTGAACGTGCGCAGCGCGAGCGCAGTGACATCGCCGACCGCCGCCTCGAGCTCGGCGACCCGCTGCGCCTGACCGCGCGCGAGGTACGACTGTTCGAGGCCGCGGGTGTCCTTGTCGTTCTCGGCGCGCGCTTCCTCGTGCGTCGAGCCTTCGATCGCCGACGCGTGCGCGATCCGCGCGGTCGCGAGCGTCGCTTCGAGCTGCGCGATCAGCTCGGTCTTCAGCGCCTGCTTGTCCACTAGCCGGCAAAAGGTAACATGCGCGGCGATGAAGCCGTGGAAGACGCTCGCGACCGCAGCCACCGACGAGGGTCCGCTCGAGCTGCGCCAGCGCGGCGACCAAGAATTTCTCCTCGTGATCGGCGGCCGGATCCTGATGACGAGCCACGAGCGCAGATCCGAGGAGCGGCTCGCGACGCTCGCCTGTGCGCTGTTAGGCCCGGCTCCGCGGATCCTGATCGGCGGGCTCGGCATGGCGTACACGCTGCGCGCCGCGCTCGACGCGTTGCCCGCCGACGCGCACATCGAGGTCGCCGAGCTCGTCCCCGAGGTCGAACAGTGGTGTCGCGGGCCGCTGTCCGTGCTGACGAACCATGCGGTCGCGGATCCGCGCACGACGGTCATCCACGGCGATGTCTCGCGCGTGATCCGCAAGGCCGCGAGCAACAGCTACGACGCGATCCTGCTCGATCTCTACGAGGGTCCCCACGCGGCGAGCCAGCGCGGCGACGATCGGTTCTACGGTCCGGGCGCGCTCGATCGGAGCTCCCGCGCGCTCAAGCCCGGCGGTGTGCTCGCGGTGTGGTCCGAGGATCCCGACGAGGCGTTCTTGCGGCGGTTGCGTGGCGCCGGTTACACGGTCACGGTCGATCGCTCCGGAACGACGCGCGTCCACGTCGTGTATTTGGCGGTGAAGCAGCGCTAGGATCGCGGTGTGCTGATCCGAGGTATCGCGAGCATCCTGCACCGGGACACGATCGCCGTGATCGTCGGTGCGCGGACGTTCGAGCGGGGCGAGGCGTGTTTTACCGGCAAGCGCGTGCTCGAAGTCGAGGCCGCGCGCGGCGAGCTGCGCGGTCGGGTCCAACCGACCGAGGCGCAGCGCGCGCACTACACCTGCCGGATCTGGATGCGCGACGAAGGTGTCGCCTACGAATGCACGTGCCCGATCGGCGTGAAGCGTCAGTTCTGCAAGCACGCGGTCGCGATCGCGCTGGCGCATCTCGCGAACGAGCGCGCCGAAGCCGAGGCCGGACTCGGGGTGCTGCGCGACGCGATGACGACGATCGGACACCCGGCGCTCGTCGAGGGGCTGCTCGGTCTCGCGAAGCGCGATCATGATCTCGCGACGTCGCTCAAGCGGATGTGCCTCGAGCAACTCTCGAAGCAGACATGAAGATCGCGGTGATCGGTCACGTCGAGCACGTGACGATCGGCGAGGTCACGGCGCTGCCGGCGCCCGGTGAGATCGTGCACCTCGATCGTCCCCAGATCTTCTTGGGCGGCGGAGGCGGCGTCACGTTCTATCAAGTGCTCCGAAGTCCCGCGCAGACGCTGCTGTTCACCGCGCTCGGCGACGACGACGCCGGCAAGCTCGTCGAAGCCAACCTCGCGACCACCGGCGCTCGCGTGTTCGCCGCGCGTCGCGCGCAACCGCACACGCGCGATCTGGTGCTGGTGACGCCGGGAGGTCAGCGCACGATCATCGTGGTCGGCGAACCGCTCCATCCGAAGCGCAGCGATCCGTTGCCGTGGGACGAGCTCGCGACCTGCGATGCGGCGTATTTCACCGCGCAGGATCCCGAGGCGCTGCGTGCCGCGCGTGCCGCGAAGCTGCTCGTCGTCACCGCGCGGCGGCGCGACGCGATCGTGCGCTCCGGGGTCACCGCCGACGTGCTGGTCGGTAGCCTCGGCGATCCGCGCGAGGCGTGCACGCTCGCGGACTATCCGAACCCACCGCGTGCGATCGTCCTCACCGACGGTGCGCGCGGCGGCCACGTCGAGACCCGCGCGGGCCTCACGCACTTCGCACCGAGCCCAGCACCCTCGCCGATCGTGGGCTCGTACGGCGCGGGCGATAGCTTCGCGGGCGCGCTCGTCTACTTCTTGGCGACCGGCCATCCGCCGATCGAAGCGGCCGGTCGTGCGGCCGCGTACGGTGCGGCGGTGCTCGCGAGCTTGATCCCGCTCGACGCGCAGCTCGCGCTTTAGGGAGCCAGCGAGCCGGCGCCGATGTTCGGAATCGCGACGATCACGCTGCGAACCGCGGCTGCGTTGTTGACCATCGCCTGGACCACGGCCGTCGGGAAGCCGTGCGGTGGACCACCACCCTTCTTGCCGCCGCCGGTGACGCCGCCGTCGACGCCGACGATGATCGAGCTGCCGGGTGCCTGGTAGCCCTGGGCGGCATAGCCGTTCTCGACGTTGGTAAACGCGCTGTGCATCATCTGCGACATCTGCCCGACGTCGCTGACGTAGACCTCGTAGACCTTGAAGACGCGGCTGTTGCTGATCAGCCAGACCATGCGCGTCGCTTCGGTCCCGGCGCCGGCCGCAGTGTAGGTCGCAGCTTCACCATTGACGATGAACGCGGTCATCTGCAAGTTCGGAGGTGCCGCAGCGATCGTCGCCGACGTGCCGAAATCCCAGTAGTCGCTGTTGTTGATCGCCCGCGCGGTCCACCACTCGGGCGCGAGGCTCGTGTAGGTCGGCAGCGGCAGCTTGATCAAGAGGTCTTGATCCGACGTACCGGTGGTGGGCTGCTCATCGAGGCAGCCAGCAGCGAGCGCGAGAACACTTGCCAGGAGGACGGTGCGAATCATGGAGTTCCTTTCTATTCGAAGACGACGACGTCGCGCACCCAATCTGAACTGGGACGCGTTAACCACTTCTTGCGGAGGTCGCGCAGCACCATCGCTGCACTCTGTCCGGCCACGGCGCTTGTCCGCAGCTCACCGAAAAATGCAGCTGCATCCCCATCCGGCACCGCAGTGGTCGGAGCAATGACCGCCTTGGCTCCCGCGGCGACGAACGCGGCGGGCAGGCTCCACCGCGCGTGAAACACGGGAGCGGCGTGGGCAGCTTCGCACGCCGCGAGAATCACGATCGGATTGCTCGCGAAGTGTGCGTGCTCGACCTCGCCGGCCGTCAGCGCGTAGCGACCGTCGGCGTCGGGCGACAGCGCGAGGTACGAGGCGTCGCCGTGATCGGCGAGACCGTGCGCGTGGATGATCACGTCGCGCGCGCTCCCGATCGCGGCGAGGACGTGGGACGGCGTGGCGGCCGCCGCCGTGATCACCGTGCCGGCCCGCGACCACGTCGCGAGGTGCGGCAGCTTGAGCGACGCTGGTGGTTCGACATCCGCGATCACGAGCGAGTCACCTTTCGGCTCGCCGACCGGATGCGCGCGGCGCGTGAGATAGCGCCATGCAACCTCGTCGGGGAGCAGGCGCGAGAGCCCGTGATACGGCGGTCGCGCGATCACATCGACATCGGGGCAGCCGTGCAGCGCGGTGATCACGCGGCCGGGGACGACCTTCTCGGGTACGACCTCGGTGGTCGTGCGCTCGTACGTGTCGACGACGTTGTTGCCATCCGGGCCGCGCGCGACCGTCACGACATCGCGGTCGTCGACGGCGAGACCGAGCACGCAGGTCTTGCGAGGCGTCACGCCGAGCTCTTCGCCGAGCACCGCGAGGGCGCCGTCGCCGTCGCCGCGCTTGGCGGCGGTCACCGCGAGAGTCGCGTACGCACCCCCGGCGGCTCGGCTCGCGTTGTCACTGTTCGGGTCACGTGCGGCTTCCACGATCGCCTGGCGGAGCAGCGCTTCGCCATGCCCGGGATCGCTGGTGATGATCGCGCGACCCTCGGCGACATCGAGGAGCGGGCGCTCGCCGGCGAGGCGCGCGTCGCTGCGCGCAGCGGCGATGTCCTTGCGCAGCGCCTCGATCTGCGCCGGCGTCCCGGCGAGGTGAAGGACCTCGGACCGGATGAACAAGCCGGTCGCGACCCCGGCGGCGTCGCGACCCTCGGTCGACGGGCAGGTCACGGCTGCGAGCTCCTTCGCCGCCTCGTCGATCCGCAACTGGATCACGAGCACCAGGGCAATCCGCTCGTGGCCCCAGAGCGCGAGGTCACACGCGTTGTCACGGCGGTCTTCCTTTTGTTCGAGCACGCCGCGCGATGCCCACTCGGCGGTGTACGCACGGACGAGCGGTAGACCACCACCGACCGTGTCGTCTGCGAGCACCGCGAGGTTCGCGAACTGCTGGAGGATCTGGCCCTGTTCCCAGCCCGCCGACAATGCCCGCGCGCGCTTCCACGCATCTTCGAGCGCCGCGCGCGCTTCCGGGAGCCGCTGCCACATCAGGTACATCCGACCGAGCAGCATCGAGATCTTCATGCAGCGCTGATTCGCGGCACCGGCTTCGCACATCGCTCGCCCCGCGAGCAGCGACGTCTCCGCGCCCGCCAGATCGCGAGCTCGCAGCGCGCTCGCGGCCAGCTGTTCGAGACCGAGCAGCTGGATCCACGGATCCTGCGACGCCGCCGCGAGCTTGCGGAGCTCGGCGGCGTCCTTGTCGAACACGATGCCGTCTGGATCACCGAGCTTGACGAACGCGAGCACGAGCGCGTCGTTCGCGTGGGCCGCGCGCAGCGTCGCGAGGACATGGTCTCGATTCGGATTGTCGTCGACGATCAGCGACAGATACGCCTTGCCGACCACCGAATCGGGCTTCGCGTGGGCGAGCGCTTCGCCGGCGCCGATCGCGTCGGCGAGGGGCGTTAGCTTCGCGATGCGCGCGGCATCGGATGCCGAGAACATCGCATCGTAGAGCTCGACGCGAGCCACGCCCGGCATCCGGCGCGCGTCGTCGAGCGTGAGGCCTTCGCCGGTGGTGGCCAGCGGTTTCGCCGCCGCGTAGATCCGCGTCTCGAGCCGGATCGCGTCGACAAAGCCATGCTCGAGCTCGTCGGCGCGCTTCCCGGCTTCGACCGACCACCCTGGCTCGCTGCGCTTCGCGACGACGCGGAACGCATCCGCCGCGTCGTGATCGAGTCCGAGATCGCGCAGCGCGAGCGCGCGGTTCCACGTCGCGACCGTGGTCTCGGGCGCCTTCGCGAGCGCGCTGTCGGCATACATCAGCGCCTTGTCGGGCTCGCCGAGCTGGAGCTCGAGCGCGGCGTGATCCGCGAGCACCTCGGGCGATTCACCGGCGAGCGCGAGGTACTTCTTCGCCTGCTCGAGGTCACCGCCGAGCAACGCGAGCGCGCCGACGCCGTGGAGGTCGCCCGACTTCTCGAGGTCGGCCATCGCGGCGAGCGAGATCGGTTCCTTCGCGCTGGTCGCGCCGCGCAGCACCGAGTACTCGCGATAGCCCGAGGCGCCTTGCCACGACAGCCGCGCTTCCATCGAGCGCGTGTTCGCGAGCGCGATCTTCGCCGGCGGTGGCGGCGTGATCGCGTGGTCGCGCGTGCCGAGATACAGCACGGTCGCCGCGGCCGCCGCGACGACCACACCGGCGATCTGCGTCGAGCGCCGCCGGTACCACGCGAGCGGCGTGACGCCGGCGCGGATCGAGGGCAACGGCATCGCCGAGAGTTGCATGATGTCGGCGAGCTCGGCCTGGCAGCGCTCGCACGTCGCGAGATGGTCTTGCGCGGACTCGAGCGCCGCACCGCCGAGCTCGCCGTCGGCGAGCGCGTGGGTCTGTTCGAGCTCGGGATGAACTTCGGTGGTCGTCACTGATCGAGCTCGCGTTGGAGTTGGTCGCGCAGCTTCTGACGCGCGCGCAAGAGTCGCGTTCCGACCGTCGCCTTCGCGATCCTCAGCTCGCTCGCGATCTCTTCGTAGGACTTGCCTTGCGCGTGGAGCTCGTAGACGCGGCGAAAATCGATCCCGAGCGTGCCGAGAGCACGCGCGACCTGGCTCTCGTCGAGCCGCGTCCACTGCGCGGGCGCGACCGGCTCGGGCTGCGCGAGCTCGACGGTGTCGAGCTCCTGGCTCTGCGGGCGCCGCCGCTGCTTGCGGCAATGATCGATGAACAAGTTGTGCAGGATCGCGACGAGCCACGCCCGTGCGTTGCCTTGTTCGTCATAGCGATCCCAACCGCGGAGCGCGCGCTCGTAGGTGTCGTGGACCAGATCCCGCGCATCGTCGGAATTGCCGCACAACTTGCGCGCGATGGAGAGGAGAGCCTGCTCGTGCTCTCGTACCGCCGCCGAAAAAACCCGCACACTCTCGGGCACCGCTGGCGGACAGTGCCACGGCAACAGGGAGAGCGCGAGAGCCATACCCAGACTAAACGCCGGCGGTCCCCGATCTTCCCGAAATACAATTTCCGAGCCACCGTGCACCTTTACACGGGCACTGCACGCCCTCGCTACGCGGTGATCGCCGACAGCTTCGCGACCTCGGCCGGCGCGAGCTTCACGGTTCCCGACTCGAACAGCGCGCGCAGTTGCACCGGCGTGCGCGCACTCGCGATCGGCGCGCCGCACACCGCGTGCGCCTTCAACCACGCGAGCGAGATCGCCGCGACCGACGCCTTGTGGGTCTCGGCAAGCTCGTCGAGCGCGTGCAGCAGCCTGACGTTCTTGTGCTGGTCGAGGTACTTGCCGGCGCGCGCGCTGCGCACCGACTCGACCTTCGTCCCCGGTCGGTACTTGCCGGTGAGAAAGCCCATCGCGAGCGAGAAGAACGGCAGCTCCTTCAACCCCTCGCGCTCGATCACCGGAAGCAGCGTGCGCTCGAAGCCGCGCTCGACGAGGTTCCAGTGATCCTGCGAGATCTCGAACCCGCGCAAGCCGTTCGCGCGCGCGACCACTAGCGACGACGCGAGCCGCTCCGCCGTGAAGTTCGAAGCGCCGACCATGCGGACCTTGCCATCGCGACGCAGGTGATCGAACGCCTCGACGTACTCGGCCTGTTCGACGTTCGGATCGTCCTCGTGCGCGTAGTACAGATCGATGTGATCGGTACGCAGCCGGCGCAGCGAGCCCTCGACCGCGCTCGCGATGTTCGCGGGCGACAGTCCGGGTTGCTTCGGCCACTTCGCGACCTTCGTCGCGATCATCACGCGCTCGCGATGGCCGCGCGACGCGATCCATTCGCCGATGATCGTCTCCGAGCCGCCGCCTTCACCGCCGGGCGGATAGGAATCGGAGGTATCGATCATGCGACCGCCGTGATCGAGGAACGCGTCGAGCAGGTGAAACGCTTCTTCGCGTTGCACCGTCCAGCCGAACACGTTGCCGCCGAGCACGAACGCCCCGAAATCGAGCTTCGTCATTTGCGACGACGGGGTAGCACGAACAGCGCGGCGCCGGCGAGCAAGCCGAGTAGCGAGGTGTTCGACGTGGTCGCGCAGCCACCTTGCACGCTGTTGTCCTCGCTCGCGTTGCCGCCGCCAGGCGTACTGCTGTTGGGATTGCCGCAGTCGTTGTCGTTCGCGGTGGTGCAGCCGGTCGGGCAACAGCCATCGTCGTTCGCACACGCCGTCAGCAGTTGGACCTGACACTGCGCCGTGCAGCTCGCCGAGCTGCCGACGAGTACGTTCGGCATGCACTGGTTGGCGCTGGGGTCACACGCGGTCGGACACGAGCCCGGCGGATCGCAGGTCTCGCCTGGATCGACGACACTGTTGCCGCATCCCGTCGCCGCCGCATACGAGAGCGTGGCGTTGATGAAGCCGCCGTTCGAGAGGCCGGTCT
The DNA here is from genome assembly GCA_039935615.1 of Kofleriaceae bacterium. GTDB lineage: Bacteria > Myxococcota_A > Polyangia > Haliangiales > Haliangiaceae > JABFXX01. The sequence goes on from JBDTJY010000064.1 coordinate 28,106, forward strand.
GGATCTGCGGGGTCGCACTCTTCACGAACGTGAACGTGCCCTCGTGATTCGCGGTCGTGGTTCCGGAATCCGAATCGGCCATCTCCATCTTGATCGTGTACGTGCCGTCGGGGACGACCGTGTTGTTCCGGTCCTGGAGGTTCCACGTCGCCTGGATGAAGTTGACGTGATCGCCGAGCGTCGCGCCGCTCACCGCGTCGGCGTCGTTCGCGCCCGCCTTCGCCGTCCACGCGACGAGATAGTTCTTTCGCTGCCCGGCCCAGCGCCCCATCGTCTTCACGAAGTTGCCGTTGCTGTCTTCGATCCACACGACCGTGACGTTGCGCGGGGCGTAGGGACCGCCCGCGGAGGTCGTCTGAAACCGCGCGGTGACACCCTGCGCGTGCGCTCCAGGTGCAGCGAGGACAAGTGCGATCCACAACCCTAGAACAAATCGCATCCCTCCATTCTAAAGGAGAGAGCTGCGCATCGAGCTGCACCTCCCTAACATCCGTTCAGCGAATGCAGTGCAATACTGACAATATGTAAAATCAGCTAGTTATATTGTCTGTAAATGTTGCATTGCACAAATCAGGGATTCGACGCATGCTCCGCTCAGGCGCCGAATGCTGTACCCTTTTCACGATCTACAACGCTTTACTTTCGATGTGATGGCCTCGTGGACCGAGGCGTTACGCCGCTCTCCCGTGGCGCTCATCCGGGCTCAAGCGTCTTTGTTGCACCGCATCACGAAGGTCTACCCGAAACCGGCGTTTGGACTGGTCATGGAAGAGGTCATGATCACCCGCCCGTTCTGCCGGCTGATCCACTTCCGGCAACCGCGCTCCGGATTACCTCGCGTGTTGGTCGTCGCGCCGCTGTCGGGCCATCACGCGACGCTCGTGCGCGACACGGTCGCGGCGCTGCTCGTCGATCACGACGTGTTCATCACCGAGTGGACCGATGCGCGCGACGTGGCCCTCGAGCACGGCAGCTTCTCGCTCGCCGATTACGTCACCGAGCTGCGCGCGTTCATCCGTCATCTCGATGCGGCGTGCCTGCATGTCGTCGCCGTGTGCCAGCCGACCGTGCCGGCGCTCGCGGCGGTCGCGCTGTCCGCCGCCGCCGGCGAAGCCACCCCGCGATCGCTGACGCTGATGGGCGGTCCGGTCGATGCGCGGCGCAGCCCGACCGTCGTCGACAAGCTCGCGACCGATCATCCGATCGCGTGGTTCGAGGCGACCATGATCCATCGCGTACCCGAGGGCTACGCGGGCCGTGGCCGTCGCGTGTATCCCGGTTTCCTGCAGCTCGCCGCGTTCGTGATGATGAATCCCGACAAGCACGCGCGTGCGTACTGGACGTACTGGCTCGATCAACTGCGCGGCAACACCGCTGGCGTCGAGCTCCACGAGAAGTTTTACGACGAGTACAACGCCGTGCTCGACATGGACGCGGACTACTACCTCGACACCGTGCGCGTCGTGTTCCAGGAGTTCGCGCTCGCGCGTGGCACGTGGCGCGTCGCGGGTGAGCTGGTCGAGCCGGCGAAGATCACGGCGACACCGCTGTTCACGATCGAAGGCGAGCTCGACGATATCTCGGGGCTCGGTCAGACCGAAGCGGCGCACGAGTTGTGCACGAACGTGCCGGCGCGCCGGCACCTCGTCGCCGAGGGCTGCGGTCACTACGGCTTGTTCTCCGGATCGCGATGGCGCGATTCGATCTATCCCGAGGTTCGCGACTTCATCCGCGGTCACGAGGCACCATGAGTCTGCACGGCAAGACCGCGCTCGTCACCGGCTCGACGAGCGGCATCGGGCTCGGCATCGCGATCGCGCTCGCCGAACAGGGCGCGAACATCGTGCTCAACGGGTTCGGTGAGGTCGACCCGGCACGCCGCGCGCTCGGCGCCGCACGGGTCGGCTATCACGGCGCGGATCTCGCGAAGGCCGGCGAGATCGCCGCGATGATGGCGTACATCGAGAGTGAATTCGGCGGCGTCGACATCCTCGTCAACAACGCCGGGATCCAGCACGTCGCGAACCTCGACGACTTCCCGCCCGATCGCTGGGACGCGGTGCTCGCGATCAACCTCACCGCCGCGTTTCACACCACGCGCCTCGCGCTCGCGCACATGCGGATCGCGCAGTGGGGACGGATCCTCAACATCGCGTCGGTGCACGGCCACGTCGCGTCGGTCGGCAAGGCGGCGTACGTCGCCGCGAAGCACGGCCTGCTCGGCCTCACGAAGGTGACCGCGCTCGAGACCGCGCGCACGAACATCACGTGCAACGCGTTGTGCCCGGGTTGGGTGCTGACGCCGCTCGTGCAGCGTCAGGTCGACGCGCGCGCCGAGCACGATCGGGTGACCGAGCCCGAGGCGCGCGAAGCGCTGCTCCTCGAGAAACAGCCGTCCGGTGAGTTCGTCACGACCGAGCAGCTCGGTGCAGCGGCGGTGTTCTTGTGCAGCGCTGCTGCGAGTCAGGTCCGCGGCGCCGCGTGGACGATCGACGGCGGCTGGTCCGCGCAATAACTACGCGCGAACTTTCTGCCAGGCCGGACGCTCGCTCACGCGATTCCACCACGCCGTGAAGTGCGGGTGCTTCGCGAAGATCGCCTTCGCGCTCGGGCTCGTCATGCAGTACTCGACGTACGGTGCGAACACGACATCCGCGAGCGTCAGCTCGTCACCGACGAGGAACGCCTTGCCGCTCGCTGCGAGCGCCGCGTCCATCACGCCGACGCACTGCTCGAGCTTCGCGCCCGCGTTCGCGAGCACGTCCTCTGGCTGCGCCCGCTTGAACACGTCGTGGTACACGAACTTCATCGCGTGCGGATAGAAGTCCGACGTCTCGACGCTGATCCACTGCTCCATCTTCGCGCGGCCCTGCGCATGTTTCGGCGTCAGCTTGTGGCCGGCCTTCTCGTCGATGTAGCGCGCAATCGCGCGCGACTCGAACATCTTGAAGCCGTCGTCGTCGAGCGCGGGCAACTGGCCGAACGGTTGACGAGCGACATACTCGGGCGACTTGTGCGCGCCCTTCGTGATGTCGACCATCTCGAGCTCGTACGGCGTGTTCGTCTCGTTGAGCGTGAACAGCACCTTGCGCGTGCAGGTACTCGCGGGGTGACCGAAGAGTTTGATCATGCGCGCACCCTATCACCACGTATCGATGAAGCGTCGCGCGGTTCTCGTCGGCAACACACTGTCCATTCCACGGACCAACCAACCTCGGGTCGAACCTCCGAAACGCAAAACGCCAACCCGACATGGGCTGGCGCTGCCTCCAGACGGTAGCATGTGGCGCGAGTGCCGCGCGAGCCTGTTCCGAACCTGTCGCGGCCGGCTGCGCTCACGTTGCTCAACGGCATCGTCGTGCTGTGGGGTGCGACCGGCGTGCTGGGCCGGCTGATCTCGATCCGCGCGATTCCGTTGGTCTGGTACCGCGTCGTGCTCGTGACGATCGTGCTCGCGGCGATCATGCCGCTGCGCAAGATCTCGCTCCGCCTGTCGCGCGACAAGGCGCTGCGCTACGCCGGCGTCGGCGCGCTGATCGCGATCCACTGGATGATGTTCTACGGCTCGGTCAAGGTCGCCGGCATCGCGACCGGCGTGTTGACGCTGTCGACCGGTGCGTTCTTCACGGCGCTGGTCGAGCCGCCGGTGTTCGGCCGGCGCGTCCGCCCAGGCGAGATCGTGATCGGTGCGATCGTCGTGGTCGGCGTCGCGCTGCTGCTCCAGATCGAGGTCCATGCGTCGCCGCTCGGGCTCGGGCTCGGCCTCGGCTCGTCGCTGTTCTCGTCGGTGTTCGGCGTGTTCAACGGCAAGATCGCACCGCATGAAGAGCCCGAGCGCCTGGTGTTCTACGAGCTCGCGTCGGCGTCGGTGGTCGTCACGCTGTGCTTCATCGTCGTGCCGCAGCAGTTCGTCGCGCCGTGGCAGTTGTCGGCGTCCGACTTCGGTTGGCTGCTCGTGCTCGCGGTGCTGTGCACGGTCGTCACGCAGGTGCTGCTCATGCGCGTGCTGCGCACCGTGTCGCCGTTCACCGTCGCGGTCGCGACCAACCTCGAACCGGTGTACGCGCTGATCATGGCGGCGCTGCTGTTCTCCGGCGAGGAGCCGTTGCGCCCGCGGTTCTACGTCGGCACCGCGCTGATCCTCGCGCTCGTGATCGTCACTTCAGCACGTCGCGCACGCGGCGCAGGAGCACCTCGGGCGTGAGCGGCTTCTGGATCAGCTCGACATCGGGATCGAGCACGCCGTGATGGCCGAGCTTGTCGTCGGTGTAGCCCGACATGTACAGCACACGCGCTAGCGGTCGCGCGGCGAGAAACCGCGTGGCGAGCTGTCGGCCGCTGAGCTTCGGCATGATCACGTCGGTGAGCAACAGATGGATCTCGCCGGTCACCGCGGCGGCGACTTCGAGCGCTTGTTCGCCGTCGCCGGCATCGATCACGTCGTAGCCGGCGTCGCGCAGGACGTCGCAGATCAACACGCGGACCTCGATCTCGTCCTCGACGACGAGGATCCGCTCGATGCCGAGGATCGGCGTCAACGTGCGCGGCGCGGCGACCGGCAGGGGCGCGGCCAGCTTCGCGATCGCGGGCAAGAACACGCGAAACGTCGAACCGTGGCCGAGCACGCTGTCGACGGTGATCCGCCCACCGCTCTGTTGCACGATGCCCATCACCGTCGACAAGCCGAGGCCGGTGCCCTTGCCCATCTCCTTGGTCGTGAAGAACGGCTCGAACAAGTGCGGTTGCGTCTGCGCGTCGATCCCGCTGCCGGTGTCGACGATCGCGAGCGTGTTGAAGCTGCCGGACTTGGACGTCTCGAGCGTGAGCACGCCGCCGCCGTGCATCGCATCGCGCGCGTTGACGACGAGGTTCATCACGACCTGCTCGACCTGGCCGGCATCGACCATCACCGCTTCGTCGTCCTCGGCCGTGATGATCCGGAGCTCGATGTCTTCGCCGATCAGCCGGCGAATCATCCCCTCCATCGCTCGCACCGTCGCACCGAGCTGGAGCGGCTTCGGCTCGAGGACCTGGCGGCGGCTGAACGCGAGCAGTTGGCGCGTCAGCTCGGCGGCCCGGTGCGCGGCGCGATCGATCTGCTCGACGTCGTGCACGCTGCGACCAGGCGGCAGCGACTTGGTGAGGATCGAGCAGTAGCTCAGGATCACCGTGAGCAGGTTGTTGAAGTCGTGCGCGACGCCACCCGCGAGCCGCCCGAGCGCCTCCATCTTCTGCGCCTGGCGGAGCTCGCTCTCGAGCCGCTTGGTCTCGCGCATGTCGTGCTGCACCGTCCCGAACCCGAGCGGTGTGCCTCGATCGTCGCGCAACAGGAACGAGCTGATCTGCGTCGCGATCAGCTCGCCGGTCACCTGGTGGCGCAACACGCCCTCGCCTTGCCAACTGCCGCGCTCGCGGATGAGGTCGCCGCGCTTGAGCCCGTCGCTGGTATGAAAGTCCGACAGCGTCATCTTCGTGACGTCGATGTCGGGTGCCAGCCCGACGAGCGCGCGGCCCGCCGCGTTGACGAACAGGACGCGGCCGTCGAACCCCGCCATCGCGATCATGTCGGTGCTGTTCTCGATCAGCGACACGAACCGCTTCGCCTTGTCCTCGGCGAGCTGGCGCTGGCGAAGCTCGCGCTGGAGCTTTTCGAACAGTTGGGCGTTCGCGATCGCCATCGCGGCATGATCGGCGAGCGTCGTCGCGAGCGTGACGTCGAGCTCGTCGAACGCTGGGCTGTCCGGCAAGAACCGAAACAGCGACAGCGCGCCGAGCCGGCGGCCCGGGACCTCGAGCGGCACCGAGAGGAAGCTGCGAATGCCGAGGAGCCGGACCGCCTCTGCGAACGAGGGCTCCGCACGCTGCGCGAGCTCCTCCGGATCGACGTGAGGCAACAGCACCGGCTTGCCGGTCGCGACCACTCCCGCGGCGTGACTCTTGTCGTCGACATTGCCGTGGTGCTCGAGCGCGGTCCGCAACAACTCCGTCGCCCGCGGCAAGCGAGCCGCCGCGGCGTGAACCACGATCCACGAGCCATCGCTGTCGGCGAGGGAGACCACGCAGGCGTCGCCGATCAGGTCGGTCAGCTTGCTCGCGACCGTGTCGAGCAGGACGGCGTAGTCGGTCGTGACCTCGGTGAACGCCCGGAACGCGGCCGAAAGCGCCACCAACCGGTCGTTCGATCCATCCCTCGTCACTCGGTTAATGATCTACGATTCACGGATGCCACGCTACCTCGTCGTCCACCACGCTCCGGGTGTCACGTCGGAACAGTTCCAACACAACGTGCCTACCGTGCTGGAGGGTAAGTTCGCGACTTTTGTACAGTGCTACGCGAACTTGGTGGATGGACTGATCGTCAATATCTACGACGGTGACTCGGAGCAAGCGGTCAGCCGCGAGATGGAGCGGATCGGCTTTCCGTTCGACGAGATCAAGGAACTGCAGTTCGCGGCGAGCTTCGTGGATCTGAACAAGATGGCTGGCGGATAGTGTTTTTCGGGAAGCCGCCGACGAAGCGTCCGCTCAAGGTCAACGTGTTTGCACACATGATGACCCATCAGGGCATGCTCGAGCAGTTGCCGCTGTTCCCCTACCTCGGGCCCGGCGACATCGTTCCGACGGGCGCGTTGTCCTTGACGTTGCCCGAGATGCCGCGCGTTCACTTCTATCACTACAACGACATCCCGGAGGTCATCCTCTGCATGGCGAGCGATGGCGGCCTGATCGCGACCGGGCAGCTGTATCTGCAGCAGGGCACGCATGGCGTGACCACGTTCATTCGCCAGAGCGCCGGCGACGAGGGCAAGCACTACCAGATCTCGTTGATCGTGCTCCGCATGAAGCACGAGGCGCCGCAGAACGAAGGCTTCGTGCTGCGTTGCGCGACGTGCAACGAGATCGCGTTTCGGCTCGATCGCGACGTCTGGAAAGCGCCCGCGCACGAGCACTATCCGGAGCTCGCGAACATCCGGTTCTATGCGGATGCCGTCGACGAGTTTAACCGCGAGCCGCGACGGTGCCCGAACGATCACGAGCTGCCGCGATTTCCGGCCGAGCTGATGGGCTGGCGGCGCTACGTGCAATACGTCGAGCTCGCGAACCGCGCGCGCAGCGACATGGAGCGTGCGTGGTGAGCGCGACCCGAATGGCGGTGCGGTCGTGATCGAGCGGAAGAAGACGCTCAACGTGTTCAAGGACGCGCGGGAGGCGTGGGGTTCGTACGATGATTTTCCGGTCGGTCAAGCGGGCACCGATCCGATGCCGCACCTGTCGCGCAATCGCTGCGCGCAACCGTTCTTCCTCGTCAGCGAAGCGGATCAAGTCGTGATCCAGATGGCGGGACGCGGTCGGATCGAGTTTCGTGATGAGACCTTCACCCTGGAGCCCGGCGACACCGTGTACATCCCGGCGCGGATGGCGAGCCGGCTCGTGCCGGAGGGTGAAAACGTCCAGATCCGGCTCAAGGTCGAGCCCGCGGTACGCGAGGTGGTCGCCTGGTACTGCGAGTGCGGCGCGCTCGTTCACTCGATCGACATCGCCGCGGGCATCGTCCAGGCCGCGTACCTCGCGGCGGTCCACGCGTTCAACGCGAGCGCTCGGTCGTGTGCGAGCTGCGGTCGCGTGCATCCGCTCGTCGACCTCGGCGATATCAAGTGGGCCGAAGTCGCGGCGGCGCTTAGCGTTTGAAGACGAGCGACCTCATCGCGTTCGTCGGATCCGTGACCTGAATCGCCGAGTACTCGGACTCGCCGGGCTCGCGGTCCCAGATCCTGACGAGCCGAAAGCACGTGAAGCTCAGCGTGTCCTTTCGAGGAACACGCTTCGCGCGACGCGGGACGAGGCGGACTGCTTGGTGAAACGACCGAGTCATGACGGATGGATGTACGAGCAACCGCCGCGCCAGGATCAAAATGCCCGCGAACGCGCGTTTGTGCGGCCACTCCCGGGGCACGTGCGCCAGCAGGGCTGTTTGTTGCGAACGGCACTGACATTTCGGCACCGCATCAAACGGTACGTTCTGGTACGGCGTGTTCCGGCTCGTCGCGCACGATCGAGCGGATCGTACGACGGAAAAAACCCGGCGCCGATCGATGCGCGGCATCGCGCTACGCCGGCGAAAGTCCGCGCATTTTCCGAATGGGTAGAACAGCTCCTCGCGGTGCGCGCCACCGCACGAAAGCGCTAAGCTGTCGCCATGGCCGAACCCGCGCTCGCTCCGGATCGCATTCAAGAGCTGTTTCGTGGCCTCCAGGCCAATCGCGCGGCGGTCAAGCGCACGCGCGCGCACGAGCGGATCGCGAAGCTCGAGAAGCTGCGCGATGCGATCACGTCGCGCGAGGCCAAGATCCGCGCGGCGCTCGCGGCGGACTTTCGCAAGTCGCCGATCGAGGTCGACCTGACCGAGGTGTTCCCGGTCCTCGTCGAGATCAAGGATGCGATCAAGCATCTGCATCGCTGGATGCGGCCGTCGCGGATCGAGACACCGATGTCGCTGTTCGGGACGCACAGCGAGGTCGTGTACGAGCCCAAGGGTGTGGTGCTGATCATCGGGCCGTGGAACTACCCGTTCCAGCTCGTGCTCGCGCCGATGATCGCGGCGATCGCGGCCGGCAACGTGATGGTGATCAAGCCGTCGGAGCTGACCGCACATACGTCGAAGCTGTTGGTCGAGCTGATCGGCGAAGTGTTCGCGGACAACGAGGTCGCGGTCGTCGAGGGCGACGCGGTCGAGACCCAGAAGTTGCTCGCGCTACCGTTCGAGCACTTCTTCTTCACCGGCTCGACGAAGGTCGGCCGGATCGTCGCGCAGGCCGCGGCGAATCATCTCGCGTCGACCACGCTCGAGCTCGGCGGCAAGTCACCGGCGATCGTCGACGATTCGGCGGATCTCGCGAGCGCGGCGCGCCGCCTCGTGTGGGGCAAGTTCGTCAACGGCGGTCAGACCTGCATCGCACCGGACTACATCATGGTGTCGGAGGGTCGCGAGCAGCCGCTCGTCGATGCGTTGAAGGTCGCGATCACCGAGCTCTACGGTGCGAGCGAGGACGACCGCAAGAAGTCGACCGACTTCTGCCGGATCATCAACACGCGCAACTTCGATCGCTTGAGCCGCATGCTCGACGCGAGCGTCAAGGCCGGCGCGAAGGTCGAGACCGGCGGCGTCACCGATCCGGCCGAGCGCTACATCGCGCCGACCGTGCTGACGAACGTCAAGGCCGACTCGGCGGTGATGGCCGAGGAGATCTTCGGCCCGCTGCTCCCGATCCTCACGTACCAGAACTTCGACGAGGTCGTGCCGTTCATCAACGCGCGCGACAAGCCGCTCGCGCTCTACATGTTCGGCAACGACGAGCACCGCATCGATTCGGTGATCGAGCAGACCACTGCCGGTGGCACGTGCATCAACAACACGCTGATCCACTTCGTCAATCAGAACCTGCCGTTCGGCGGCGTCGGCGCGAGCGGGCAGGGCAACTACCACGGCTTCTACGGCTTCAAGGCGTTCTCGCACGAGCGCGCCGTGCTCCGGCAGGGACGGATCGACATGCTGAAGCAGGTCTATCCGCCGTACGGAGCGAAGGTCCAGAAGATGCTGAAGTGGATGACGCGGATCTTTACCTGACAGACCGCTGTCACGCGGGCTTGCGAGGCTAGGCGCGCCGGGTCCGGTCGGTGGTGCGCGCACCGCGACGCGGTAAGCTGCGCGGGTGGCCGCACCGATCGTCCTCTACGATGGCACGTGCGGCCTGTGTCATCGGTCGGTGAAGTTCCTGCTCCGTCACGAGCGCGCCGATACGTTGATGTTCGCGCCGCTGCAGGGCGAGACCGCCGCGGCGTTGCGCGCCAGGCATCCGGGGATTCCGGACGATCTCGATACGGTCGTGTTCATCGAGGACGACCGTGTACATCTGCGCAGCAAGGCGTTCCTGTACGTGGCGCATCACCTGCGCGCGCCGTGGCGCTGGGGCTACGCATTCCGGTGGTTCCCGGCGATCGTGTTGGATGTGCTCTATCGCCTGATCGCCCGCGTTCGCTACCGCGTGTGGGGCCGTGCCGACGAGTGCACGCTGCCGTCGCCGGCACAGCGCGCACGGTTCATGCCGTAGACCACCCACATGGACCCAACTTGCGTTTTTTCTGGCGCGGCCGATGGCTGAATATTCGCGTTTCACCGCGCGTCCTTTATCGTGAAGCAGGCTGTATGTGCCGGATGCTAGGAATGACCGCTGCGCGCCCGACCTCGGTGCGCGACCTCCTGAGTGACGGCGCGCGTTGCCTGCGGGCGCTTTCGCAAGAGCATGCCGATGGTTGGGGACTCGCGCTGCGGCGCGGCGACGACTGGATGGTCCATCGCAGCACGGCGTGCGCCGCGCGGTGCCCGAACTTCGCGAGCGGCGACCTCGCCACGACGATCGCGATCGCCCACGTCCGTAAGAAGACGGTCGGCGAGCTCGCGCTGGTCAATACGCATCCGTTTCGGCGCGGTCGGTTCGTGCTCGCGCACAACGGCACGGTGGAGACCGCGGCACTGGTCGCGCGCACCGCGCCCGAGCGCCTCGCGCAGATCGAAGGAACGACCGACAGCGAGAAGTTATTCGCGTTCGTGTTGACGCAGATCGATGCGGCCGGCGACGCCGAGCGAGGCATTCGCGCGGCGGTGCACGAGCTTCATGCGCTTGGTGCGGTCGGCACCGCGAGCTTCTTGATCTCGGATGGAGCGCGGCTGTTCGCGCATCGGCTCGGACGCGCGCTGTTCGTGGCGCATCGCGAGGGCGTCGCGGTGATCGCGAGCGAGCCGTTGAACGAGACGGATCGGTGGGACGAGCTTGCCGAGCGCGAGCTGATCGTGCTCGAGCCCCACGCGATCGCGCGCGCGGCCTGATCGAGAGACCGGCGGGCTGACTGCCCTAATCGTCCGCTTCTTCGTCGGTCTCGGGCGCGGCGTCGTCGGTCTCGGCGGCCGCGAGTTGCGCCGCGCGGCGCTGGGCCTTGAGCGCGTCGACGATGTGACGGAACAACGCGCGTGCGGCACCGGGAGGCCGGCCGGTCTCCTTCTCGCGGACCGCGGCATCGACCAGGCGCGGCAGCTCCTCGTCGACGCCACCGGGAAACGTGGTCGCGGCCTTCATGCCCTCGGTGAGCAAGCGCGCGCGCCACTGCTCGGCGAGATGCAATTGCTGCGCATCGGGATTGCCGGTCTCGCTGATCTTCGTGAGCTGCTCCTCGAGCGCGACCAGATCATCCTCGAACTTGCGCAGGTCACCGGCGAGCGTGCGCTCGGCGCGACGGCGCGCGATGTGGGCCTTGACCTTGCGCGCGCGGTCGACGTGCTCGCGCAGGATGTCCGACAGGTCGAGCTTCTTGATGATCGGCTCGCCGAGCTCCATCAAGGTGCGCGCCAACCGACCCGAGCGATCGCCGGCCCGCCGCATCTTGCTGCGCGAGATCTGGCGATTGCTGCGTGAGTCGAGGTCGTCGTCGTCGTCCGGCATCCCGGGCATCTTGTATCAGATCGCGCGAGCCCCGAATAGGGACGGCCCTACGGCCAGCCGGTGACGGCGCGCAGTGCGTCGAGCCAGACCTCGAAGTCGTGCGGCTCGGTGAGCGCGGCGACTCGCACGCCCGCACCTTCGCGAAAGTCGAGCCGGATGTACGGCGTCACCGAGACCAGACGGTTCGAGTCGCCGGTGATCCCGCGGCCGAGCCAGTGCGGCGCCCCCATGTGCATGCCGAGATAGTTCGGCAGCGTCGGAAACGTCGCTTCCCACTGCTCGCGCAACCCGGGCTTCTCCCACCAGTTGATCGCGAGGCCGCCGTCGTAGGCGTGCCACGGACGGAGCTCGCCTCTCGACGACCCCGACGTGTCGAGCGTGGCGCCACCGGCATCGAACGTGACGCCGGCGTTCGCGAGCTCGACGGCATTCGCGAGCGCGTCGCGATACGCCGTGATCACGGGCTGGATGTCGAAGCAGTTCATCCAGTTGCCGACGAGGATCCAGGCATCGCCGGCAGAGTTCGGCGGCATGAAGTCGATGCCTCCGAAGCTGCCGCCGCGATAGCTCTCGTTCGCGACGTTCATCACGGCGGTCGTGCGATCGCCGAAGCCGCGCAGCACGAAGACTCCGGACAGCGCCTCGCGGATCCACGGTGCATTCATCGGTAGAGCCCGTTGTGGGCGGCGTCGTCGAACGCCTCGTATTCGATGCGCCACGGCACCACGACACCATCTGCGATCGAGAGCGCCATCGGCGTGACACGACGATACCGCGAGTCCGCCGGCAGGTCGGCGTTGTCGTGACCGCCGGCCGAGAACAGCGTGTGCAACCGGCAGTGACCGAGGTCGAAGTTCGTGACGAAGCCCGGATCGACGGCCTCGTGGCCGCGGATCAGCGTATGCGCGCCGATCCGATCCATGAACACGCGGAACTGTTCGCGGCCGAAGCCGTAGCGCGGACTCTCGCGCTGGAGCGCCACCGCGACGCGATCGACGGGCAACGGATCGCCCCACATCATCTCGAACCGGATCACCGAATCGTCGAGGCTCGCCAGATCCTGGTAGCGGTCGGCGAGCGTGTCCTCGCGCGGGATGCCGCCGTGGACGAACAGCGTGCGATCGAACAGCAGCGACGTCGGCATGTGGTCGAACAGATGGCGATACGCCTCGAGCAGCTCGAGCGGCACGCGATCGACGATGCCGGGCACCGCTTCCGCCGGACTGACCGCACTCATGATCGTGCCGTTCACTCGGACGAGGAACTCGTGGTTGCCGCGCAGCACGTAGACGTGATCGGGCAGGTTGACGAGGAGCTGGAGCGCGGCGCGCAGCACGCCTTCGAAGCCGAATCGACCGCGATCGAGATAGTCGCCGAGCAGCACGAGCTTGACGTCGGGTTGCGATCGATCGCGTTGATGATGCAACGCGCGCTCGATGAAGTTCGATTGCGCGAGCGCCGCCTTCAGGCACGCGTAACAGCCGTGCAGATCGCCGAGCACGATCAGCTCGGTGGGATGATCGGGGCGCAGCACGTGGACGTGGCCGTCGAGCAGCCGCGTTCCTGGTGCGAGCTCGCCGACGTGACTCACCCCGACGAGCCGGCCATTGCCGAGCGACCGCTTGCGCTCCCACGCCGTGATCGCACCGAAGACCAGGCTGTAGTCACTCGCGAGCTGGCCGTGCAGCGTCGCCGGATCGTTCGAATACGGTTGTTCGATCGCATCGAGCAGCGGATGTGACAGCGTTGCACCGAGCGCCAACGTCTGCGGTGCTTCGATCCGCAACAGATCAGCCGGTGGCGGCTGCGGCGACGGTAGCGGCGTCGCATCGGCATCGAAGTACGCGCGCAGCTCGTCGTGCAACGCGCGCTCCTCGGGCGCGATCGTGCCATCGATCCGCGCGACCGATTCGAGCAGCGCGAGAGCGACCTTCTGATCGGCGGGCGAGAAGCCGTGGAACAGGGCGATCGCGCGCGCCTTCAACCGCGAGCTCTTGAACTTGTCGTCGCCGGAAGCCGTGATCTCCGCCGCGAGCACCGCGATCTCGGCATCGAGCTTCGCGTACGCCTCGTCGATCCGCGCGCGCAACTCGGGAGCACCGCCGAAGTGGTCGACGAGCTGGTCGAGGTACGTGCGGATGAACGCCTCCTCCTGCGCCTCCAACCGGCCGTCGATGTACCCGACGGTCAGCAACAGATCGACGACGGCGACGGTGTGCTCGGCTTCCACCCGTCGACACTACGCGAACTTCGTGAAGTCAGGCGCGCGCCGCTCGGCGAAGGCTCGGAACGCTTCCGCCGCCGGTGCAGCGTGCAGGATGCCGTGCGCGCAAATAACCATCGCCAACGCGCGCCGGACGGCGGAAGCTCTCCCCATGCGCGTGAACGGCATGCTCGGCTTCGTTGGCCTCGGCAGCATGGGCGAGCCGATGGCGCGCAACCTCGCGAAGGCGGGTCCGCTGGTCGTCTGGAATCGCACGCCGAAGTCGATCCCAGGTGCGACGACCGCGGCCGATCCGGCCGACGTGTTCGCGCGCTGCACGACGGTGTTCCTGATGCTGTCCGACGAGGTCGCGATCGCCGACGTGCTCGCGACCGTCGAGCTCGCCGGCCACACGATCATCAACATGGCGACGATCGCCCCGGAGGCGTCGCTCGCGCTCGCGGCGCGGCTCCATGCCGGTGGCGCGCGCTATGTCGAAGCACCGGTGTCAGGATCGCGGCGGCCCGCGGAAGCCGGCACGCTCGTCGCGATGCTCGCCGGCGACGATGCGGCCACGGTCGCACCGCTCCTCGCGCCGATGTGTCGCGAGACCGTGATCTGCGGTGCCGTCCCGTCCGCGTTGCGCATGAAGCTCGCGGTCAATCTGTTCTTGATCACGATGGTCACCGGCCTCGTCGAGGCGATGCACTTCGCCGCGCGTCACGGCCTCGAGCTCGCACAGTTGACCCACATCCTCGACGCCGGCCCGATGGCGAGCGAAGTCTCGCGTCAGAAAGCGGCGAAGCTGCTCGCCGGCGATTTCTCGCTGCACTCCGGCATCACCGACGTGCTCAAGAACAACCGCTTGATCGCCGAGGCCGCACGCGGAGCGAAGATCGCGTCACCCCTGCTCGATGTCTGCCATGCGTTGTTCACCGAGACCGAGCAACTCGGCCACGGCAGCGCCGACATGGTCGCGGTGCTCCGCGCGATCGAGCGGCGAACGTCTGATCTAGGCTAACCGGCTACGAGCATCCCTGACGTTGTGAGCGCGGATCCGCATCCAGAACGTCCGCGCCTGACCGGCGGGGACCCAGCCGCGCTGGTCGGTGTTGATCGTCCCGGCGGGGCCGTAGAACGGCTCCAGGCACACGAACGGCTTGCCGGGTTGCGACCAGAACTGCAGGTGGCGCAGGTCCGGCGACGCGTCGAGCGTGATGCCATTCGCGAACCGCGAGTGCCCGTCGATCGGCGCGACGATTCCGAAATCGAACTCGCGCTCGTCGGTGAAGCCCTCGTGCACGCTCGCCTTCGCCGCGGTCGCGCACGCGAAGTACGGGTGCCAGCCGGGCGAGACCGGCAGCGCGTCCGCGCCGGCGATGATCGTCAGCTCGAGCTGGAGACCACCCGGCACGATCATCGCGCGATGGTGCGCGGTGAACTCGAACGGATACTGCGCGCGGGTCTCGGCGTCGGCGACGAGGGTCATCCGCAGCGATGCCGCGTCGCGCTCGGTCACCGTCCACGCGCGATTCCGCGCGAAGCCGTGTTGCTTCATCTTCGTGCCGGTCAGCGTCAACGTCTCGTCGACGAGCTTGCCCGCGAACGGAAACAGCAACGGAATCCCGCCGCGCACGTTCTTCGTCGGATCGTCGAGCGTCGCGCGATCGAGATACAGCACGTCACGCGCACCGACCCGCAGCGCCGTCACCAGCGCGCCGCGCTCCGGCACGATCTCGGCACTCACCTCACCGAACGTGATTGCTTCCACTTCCCATCTCCGGTTCGTGTTTCGCGACGCACGTTGCAAACGCCTCGCACCCCTCGACCGACCAACACTCGACGACCGCCTTCGGATAAGCCGGTTCGCCGAGACAGTGGAGACGTTGCATCGCCTCTTGCTCTCGGTCGCTGGCCGGCTCGTCGAACCCGGAGCCAACTTTGAGCTCACCATCCGTCACTGTCGCCAGCTCGGCCTTCAGGATTTCGTTCACGCACGGGCGTGCGCGCGGGAAGCTCGCGGCGCACTGCGCCTCGGCATCGAGCTTCGCGAACGCGACGGGGTCGGGCTTCTGCAACGCCGGCGGGCTCGCGGACGGCGACGTGTGACATCCCGCGACGAGAATCGGCAAGCTCCAGCGCACGGCTACTTCTTGATCGGCGCCGGCGGCGCCCACGCCTCGCCCTTGTAGAGCTTGCCGCTCTCGAGCTCGGCGAGCATCTGGTCGAGCAACTTCTGCTTCGCAGGTGTGCCGTTCGCGGAGGCGATCCACTTGAGATATTCGATCCGCTGGTACTCCGGTCGCGCGAGGTACGCGTCCAGCAACTTGCCCTTGGCCAACGCAGCTTTGACGTTGCCCGGCATCGGCGTGTTCGGAAACTGTCCGCTCTTCATCTGCTCCGTTGTACACACGGGGCAACACGGCCGCAACGTCGCCGCAGCGTCGGTCATCTTAACGGCACGATCAAATTCGTCCTGATCGATGCCGATGCCGCCTCCGACGCCCAACGCACCGCCGCACAGACCTCCGCGGCTCGCGCAGTCGCCGAATGCCAAGCTGGTGCTGATGGGGCAGTAGCGTTGGCAAGACCGTGCTCGATACGCGCACGTCGGCCCAGTAGTACCCTCGCGGCGTGCAGATCGAAGAAGCGCTCGGCCGGCGGTTGCGGCTCGCGATCCAACGGATCACCGATCCGGGAGCGTTCCTCGGCGACATCGGCGTGCTGCTACCGAACAAGGAGCTCCCGATCGACGCGCGCGTCGGCGACGAGCTCGACGTCTTTATCTATCTCGACTCCGAGGAGCGACCGATCGCGACGACGCGCGTGCCGTTGCTCGCACTCGGCGAGGTCGCGTTCCTCGAGATCACCGACATCACGCCGATCGGCGCGTTCGCGGATTGGGGCCTCGGCAAGGAGCTGTTGATCCCGTACGCCGAGCAAGCGCGCGAGCTGTTCGTCGGCGAGCGCCAACCGATCGGGCTCTATCTCGATAAGACCGCGCGACTCGCGGGGACGATGTTCGTCAGCGACATGCTCGGCGACCGCCCGCGGCGCGCGCAGCTCAACGAGTGGATCGACGGGGTCGCGTGGCGCAACGATCCGGACATCGGGTTGTTCGCGATCCTCGAGCGCGCGTGCGTCGGGCTCGTCCCGGCGAGCGAGCCCCATCGCCTGACCCGCGGTGAGACGGCGAAGTTTCGCGTCGCGCACGTCCAGCCCGATGGCAAGCTCGTGCTGTCGCTGCGCGAGCAGGCGTACAAGGTGCGGAGCTCCGACGGCGAAGCGATCCTCGCCGTGCTGTCGCGCCCGAACGCGCCGGCGATCGGCGATCGCTCGGATCCCGACACGATCCGGGAGTTGTTCGGGCTCAGCAAGAAAGCGTTCAAGCGTGCGGTCGGTGGCCTGTTGAAGGCCAAGCAGGTGCGGCTCGACGAGAACGGCCACGTCGTGAAGGCGTAAGCTCTCGGTATGCCGGAGATCGTGCTGCACCAGTGGGAG
The DNA here is from genome assembly GCA_039935615.1 of Kofleriaceae bacterium. Classification (GTDB taxonomy): domain Bacteria; phylum Myxococcota_A; class Polyangia; order Haliangiales; family Haliangiaceae; genus JABFXX01. The sequence continues at coordinate 45,305 of JBDTJY010000064.1, forward strand.
ATTTCGCCGTTCTGCGGCAAGGTCCGGCGGATCCTCGAGCACAAAGGGCTCGGCTACCAGACCGTCAACTACAACGGGCTGCGCGCGCGCAAAGTCGCCGGCCTGTCCAAGCCCGGCACGCTGCCGGTGATCGACTACGACGGCGAGCGCATACAAGACTCGACCGACATCGCGGAGTTTCTCGAGCAGAAACACCCGACGCCGGCGCTGTATCCGACCGACCCGGAGCAGCGCGCCCGCGCGCACTTCTGGGAGGACTGGGCCGACGAGTCGCTGTACTGGTTCGAGGTCTATCTGCGGTTCGCCGATCCGGAGCCCCGGGCGCGCGCGATCGCGCTGCTCAGCGAGGGCCGGCCGAGCTTCGAGCGAGCGCTGATGGCGACGGTGATCAAGGGGCGGTTTCGCAAGAAGCTCGCGGCGCACGGCATCGGCAAGCTGACCGGAGCCCGGGTCGAGCAGAAGTTCCTCGGCCACGTCGACGCGCTCGAGACGCTGCTCACCAGCCGGCGCTGGCTCGTCGGCGACGGCCGCACGATCGCGGACATCGCCGTGCAGAGCCAGCTCGCCGAGATCGCGCGCACGAGCCATCTCGCGCCCGAGATCGCGAAGCGTGCGCGCGTCACCGAGTGGCTCGCACGCGCCTGATCCTCGCTCAGTCGTGGATCTGGGCGACGCCGCTGACGTGCTCGTGCACCGTCGGCTTGCCGAGGATCGTCACGTCGCCGACCCCGGAGACGTTCGCGTCGACCTCTTTGGTCGCGCGGATCGTCACTTCGCCGGAGCCCGCGACCTCGAGCTTCGCCGTGCTCGCCGTCAGCTCCTTCGCCATCACCTGGCCGGTACCCGAGACCTCGACGTTCAGCGCATCGGCGGTCCCCGCGAGATCGACCGAGCCGACGCCGGTGATCGCGACGTCGAACGACTTCGCGGCGAGCTTCGCGACGTGAACACCCGCGACGCCGCTGACCGCGACCGACGTCAGCTCCGGCACCGTGATCAGCGCCGACAGTTTCGGCACGTGGTGCGAATCGTTCGGTAGCGAGATCCGGAGCACGCCGTCTTTGACCTGCGTGGAGATCTTGGCGACCCACTCGGTCGGGCCGCGGAGCTCCACACGCACGACCGGTCCGATCGCGACCTCGACGTCGATCACCGTGGCGACGTCGAGACCATGAAACGCCTCGACGCTGCGAACGGCGCTGACAGAAGGAGCGGCCGCGGCGGACGTGCAGGCGGTCAAGACGAGGCAGATCAAGGTGCGCATCTGACCGAGATCCTCGAACCGAGCGCTCGGCTTACGCGCCGATCTGGATTCCGATCATCGTGCGGAACTGTTCGTAGTACAGCGGGATCAGCCCGATGTGCGGGATCGGGACCGCGACGCCGAGCGGGTCGAACACGATTCGCACCGAGTTGCCGAGGTCGTAGTCGATGCCGAGCGGCGAGAACGCCGCGAACGGGCCGATGTCGTATTTCGGCGCGCCGTAGACATCGAAGAGCAGCGTCGATGCGCCGAGGCTGAGCGTCGTGCGCAGGTTCACGCGATCGAGCTTCATCGGCCAGCGATGGATCACGGTGGCGTAGACGCTCGCGACGCCGGCCTTCGCCGACCACGGCGCGGTGGTCACCCACGGATTCCATTCGGCATCGAGACCGACCAACCAGTTCTCGTCGATCCGGTAGCGCCCGGCGATCGAGATCGCGGCGCCACCATGCACGAACGAACCGCCGAGCATGAACTGGAAGCCGAACGGACTGCCGAGCTGCTTGTCCTCGCGGACCTGCGCGACCTCCGCCACGGTTGGCGTCTTTTCGTCGCGGCCCGGCTCGTGACCCTGTTCCACCGCGGCGGCGTCGGCGGGTTTCTCCGCCGGTACGGCGGGCGCGTTGGGATCGGCGGGCGGCGCATCCGGTGCGGGTTGCGCACTCGCGACGCCGGCGACCATCACCAACGCGAGCGAGGCGAGTCGCGCACGACGCCGTAGCACGAGCCCGAGCACGATCAAGAGCGGCAGCGCGAGTCCACTCGCACCACTCGCATCGCATCCCAGCGACACATCCGGCACCGCCGGCTCCGGTGCGTTGCAGTAGTTGTTCGCGATCGTGCAGCCTGGCTGATAGCTCAGATACTGCGCGGTCAACGCGTCGACCGCTACGAGCTTCTCGTCATTCGTGCGCGCGGGATCCAACGTGATCTCCATCAGCGCCGTCGCGGCCGTGACCGCGAGCGCGTAGTTGCGCTGGACGAGCGGGTCCGTGCTCTGGCATTGATCGAGCGCGGCGAGATGTGCGGGCCCGTCGCGGTCCGGCGTCGCCCCGGCGTTCGAGACGTAGTCGATCCAGTTCATCACCGTCGTGACCGTCAGACCATCGGCGGTGCGATACGTATGCGTGAAGCCATCCTCGAGCGCGTGCACCGCCTGCCCGAGCTTCACGTACGTCGTCGGCAACATCGGATGGACGCGGCCCGCGAACGACACGTAGATCGCGAGCTCCATCCGATGGGTCGGATCGACCGTGCCATCGGACCCGAGGCCCTCGAGCGCCTCGGCGATCCGCGTGTGGATGAACGAGCGGCAGTTATCGAGCGCCGCGGTATCGCCGGCGAGACCGTCGTCGCTGCCGGAGCGAATACAGTGCTCCTGTTGCGTATCCGGGTTGCCGTGAACTTGCACGAGCTGCAGCGAGTCGAGCGGGTTGTTGCCCTTGAGATCGTTGTCGCGCACACCGAGCAACAGCGACATCGCGGCCAGGTCGCGCGCGAAGTCCGCTGGTGGCACGAACTGGACATCGTCGATCAACGCGGCCTCGTCGCGGGTCGGCATGAGCGGCGGCGCGGTCGAGAACATCGCGCGCGTCGCGCGAAACGCCGCGGTCGTGATCTTCTCGTGGCAGCCGGTGTAATCGAGCTGGCTCCCGATCGTCCAGGCGTACGCAGGTGTCGCGACCACAGCCGTCGCCGCGACCACCAAGAACAAGCTCTTCATGCGACTGCGAACTGCACGCAGGCGGCCAGCTCGCGATCGAGCAAGCTCAGCTAGTTAGTCACGGCTCGACGAGCCGCTGTGCTCACGCGAGCGAGCCCGCACGGCTCGAATGACGGTCGCGCTCGTCTTCGGTTGCGGTCGACGGCGGTGCGTGCAGTGCCGCAACACCCAGATCGCGACCGCGAGTGCGATCACCGTGGCGGCGAGCAAGCCGAGCTCGACCAGCGTGTTGTGAAACACGTCGCGGTGATCACGAGCATCCGCCGGATCGCGGCGATCTGCCGGGCAAGGGTTCGCGTATATGCTCACCGGTATGGTCGCCGTTCCGGGATGCCGCTGCGAAGGGTTTGCCGAGGCGAACCAAGATCTGTTCATCGAGAAGCGCCGCGACAAATACTTCCTGCACGATCGTGTGGTCGGCGCCGGCGTGATCTACGGACCCGAGATCATGCACTGCCCGTTCTGCGGGAACGCACTCGGCGGGACGACGGCGCTGCCCCGCGCGGTCGCGCGGAAGTAGTGACGCGGGCGTCATCAGCCGCTGAAAGCCCGACGATGTGCGCCGCAGGCGCGCAGCGGCGGAACAGCGTAGCGAGGGCCGGACGGAATGGAACGGCCCCTAGTTCGACACCCGCAGCGTCACGTAGAGATCCTCGACGCGTGTCCGTGCCCACGGCGTGCGCCGCAAGAACACGAGGCTCGACTTGATACTCGGATCGTTCGTGAAGCACCGGATCGGAATCTGCCGGCCGAGCTCTTCCCAGCCGAGCAACGCGACGAGCTCGGACACGATCGTCTCGAGCGTGATGCCGTGGAGTTGATTCTTCGGGGCGGTCATAGGTCGATCTGCGTTCCGATCTCGATCACTTGTTGCGGCGGCAAGCCGAAGTAGCGATCCGCGGTGACGGAGTTGCGCATCAAGAACGAGTAGATGCCCTCCGTGAGTGAGCCCATCTCGCCTTCACTACCGCCGAGGAGGTTCAAGCGCGCGAGGAAGTAGGTCACGTCGTCCATTCCGAAGGGCAGGTTGTAGTCGCGTGCGACCTGTTCGAGCTTGGCATGGACCTGCGGCTGTTCGCTGAAGCCCGTGTGGATCACGACGCGCAGGAAGCCGTTCGTGAGCTCGGTCACCGTCATGCGGTCGGCTTCGGAGATCCGAGGCTCGGTGTCGCTCGCGTGCACTGTCAACAAGATCACGTGCTCGTGCAGCGTGTGACTGCGCTCGACCAAGTGCATGAGGGCTGGTGGGATGTGGTCCTCGCGTGACGCGAGATACACCGCGGTGCCGGGGACGCGTCCGACCAGCATCGCGTCGAGCTTCGGGGCGAGCTCCTCGAAGCTCGGGAATTGCTTCGCGTAGATCTCGACCGTCAAGCGCCGGCCGCGGCTCCACACCAACATCACGGTGACAAACCCCGCGGCGATCAGGATCGGCACGTAGCCACCGTCGACGAACTTGAACAGGTTCGACGCGAAGAACGGGATGTCGAACGCGAGGAACAGCGCGAGCACGGGCACCGCCTTCGACCGCGACCAGCCCCAGGTCTGGCGAGTCACGACGTAGTACACGACCGACGTGATCGCCATCGTGCCGGTGACCGCGATGCCGTACGCGGCGGCGAGGCGATCGGACTCGTGAAAGCCGACCACGAGCGCGATGCACGCGGCGGCGAGGAACCAGTTGATCTCGGGGATGTAGATCTGACCTTCGGTCTCGTCGGAGGTGTGGCGGATCGTGACGCGCGGGAAGTAACCGAGCAGCATCGCCTGCCGGGTCAGCGAGAACGCGCCCGAGATCAGCGCTTGCGATGCGATCACGGTCGCCACGCTCGACAGGATCACGAGCGCGATCTGCGCGCTGCCGTCGGGGACGAGCGCGAAGAACGGGTTGACGATCTTCGGATGGGCGATCAGCAGCGCGCCTTGGCCGAAGTAGCACAGCACCAGCGAGGGCAACACGAACGCGGTCCACACGAGGCGAATCGGCCGGGCGCCGAAGTGACCCATGTCGGCGTACAGCGCCTCGCCGCCGGTGACCGCGAGCACGACGCTGCCGAGGATCAGAAAGCTCGTCGGTCCATGATCGGGGAAGTAGCGTACGGCCCACACCGGCGATAGCGCGTGCAGGACCACGGGGTGATGGATGATCTGCAACCCGCCGGCGAGCCCGATCGTCCCGAACCACATCACCATCACCGGGCCGAACCAGCGACCGATCGTGTGCGTGCCGTGGCGCTGGATCCAGAACAGCCCGAACAGGATCACGCACGTCACGGGCACGACGAAGGCCGCGAGCCCCGGGTCCGCCACCTCGAGGCCCTCGACGGCGGACAGCACGGAGATCGCCGGCGTGATCGCACCGTCGCCATACAACAGCGCGGCGCCGATCACGACGAACAGCGCGACGCCCGACGCGTGATGTGCGCGCAGGCGACTCGGCACGAGCGCGAGCAACGCGAAGATGCCGCCCTCGCCCTTGTTGTTCGCGCGCATGATGAAGAGCAGGTACTTCACGGTCACGACGAGCACGAGCGACCACACGATCAGCGACAGCACGCCGAACAGCGTCGCTTCACGCGCATCGCCGGCCTGGCGCATGCACTCCTTCAGCGTGTACAGCGGGCTCGTCCCGATGTCGCCGAACACCACGCCGAGCGCGCCGACGCACAGCAGATGAAATGGCGTGCGATCCTTCATAGCGCGTCGAGGACGTCGACCCACGTATGCGCGCGCACGAGCCGGGTGCGGAGCTCGGGCCCGGCGACGCCGACGTAGCGTTTCGCCGCCGCCACGCCCAAGCGTTCGCCCCGCGCGCGAATGCTCGCCTCGACGAGCGCCGCATACACCGCGCGCCGCTCGTCCTCGGTCGGCGGCGAAATCTCCACACCCGCCAGCCGCGCGCGCGCCTCGCGAAACACCCACGGATACGTGATCGCCGCGCGGCCGATCATCACGGCGGCGCATCCGGTCTCGGCGAGCGCGCGCACGACATCGTCGGCGGTGCGGACATCGCCGTTGACGATCACCGGGATGCTCACGACCTCGCGTGCGCGTCGCGCCCAGCTCCAATCCGCGTCGCCGCGATGCCCCATCGCCGCGGTGCGGCAGTGGACCGTGAGCGCCGCGACGCCGGCATCCTCGAGCCGGCGCGCGAGGTCGACGATCGGCATGTGCGACTCCGGGCCCCAGCCGATCCGCGTCTTGACGGTGACCGGCACGTCGACCGCGGCGACGATCTGTGCGGCCATCGCGACCATCGCCGCCGGGTCGCGCAACCACCCGGCGCCGGCGCCGCGCGCGGCGATCTTCGGCACCCAACAGCCGCAGTTGAGATCGACGAATGCTGGCTCGGACGCCGCCGCGATCCGCGCGGCCGCGAGCAACAACGCCGGATCGTGGCCGTAGATCTGGATCGCGGTCGGGCGATCATCCGGTGCCAGATACGCGCGCCGCCGTGCGAGCGCCGAATCCGCGATCACCTGCTCGGCGGCGATGAACTCCGTGACGCACACGTCGGCGCCGACCGTGCGGCAGATCCGGCGAAACGCCGCGTCCGTGACGTCCTCCATCGGTGCGAGGACCACCGGCAGCGCTGCCAGCAAGCCGCGAACGGTCACTTATTTTCGAGCTCGGCGATCCGGCGGCGCGCCGCGACCAGGTCATCGCGCATGCGCAGGATGATCTCGACGCCGGGCCAGTCGACCTCGAGCTCGCGCATCAGCGTGCGCGCGAGCAACACGCGATCGACGTCGACCAGGACGACGTCATCGTCGCGCTGCACGATCTCGCCTTCCTCGACGAGCCGAGCGATCAGCTCGTTGTCACCATCGACGAGCTCGACGAGATGCTGATACGTGTAGCGCCTCATAGCACCATCCCTTCACGCACGGGTTTGGAGTACGCGCTCGCGCTGTCTTTGATCGCGGCGGCGAGCGCCTCGTCGGCCTTGTCGGGCATCCGCACGATCAGCGACAGGATCAGGTCGCCGTGGGTGTCCTTGCGCGCGACGCCCTTGCCGCGCAACCGCAACTTCGCACCGTTCTGCGTGCGCGCCGGCACCTTGACGACGACCGAGCCGTTGAACGTCGGCACGTCGATGCTCGCGCCGTTGTAGGCCTCGTCGAGCGTGACCGGTACGTCCATCTGGAGATCGAGTCCGTCGCGGCGCACCAGCGCGTGCGGGCGCACCGAGATCTCGATGATCAGATCGCCCGCCGGGCCACCGCGCGGTCCGGGCCCACCTTTGCCGGCCAGCCGGATCGTCGAGCCATCGGCGGCGCCGGGTGGGATCCGGACGCGTTGGGTGCCCTGGCCGGGGACGTCGAGCGAGATCTCCGCACCCTCGAGCGCCTGGCGCAGGTCCATCTCCATCGACGCCTGCAGATCGCGACCGCGGGAGGGACCGCGCTGCTGGCGGCCGAAGAACTCCGAGAAATCGAACTCGGACGGCCCGTCCTCGAATTGCGACGAGCGTTGCTGCCGCGTGCCCTGCCACTTCGCGTATTCGCGCGCCTTCGTCGCGTCGAAGTTGCCGGCGAGCGATTCGTCGCCGAACTCGTCGTAGGCCGCGCGGCGTTTCTCGTCGGAGAGCACCTCGTACGCCGAGGAGATCTTCTTGAACTTGTCTTCCGCGCCCTTGTTGCCGGGATTGACGTCGGGGTGGTGCTTGCGCGCGAGCTTGCGATACGTCTTGCGGATGTCCTCCGCCGATGCGTCCTTCTTGACGCCGAGCATGTCGTAGAGCGTTTCCGCCATCTCCGCGCAGTCTAGCGCTGAATCGTGATCGCGAGCTTCGTGAGGGAGCGCAACGCGAGCCCGGGTCGAAACTGCGGCTGGGTCACGAGCTCGATCGAGCGCGTGCGCGTGATCAGGTGCTCGAACGCCGCCTTCGCCTCGAACCGTGCGAGTGCCGCACCGACACAGAAATGGGGGCCGCCGCCGAACGACAGCGGCTTCGGATCGGGTCGCATCACGTCGAGCTCGTCGGGGCGGTCGTAGCGCGCCGGATCGCGATTCGCCGCGCCGAGCACGAGGTTGACCGGAATCTCCGGCTCGATCGTGATGCCACCGATCTCGGTCTGGGCGATCGCGACGCGCGGTGCGAACTGCACCGGCGAATCGAACCGCAGCAGCTCCTCGATCGCATGCTCGACGAGCGCGGGCTCGGCATGCAGCTTCGCGAGCTGCGCGGGATGACGCAGGAGCGCGTACAGCCCGTTCCCGATCAGGCCGGTCGTGGTCGCATGGCCGGCGAGGAACAAGAACGTCATGTTCGCGGCGATCTCGTCGTCGGTGAGCCGGCTGCCGTCTTCCTCGACGGCGAGCAGCGCATCGATCAGCGCGTCTCCGGGCGTGCGCCGACGCTCGACCATGAACGCGCGCAGATACGCATCCCACTCGCGCATCGCGACCTCGGCCTCCGCGATCTGCGCGTTCGTGCACAGCGGGTCGACCGTGGTCGCGACCACTTCGCCCCACGTGCGGTTGCGCTCGCGCTCGTCGGGCGGGATGCCGATCAGCTCGCAGATCACGGTCGCCGGCAGCGGATACGCGAGCTCGCCGATCACCTCCATCGATCCGCGCTCGAGCGCCGGCGCCAGCAGCTCGGCGACCAGCGCCTCGATCCGGGGCGCGAGCGCTCGCACGGCGCGCGGCGTGAACACCTTCATGATCAGCTTGCGCAGCCGCGTGTGCTGGTCGCCCTGTGCGAACAACAACCAGTTGCGGCGATGCACCGTCAGCAGGCCGGCGGGATCGAAGCGCGGCGGTCCGCTCGGATCGTCGGCGTCCTTGTAGCCGCGAGGCGTGCGAAACGCTGGGCTGCGCAGCGCGTGATCGATCAGATCGTGGCGCGTCACCATCCACAGCCCGAACGGCGTCTTCAACACCGGCGCGGTCTCGCGAATCGTCGCGTAGATCGGATATGGATCCGCCTGACCCTGCGGAGAGAACAGCATCATCACGGCGGCGAGCGCGTCGGCCATGCCGCGATGGTGACCTATTCGCTCAGCACTTTGTGCACGAGCTGGATGCAGATCGAGCCTTCTCCGACCGCCGAGGCCACGCGCTTGACGCTGTTCGAGCGGACATCTCCGACGGCAAACACGCCGGGCAAGCTGGTCTCGAACAGGAACGGCGCGCGGGCGAGCGGCCAGCTCCGGGCGGCGAGCTCTTCGGCCGTGATGTCGGTGCCGGCCTTGACGAAGCCCTTCGCATCGATCGCGACGCAGCGATCGAGCCACTCGGTGTTCGGCGAGGCGCCGGTCATCATGAACACGTGACCGATCGGATGGGTCGTGTGTTCGCCGGTGCGCTTGTCCAACCACGTTACCTGCTCGAGCTCGCGCTCGCCGGCGAGCTCCACGATCTCGGTCTCGACGTGAAGCTCGATCGTCGGCGTCTCCTCGATCCGCCGGATCAGATACCGCGACATCGTGTCGGACAGCGTCTTGCCGCGCACGACCATGTGGACCTTGCGCGCGTTCGACAGAAACACCGCGGCTTGGCCCGCCGAGTTCGCGCCGCCGACGACGATCACCTCCTCGCGCCCGCACAGCTTCGCCTCGATCGCGGTCGCGGTGTAGTACACGCCGAGGTTCTCGAACCGCCCGAGCGATGCGAGCTCCGGCTTGTGATAGCGCGCGCCGGTCGCGATCACGATCGTGCGCGCGAGCACCGATTGCTGGTTGGCGAGCACGATCCGATACGGGCGCTTGTCGCACTCCAACCGGCGCGCGGTCCGCGGGATCGCGATGTCGGTCCCGAACTTCTCCGCCTGCGAGAACGCACGATCTGCGAGCTCCTGTCCCGAGATTCCCATCGGGAAGCCCAGGTAGTTCTCGATCCGCGAGCTCGAGCCCGCTTGGCCACCCGGCGCGGTCGATTCGATCACGAGGACGTCGAGCCCTTCCGAGGCAGCGTAGATCGCCGCCGCCAGCCCGCCGGGACCCGCGCCGATCACGACGACGTCGCGGACCTTCGCAGCGTCGAGGGTCGGCGTCCAGCCGAGACAGTCGGCGAGCTGCTCGTTGGTCGGATTCTTCAGCACGTTGCGGCCCAGGCAGATCACGACCGGCACGTCCGCGATGCCGACGTTGAACTGATCGAGCAGGCCCTGCGCGGTCGGATCGCTCTCGACATCGATCGTCATGTGCGGATGCGCGTTGCGGGTCAGGAACTGCTGCACGCGCAACGTGTCCGCGGAGTGTCGCGAACCGACCAGCACGACCTCGTCGCTCCCCATCGTGACCAGCATCATGCGGCGCAGGATGAACGCCCTCATCAACTTGTCGCCGAGCTCGGCGTGTCCCGACACCACGCCGCGCAAGGAGCGCCGATCGAGCTCGAGCACCAACGCCGTGGTCCGCGCGCGACACTGTACGAGCGCGTGCCCGCCCGACAGCAGCGCCATCTCGCCGGTGAACGAGCCGTGGGTGTAGATCGCGATCGGTTCGAGATCGTGACGATTCACGATCTCGAGCTCGCCGTCGAGCACGACGAACAGCCGGGACGTCGGTTCGCCCTGCTCGAACAGGATCTCGCCGGCGTGCACCGCGCGCTCGTGCGAGACCTCGCGCACGAGATCGATCTCGTGCTCGGTCAGTGCCGGAAACGTCTCGGCACGGCGATCGTCGATCATTCGGCAACCAGAAAGCGCTCGTCGACGTAGCACCACGTCCAGCTCTCGCCGACCTCGACCGAGACGGCGATCCACCATCCGCCGATCTTCAGACAGTCGACGCAGCCCGCGCCGGGGCACTTGACGTGCTCGATCTTGATTTCGGCAACGTGCTCGCAGGGTGCGCTGAGATCGATGTTCGGGCTCACCGACGGAGCCTAGACCAAAAAACGCCCGCGCTACTCCACCGCTGCCCCACACGAACTCGGTTAGCGGCCGACGTATTGCCACAATGAGACACTGGGCGGGAATCGTAGCGATGCTGGCGGCAACGGCCTGCGGCGACAACTCGGCGACCGACTTGCCCCCGATCCCGGGAGCAACCACTATCAACGTCACCATCCCAGAGGGTGGAACGGCGCAGATCGATGCGAGAGCTACCGATCCCGAAGGTGAGGTGCTCACCTACCAAGCGACGGTTCCCGAGCACGGCGTCGTCACCGGCACCGGTCCGGAGTTTCAGTACACGCCGCCGGTCAAGTACGACGGCCTCGATCACTTCACGATCACCATCTCGGATGGGCCAAACACGCTCGCGGTCCCGGTCATCGTCACGATGACGCCGGTCGACGACGCTCCCGTGGCCTCCGACGGATCGGCCTCGACCAACGAGAACCAAGGTGTCGCGATCACGCTCGCTGCGACCGATATCGACAGCACCACGCTGACGTACGAGATCGTGGTGCAGCCGGCACACGGCACGCTCACCGGCATGGCACCGAACGTGGTGTACACGCCGAGCAACCACTACTACGGCGCCGACACGTTCACGTTCCGCGCCTCCGACGGCACGTTGCCCTCGAACCTGGCCACGATCTCGATCGCGATCGCGAACGTGATCACGTGCGGCGATGGCGTCACCGAGGGTGGCGAGCAGTGTGACGACGGCAACGTCGACAACACCGACGGTTGCCTCAACAACTGCATGGTCGCGAGCTGCGGCGACGGCGTCGTCCACGCGGGCGTCGAACAATGCGACGACGGCAACGCCGACAACACCGACACCTGCCCCACCACCTGCCGGACCGCGACGTGCGGCGATGGCTTCGTGCAAGCCGGCGTCGAGCAGTGTGACGACGGCAATCACAGCAACACTGACGCCTGCCTCGACACGTGCGTGGCCGCGACCTGTGGCGACGGCTTCGTCGAGACCGGCATCGAAGGCTGCGACGACGGCAATCAAGTCGACACCGACGCGTGCCGGAACACGTGCATGCCCGCAAACTGCGGCGATGGCGTCGTCGGCCCGGGCGAGCAGTGCGACGACGGCAACCTGGACAACACCGACGGCTGTCTCAATACGTGCGTGATCGCCACGTGCGGCGATGGCTTCGTGCAAGCCGGGGTCGAGCAATGCGACGACGGCAATCACAGCAACAACGACGCCTGCCTCAATACCTGCGTGATCGCCACGTGCGGCGACGGTTTCATCGACCTCGGAGTCGAGCAGTGCGACGACGGCAACGCCAGCAACACCGACGCGTGCCTCAACACGTGCATCGTGGCGAGTTGCGGCGATGGCCTCGTCCAGGCCGGAGTCGAGCAGTGCGACGACGGCAACACCAGCAACACCGACGCGTGCCTCAACACCTGCGTCGCAGCGAGCTGCGGCGATGGCGTCGTCGAGGCCGGAGTCGAGCAGTGCGACGACGGCAACACCAGCAACACCGACGCGTGCCTCAACACCTGCGTCGCAGCGAGCTGCGGTGATGGCTTCGTCGAGCTCGGTGTCGAACAGTGCGACGACGCCAACACCAGCAACACCGACGCGTGCCTCAACACCTGCGTCGCCGCGACCTGCGGCGATGGCATCGTCGAAGCCGGCGTCGAACAATGCGACGACGGGAACCAGGTCGACACCGACGCCTGTCACAACAACTGCACCGTCGCGGTGTGCGGCGACGGTCGGCTCGATCCCGGCGAAGAGTGCGACGATGGCAACATCGCCGACAACGACGGTTGCGGCCACAGTTGCTTGATCGAACGCTGCGGTGATGGCCTCACCCAGTTCTCCCGCGGCGAGCAGTGCGATGACGGCAACGTCGTCGACGGTGACGGTTGCGATGCCAGTTGTCAGGTCGAGCCGTTCGTGACGACCGCTCCGGTCGCGGTCAGCGGCGCCCTCGCATGCACCACGGCGACCGCGAATGCAGCGCGCAAGATCGCGGTCGACGTCAGCGGCATCGTCTATGTCGGGATGCAATGCGGCGCTTCGGCGGATGTCGCCGTCAGCCACGACCGCGGCGCCACGTTCTCGGCTCCGTTCGATGTCTCGACCGACCTGCCGAACGCCCCGGTGACCGTCTCTCAAGTCGCGGTCGCGGCGGGACCGAGCGGGTCTGCCGTTGTCGCCCTGGCGCTGAACACGGGCGAGGTCTACGTGCGGTCGAGCGCCGACGGCGGCGTGACCTGGTCGGCCGCAGCCTTGATCGGCAACAGCGCGAGCCCGAGCTCGGGACTCTCGCTCTACGCGTTCAACGATGACATCTACGTCGGGTTCTCCATCGGGGGCGGTGTCGGGGTCGCCAGCAATCATCATCGCGGGGTCGGCACGTTCGATCTCACGTCGGTCGGGATGTCGATCGCGTACTTCGACGTGCTGTACGACATCGTCCAAGGCGAGGTCGTGGTGGCCGCGGATACGCCGGGCTTCCACATCCGGACGAGCAATGACTCCGGTGTGTCGTTCGCGACCGAAGTCAATCCGACGGGCCAGGAGTACTACTCGGATTGGGGCATCGGCAACGGACAGATCTTCGTCAGCGGCACGAACCTCGGCGGCTCGCTCGGTAACTCGACCAGCTTGTATGTCATCCCGACGTCGAACCCGACCACGTCGACGGCGGTCTCGGGACTGCCGTCGGTCTCGACGTCGCAGTCGCGGACGGTCGCCGGCGACACCGCTGGCAACGCGTTCGCCGGATCGCAGCTCGACGGTGGTGGGATCCAGCTCGATCGCCTCGTGGTCGGCGCGACCTCGTTCGACGCGCCGCGCTCGCTGAGCGCGACCGGTAGCTCGCCGATCGTCACGGCGCTGCCGGGCGCGCAGGGCGCCGCGGTCGTCTACACGGATGGCTCGACGGTCTACGCCACGATCCAAGCGTACTGAACGTCACCCGCTCGAACCAGCCAGTGCACGGTGCACTGGCTGCGTTGCGTTTCGGTCAGGGTTGGTTCGCGGTCAGCGAGCACCACGGCGTGATGCCGGCGGTCGGCAACACGACGTCGTCGGTGGCGCCGGCGGCCTGGCAATCCTCGTCCTGCGTCCACGACACCCACTCCGTGCCGTGACCGCTCGACTGCGCGTAGCTCGCGAACGGGTCGTAGCTGTCGTGCGCGAGTGCGAACACCGTCGGGTTGGTGCAATTCGCGGCCTGCAGCGACGCGGTGTACGCCGCGATCACGTCGTACATCGGCTTGGTCGTGTGGTTCCAGCAGCACGTGCGCGACTTCGAGTAGTCGAGCGGCGCGAAGATGTAGTCGTCGATCGTCGTGCGGTACAGGTTGTCGACGGCGGCTTGGTCCATCCCGAAGCTCTCGGACATCAGCGTGTACAGCGATGCGAACGCTGTCTCGCGACCGCTGCGCGCCGCGCACGACGACGGGTGATCCTGGAGGTAGGTGCGCTTCTCGGCGATCACCGAGAGGATCTGATCGCGCTGCACCGTCGGGTCGGCATCGCCGAGCAGCGCGTCGAAGCGAGCCGGGCGCGCGCCGATCTTGTCGTAGTTGGTGTCGTTGATCCAGCTCGACTCGTCGGCGTTCATCCACGTGTTGAACCACTTGCCGCTCTTGACCTTCGCGACCCGGAACCGCTTGATCCCACCGTTCAGGTGCGAGTACAGCGTCGTGCCGCCGTACGGCGTGTTGAGCACCGGGCCGCCGCCTTCGTTGTCGGTGAACAAGCTGCGCGACGCCGCCGGGCTCTGCCACGCGGGCTGCGCCGGCGGATCGTTGCCGTAGATCGCTTCGATCGACATCCGGCCGGGCTCGGGAACGGTGACGCGCGTGACGATCGTCGTGTGACCGTCGACCGAGTGCGAGCGCGCGAACATCAGCACGTCGCCGGTCTTCACCGACTCGGGCACCAGGTTGTACGTGTTCTGGCTGTCGACCATGTTGTGCGAGCCGAGGTACGCCTGCGCGAATAACACGAGACGCGCGGCGCGCTTGTTGAGGTGAATCTCGTCGAGGAACGCGCCTTCGCGGGCACCCGCGCCGAGGAACGGCAGATCATCGCCGGCCGAGATGCCGCGCGTGCGCAGCGGCACGTCACTCGGCCAGGTCGCGCTGTACTGCGCGGCGGTCTCGGTCGAGTAGTCCTTGTAGATGCTGTACTTCGGCGCCTGGCTCCACGGACCGGCCGCGGTGCGCACGCCGAAGTGACCGAAGTACACCCGCGTGTTGCCGTCATAGCCGACGAGATAGATCGGCAGGTGGTACCAGGCCGCGAACGAGATCCGCAGCAGCAGCGCGAGGTCCGCGCAGTCGATCTTCGGACCGGGCACCGACTTGCCGAACGGCGTCGAGATCGTGACCGTCTGGAACCAGCTATCGGCGCTCGGAATCTGCTGGAACGAGCCGACCCACGCCGAATATTTTTCATCCCAGTTGAGGCCGCTGTTCGCGGCCCAGGCCATGCCGGCCTTCTTCGCATCGGGAGTCGCGGTGTCTTCCCACTGGTTGGTCACGACCCACGCCTGGGTCGCGGAGTAGTCGCCGCTGACCGGTAGCGCGGGCACGCCGGCCGAGTCCTCTTTGCCGAGTGGGCCGCCCGGATCGAGCTCGCTGACGCCATCGAGGTCATCCGAGGGAGCGGTGTCGGCGCAAGCCGCGACGAGCAGGAAGATGCACAAGTACCGACGCATGCACGGAGCTATCGCAGGACTCGCGCCAATGGAAGTGTGCAACTTCCCGTGGGCAGCACCGGCTGATCGAGTCGCGCCGGCAACTCCGGTGGTCAGGTCTAGTGGTCACCGCAGCGCGTCCGGAAGTCCGACGTGTCGAGGAACTTGGCCCACAGCACGCGCCACGGCCCCCAATCGTGGTTGCCGCGCGTGCGGAACAAGTGGCCGGTTGGCACCGCGGTCGCGAGCAGACGATGCCCCGGGGCGAGCGGATCTTGGTCGCCCGAGGCGAGATAGATCGCAGGTGACGTCGTCGGATTCGCGGTCGCGTGCTTGAGCCAGCGCCAGGCTTCGCGCTGGTAGTCCTCGGGATCGACGACCGCGGGCGGCGTCCACGAGGCGACGCCGCCGGCCTTGGCGATCTCGTCGATCACATCCTCGTCGCCGAGATACGGCGCCATCAGGATCAACCCGGTGAGCTCCTGGTCGGGCTGTTCGGCGACGAGGATCGTCCCCAAGCCGCCCATCGAGATCCCCATCAACCAGGTCTGCTCGTAGTGCTTCGCGCGCATCGGTGCGAGCACGTCGGCCTCGATGCGCCCGACGATCGTGAGCTTCGCGTAGTAGCCGATCGTGGCGTTCGCGCTGATCGTGTCGACCGAGAGCTTGCGCGCGTGGAGGGCGGCGATGAATCCGTGCTGGTCGAAGTCGGTGTCCGCATCGCTGAAGCCGGGGAGCAACACGAGCAGACAGCGCGCCTGGTGCGTCGGCGAGGCCTGGCTCGACACCGTGTGCATCGGCGTCGGTGCCGACAGCACCGCGGCGCAGCCGGCGAACGCGAGGACTGACGCACGCCGCAGCACGACCCGAGTATCCCGCGAGTCGCGACGCCGCGCGCGCGGAATTCTTGGGTCATAGATCGTTTCTTCAGTTGCTGCGTCCCACCACAGATGCGAGCCGTCCTCGTCGTCGTCGCGCTCCTCGTCGGCCTCGGCCACGGAGCGTCCGCCCAGTACACCAAATCCGCCGGCCAGAACGCTCCGATGGCCGCCGCGCCGACCACGGTGATCGACAAGGACGGTCGCGTGCACACCGAGATGGTGATGCGGCCGGCGCCCGCCGACACGTTCGGCAACGCGCAGGGTAACGAGCACGACCTCGCGATCGATGGCGCGTTCAAGGGCCAGACCGTCGCCGTGATCCAGCTCTACACCGGCGAGGGCTTCGACTTCTCGCTGCCGCGCGCCGCGCTCGCCGAGAAGGGCTTTTCGGTGTTCCGCTGGTCGAACGGTGTGCCGACGCCGGGCGAGCTCGAGACCGCACTCGCGAAGTCGTCGCAGCTGTGGGTCATCTCGGGTGACCACCAGTTGCTGACCGACGCGCACCTGAAGGTGATCAAGAAATTCTTCGACGCGGGCCACGGCGTCTACATCTGGGGCGACAACCTGCCGTACTACGCCGACGCGAACTTCGTCGCGCAAGCGCTGCTCGGCACGACGATGACGGGCGACGTCGCGGGCGATCGGGTCGTCGGCGTCGAGGCCACGAAGGGCGGCGTCGGCCTGCTGCCGAATCACCTGCTGACGACCGGCCTCGAGCACATCTACGAGGGCATCACGATCGCGACGATCGCACCGACCCGAGATCTCCAGCCGCTGATCTACGGTTCGGCCGATAACCTCGTCGCCGCGTTCTACGATCACGGCGGCAAGCGCGCGATCCTCGACGGCGGTTTCACGCGGCTCTATCTCGAGTGGGACACCGCGGGCACCGCACGCTACGTCAAGAACTCCGCCGCGTGGCTCGCGAACTCCGAGCGGTTCCACGACATCGTCGCGGTGAGCTCCGAAACGCCGCCGCCGCCGCTGATCGCGCATCCGGAACCGGCGGTGTCGGCGCCGGCCGTGATCGTGGAAGACCATGGCCCGCCGGCGTGGATCGGCGCGATCATCCTCGCGGTCGTGCTCGGCCTCGGCCTCGCGTTCCTGATCCCGCTGTGGTGGCGCTCGCGGGTCTAACTAAGGCGTGCTCGTGATCATCGCCGTGCGGACCTGCTCGCCGATGATCGAACCGCCCTTGCCGTAGTTCGAGTCGAGCGAGCCCCTGCGATCGCGCGTGACCGAAACCGTGACCGTGCAGCTGGTCGCACCGGCGGTCGCGACCAGCATGTTCGCCGCGATCGTGAACGAGCCGGAGTCGCTCGGCAGCGCGCCGCTGATCACCCGGATGCAATCGCCGCTGGCCTGCCAGCCCATCGTGTCGGCGGTGCCCGACGGTCCGTACGTCACCGGGATCGCGGAGGTCCGCGTGTACGACTGCGCGAGCGGATCGAGCGTGAACGCCGCGGGCAAGGTCGCGGTCGAGGACGGTGCGCCGTCGTCGACGGTGCGTCGGAAGTCGACGGTGAACTCGTCGCCTTCATCGCCGGTCGCGAACACCGCTTCGTAGTCGATGATCGTCAGGAGCTGCGCCTTGGCCAGCGTCATCGACTGACCGTTGACGTCCGCGACGAGCGTGTCACCGGCCTGGAGGTCGACGAAGATCAGTTGGTCGGGGTTGCCCTCGAACAGCTCGGCGCTGACGCGGGTCGAGCCGTCACCGGTCGTGACCGCGCCGATCTCGGCGGAGATGCCGGTCGTCAACAACGACCCGGACTCGGAGGTCCCACAGGCAGTGAGCAGAGCGATCAGCGGGATGAGTTTCATAGATCTCCAGGCTACATTGCCATACCCGGTCGCATCGAGTGACGTCGGGTCGCTTGGGCGTACCTAGGTAAATTCCTCGTCGACGATCTCTCGCTATGTTAGCGTCGCCCGCGATGATGGGACGCGTCCTGGCGGTAGGGCTCGTGTTCGCCGGGGCTTGCGCCGCGACGGCTCGGAGCAATGATTGTGATCCGAATTCGTCGACCTGTGCCGACGCCGGCAACGGGGTCGTCGTAGATGCGCCGGGCATCACGATCGACGCGCCCCCAGACGCGCCGAAGAAAGGCTTCGGCGCCCCGTGCACCGACGGTGGTCAGTGCCAGTCGAGCATCTGCGTCCTGGTCGCGACCGGCGGCGTATGCACCGCGCTGTGCAACAACGATTGCCCCGACGCGTGGGGCTGCCTCGGCGTCACCGGCGTGATCGATCCGGGTCAGGTCACGCAGGTCTGCGTCCCGATCTCGGATCAGTTGTGCAGCCCGTGCGTCGCCGATTCGGAGTGCACGCTGATCGGCATGGACACGTGCCTCACCGAAACCACCGGGCGCCAGTACTGCGCGCGCGATTGCTCGACGGTGGCGTGCCCGACCGGCTACGACTGCGTGCAGCAAGCGTCGACCAAAGAATGCGTGCCGCACTCCGGTGCGTGCGATTGCAACGTCGCGATGCAGTCCGGCGCGACCGACAGCTGCTCGATCACCACGCCGCTCAGCACCACGTGCGCGGGCACGTCGACGTGCGGCGGGCTGACCGGATGGGGCGCGTGTCAACCGCCGTCGCAGACCGACGTCCCCGACACCGGCTACGTCGATAGCAACTGCGACGGCATCGACGGCGACGCCTCGAAGGGCATCTTCGTCGCCGGCGGCGGCACGAACAGCTCGGCGTGCGGCCTCGCGTACAGCTCGCCGTGCCAGACGATCTCCTACGGCATCATCCGCGGCGTGCAGACGAGCCGCCCGAACGTGTACGTCCAGGCGGGCACGTACAACGAAGTGATCGTGATGTTGAGTGGCGTCAACGTGTGGGGCGGCTACGACTTCAACTGGCAACGCGGTCCGTACTCGGTCGCCGCGAACCGCGTCACCGTCAACGGCGCGCAAGACACCACCACCGGCGGCGACGGCGAGTACCTCACGGTCCGCGCGCACGATCTGATCGTCCCCGCGACGATCGACAACATGGTGTTGCAAGGTCCGGCCGCGCAGGGGCTCGGCGGCAGCAGCGGTCGCGATGGTCACTCGAGCTACGTCGTCCACATCAAGGCCGCGAACCTCACGCTCTCGCACGTGCAAGTCCAGGCCGGCGCCGGCGCACCCGGTGGCTCGGGCGCGGCGGGCAGCGATGCGAGCACCGTCGATGCGGCCTCGTTCATGGTCGGTGGCACCGGCGGCAACGGCGATCAATTCACCACGGTGTGCAATAGCTCCTCGCGCGGTGGCGCGGGTGCGGGCGCTACGAACTCGTGCTCGTCGGGCGTCAACACGAACGGCGGCAACGGCGGTCAGGGCGGCACGATGGACACCGATTGCGGCGTGTTCAGCTCGGACTTCAACGCACGTGGCGGTGACAACGGCGTCAACGCTGCGATCACCTCGGGCGCGTTCGGCGTGCACGGCAACGGCGGCAGCGGCGGCGGCTCGTGCGGCCCGACGTCGAACGGCAATCCCGGCTCCACGAGCAACGGCAGCGCCGGTGGTGCCTCGGGGCTCGCGGGGTATCTCAGCGGCGCGAGCGGCATGTACTGGTACGCGTACGTCGGCGGTGGCGGCAGCACCGGCAACAACGGCACCGGTGGCGGTGGTGGCGGCGGCGGTGGCGGTTGCGATAACGGCACCGACGCCTACGGTGCCGGCGGTGGCGGCGGTGGCGCCGGCGGCTGTGCGGCGCGCGGTGGCGGCACCGGCGGCGGCGGCGGTGGCGGTGCGTTCGGCATCTTCGCGGTCGCGGCGTCGACCGTCACGATCGACACCTGCGATCTGTTCCGCGGTATCGGCGGCAACGGCGGTGGCGGTGGCGCGGGTGGTCGCGGTCAGTCGGGTGGACCGGCGGGTCCCGGTGGCCCGGCCCACCCGAACAGCGCGACGCCCGGCAACGGTGGTGCGGGCGCACACGGCGGTCACGGCGGCGGTGGTGGTGGTGGTCAAGGCGGTCGTTCGGTCGGCGTGATGAAGACGCCGGACTCGACGATCACCGGCACGTGCAATCAGAGTCAGGGCGCGGCCGGTGGGGGCGGCTCGGGTGGCACGTCGGCACCGAACGCACCCGCGGCCGAGCGCGACGGCAACAACGGTGGCCCCGGCAATGCGGGTCTGCTCGAGCCGACGCATGCGTGCGCGAACACGACGAACTGCTAATCCCACGAGCGCTCGGCGCGCACTACACCCGCTCGCCGACGACCTCGGCGCCGCACCGACGATCCTCGCCCGGCTCGACGCGATCGCGATCGAAGAAGGCTTCACGGTCGCCTCGGTCGACGCGCATGCCCGCCTGCGAAATCCGCGGGGACCTGCAGGACTTGCAGGTCTAACCATAGTCGGATCAATGGGTTGCGCTGGCGTGGCGACTGCAATTACCCCTGCTCGAAAGCAGGTCTCCCATGTCGGTCATGATCCATAGCAACGTCCAGATCCAAGCCCGCAACCACACGCAGGCGCCGATCGTTCGCGACCATCGCGAACAGGCGCGGCCGGTCGTGGTCCGTAACGACCATCGCGATCGCGCTCGCGACGATGGCCTCCGCACGCGGCCGGTCGTGGTCCGCAACGACCACCGCGATCGCGGTCGCGACGACGGCCACCGCACGCGGCCGGTGATCGTTCGCCCGGTCGTCTACACCCCGGCGCCGGTCATCTACAACACGGTGTGGAACCCCGCGCCGAGCTACACGTATCAGCCGGCGATCCAGCTCCTCGCACCGACGTCGCTGGCGAACGACCAGCTCTCGATCGACGTCGGCTCGCTCGATAGCGCGCGCACCCTCGAGCTCGACGCGGCCGGTGGCCAGACGTACGTCTCGCAGGTCGTCGTGTACTCGGCGAACGGCACGTATCAGGTCCTGGCGGTGAACCAGATGCTGTCGGCGGCAAACCCGTCGATCCCGCTGTCGATCGACAACGGCTCGTCGATTTCGAGGATCGTCGTCGATGGACACAGCGATTGGGGCGGGGCGCTGTCGATCCGCGCGCTATAGTTCGGTCGTGTCGTACGATTTGATCCTGTGGTCGAGCGAGACGTCCGTGCGTAAACCGGGCGAGCTCTGGAAGGCGCTGTATGTGGGCGCGAACCCGGATCGACCCAGCACGTTCAAGTCGTCGCTGACGTACGACGATGCCAAGGCGCTCGTCCTGCCGCTCCGCATCGAGCGGCTGGTCGCAGCGTTTCGTCGCGAGTTCGCGGCTGACCTCGAGGTCGAAGCCGACACCACGAACGGCACGTCGATCCGCGGTGCCGGCTGGGAGTTCACGCTGCGCGAAGGCGCGTACTACGCGCACGTCACCTGCAGTTGGGACACCGCGAAGAGCGACGCGGCGATCACCAGGCTGCGGCGGGCCGCGTTGCGCGCGCGGTGCAGTACCTACGACGTCCAGATCGATACGCTGTTCGAGCCGAGCGAAGCGTAGACGCTTCGATCTGGGCGCGGGCCAGCTCGATCCCTAATCGCCCCAGCATGTTGCGCGATTGTCTGCGACCGGCGTGGTCGCGACAGCTCCCTACATCAAGCACTCATGCGGCCTCAGCTCGAACCCGTCCTCGAATCGCATCTTGCCGCCGTCCTGATGGGTGAGCTGTTGCGCTCGCGCGAGGACCTCGACGACACCTACGTCGACATCGTGCTCGACGACCTCGAGCTCGACGACTCCAACGAGTACTACGCGTCGTACGAGCTGGTCCGCGAGCTCGAAGCGGTGGCGACGATGGAGTTCGTTCGCGTTCGCGATACGACGCACGACCACGTCCTCACGAAGAGGTATCCGCGTCCATCGCTCGATCTCGACACCGAGCCGGTTCCGCTCTACTCCGCGCCGTACGAGCGCATCGACATTTTGCCACTCGTCGCGAGCTCGAGCATCCTCGAGCGGCTCGACCTCCGGCCGCCACCCGCATTCGCCATCGGCACGAGCGAGACTCCGATCGTGCCGCCGGTGTCGAGCGAGCTCGGTTCGAGCGCGAGCACGGAGATCGGGTCCACCACGAGTGAGCTCGAGCTGGTCGACCTCAGCGATCTGAGCGACCCGATCGACACGAGCGCGAGCGGCAGCGAGCTCGAGCGGATCGACATCGCTTCTCTCCCCACCGGCGAGACCACGCTCGACGGTGAGCAGCGGATCGTTCCGGTCTACTTCACGGCCTACATCGACGATCTCGACGAGGCGTTCACCGTCGGTCCGAGCGCGCTCCCGATTCCGCTGTACTCGGTTCCGTACGAGCGGGTCGATCTCGAGGTGGGTAGTCAGCCGTTCGTCAAGCCGGTGGCCTCCGACTGGTCGTTCGAATCGACCGAGATCGTCGCTCCACCGCGAACGGCCTCTCGCGTGATCGCGACGATCGTGGTCCTCGTCGGCGCGACGTTACTCGGGCTCACCATCGCGCTCTACGCCTGATCGCCGCCGCGATTTGCGCACGCGCGCCTTACCATTTGGCCACCGATGCAAGAGCTCAGGTGCGAGGATTCGAACCTCGATCGCTGGAGTCAACGGCCAGCATCCTGCCGTTGCACGACACCTGATCAGAACCAGGGAATCGAACCGTGCACACGCAGCATCTGTCGGAGTCGTAGTCTCGTCGTCAGTCGGAGCCGGGCGGCCAAGAAAGCCTTCGCGTGGAGCAACGAGGTCTCCGATCACGCGCTATTTCACCGAACTTTGCGATACGACGGGTAGGTGAGCCTCGAACACGACGCGTACCGCCTGCTGTTCGAAGCGCACCCGCGCCCGATGTACGTCGCGGATCGCGACACGCTGCAGATCCTGATCGTCAACGATGCGGCGTGCGAGCTCTACGGTTGGTCGCGCGAAGAGCTGCTGGCGATGACGATCCGCGAGCTCCGCCCGCGCGAGGAGCTCGGGAACTTCGATCGCGCCTACGCCGACGCGACGAAGATCGCGACGTCGACGTACTCGCGCGCGGGTCGTCACTGCACGAAGGACGGCCGGGTCCTCGACGTCACGCTCGAGATCCGGGGTCTCGAGCTCGCCGGGAGGCCGGTCTCGCTCGCGGTGGTCACCGATATCACCGGCATCGGAGAAGTGGAGCGCAGGTTCCAGTTGATGGTCGAGCACTCGGCCGATGGCATCGTGCTCACGAACCGAGACAACATCGTCGAGTACGTCAGCCCCGGCGGCGAGCGGATCCTCGGGTTCACCGCCAGCGAGGCCGTCGGCAAGCCGGCGTCGACCCGCCTGCATCCCGACGACGTGGCGCTGTGGCGGAGCCCCGACCCGGGCGAGACCCGCTATCACATCGCGCGCGCACGCCACAGCGATGGTTCGTGGCGATGGGTCGAATCGACGACGACGAACCTCACCCACGATCCGGCGATCCGCGCGTACGTCGCGAACTATCGCGACATCACGCAGCGCAAGCTCGCCGAAGATGCGCTCGTCGAGTCCGAGGCGAACTTTCGCGCGTTGATCGAACGCTCCCCGACCGCGACGTTCGTCCATCGCGAGGGCTGCTATCTCTACGTCAACCCAGCCGCGGTGGCGATGCTCGGCTATCACAGCGCGGACGAGATCGTCGGCCGCTCGGTCCTCGAGTTCATCCATCCCGACGATCGCGAGATGGTCCGCGCTCGGATGGCGCAGACCGAACAGACCGGTGGCACGCCGCCGGGCGCGGGCCGGATGCTGCGCGCCGACGGCGCCGTGTTGGTGATCGAGGCCGAAGGCATTCGCCTCGACTTCGATGGCAAGCCGTCGAACGTGGTGATGGGCCACGACGTCACTCAGCGCCACGAGGTGTTCGCGCGCATGGCGATGGCGGATCGCATGCTCACCGTCGGCACGCTCGCCGCCGGCGTGGCGCACGAGATCAACAATCCGCTGTCGTACATCAGCAGCAACATCGACGTGCTCGCCACCGAGTTGCCGATCCTCATCAGCCATGGTCGGTCGCGGTTGACGGGCGACGACTTTCACGCCCTGGTCTCCGACGTGCGCGAAGGCGTCGTGCGGGTCAGCGGAATCGTGCGCGACCTCCTCGCGCTGTCCCGCAACGACGAGGCGAGCGGACCGGTCGACATCGTCGCGGTGCTCGCGCTGTCGATCAAGATGGCGCACAACGAGCTGCGCCATCGTGCGCGCGTCGTGCAGTCGTTCCCCGAACCGTTACCGCTGGTCGACGCCGACGCCTCCAAGCTCGGTCAGGTGTTCCTCAACCTGCTACTCAACGCAGCGCAGGCGATCGCCGAGGGCCACACCGACCAGAACGAGGTCCGCGTCAGCGCGCGCGCGACCGAGCGTGGCGTCGTCGTCGCGATCGAGGACACCGGGACGGGCATCCCCGAAAACGTGATGCCGCGGATCTTCGACCCGTTCTTCACGACCAAGGCGCGCGGCGTTGGCACGGGACTCGGGCTCTCGATCAGCCATCAGATCGTGCGCTCGATGGGCGGCGAGATCACGGTCGTCAGCACCCTCGGCCGCGGCAGCACGTTTCGCGTGACGCTCCCCGCGATCACGACGCAGCCGGCGACCCATGCGGTCGCGGTGACGGTGTCGAAGCCGATGGCCGCGCGCGTGTTGGTGATCGACGACGAGGTCGCCGTGGGACGCGCGATTCGCCTCTTGCTCGCGCCCGACAACGATGTGCTCGCCGTGACGAGCGGGCAGGAGGCACTCGCGCGGCTCGCATCCGGCGAGCGCTTCGACGCGATCTTGTGCGACTTGATGATGCCCGATATCAGCGGCATCGAGCTCTACAACCGGCTGGCTCGCGTCGCACCGGAGTGCACCTCGCGGATCATCTTCATGACCGGCGGTGCGTTCACGCAGCAGGCGCGCGACTTTCTCGCGAACCTCGATCGTCCGCACGTCGGCAAGCCGTTCACCGAAGCGCAACTGCGGCGCGCGATCGAGAGCGTGATGCGATGAATCGACTGCGCCTCAAGCACTTCGTGCCGCTCGCGGGGTTTCTGATCCCGTCGATCATCATCGGCTACGGCTTCGTGATCCCGAGCGGCGTCAACAAGCTGTCGATCGGCTTCGCGGGGAGCCTGGTCGGCGCGTCGGTGTCGTACGTGATCGGCATCGTCACGGCGCTGCGGGGCTGACTCCGGGTTGCGGTGTGGCACGGTCGTGATCGCAAAGGCCGCGCCGCTGCTCGAGTGGGGCCTCGCGCCTCGCGCGTCGGATGCGCTGCGCGCCGCCGGCATCACGTCGCGGCGAATCATGCAGAGGCGGCGCGGTCGCGTCGGCCGGCGCTCGTGCACACCTGCGCGAACGGTTGTCGCGTGAACTAAGGCACCGACGACACCGACGACAGCTGCCGCTAGCCGTCCCGGTTTCCGGACTCAGCAGCGTCCGAATTAACTGAGAGCTACCCGACAATCCTTACTGCTTCACGCCTACATCTGCGCTCTGCGAGGGTGGACTCACGCGGAAGTCTCTTCTCCGCGTGAACAGGGGCTTTGATGAGAATGGCACGCCTATGTCTCGTTTTTTCGCTGTTGTTGTTCGCCAACGCCTGCACCGATGATTCGACCGAATCCTCGGACAGCGCTGCGATCACCCACCTTCCGGCCAGCGGAAACGCCTACACGCTGTTCGAGACGCTGCAGGTCCGGCCGCTCGCACTGTCGCCGAACGGCAAGCTGCTGTTCGCGGCGAACACGCCCGACAATCGTCTCGAGATCTTTCGCGTCAACAACGGGAACCTGACGCCGATCGGATCGGTCAGCGTCGGTCTCGAGCCGGTCGCCGTCGCGGCGCGCACGAACGACGAGGTCTGGGTCGTCAACCATCTCTCCGACTCCGTCAGCATCGTGAAGCTCGACACCGCGTTCGTCGCGACCGTCACGCGCACGCTGCTCGTCGGTGACGAGCCGCGCGATATCGTGTTCGCCGGAGCGAGCAAGACTCGCGCGTTCATCACGACCGCCCACCGCGGTCAGAACACCGGGGACGCGTACGATCTGCAGACTCCCGGGGTCGGCCGCGCCGACGTCTGGGTGTTCGACGCGAACAACCTCGGCGCCGCCGCCGGCGGCACGCGCCTGACCAAGCTCACCCTGTTCGCGGATACGCCGCGTGCGCTCGCGGCGTCGCGAGATGGTTCGCGGGTGTACGCGGCGGCGTTCCAGTCCGGAAATCAGACCACCAGCGTCTCGGAGTACGCGGTCCACACGATGTACCCGGCGGGCATGCCGGGTCCGGCGACGATCAACCTCGGCGGCCTGATCATTCCGCAGCCTCCCACCGGCCTGATCGTCAAGTACAAGAACGGCCACTGGGTCGACGCGTACGGCACGGTGTTCGACCCGTTCGTCAAGGTCAAGCTCCCCGACGAGGACGTGTTCGCGATCGACGCGAACGCCTCGCCGCCGGCCGCGCTCGCGAGTGGCGTCTACGCGCACGTCGGCACGACGCTGTTCAACATGGCGGTCAACCCCGCGAGCGGCAAGCTCTACGTGACGAACCTCGACGCGCACAACGACGTGCGCTTCGAGGGCCACAACGCGGGGGTCTCGTCGGTGCGCGGTCACATCGCGGACAGCCGGATCACGGTCGTCGATCCGGCGACCAACGCGGTCGCGGCGCGCGATCTCAACCCGCACGTCGACTACACCACCGAGGGTAGCCCGGCCGAGAGGGCGCTCAGCGTCGCGTTCCCGCAGGACCTCGCCTTCACGTCGGACGGCACGAAGCTGTACGTCGTCGCGCAGGGTTCGCAGAAGCTCGCGATCTACAACACGTCGGACGTCGACGCCGGCACGATCCACCCGGCGCTCGCGAGCCAGGTCATGCTGAGCGGTGGCGGCCCGACCGGCGTCGTCCTCGACGAGTCGGCACATCGCGCGTACGTGCTCACGCGGTTCGACAACAGCATCTCGATCGTCAACACCACGACCAAGGCCGAAGTCGGCAAGGTCGGCATGTTCAACCCCGAGCCCGCGAGCGTCACCACCGGTCGCAAGTATCTCTACGACGCGACCCTCACGTCGGAGCACGGCGTGACCGCGTGCGCGAGCTGCCACATCGGTGGCGACAAGGACGAGCTCGCGTGGGACCTCGGTAACCCCGGCGGCATCCCGCTCACGATCACGAAGTCGGGACAGCACGGCATCCTCGACGTGTTCACGATCGATCCCGCGATCGTCTCGGCGCTGCTGCCGGCGTTCGCACCGATCTTTGGCTACAACATGCCGGTCAAGGGTCCGATGACGACGCAGAGCTTGCGCGGCATGGACAACGACGGCCCGATGCACTGGCGCGGTGATCGCAACGGCGCGATCCAGCAGACCGGCGCACCGTTCATCGATCCGGCGACCAGCGCGCCGGTGGTGTCGGCACAGCCGAACTCCGGCCTCTTCGACGAGCAAAAGGCATTCGGCTCGTTCAACGTCGCGTTCCCGGGCCTGGTCGGCGCCGCCGATCAGCTGAGCGCCGAGGACATGCAACAGTTCACGGACTTCGTCCTCCAGATGTCGTATCCGCCGAACCCGATCCGCAACCTCGATAACTCGCTCACCGCGCAACAGATCCAGGGCCAGGGCTTCTACTTCAACCACCTGACGCTGCCCGATAGCAGCCAGATCCAGTTGCCGTCCGATCGGTTCCACAACTGCAACGGCTGTCACACGCTCGACCCGAACGGCAACGCGGGCTTCACGGCGCACCCCGGCTTCTTCGGCACCGACGGCAAGCTGTCGTTCGAGTTCGAGACCCAGGTCTTCAAGGTCCCGCACCTGCGGAACCAGTACACGAAGGTCGGCATGTTCGGCAGCTCGCCGGATACGATCCAACCGGGCACGCTGATCCTGCAGCAAGGGCCGGCGACCGATCAGATCCGCGGCTTCGGCTTCCAGCACGACGGTTCGCTCGGCCAGCTCGAGCACTTCTTCACCGGCCAGGTGTTCCTCAAGGCGACGGTCAACGTGACCCTGGGGGATGGCACGGTCGTGCCGCCGAATCCGTACGGCATCCCGTTCGTCGATCCGAACGCGCTCGGTCAAGGCCAGGTCGTGTTCGTCGAGGACGGTGGCTTCGCGCTGCGCGCCGCGATCGTCGCGTACCTGATGGCGTTCGATAGCAACGAGGCGCCGATCGTCGGCCAGCAGATCACGCTGACCAAGACCGACGCGGCGTCGGCGGGTCCACGCGTCGATCTGCTCGAGCAACGCGCCGCCGCCGGCGAATGCGACCTCGTCGCGAAGTCGACGAGCATCCTCGGCGCGAACGGCGGGCTGCTCTACAACGGCAGCGGCTTCCAGCCGGCGTCGGTGTACCTGCCGCCGATCTCGGATGCGGCGCTCCGCAAGCTGGTCGCGATCGGCCTCATGCCGGCCGTCACGTTCACGTGCGTTCCGGTCGGTGAAGGTCAGCGCATCGCGATCGATCGCGACGACGACGGCTTCGCCGATCTGGACGAGGTGTTCGCCGGCAAGAACCCGGCGGACCCGAACAGCCATCCCTAGCGGAGGCCGGCGCGGCTGAGCAGGCGGTGAAGATGCACGCGGTCGATGCCGGCCGCGCGCGCCGCCGCGCTGACGTTGTTGCCGTGGACCACGAGCAGTTGCTCGAGGTAGCGGCGCTCGACGTGGCGCAGCCAACGTTCGCGCACCGCGCGCAGCGGTTGGCTGACATCGATCGTCGGCTCGCCGCCGCTCGACGGCATCACGTCGTACTCCTGGCGCACGAGGGCCGCCTCGACGTAGTTGCGGAGCTCGCGCACGTTGCCGGGCCACGCGTGGCGCAACAGCTCGGGCACCAGCTCGCCGGAGCGCAGCGGCGCGGCGGCGGGCAGGTCGCGCGCGCCCAGATCGCCGAGCAGGCCGTCGACGAGCAGCGGGATGTCGGTGGTGCGCTCGCGCAGCGGCGGCAGCGTGATCTGGACGACCGCGAGCCGGTAGAACAGATCGGATCGAAACCGCCGCGCGTTGACCTCTTCGCGCAGGTTGCGATTGGTGGCGGCGATGATCCGCACGTCGGTCGCGATCCGCTCGGTCGAGCCGATGCGCTGGATCTCGTGGCGATCGAGCGCGCGCAGCAGCTTCGGTTGCAGCTCGAGGGCGAGCTCGCCGATCTCGTCGAGCAGCAGCGTGCCGCCGGACGCCGCCTCGAACGCGCCGGCGCGCCGCACGGTCGCGCCGGTGAACGCGCCGGCCTCGTGTCCGAACAGCTCGACCTCGAGCAGGTTCGCCGGAATCGCACCACAATCCACGACGACGAACGGCGCGTCGCGGCGCGCACTCTCGGTGTGCAGCGCCTCGGCGGCGAGGTCCTTGCCGGTGCCACTCTCGCCTTGGAGGAGCACCGTGCTCGTGCTCGCGACGGCGGCCTCGAGCTGTGCGAACACCGCGCGCATCGCGACCGAGTTGCCGAGCAGACGCCCGAACTGGTCGTGCGAGGACAGCTGGAGCTCGACGTGGCGCGTGCCGAGATCGAAGCGCAGCGTGGTGCGACCGACCTGCAAGATCGCGCCATCGCGCAGCGGGGCCTCGATGATCGGGACGTGATCGAGCGTGGTGCCGTTGCGGCTGCCGAGGTCGCGCACGGAGGCGACGCCGTCGGCGATCCGGATCTCGCAGTGGAACTTCGACATCGCGGGATCCGCGATCACGACGTCGGCGCGCAGGTCGGCGCCGATCACGAGGCGCGGCGACGCGAAGCTCTGCGCGGTGCCGTTGATGGTCAGTCGGTATTCGCGGACGAGCGCGCGCGAGCCGTCGACGAGTTGTTCGGTGGTCCGCGGATCCATCAGTCGAGCGTCTCGCCGGCGCGGCGCGGGAACTTCGCGCGTGCCGACGGTTGGTGATGATGATGATGAGGCGCCAGTACCGGTGCCGGTGCCGCGCGGGGCGGCGCGGGCTCGGTCGTCGCCGCGGAGGTCGTCGCGTCCGGCACCGGCGTGGTCACCGTCATCACCAGCGGTAGCGTCATGGTCACGCGCGGCGAGGCGGGCCAGGCGAACCAGATCGCCGGTGCGGCGAGCAGCGCCGGCACGACGAGCCAGGGCCAGCGGCGACGGCGACGAGCGGCGGGAATGAGATCTGCGATCGCCTGCGTGATCCGTTCGAAGTCTTCGCCGCGCAGCATGCTCGCGACGCTGGTCATCGCCGCTGGTCGCTTGCCGGGCTCGCGCTCGAGGCACGCCGCGATCACGTGATCGAGCTCCGGTGAGATCTTTGCCGACGGCGCCGGGCCGAGGAGCTGGGGGCAGCGGCCGTCGTCGAAGCCCTCGAACGGCAACCGACCGGTCGCCGCCTCGAACAGGATCACGCCGAGCGCCCAGATGTCCACGCAGGGCGCGATCACGCCGCCGGAGAGCTGCTCGGGTGCCATGTACGCCGGCGAGCCGAGCCGCGTGCCGGTCGTGCGCGCGCTGGCCTCGGCGAGCGTGGTCGCGATCCCGAAGTCGACGATCTTCGGCGTGTCGCCGTCGAGCATGATGTTCGCCGGCTTGAGATCGCGGTGCACGATCGTGCGGGCGTGGGCGGCGGCCATGCCGTCCGCGATCGCGGCGCCGAGTCGGCGCACTGCCTTTTCCTCGAGCGGCCCGCGCGTGAGGCGTTCGGCGAGCGTCTCGCCGTGGATCCGCTCCATCGCGACGTAGCCGGGGCCGGCCTCGAGCACGTGGACCACGTTCGGATGCACGAGGCCGCGCGTGCGCTCGGCCTCGGCGAGGAAGCGCTCGACCGCGCGTGGGTCGTCGAGGAGGTGTGCGCGCAGGAGCTTGAGTGCCACGTCACGGCCGTCGCGATCCGTCGCGGCCAGCACCTCACTGGTCGCGCCGTGTCCGATCGCCGTGCCGAGCACGTACTCACCGACGGTGCGCATCGCGCGAATCCTCGCACGAGTTCGGCGCCGCTACTCTCGCAAATTGACTGCACACATTTGTGTGCACCGCGGGCGTGGCATGATCGCGGCCCGTGCGAGCAGTCTTTGCGTTTGCCGTGGCCTGCGTGGTCGCTCCCGCCGCGTGGGGCGCACCCGAGGACGACGCGCTCGCGCATCTCGACCGCGGCATTTCGGCCTATCGCCTCGGTGACTACGCGACCGCGCGCCGCGAGCTCGATGCGGCGATCGAGCTCGTGCCCGATCGCGCGAACCCGTATCGCTGGCGCGCGTTGATCGAGCTCGCGCAGCATGATTGTGCGAATGCGGTCGTCGATGTCGAGTCGTTCTTGTCGCGTGCGCCGGCCGGCGATGATCGCGTGGCGGAGCTCACGGCGCAGCGCGATCGGTGTGTCGCGCACGAGCATCTCGCGCCGGTGGCACCACCGCCGCCTGCGCCGCCGCATGTCTACGAGCGCTGGTGGTTCTGGACGGCGGTCGGTGCGGTCGTCGTGACCGCGGTCGGCGTGACCTACGCGGCGACGCGCGAGCGCGAAGCAACGCTGCCGATCGTGCACTGCGATCCGACGGGGTGTCATTGAAGCGGTGGATGATCCTCGTCGCGCTCGCGAGTTGCGCCACGAGCGATCCGTGCGACGACGTCACCGGCGCGTGCGTCACGCTGCACGTCACGTCGGCGAACGTGACCGCGATCGATCAGCTCGAGCTCGATCTCGTGTCGGGTGGCCAACACGCGACGACGACCACCGCACCGTCGAGTGGCACCACCGAGCTGCCGCTCGTCACCGCGGTCGCGCTCGCCGATCCCGCGGGCCGGCGCGGCGTCGGCGATGGTGGCGGGCACGCCGCACGTCTCGGTCGAGCTCGGACCGTGCATCGAGAACACGCTGTACTGCGGTGGCGCCAAGCTCGAGGGCGATCCGCGGACCTTGTATCGCTGCACGAGTGGCGCCGGCACCGTGGTGATGACGTGCACGATCGGCTGTGCGGTCAATCCGGGGCTCGCCGACGCCTGTCGTTAGAGCTATCGTCGAGCCGCTGAGTCGCCGCAACAACCTCGATCGCTGCCCGACGTGCTCGATGCACGAGACGCTGTGCATCTGTGCGCTGGTGCCGCGGCTCGCGACGCGCACGCGCCTCGAGCTGATCGTGCACACCCGCGAGGAGCGCAAGCCGACGAACACCGGCCAGCTCGCGACCCGCTGCCTCGAGCGCAGCCACCTCGCGATCATGGGCGATCGCGAGCGGCCGCTCGAGCTCGCGCCGGTCACCGCCGACGAGCAGGCGGTCGTGCTGTATCCCGCCGACGACGCGGTGCCGATCACGCGGTTCGCCGCGAGCGAGCGTCCGATCGTGTTGATCGTCCCCGACGGCACCTGGCGCCAGGCGAGCAAGATGCGAAAGCGCATCCCGGGGCTCGCGGCGCTGCCGTGCGTCACGCTGCCCGACACCGGTCCCACCACCTATCGCCTGCGCGCCGAAGTCCACGACGGAGGGCTCGCCACGTTCGAGGCGATCGCGCGCGCGCTGTGCATCCTCGAGGGTGACGCGGGCCCGCCGATCGAGGCCGCGATGCTGGCCGTGTTTCGCGTGATGGTCGAACGCACGCTGTGGTTGCGCGGCGCGCTGGCCGATCACGAGGTCACCGGTGGTATTCCGGCCGCGGCGATCGAACGCAATCCGCGAAGTACGCGCGCGACGCGATCTTAAATTCGACGGACTCCGGGCACGCTGCAATACTCTGGCGATGGCGAGCAAGCGTCGGATGCGACCACCGAGTCGGTGGAAGCTCGTCGCGCTCGCGATCGTCGCGTCCGGGTTCGTGATCTGGCGGATCTATGATTCGCGGCAGCCCGGTTCGTGGCAGCGCGTGTTCGCGACCCGCGAAGGCCAGATCGGCGACATCACCGCGACGCGCATGCGGATCCGCGCCGACTCGCGGTTCGTCGCGCTGCCACATCCGCGCGCGCTCGGGCGCGTGGTCGAGATCCGGCACGGCGATCGCGTGGTGGTCGCCGAGGTGCTCGATGTCGGCCCGTGGAACATCGACGACGACTACTGGGAGCACCACGCTCGGCCGGCCTCGGAGCGCGGTCGCGGTGCCTATCGCACGCCGGTGAACACCGCGGGGATCGATCTCTCGGATCCCGTGTTCGCGGAGCTCGGGATGCGCGACAACGATGTCGTCGAGTGGCGGTTCGTCCACCGCGACTTCACGGTGCTGCCGCGGCTGTAGAGCGCCTAGCTCACGACTCGAGTGCTGCGTCGATGTTCGCGAGCGCGAGCCAGCGCTGGGCGAGCTCGCGCGCGGCCTTCAATCGAGGCGCCGGCACCGTGATCCGGTGCTGCCAACTGCCATCGTCTTCGAGATCGAACCGGCCCCACGACCGCGTAGGACAGAGCGCTTCGAGCTCGCGCACCAATCCGCGCGCGGCGCCGTCGTAACGCCCGCGACCGTGTTCGTCGTTGCCCGCGATGATCAGCGTCGAGCCGGCGGGCGGATCGTCGGTGATGTCCGCGATCCGAGCGAGCGCGTCGGTGTCGGTCGCCGCGTCGCCGATCGCGAGCAGCGCGGCGCGGGCCTCGGCGAACAGCGCGGCCGCGGCGCGCTTGCTGAGCCGCGCGACATCGCGGGTCGGGGGCGCCGGTGCGACGAGGAAGAACGGTTCGGGCTCGCCAGCGCGTGTGCCATCGAACCCGACGCGCGCGCCGAGCGAGAGCCGCGACAACCAGCGCAGCCACGCCGGCAACGCCGCGCCGGGAGTGGCCGCGCGCAGCTCCGGATCGGTGACGAGCGGCATCGCGAGCAACAGCGCCCAGCCGAAGCTGCCGAACCAGCCGAGGCCGTTGTGGCCGAGCGCGCGCGACTTGACGAAGCGGCGCACGTGCGGCCACGCCGCCTGGAACACCTCGTCGCGGTGATGATCGTGCAACTGCGCGGCGAGCAGCGCGGCGTCGCGCGGGCCCGAGCGCATGCGCTCCGCGCGATCGTCATCGCCGTTGACGACCGTGACATCGACCTGCGCGCCCTCGAGGATGCCGTGCATGCGCGGAGGCAAGGTCGGGATCCGCGTGAGTCCGAGCGCGGCGGCGAGCCGATCCGGATCGTCGTTCGAGACCAGCACGTCGACGTCGCTGGCGTGCGCCGGCGCGTAGACACTCGAGCCGTACGCCTCGACGATCGCGCGTGGATCGGCCACGGCGCGAATTCGCGCGAGCACGCGCTCCATTCAGCGGCGCCAGGCGAGCGTGATGAGCTCGTGCAGCCGCTCCGGCGCCGTCGCCGAGGTCTTGCACATGAAGCCGCTCTTGTGGGCGAAGTGCACGTCGGGCTGCGTCTCGACCTTCGAGAAATCGAGGCGCGGATGATCCTCGTAGCGACCGATGCCGAAGCCGCCGCCGCGCCGGTCCGGATACACGATCGCGGCGATCACGCCGTCGAGCTTCTCGGCGCGGATGTAGCTGCCGAGCATCGCGCTCGGTTCGTCGGCCTCGGCGTCGGTGCGCGGCAGGAACAGCGCCTCGATCCGGTCAGCGCCGCATGGAATCGTCCAGCGCTGGACGCGCGCGGCGATGAAGTCGAGACGCTCGCGCGCGACCCGCAGGTAGTCGAGCAGGTCGTCGCCGACCATCTTCATGTACGCGTACAGCGGGTCGGTGGGCTCTAGCCGGGTCTTCTGCGCGAACCGGCGCAGCAGCGTCATGTCGATCGGCGAGTTGAGCCGCGAGATCGCGCGACGTGGCACGCCGAGCCACTCGCCGGTCTTGTTGGGACCGCGCGAATCGAACCACTCGGCGGTCTCGAGCCAGTCACAGAACTGCAGCGCGTCCTGGTACAGCCCGAGATGCTCGAGGACCAGGCTGAGCGCGCAGGTCGGAGGGTGCTCGCGCGGGAAGTGATGGTGATCGAAGTTCGATCGCGCGGCGTCGTGGACGCCCCCGATATCGACGACGCCGACCAGCGGATCGTCGAGCTCCGCGGCGGTGGGCTCGCGCCGGACGATCGGGCAGTTGTGAAGCGAGGCGAGCACGCAGACGGCGAGGAGGTCGTCTTTGTGGGAGCCGCCAGGATGAGTGACGATCGTGTGCACGAGCCGTGCACCGTAGCAGTATCGTCGGCGGATGGTTCGTTTGGTTTGCCTGTTCGCACTCGTGGTCGCGTGCACGAAGTCCTCCGAGACCAGCCATCCTGCGAGGAAGATCGTGCCACCGGCAGACGCGACGACGATCGCGTCACCGCCAGACGCGGCGGCGGTCGTCGATGCGCCTGTCGCGGTCGCGGTCGATGCCAGCGTACCGCCCGACGCCGCGCCCGTGGCCGGGCCGCCGGTCCTCACGAGTTGCCCGAAGACCTTCGCGATCGCGTCGGCCGGGACGTGTGCGCTCGCGAGCGCCGATGCGCTGTCGTGCACCTATCCCGACGGCCATTGCAGCTGTGGCGAGCTCAGGCCCTGCTCTGGATGGGCCGGTGCCTACGAGGAAGCGCGCAAGCACCCGAGGGCAGCCTGGGGGTGCACGCCAAGGGTGCGATCCGACGGCTGTCTCGGCGATCCGCCCAAGCTCGGCTCGCGCTGCGGACACGACGGCAAGGAGTGCAGCTACGGGAGTTGCGGCGGTCAAGTCCTGGTCTGCCGCACCGGCGTGTGGGCGATCTCGCGCCAGATCCCGCCACCGCCGTAACCACACAGGCGCTCTCTTGGTAGTGTCGCCGTGTGAAGAAAATCCGTGCCGAGTACATCTGGATCGACGGTCAGAAACCCACCGCCAAGCTCCGGTCCAAGACGAAGATCGTCGACGGCCCGGTGAAGAAGTTGGAGGAGCTCCCCGATTGGGGGTTCGACGGTTCGAGCACGAGCCAGGCCGAGGGTCACTTCAGTGACTGCCAGCTCAAGCCCGTCCACATCGTCGCCGATCCGCTCCACGACGAGCACGACATCCTCGTGCTCTGCGAGGTGCTCAACGCCGACGGCAGCGTGCACCCGACCAACACGCGTGCACGGCTCCGCGAGCTGTCGGCGAAGTTCGCCGACCAGGACATGTGGTTCGGCATCGAGCAGGAGTACACGTTCTTCGACGGCAACAAGCCGCTCGGTTGGCCCGATCGCGGGTTCCCGGCACCGCAGGGTGGGTACTACTGCGGCGTCGGCAGCGACGAAGTGTTCGGCCGCGAGGTCGTCGAGGCGCACGCGGTCGCCTGCATCAAGGCGGGGCTCGCGATCGTCGGGACCAACGCCGAGGTCATGCCGGCGCAGTGGGAATTCCAGATCGGAACGCTGAGCCCGCTCGAGATGGGCGATCAGCTCTGGCTCGCGCGCTGGCTGCTGTACAGGATCGGCGAGGAGTTCGGCGTCAGCGCGACGCTCCACCCCAAGCCGATCAAGGGCGACTGGAACGGCGCCGGTGCGCACACGAACGTGAGCACGAAGGCGACCCGCGCCGACGGCGGACTCAAGGCGATCGAGGCGGCGTGCGAGAAGCTCCGCAAGCGCCACGAGGAGCACATCAAGGTCTACGGCGCGTTCAACGACGAGCGCCTCACCGGCAAGCACGAGACCTGCAGCATTCATCAGTTCCGCTACGGCGTGAGTGATCGCGGCGCGTCGATCCGGATCCCGATGGCCACCGCGAACGCGGGCAAGGGCTACTTCGAGGATCGCCGTCCCGCGGCGAACATGGATCCGTACGAGGTCTGCGCGATGCTGCTCGAGACGGTCTGCTCGTAGCTCGCGAGCTCGCGTAGCTCAGTGGCAGGTGCCGCGCAGCACCCGGAAGCCGATCGTGCTGGTCGCGACGAGGTCGGTGCTGCCGTCGCCGTCGATGTCACCGGCCGCGATGCTCAGGCTCGGGCCGCCGTACGGCGTGCGAGGGCCGAACGTGCCATCGCCGAGCCCGTACAAGATCTCGGTCGAGCCACCGGCGACGACGAGGTCGGGCGTGCCGTCACCATCGACGTCGGCGATCGCGACGTGCGCCGGACTGACGTCGGCGAGGTACCGCCCCGATAACTTGACGTGGCCGCCGCCGGTGCCGCGGAAGACCTCGACCGGCGAGAGCGTGTTGTACGGAGGCGGGATGAGCTCCGTGACCACGAGGTCGAGCTTGCCGTCATGATCGAGATCCGCGGCCGCGAGGCTCGTCGCACAATACGCGAGAGAGAGTGCGTCGAGCGCCTGAAAGCCGCCGGCACCGTTACCTGCAAAGCTCCTGAGTGACGGCAGTGGGCTGTCGTAGTAGGTCGGGCACATCGTGCTGACGACCGCGAGATCGGGCGTGCCGTTGCCGTCGAGGTCGGCCGCGGTCATCGCGTACGAGCTGACGTACGGATCGAGCTGGGCCACGAGGGTCGCTGCGGTCGGGAACGTACCGTCGCCCGCGTTGGTGACGATCTTCAGGGTAGGACCTTGCTGCACCACCACATCCGGTTTGCCATCGGACGTGAAATCCGCGGTGGCCAGCGCGGTGCCGAACCCCGCCGGGAACGATTGCGCGGGCATCAAGGTGCCGTCGCCCTTGCCACGCAGCACGTCGAGGCCGTCCGTGACGACATCCGGTCGACCGTCGCCGTCGAAGTCCGCGACTGCGAACGCGTCCGGAGAGCCGCCCGAGGCCGCGTCGCGCTTGGTCCCGAACGTGCCATCGCCGGCACCGGCCAGGATGCTCACCGTCGCGGCGGTGTGTGCAAGGACGACCGCGTCGAGGTGCTGATCGCCGTTGGTATCGACGAGCGCGATGGCGGCCGCACCCGCGGCGGTCGCGTACTGCGGCGGCGCGACGAACGTGCCGTGGTCGCCGAACAGCACGCCGGCCGCGGCCGCGCCGTATCCCGCGAACGCGAGATCCGGCTGGCCATCCCCGTCGAGGTCGGTCGCCACCCACGCGCGAGGCATGGCCGGTTCGTCGTACAGCACCGACTGCACTCCGTAGGTGCCATCGCCATGGCTCGGAATGATCTCGGAGGTCGCGTTGTCGCCCACGACGATGTCGAGGGTACCGTCCTGATCGACATCGATCAGCGCGACGTGCTGGGAGCCGTTCAGGTGCTGGGTCGCGAGCACGTGCGCCGTACCGAACGATCCATTGCCCATGCCGGGCATCACCATCGTCATAGGGCCGGGCACGACGAGGTCCGCAAT
The DNA here is from genome assembly GCA_039935615.1 of Kofleriaceae bacterium. GTDB lineage: Bacteria > Myxococcota_A > Polyangia > Haliangiales > Haliangiaceae > JABFXX01. The sequence goes on from JBDTJY010000064.1 coordinate 83,671, forward strand.
GCCGTCACCGCTGACGTCGCCGATGGCGATGTAGCCGGTCGTCGAGAGCGGGTAGCTCAGCTTGCCGTCGAACGTGCCATCGCCGTGGCCGAGGAACACGTCGACATAGCCGGCGGCGCCGACGACGACATCGAGCTTGCCGTCGCGGTTGAGATCGACCGCGACGATCGCGACCGCGGTCGCGTCGGCGGGGTACGTGACGATCGGCAGGAACGTGCCATCGCCGTGGCCACGCGCGAGGGAGAGCGTGTCTCCGGCACCGACCACGTCCGCATTGCCGTCGCCATCGAAATCACCGGTCGCGACCACGGCCGCGTAGTGTAACGGCAGCGCTACCCCACTCTGGAACGAGCCGTCATCGTTGCCCCGGAGGATCGCAGCGGAGGTAACGAGATCGAGCTTGCCGTCGTGATCGAAGTCCGCGACCGCGAGCCCCGACGAGTAGCTCGACGGATAGTCGACCTTGCGTGCGAACCGACCGCCGCCGAGTCCGCGCAGCACGCCGAGCGTCCCGCTGTTGACGGCCAGATCGATCACACCGTCGCGATCGAAGTCACCGCTGACGATCCCGTTCGGCCCTTGCCCGGTCGCGAGCCACGGTCGCGACAACCCACCGCATGAATCGTTGGCGCCGGTGTTGCTGCCGGATCCCGAGCCACCGCCGCTGCCACCACCACCATCGTCACCACCGGCACCGTGGTCACGCATGGCGGTACACCCGATCAGACACGCAAAGATGATCCATCGCATGACCGGCCTGTATCACGCGGAAAAGGTCCGACCAATACGCAATCGACATCCAACCACGTAATTTTTTGTCCGATATTCGGACAAGAATGGTCAGACCAGAGCACCGGCCGCACCGAGCTCCGAGCTTCGTTAGGATGTGGCGATGGGACTGTTCTCGAGAAAGGGCGGCGGCCCCGATGACGTTCGGCCGATCCACGACGACGCGGTCGCGGCGCTCGATCACGCGCTCGGACAACTCGGTCAGGTCACGCACGCCGTGGATCCGGCACGCGCGGTCGCGTTCGCGGCGGGTGGACCGCCGGTGTGGAGCGTCGGGTTCGTCGCCGCGCCGGGCTACACGTTGGTCGTCACCTACGGCTTGTCGTACACGGTGTCGCCGGAGTCCGAGCGCGCGGGGATCCCGTACGAGCTGTCGATCGCGGTGCCGCACGGCGAGCCGGTCGCGCCGTGGGCCGACGCGTTCCTGCGCGGGCAGGCGCACTACATCCTCACGCAGAAGGCGCAGCTCGAGCTCGGTGCGTGCGTGCCGTTCCGCGGCGTGCCGATCACGCGGATGGCGTTCGCGCCGGAGTACGCGGCGATGATGCCGGACACCGCGCTCGTCGGGATCCTGGTCGCGCGCGACCCGGTGATCCCGGTCGTGGCCACGCCGCGAGGCGACATCGAGGTCCGCCGGCTCGTCGGCATCGATCAATACGAGATCGATCGCGCGGTGACCTGGGATCCGGCCGCGTTGCTCGAGCTGGTGCGCGGCCAGGATCCGCTGTTGTTGTCGCCGCTCGCGCGCGCGAGCTACCTGCCCGCGCTGCAGGCCACGATCGAGCCGCGCGCGCAACGCGAGGGCAGCGTCGTCGAGGGCGTGCTGCTCGAGCTCGGGTGGCAGCAGCTCGCGAACGCGGTGAGGATCATGTTGCCGCAGGGACCGTCGGCGCGGCGGGTGGTCGACGCGATGCGTGGGCGGATCGGCTTCGGGCGCAAGCTCGTCGCGTTCTCGACCGTCGCGCCACCGATCACGTTCGTGCCGGGTGCTCCCGGGATGGACGTCACGGCGCAGGGGCTCGAGCTCAGCGGTGAGCTCGCGAGTCCGCCGATCTCGATGATCGTCGACGCGCTGACCTCCGGCGCGCCGAGCGTCGACCTCGCGTCGCAACCGCCACCGGCGGCACGCGTCCGCGCGCGCTTCTTCGAGCGGGTCGCCTACGTCGTGAAGGCGCACGACCTCGACCAGCAGAAGATGTCGAAGGAGCTGACCAAGATGCTCGACGAGGCGCGCGCGGTCGCCGCGATGGCGCCGCAGGTGTCGGCGGTCGAGCGCGACGCCGACCGGGCCGCCGCGAGTGCCGCGATCCGGGCGCTGCGGTTTGCACGGGTGACGGATCAGTCGGCGGTCGAGGCGATGATCGCGCTGTTGACCTGACGGTTTGCCAGGTCGTGCCGTTGTGGCAGCGCAACAGGTGGTCTCGAGCGCCACACCTGTTTCAGGTGTAAGTCACCGCGGCGAACCACGATGTGCGTGGTTTGTCGTTTGCACTGCGGTTCACGACGATGTGGCGCGTCCTCCTCTGCTGTGTGGTGATCGCGAGTGCGTGCGCCGGTGATAACCGCGTCGATCCGAGCGAGCTCGAGCTGCGCGATGTGCTCGGGATGGCTCCCGAGACCGCGATGGCGTGGGATGCCGGTCAGCGCGCAGCCGCGCGAGACGTGATCGACGCCGGGATGCACGACGTTCCGCCCGCACCGATCGCGGCGGCGTTCGATCGCAGTCTCGCGAGCACGCTCGCGATCGTCGACGCGGGGCGTGCGAAGCAGCGGCTCGCCGCGCTCGGCGTGGTCGCGCTCGCGGTCGACCACGACGAGGTCCGCGCGACAGCTCGGTGGTCGACGCTCGCGCCGCGTGCGACCTCGTTCGAGATCGAGCTCGCCGGCTGGGATCGACCGGGTTGGGCGCAGCTAGCCGCGCGCGGGCTCGACGTGCTGGCGACGATCGCGAGCGATGCCGGGCATCGCGGTGGACCGATCGTCGTGACGCCGGCGGCGCAGCTCGCGGTGATCGCGGCCTACACCCCGGCGACCTCGACGAGCTCGGCGCGCCTCCTCGTCAATCCGGTGGTGCTCGCGTCGCTCGAACCGGTCGCGATCACGACAGCGAATCCGATCGCTCGAACGACCGCGCGATCCGGGGATCCGATCGGCACTCCGATCGCTCGAACGACCGCGGGCGCCGTGGATCCGATCGGCACTCCGTCGCTCCTCGCTCGCACCGGAGCGCCGTCGACTCCGGTGACCGGACCTCGCGTGGTCGCCGCCGATCCGGTCGGCAATCCATACAACTTTTACGGCTCGATCGGCGAGTGTGCGGCCGCGCAACAACTGCGCTGCGAAGCGTGCCTGCCGACGAGCACGTGCACACCGGTCACGGGCGCCGGCGATGGCAACGCGGAGTGCGCGCAGCTCGCGGCAGGCCTGGGTCGTGGTTTCTCGCTGCTGTGCATCAACTTCGCGCTCGCGATCGATTCGATCTCGTCGTGCGCCACCACGACCGCGCCGTCGTGCCCGTTCGACGCGCGCGCGGGCGAGTCGATCTCGACGCTCGAGAGCAACTCCGATTTTCTCGACCAAGCCAGCTGCGCCGGATCGCTCGATAGCTGCCTCGCGAACGTGTTCGGACCCGCACCGACCTCGACGACCACGCCGCCGGGCAACACCTCGACCGACTGCTCGGACTCGGCGTGCGAGGCAGACCCGAGCTGCGCCGACAACGGCTGCGACGGATCGTGTGACAGCTCCAGCGACTCCAGCGCCGGCGACGGTTGTTCGAGCTCTGATTCGAGCGGCTGCGATAGCAGCGACAGCGGCGGTGGTTGCGGTGGCGACAGCGGCGGCGATTGCGGTGGCGACAGCGGCGGCGATTGCAGCGGTGGCGGTGCCGACGACTGCAGCGGCGGTGGCGGCAACGACTGCGACGCCGGCGGGCACCATCGATCGACGTCGAGCCACTCGTTCCTCTGGGCGTGCTTGCCGCTTCCGTTCGCGATCATCGCGAGGCGACGCGCGGATCGACGGCGCGCGAAACGCGAGGTCGCCTCGTGAGACCACTCGTCGTGCACTGGCTCGAGCAGTTCGTTCGCCCCGATGTCGCGAACCTGCTCGCACCGACGTGGTTCATGTGCGTCGGCATCGCCGGCCTCGTCGGGTTGATCCTGATGCTCGTGCTCGCGCGCCGTCGCGGGCTCGAGTCCGGAACCGTCGCGTCGACGGTGCTGTGGTGCTACATCGCCGCCGTCACCGCGGGCATCGTCATGCCGATGACGATCGAAGCGATCGGGACCCTGATCGCGACCGGGCACGTCGAGGTCAAGTGGTCCGGCATGACCTCGTTCTGGGGCTATCTCGCGGGTGCGACCGCCGTGGCCGCGATCTGCAAACGCGACGGCGTGCCACTCGCTCGCATGGCTGACCTCGCGGCGATTCCGATCGGCGGCGCACTCGTGTTCGCTCGGCTCGGTTGCTTCATGGCGGGTTGCGACTACGGCAAGGTCTCGTCGCTGCCGTGGGCCGTGCGGTTTCCCGCCGGCAGCCCGGCGTGGCGCGACCACCTGCATGCCGGGTTGATCCCCGCCGGCCGCACCGCGTCGCTCGCCGTGCATCCGACCCAACTGTACGAAGCATCGCTCGGTCTCGTGATCGTCGCGGTCGCGTGGATCGTCGGACGCCGCACGCGCACCGAAGGTCGGATGTTCCTCGCCGCGGCGGCCACGTACGCGATCGGCCGGCTGGTGATCGAGATGCTGCGCGGCGACGTCGGTCGCGGCATCTACGCCGGGCTGTCCAGCGGTCAGATCTTCTCGCTGCTCGTGCTGATCGCGATCGCGGCGAAGCTCGCATCGACCAAGCGCATGATCGCCACGGCGATCACGGCGACGTGCGTGTTGATGTTCGCGCATGTCGGCGCGGCGAGCGCGCAACCAGCCGCCCACGAGCCAACGGTCGATCCGCAACCCGCAGCTCCCGACACGGCGAGCGCTCCGGCGCAGCCGCTCCCCGACGCCAACGTTCCGGCGCTCCCCGACGCCAACGATCCGCCACCCGCGTCCGCCACGGTGCAACTGCCCGACGCGCCGCCGCCTGAGGCCATCCGTCCGCTGCGCCCGATCTTCGCGCTCGGCATGCTGATCGGTGGTGCGACCGCGCTCAACCGCCCCGGCGAACAAGTCGCCGATCTCTCCGGTGCGACGCTGTCGTTCGGCTTCATCCCGGGTCGCTTCGGATTCTGGCTCGACCTCGACCGGTTCTCGAACAACGACGCCGCGCACGATACGGCGATCGCCTCGGTCAGCTTCGAACCACGCGTCACGCCGCACTTGTGGATCGGCGCCCGCGCCGGCCTCGGCATCACGCACGTCAACTTCATGGCTCCGACGTTCGCGGATGTCACGGCCTCGACGTTCCGCCTCGAGGCCGTCGCGGAGTATGTGATGGCGCACAACTGGGTGCTGTGGATTCGCCCGCTCACGATCGACGTGGTCTCCGCCGCGGAGCTCGGCGGTCCGATCACGACGCTGCAGTTCCGCGCGGGCGTCGCCTATCGCTTCGGCGATCGCGGCCACGGCGTCGCGGCGCCGCCACCGCCGCCCGCGCCGATGCCGACCTTCGAGGCCCCATGATCAGCTGGCGAACCGCGGCGATCGTGCTCGCGACGGTGTGTTGCATCCAACGCTGGCAGAGCTGCACGCGCACCGAGTCGCCGCGGATGACCACGGCGACGATCGTCGAGCGCGCCGCGGCACCGCGGCCGAGCCTGCGCGAAGCGGTCGCGAATTCGATCGTCCCCAACGCTCCGACCAAGCCCGCGCGGACGATCTTCGGTGTCCACGTGCCCGCGTGGGCGGCTCGCCTCCTGCCGCAGCCGGGCGAGACGATGCGCGACTACCGTGATCGCATCGTCCCGCTCGCGCAGATCGTGATCGCGCCGCAGCGTGCGCGCGTCGCTCGCATGCGCGACAACTTCACGTCGCTCGACGAGCACCAGCGCGCCGAGCTCGATGCGGCGGTCGGCGACGCCGCCACCGCGATCGAGGCCCGCGTGACGAGCGCGATCGCGAGCGGTGAGCTGCAGCCCTCGACGCTGCGGCCGATGGAGGGCGTCACGATGGCGCGCGAGCTGCTCGACATCGTCGACCAGGGCAATACGCGGTTCACGAGCTCGTTGCGGCCCGATCAGCGGACCGAGCTCGCGGCGAACCGGTTCGACTTCGCCGATTACCTGCTGTTCTCGACGCGCTGGGAAGACGCGCTGGCGAAGCCGTAGCTACCTCACGACGGTGCCGAGCTCGACGTACGCCTGATCGTTCTGGATCACGAACGGGCGGTCCTCGACGGTGACGTTGCCGTGACCGTCGGTGCGGATGATCTGCACCGAGCCGATCCCGACACCTTCGGGCCCACGCGCGTAGTAGTGGACGCCGAGCTTGTACGGGAACGCGTCGGGGTGATCGACGAGGAACATCTCCGGGCCGTAGCCATCGCGCACGTCCTCGAGCAACGCACCGCCCGAACGCATGTCGAGGTTGCCGTACCACGCGTGGTTGCCGAGGCGATCGCGCGTGTGGAGGTCGACGTCGTTGCCGTCGGTCTCCCACGACAAGATGAAGCGAATGCTCGGCGTGTTGTCGACGCGGAGCTTGGACTCGAGGATCGCGGCCTTGTCGCTCGGGACGTGCGCGAGCAAGTACGACGCCATGATCGCGTGGTCCTGGTCGAGGATCGTCCTCACGCTCTGGTGCAGGATCGGTTGCTGCATCGCCTTGTCGATGACCTGCAACGCTTCGATCTGGTTGTCGAGCATGAGGTCATAGGCGAGCAGGCGATAGGTCGAGGCCTGATCGGGACGTTCGCGGATCGCGCGGCGATACGCATCGATCGCGAGCGACCGCGCACCGGGGATCCGATCGAGCCGTTCGCCGGCGGCACGCACGAGCTCGGTGCGATTCGGATACAGATCGATGATCGAGCTGTACGCACGCTCGGCGAGGATCAGCGAGCCGCGCGCCTCGAGCGCTTCACCGAGGCCGATCAACGCGGCGACGTCGCCGGGGTTAGCGAGCTGCCACTTCGAGGCGACCTCGAGCGCCGCCGGGCGATCGGCGCGCGCGAGCGACGTCATGATCTGCGCCATCGGGCCGGTGTAGGGCGGTTGGTAGTGCTGGTCGGGCTCGGGCTCCGGTGCTTCGTACGAGCGCTGCGGTGCCGGCGGCTCGACCGGCTCGCGTGCGGCCTTCTCGTCCATCGCGGCGCGCGTCATGTGCTCGACGATCCACGTCGGCTCGGCGTCCAACAGGGACATCGTGTCGCCGTGCTCGACGATGTAGGTGTTCTCGACCGAGGTCGCGCCGAAGAACGCGCCGCCCTGCGACGCGCCGAGCGCGGATTCGAACGTGCGTCCCGGCACCGGGATGTTCCGCAGGTAGTTCTTGTCGATCGTGATGCCCTGACTCGTCGAGGTCGGATCGATCGTCGGCGCCGTCGCGGTGATCCGAATCACCTCGCCGCCGACGACCGGACCTTTGGTCGATCCGGTCTGCGCCACGGGTTGCGGTGCTGAACCGAACTGGCGCTCCTCCTCGGCATCGGATTCGAGCACGATCAGCGACGTCGCGGCGGTGACGAGGTTGTGTTCGACGCCGAGCTGCTCGAGCTCCTTCGTCAGCGCCGGGCGCTCGGCATCGCTGGCCGTGCCGAGTTGCTCGCCGAGCACCACTACGCGCACCATCGCGACGGCGCGATCGACATGCTCGAGCTCGGCGCGGATCGGCGCGACGCGCGCCGCATTCCCGCCGATCCGCACCTCGATCGGATCGAGCGTGTGGCCCGGCGTCCGCCGGCCGACGACGAACGCCGGCGCGCCCGGTGCCAACCCATGCGTCGTGGCCGGCCACGTTTGCAGCGCACCCGGCACCGTGATGGGTTGGTCGTCACCGACCGCGGTCTCGAGGCCGCGGACGACATGATGGAGCTCGCGTGCATCGAGGATCGCGCCGGGCTGCCGTCCGGCGGCCACGATCGGCGCGAGCATCTCGCGATCGATGGTCTGGCCGACTTGCACCGCGTCGACGCGCTCGACCTGCGTCATCAGCTTCGCGAGCACGTCGGCGCGATGTTCGCCGAGCGTCGGCGTGCCGTCGCCGATCACGATCACCCGCGGTGCGCCGGATCCGGCCGCCATCGCGAGCGCGCCGCCGAGGTCACTCGCGCCGAGCGCGCCGTGGCGTTGCAACGCCTCGCCGACGCCACCGGCATCGCGAGCCGCACCTCGATACAGCTCGGTGACGCCTTGATCGAACGCGACCACGGTGACCTGTGCGTCGTCGGGAAAGTTCGCGAGCAGTTGTTCGAGGACCTCGGTCTGGCGCCCCATGATCGGCGCGCGCGACGCGCTGGTATCGACGAGGATCACCGCGCGATCGAGCGGCGCCTTGGCAGCCGAGGCGGCGCGATCGACCCGCGCGACGAACAGGTCGCCGGCGGCCACCGCCTCGTTGCCCGGCTCGGTCCGCACGATGACGTCGTCGGGAACCTCGTTGTCGAGGGTGCGCGACGTCGCGCTGCCGTTGTTCGCGATGTGGATCGCGAGCCGCTGGGTTTTCGGCAGCCCGCGCAGCGCGAGCTGATACGGCTCGACCTCCGAGATCCGATGGTCGTACGCGATGATGATCTCCTTGTCGCCGCTCGCCGGAATCGGGAACACGCGCGCCGAAAACCCATTGCCGTGGTCTTGCTCGAGCAGCGCCGGATCGACGCGCTTGTGGAGATAGCTCTCGAACATCTGCTGGCCGCGAGAGCGGTCGACGACACGCGCTTCGCGCCAGGTGCCATCGACGAGCATCGCGAACCGACCGATCGCCGCCTCGGGTGGCAGCGTGATCTGGAACCGGCCCTCGCGCTGCCGCGCCTCGGTGTTGTGGAAGGTCAGGTGCAGCTCGGTGTGCGCGAGCGGCCCCTCGATCGTGATGTTGGCTTTCAAGGCCGTCAACGCGAGCTCGCTGCCATCCGTCGGTGTCAGGGACAGCGGCGCGACGGCCTCCTTCGCTCGCTGGTGATACGACGCCAGCATCGCGCCCGCGAACTGGCTATCGATCGCACCGAGGTTCGTCTCGTGATCGGTCGCGAGGACGACCGCCGCACTTTCGAGGTGGGGCGGCCTCGACGGGGCCTGACACGCGACCAGCAACAGGAAGAGCACCTTGCGCATGCCTCACGGTGCGGCATGCGCGGTCGCGACGACACCCCGCGCTGACAACACCCTGTCGGTGACCGCGACCTCACCGCAGCGTCGCAGGTCGCACTGCGCTACGCTCGATGGACCGCATGGCCAAGACGGCGCTGATCACCGGCGGCAATCGCGGCATCGGCCAGCAGGTCGCGCGCGTGCTCGCGGGTGAGGGCTGGGACGTGCTCGTCGCGGCGCGCGACCGCAAGAAGGGCGAAGCGGCGGTGGCGCGGTTGCGCAAGGACACCGGTGGGCGACTCAAGGTGGTCGAGCTCGACGTGACCGACGACGCGTCGGTCGTCACCGCGGCGCAGAAGCTTCGCGACGGCGCGATCCGGATCGATGCGCTCGTCAACAACGCCGGCGTGTACGGCGCATCGCGCGGCATCGCCGAGACGATCGAGACCAACTTCTTCGGGCCGCTGCGCGTGACGCTCGGACTGTTACCGCTGCTGCGCGATGGAGCGACGATCACGAACGTGACCAGCGAGCTCGGCGCTCTATCGAACCTCGATGCGGCACAGCGGCGCTTCCTGTCCGACCCGGCGCTCACGCGCGACGCACTCGCGGCCCGGATGCACGACGTCGTTCGTGACGGCGGCACCGACGCGTACGGGATCTCCAAGGCCGCGCTCGATACGTTGACGCGGCTGTTCGCGGTCGAGCTCGCGAGCCGGAACATTCGCGTCAACTCGACGTGTCCCGGTTGGGTCCGGACCGACATGGGAGGTCGCGGCGCGCCGCGCTCCGTCGAGCAAGGCGCCGCGAGCGTGCTGTTCGGTGTCACCGCGACCGAGTCCGGCGGCAGCTTCCGCGACGGTCGCCGGATCGGCCGAGCTACTCGATCGTGACCTTGCCGTCCTTGATGTGGAGCTTCGTATCGCCCTTGATCTCGATGTCGCCGCCCGGAGCGTGCAGCTTGCACGGCGTCGAGCCCTGGATCGTCACCGACGACGTCTTGCTGTGATCGAACGTGACGGTGTACTCGCTGCCCGAGCACGTCGCCTTCCAGGTGTAGTCCTTGGAGTCCTCGTTGTAGTAGCGCAGCGTCGCCGACGCGTACGCCACGCTGGCAAAGCTCACGATCGCGATAAACCCGGCGACGAATTTCTTCATGCCGTGGTCGATAGCGTGCCGCCTCCGGGTGCGTCACCAAATACTCCGCGACATCGGCTACCGTGGGATGTGACCACCGACTGCAAACACTCGCTGTGCGCGATCATCGGCGGCGCGTGCAGCCTGGCGACGCGCAGGTCGCGCGGTTGTCGACCAGCAAGAAGTGCGTTACCTGGAGATCCACGGGAACGCACGATCCCGAATTCCATCGCGATTTCGACCGCTGTCGAAAGTGGGAACGAAACCGGTGTCGGTGGCGTCTACCCCACGGATGAAAACGCTCGTCTTGCTGGCCATCTTCACGCTTGGCTGCGAGCACGATCCGCGCTTCGAGAAACATCGCGACGAGCCGCGCCCCGAGCCGGCCGTCGCGGTTCAACCGGCGCCGGAGCCGACGCCACCACCGGTCGTCAACAAGACGATCGAGCGGCCGGCGATCGTGCCGCTACGTCGTCGCATCCACCGTCATCATCACTGAGATTGCCTGCTCGCGCCGTAACTACTGCTGCAGCTTCTTCATCTTGTCGACCATCGCGCTCGGGTCCGCGCCGGCCTTGATCGCGCACGTCGCGAGACGCTCGGCGGCCGCGGTCGCCTTCTTCTCGTCGCCACGGGCGTTCATGTTGTCCTTCGCGAACGTGACGAGGTCATCGATCACCTTGTCGGCGCACGCCTTGTCCGTACAGGCACACGCACGGTCCGCGAGTTTCTCGACATCCTTCGACGCGTCACTGCAACCGAGGACGAAGATGCAAGCGAGCAGGAGTGGGCGCATCGTTCGTTCTTAACACGACCGCTTGTGTAAGAAATAGTGCGCATCCATGCCGGCCACCGCGTCTGGCCAGCATGCGTCCGTATTTGTGGTGTCTGATCCTCGCGGCATGCGGCGGTGGTGGCGGTGCATTCGATGTCGATGCAGGCGGCGATGATGCGGGCTCGGGCTCGAACACGCACCATCCGGATGCCGGTTCGCATCCCGACGCACCCCCGGATGCGGGCCCGACCTACGACGGTACGTACAACGGCCCGACCGACGGCAATCGCTGCAGCGAGAGTGGCTGGTGTCCCGTCGAACCCGCGATCCCGGCGACGTTGCGCGGCATGAGCGGCACCGGCTCGGACGATGTCTGGGCCGTCGGTGAAGCCGGCACGCTGTTGCACTACGACGGCACGAAGTGGACGCGCGTCGCCGCGAACACCCACGACGAATTCCAGGGCGTGAAGAGCTTCGATCGCGACGACGTGTGGGCGATCAGCTCGACCAGCGCGTATCACTTCGACGGCCACGTCTGGACCAAGGTCACGATCGCCGACTTCTCGTATCCCTACGCGATCGCCGGCTCGTCGGGATCGAACGTGTGGATCGCCGAGTACGGCGGCGTCGCCCATCACTTCAACGGCTCGAGCTGGACCAAGACCCAGACGCCGGGCACGAACATCCTCTACACGATCTGGTCGGCCGCACCGAACGATGCGTGGGCCGGCAGCAACAGCAACGGCCTCTATCACTGGAACGGCGGGAGCTGGGCGAGCGTGGCCTCGCCGTACACCGGCGCGGATCCGCAATACAACGCGTTCGTCGGCCTGTACGGCACCGCGTCGAACAACGTGTGGCTGAGCAACGGCAGCCAGGTGTTTCACTGGAATGGCTCGGCGTGGGCCGCCGGCGGCTATCTGTCGTCGAATGGCTACGTCGTACCGATGTGGGGCCGCGGCGCCGACGACATCTGGTCGCCCGGTGGCGCCTACGCGGTCGATCACTACGACGGCACCACGTGGCACTCGCTCGACGTCAACTTCGCGACGAACGGCTACATCCACAACGGCCTCGCCGGGTTCTCGGCGAGCGCGACCGACGTGTGGCTGACCACGACGTACGGCGGCCTCGCGCACGGCGACGGCACCACGTTCGGCTGGGTCGATGAAGGCGCGCGGATCCAGAACCGCAACACGATCGTCGCGACCAGCGCGTCGAACGCGTGGGTGCTCGGCGAGGGTCCGGCGCGGCACTGGGACGGCAGCGCGTGGAACGACGTCACGATGCCGGCGACCGGCTATCTGCACGGCGCGTTCGCACTGTCGCCGACCAACATCTACGCCGCCGGCGACTCGGGCTCGTTGATTCACTACGACGGCACGAGCTGGACGAAGATCACCGGCATCCCGACCCAGACCTGGACGCTCTACGCGGTGTGGGCGAGTGGCCCGTCGGACGTCTACGCGATCGGCTACCTCGGCAACCTCTCGCACTGGGACGGCTCGACGTGGACCAGCGCGTGGAGTGGTGCGACGACGAATCACGTCTACGGTCTGCACGGCTTCTCGGCGACCGACATCTGGGGCGCCGCGCAGAACGGGACGATCATCCACAAGACCGCGACCGGCTGGACGTCGACGCATCCCGGCACCTACGACCTCTACTCGGTGTGGGGCGCGAGCGCGAACGACGTGTGGGTCGGTGGCGAGTTCGGCCACACGTTCCACTGGAACGGCACCGCGTGGTCCGAGGTCACGACGCCGGCGACGACCGACTACGCCGACCTCCACGCGATCCGCGGCACGTCGTCGACGGACGTGTGGGCCGCGGGCGGCAACGGCATGCTCTACCACTGGGACGGCACGGCGTGGTCGCGGATGCAGAGTGGCACGTCGTCGAAGATCAACTCCCTCGCGTACGTCGGCTCGACGCTGTTCGGCGCCGCCGACTACGGCACGATCGTGCACGGTCCGTAGGCTCAGTTTTTCGAGGGCGCGCGCACGGATCACGCGGGCTTCTTTGGCTGCCGCAAGATGTTCGCGCCTGGCTATGCGGCGTCGAAGACCGCGATGAACGCGATGACGCTCGCGATCGAGCTCGAGGGCACGACCCTCAAGGTCAACGTCGTGTCGCCCGGCTTCACCAAGGCGAACCTCAACGGCTACGAGGGTACGGAGTCCGTCGAGCAGGGCGCCGCGCAAGCGAGTCGCGCCGCGTGGCGCCGTGGCGGGCACGCGCTATCCGACCGCGCACATGGGCTCGCTCGATAGCGAGAAGCGTTAGCTCGCACACGTCCTCACGCCAGCGGCAGCGAGATCGTGAACGTCGAGCCACCGCTCGGAGGGCTCGCGGCGACGATCTGACCGCCGTGGGCGTCGACGATCGCCTTGACGAGGCTGAGTCCGAGTCCGAGCCCGGGGCGACTGCGACTCGGCTCGGCGCGATACAGCCGGTCCCAGATCCGAGGTAACGCGTCGGCGGGGATGCCTTCACCGGTGTCGCGCACGCGGACGATGCCGGTGTCGCCATCGCGGCTGGTCTCGATCGCGACGCTACCGCCACGCGGCGTGTACTTGATCGCGTTGTCGACGAGGTTCGCGAGTGCCTGACGCAGCCGCGCCGGATCGGCTCGCACGCTGACGCCGGACGGAACGATCGCGAGCGCGATGCCGCTGTCGTCGGCGACGTGGTCGTAGAGGTCGACGACCTCCTGCGCGATCCGATCGAGCGCGACCGGCTGGACATCGAGTTTCATGATCCCGGACTCGGCCTCGGCGATATCGAGGAGCGTGCGCAGCATCGCGAGCAACTGATCGGATTGTTCGATGCACAGCGCGAGGGCCTCGCGTGCTGCGACCGGATCACTGCCGCGCAGGGCGACCTCCGCGGTGCCGCGCAAGCGGGTGAGCGGCGTGCGCAGGTCGTGCGCGGCATTGTCGAGCGACGCCCGCATCCCCGAGACCAGCGCTTCGTTGTGCGCGAGCACGCGGTTGAACAGCGTCGAGACTTCGGCGAGCTCGTCGGTCGAGTCATGTTCGGGGACGCGACGCGAGAGGTCGCCCGAGCGGATCACGGCGCGCGCGGTCGTCGCGAGCTCGCGAACCGGCCGGAGCCCGCGGCGGGTGAGGACGTAGCCACCGCCGACCGCGAGCAGCAGCGTTCCGATCGCGAGCAGCAGCGCACTCGTGCGGAGCTCGCCGAACACGGCGGTCCACGGGCTGATCGGAGTGCCGACCTCGACGTGGAGGTCGCCGGTCGAGCGCATCGCGGTCAAACGAGCGGTCGAGACATCGCCGTGCTCGTAGAGCGTGTCGCCGTGGGCGTTGCGAATCCGCACGGGCACCTGGGGATCGCCGAGCGCATCGGCATGGGCGACCGCGGCGCGATACTCCGGCAGGCCGGTGGCGAGCACCGCGACGTGGCGTTCGACGCGATCCTCGACGACGACGGTGTCGGCACGATCGAGCGCGCGGCGGACCGCCGGGACCGCGAATGCGGCGAGCGCGGCGAGGCTCGCGACGAACACGACCACGTACCAGGCATTGACGCGAAACGCGAGCGACCGCCACGGACGTCGCCGTTCAGGCGTCGGCGCGGAGGACATAGCCCGCCCCTCGCAGCGTGTGGATCAACTTCGGCGTGAAGTCGCGATCGACCTTCGCGCGCAGCCGGCTGACGAGCACGTCGACGACGTTGGTCTGCGGATCGAAGCCGTACTCCCAGACGTGCTCGAGGATCATCGTCTTGCTGAGCACGCGCTCGGGGTTGCGCAGCAGGTATTCGAGCAAGGCGAATTCTTTGGCCTGGAGCTGGATCGCCGTCGCCGCGCGCTCGACCCGGCGCGTGCGGATATCGAGCGAGAGATCGGCGTAGGCGAGGCGGTAGGACGCCGTCGCGGTGGTGGCGCGCCGCACCAGCGCGTGCAGTCGCGCGACGAGCTCGGCGAACGAGAACGGCTTGGTCAGGTAGTCGTCGGCGCCGGCATCGAGCCCCGTGATGCGATCGTCGACGGAGTTGCGCGCCGACAGGATGATGATCGGCGTGGTGACCTTGCGTGCGCGCGCGGCGCGGATCACCTCGAACCCGGTCTTGCCGGGGAGCATGACGTCGACGATCGCCGCGTCGTACGGCCGCGAGGTCAGATCCGTGAGGCCCTCGGGACCGCTATGCGACCAGTCGACGACGTGACCGTCCTGGGCGAGGCCCTTCTCGACGAACTCGCCGATCCGGTCATCGTCTTCGATCAGCGCGAGTCGCATCGTCTCGATCACAGCGCGACCTTTGCTCGCTTTCAAGTGTGCGCTGGCGCGCGTGGGGCCAGGACGCGCTCCAGCGCGGTTGCGGGCAGCCAACCATAGCGATCGCCATCGCGCACGTAGACGTAGTCGGCACGGCGCTGCTCGATCTGAACGGTCTCGCCCTCGGCCGCGGGAAAGGCCTCCTCCGCACTCGCGAGTGGGGCGATCCGCGCGGAGTCCGAGTGGATCACCACCGCGGCGTTGCTCGGCGGCGCGACCACGATCGCCGCCGCGAAGCCGAACACGGCGCCGGCCGCGCCGAAGGCGGCGACGAAGCCGGTGCGCCCGCGCTGGCGCGGCCACCATCCCCATGCGCTCACGGCGGCACCCGCGAGGAGTGCTGCGGCGAAGGCGAGCCAGGTCCACTCGTCGGTCGACAGCCGGCCGAGCTCGCTGCGCATCCGCGAAGTCGGTGGTGGCGCGATGCCGGCCGCCTCGCGAGTGCGCGCGAGGTTGGTCGCGACCGCGCCATCGCGAGGTGACAGGACGCGCGCGCGCTCGTACGCGAGGATCGCGAGCCCACGCTGACCGCTACTCGCATAGGCATTGCCGAGATCGAACAGCGCGTTCGTCGACCAACCGTGATCGGCGAGCGAGCGCTCGAACGAGGCGGCAGCGGCCGGGTGATCGCCGTGCGCCGCCGCGGCGTTGCCCGCGACGAACGGGTCAGCGGCGGCGGTCGCGGCGAACGCGAACAGCAAAACGAGAGCGATGCGGATCATGGTGAGACCTCCAGGTGTGCGAGCTCGGCGCGGATGATGTCGTCCCAATAGTCCAGCGGCTCGACGACGCCGACGCCGTACGCCATGCCGTCCGCATATTCGAAGACCTCGCGGATCGCGTAGCCGTGCGCGCCCTCGCCGAGGTGCGCGACGACGTCGTGGGCGGTGATCGCATCGGCGCGGGTGTGCCACGTCGACGCGAGGCGAACCTGGAACGCGCGGCGTGCCGCGGTGAAGAACGCGGTCTGGTCGTTGTCGATCGCGGCCCGCTTCATCGCGTCGGTGGCGTGCGTGATCTCGCGATCGACGCGCAGTGCGGCGAGCACGTCGGCGATCCGCCGGCTGCCTCGGCTCCATGCGAGCAAGGTCGCGAGCAGCGTCGCGAGTGCGATCGCGCCGACCCCGAGCCACAGCGCGCCGCGATGCACGAGCGGCGTCAAGGACGCTTGGCGGTCGCCCGGATCGACACGGTTCGGCAGCATCCCGGGCTCGCGCACCGACGCCGCGAGTCCCGGATCCGCCGCGCCACCACCGGGGGACGCTGCGACGGCGAGTGGGATCGCCGCGGTGTGCGCGGTGACGTAGCCGTGCTTGACGGGATCGAAGTAGCTGAACGCCACACTCGGCACGTCGATCGATCCGGCGCGGACCGGGACGATCGTCTGGGTGAACGTCTTGGTCCCGGTCACCGCCGTCGCGCCGGCGACAAAGTCGGCCTTCGCGGGATAGGTCCGGAGCCCGGGCGAATCGACGGCGCCGATGCCGGCGACGCGATCGAAGTTGCCGGTCCCGGTGACGTGAAACGCGAGCGTCAGCGGCTCGCCGACGCGCGGCGTCCCGGTCGGTGGATCGACCGCGATCGAGAACGCGCCGACCGCACCGGTGTAGTCGGCAGGTCGACCGGCGGCGGGCGGCTCGACGACGGTGATCGTCGAGGTCGGTCCACGCAGCGTGACCTGTTGCTGCTGCATCGGGCCGATGTCGAACATCGAGTCGACGTCGATGTTCATCGAGCCGAACGGATCGGCATCGCCGAACAGATCGCCATCGTCACCGAACAGATCGCGCAGCGTGCGGTGCTGCGCCGGGCGGGGTGCGGCGCGATAGGCGAGCTCGACCGGGAGCTCGACGGCGAGCTTGCCGGCGCTCGGCTTCGCCGGCGACAACAACGCGGTCCACGTCGCTTGCAGATACGGCTCGCCGTGGAGCTCGACCTGATGCTGGGTCGGCTTGTCGGAGAGGTTCGACAACGTGAACGCGTCGGTCGTCAACTGGGGCGCACCGTCGAGCGTCGCGGAGGTGCCGGCGCGAAAGTACGCGCGAATCGTGACCGGCACGGCCTGCCCGACGACGAGCGTGCGAGACGGTACGTCGAGCGTGATGAACGCGTGCGACGAGCTCTCCACGACGTGCGAGCTCGTTGCCGCAGTCGCCGCAGCCGGTGCCGCGCTCGCCGACACCGTCGCGTGCACCGGCGCGGTGGTCTGCGTCCCGGCGCTCGTCGCGATCGCGATCGCCGGGATGTCGAGCGCGCCGGCCGCCGTGGGGATGACGGTGTACGTGAACTTCGTCTGATGCGATGCCGCTCCGTTGATGATCGAGGTCTCCGACATCTGGCCGGTCAGCCTGACGTGCGCGCCGGTGATCTGGACGTCCGGCGGCTGCGTCGCATCGCCGTCGACGGTGACGTCGAGTTGCGT
This sequence comes from Kofleriaceae bacterium, assembly GCA_039935615.1. GTDB lineage: Bacteria > Myxococcota_A > Polyangia > Haliangiales > Haliangiaceae > JABFXX01. The sequence goes on from JBDTJY010000064.1 coordinate 101,280, forward strand.
GGCTTGGCCGGCGGCGAGCGATCCGGTGAGCTCGGCACGCGCACCGGCGAACGCGCTCGCGGAGAGCGCGAGCGTTGCGAGGGTCACGGTCATTGCGAGTGAATGCTTCATGGGATCACCAATCCTTCGTCGGGGTCGGTCGCGGGCGAGCATCGGAGCGGCCGTGGATCGGCATCGGTCGGAGCTCGTCCTCGACGGAGTTCAAGAGTTGTAGGGCCTCGGCGCTCGTGAGCTGACCGGCGTCGCTGCGCTTGGCATCGGCGACGGCCGTGGCGGCACGCGCGGCGGCTTGTTGCGGCGACTCGGAGGAGCCGACCGCACCGGCGGCGTGACCGGCGTGATCGGACGCGTCGGGCGCGCTGGGCTGCTGGTTGTTGGCTTGCTTGCTGGCCGGTTGATCGCCGGAGCCGTTCTGCGTTTGGGCCTGCTGGTCCTGCTTGCCGGCCTGGTTCTGATCCGGCTTGCCGTGCTGGTCTTGGGCCTGCTGGTTCTGGGCCTGCTTGCCCTGGTCCTGCTTGTCCTGGCCTGGCTTGTGGTTCTGATCCGGTTTGCCGGAACCATTCTGGTTTTGGGCTTGCTGGTCCTGCTTGCCCTGGCCCGGCTTCTGATCCGGTTTGCCGGAACCATTCTGGTTTTGGGCCTGCTGGTTCTGGCCCTGCTTGCCGGCGCCGTTCTGGTTCTGGCTCTGGTTTTGGGCCTGCTGGTTCTGGTCTTGCTTCTTTTGATCCTGCTTTTGCTGCTGCTCGAGTTGCGCGAGCTTGATCGCGACGAAGTTGCGGTTGAACCGCGCGTGACCGTCGAGCGGAGCGAGGGCGATCGCGGCATCGTAGGATTCGAGCGCTTGTTTCCACGTCGCGATCGTCGCGGCGCGATCCTTCGCCGCGGTCGCTTCGCCGGCGCGATACCGCGCGTCGCCGAGGTCGTAGTACGCGTCGTGTTGGCGCGCGACGTCTGGCGTGTGGAGCGCTGCCTCGAACTGCTGCTGTGCGGCGGTGAAGTCGCGCTTGGTGTAGGCCGTCACGCCTGCCGCGAGCGGCTCGGCGCTGGCGATCGCCGGCACCGCGAGCACCACGAGCAGCGCGCCGATCCCCACGACGCGCCCACGCCCACGCCGCACCATGCGCCGGCGGTCGCCGATCGCGAGCCCGACGAGCAAACAACCGATCGCGAGTGCGAGCGGAACCTGGAAGCGCTCGGCGTAGACCTTGTGCTGCGTCCCGGCCGTCGTCTGCTGCGGCAGCCGTGCCCGCGCGATCGCGTAGAGCTGATCGAGCCCACGGCCGTCGGCGCCGAGCGCTCGGTACTCACCGCCGGTCGTGCGCGCGATGCTCGCGAGCATCGTCTCGTCGAGGTGCGAGTGCACGGGTTGGCCGGCTTCGTCGCGGACGAGCTCCTTGCCGCCCTTGCCGTCGGGAATCTCGATCAACGCGCCCTGCCGGCTGCCGACGCCGACCGTGTAGATCACGAGGCCGTCCTTGCCCGCCGCGCGGGCGGCGTCGAGCGCGCTGCCCGCGAGGTCCTCGCCGTCGGAGAGCAGCACGAGCACCTTCGCGTGATCCGGCTCGCTCTTCATCGCCTGTGAGGCCGCGCGGATCGCCGACGCGAGATCGGTGCCGGGTGTGGGAATCGTGTCGACGTCGAGCGCATCGAGCGCTTCGAGGAACACCGCGCGATCGGCGGTCATCGGCGCCTGCACGAACGCATCGCCGGCGAACGCGATGAGCCCGACCCGAGCGGTGTCGAACGTGCGTACGAGATCCGCGACCGCGAGCTTGGCTCGGGTCAGCCGATCCGGCGCGAGGTCGGCCGCGCGCATGCTCTTCGACGTGTCGACGGCGAACATCAGATCGATCCCTCGCTGCGGCGTCGCTTCCCAGCGATAGCCGGACTGCGGCCGCGCGAGCGCGATGCACGCGAGGGCGACACCGGCGAGCGAGAGCCCATCGCGGAACCAGCGCCGCGCCGACGCGACCGAGGTCTCGGGACCCGCGGCGGCGAGCCGGCGAATCGCCCGGCCGCGCGCACGCTCGGCGCGCACCATCAACAGTGCGGTCACGGCGCACGCCACCGCTCCGATCCACAGCCATCCAGGTTGAGCAAACATCATGGTCGGTTCCTCACGGCACGCGGCGCAGCCAGGTTGCGGCGAGGGCGAGCTCGAGCACGAGCAGCGCCACGCCGGGGACGAGCAGCCACGCGAGCTCCTCCTCGTGGTGTTGGGTGTGACTGACCTCGCGCGTCGTCTTCTCGAGCGTATCGATCCGCGCGTAGATCGCTTCGAGCGACGCGGTGTCGGTCGCGCGGAAGAACTCGCCACCGGTCTCGCGGGCGATCTGGGTCAGGGTCTTCTCGTCGACATCGGTCTGCGCCATCACGATCTGCCGGTGGCCATGCTCGTCGGTCACCGGCATCGGCGCGGTGCCCTCGGTGCCGACGCCGATCGTGTAGACGCGGATCCCGAGGGCCGAGGCAGCCTCGGCGGCGAGTCGCGGCGAGACCTTGCCCGCGTTGTTCACGCCGTCGGTGAGCAGCACGATGATCTTGCTGTGCGCGTCGCTCGAACGCAGGCGGTTGACCGCCGCGGTCAGCGCAGAGCCGATCGCGGTGCCATCCTGGATCGTGCCGAGCTGGACCCGGTCGAGGTTGCGCTCGACCCAGTCGTGATCGAGCGTCAACGGCGACACCAGGTACGGCACACCTGCAAACGCGATCATGCCGATCCGATCGTTCGGTCGGTGATCGACGAACTTCGCGACGACCGACTTCACGACCGACAGCCGGTCTGCCGGTTTGCCGTCGAGCGTGAGATCGAGCGACGCCATCGATCCCGAGGTGTCCAGCGCGAGCACGACATCGACGCCGCTCGCCTTGACGCTCGTGGTCTTGCTGCCGAGCTGGGGGCGTGCGAGCGCGAGGATCATCGCGGCGAGCGCCGGGAACCGCACGAGCGGCAACAGCCGGCCGAACCGACTGCGGGTCGTGCGCCCGACCTCGCGAACGAGGTCCGTGCTCGCGTAGCGCACGGCGGCGCGTGGGCCACGGCGCGAGCGCAGCACCGCGACGATCGGCAGGGCGAGCAACAGCCACAGCCACTGGGGATTCGCGAACGCGATCACGGTGCACCTCCTGCGGTCGAGCGCACGAACGTCTCGGCGCTGTCGAGCATCCCGGTCATCTGGGTCTGCGAGAGTGCGAACCTCGCGTACTTCGCGAGATCGCAGTACGCGAGGAACGAGCCGAGCTCGTCGCGATGTGCGGCCACCGGACTCTCGTCGTGCATGAGATCCGCGAGCAGCTCCTCGGTCGTGCGGCGCGGCGCGCGGACCCCGAACGCGACCTCGACGTAGTCGCGCACCGCGGTCGAGACCTGCGACGAGAACGACTGAGCATCGGCACGCGCGATCAGCTCGCGCGTCGCCTCGAGGGCGCGCAGCGCGGCGACGTCGGCTGGAATCGCCGGGCGGCGGCGCAGGAACATGACCACCGCGAAGACGATCACCACGACCGCCGCGGCGAGGGCGTACGGCCACACCGCGTGGACCGGCGGCACCGCGAGCGGATGCAAGCCGAAGATGTCGCCGTTCATCGCACCCTCCGTCCGCGATCCGCGAAGAACGCGAGCAGCGTGGCGACGTAGCTCGCGGTCGCGTCGAGCTCGAGGACCTCGACGTTCGCGCGGCGCAACAACCGCAGCGTGTCCTCGGCGCGGGCACGCGCTGCGGCGGCGAAGCGTTCGCGGATCTTGCGCTTGCCGGTGTCGAGCTCGACGACCTCGCCGGTCTCGGCATCCTCGAGCGCGACGAGGCCGACATCGGGCAGCTCGCGCTCGTGCGGATCGCGCACGTGCAGCGCGATCACATCGTGGGCGATCGCGACCGGGCGGATCGCGCGATCGAGCGCCGCGACCGCGGCCGCGCGCGGCACGCCGAGCTCGAGATCCGAGATCACGAACACCAGCGCGCGGCGGTGGAGGATCGAACCTGCAAAGCGCAGCGCGGTCGAGACGTTCGTCCCGCGGTGCGCCGGTCGACAGCCGAGGATCTCGCGCACCACGCGCAGCGCGTGACCTCGCCCCTTGCCGGGCGGCACGAACCGCTCGATCTGATCGCTGAACAGGATCAAGCCGACGCGATCGTTGTTGCGCGTCGCCGACATCGCGAGCACGCACGCGAGCTCCGCCGCGAACGCGCGTTTCTGGACCTCGCCGCTGCCGAACTCGCCGGAGGCCGAGACGTCGACGAGCAGCATCAGCTCGAGCTCGCGCTCCTCGCGGAACTGCTTGACGAACGGGTGGCCGGCGCGCGCGGTGACGTTCCAGTCGATCGTGCGGACTTCGTCGCCGGGGACGTATTCGCGCACGCTGTCGAAGTCGATGCCGCGCCCGCGAAACGCCGCTTGATACGAGCCGGCGAGCATCGTCGCGACCAGCCCGCGGGTCTTGAGCTCGATCGAGCGCACGCGCTCCATGATCGAGCGCACGCGCGCCGGATCGACGTGCTCGGCCGGTCCGAGCGCGCTCGCCGGAAGGATCGGAGGAGCGATCACGGAATCGCCACCTGGTCGAGGATCCGCGCGACGAGCTGCTCGGAGTCGATGCGCTCGGCCTCGGCTTCGTACGTCACGGCGAGGCGATGGCGCAGGACGTCGGGGGCGATCACTTTGACATCTTGGGGCGTGACGTAGCCGCGGCCTTGCAGGAACGCCCAGGCCTTCGCGCACAAGGCCAGTGCGATCGTCGCGCGCGGTGACGCACCGAACCGGATCAGCGGCTGGATCTCGCCGAGCCCGAACGCCGCGGGGTCGCGGGTCGCGAACACGAGACTCACGATGTAGCGGCGCACGCGCTCGTCGAGATAGATCGCGTCGACCGCGCGGCGTGCGGCGAACAGATCGTGCGGCGTGACCACCGGACTGACGTCGAGCTGCGGCGCGCTGGTCGCCATCGCACCGAGGATCGCGAGCTCCTCGTCGGGAGACGGATACGTCACCACCACCTTCAGCAGAAATCGATCGATCTGCGCTTCGGGGAGGGGGTACGTGCCTTCCTGCTCGACCGGGTTCTGCGTCGCCATCACCATGAACGGCGACGGCAGCAGATGCGTGGTCTCGCCGAGCGTGACCTGGTGCTCCTGCATCGCCTCGAGCAGGGCGCTCTGGACTTTGGCGGGTGCGCGATTGATCTCGTCCGCGAGGATCAGGTTCGCGAAGATCGGTCCGTGCTTGGTCTCGAACCTGCCGTCGCGCGGGTTGTAGATCAGCGTGCCGACGATGTCGGCGGGGAGCATGTCGGGGGTGAACTGGATGCGCTGAAAGCTCGTCGAGATCGCGCGCGCCAGCGTCTTCAGCGCGAGCGTCTTCGCGAGCCCGGGCATGCCCTCGAGCAGCACGTGACCGTTCGCGAGCAGCGCGACGATCAGCCGATCGACGAGGCCGTGTTGCCCCACGAGCACGCGGCCGATCTCCATGCGCAGCGGCTCGACCCAACTGCCGGCCTCGCGGACCGCGGTCTGGATCGCCGCGATCTCCGGAGGCGGCGTGAGCCGGGGTGCGGCTCGGAAGATCGAAGGTGGGTTGGTGGGAGCGACGGCGTGGGCGGTGGTTCGGGCCATGTCCTCACCGTGACGACCTCACGTCGCCCGAACCTTTCCGGAACATTGCAAGTCGGCAAGGTTCGTCGAAAACCCGGGCGTGGATGTCGTGATCGCGTCCGCGCCGCGCCGCAAGTGCGTGAGATCACGCTGGCACGCAACTTGATATCTGTGCGGGCATGCTTCGCCTCCTGCTCGTCCTTCCGCTCGCGGCCTGTAGCGGGATCCAGACCGACACGCCTCCGATCGGCGATCCCGACGCAGCCTCGTGTGACCTCGGCGCGTTCGAGGTCGCGGCGCCGCACGAGGGGCTGCACTACGACAAGTCCCTCGATGTCCTCGTCGACGAGACCGAGCTGTGGGCAGAGCTCACGGTGACGATCGGCGACGACGGCGACGACTCGTTCCTCCCGACCTCGGACACCACGGCGCCGTACGCCGGCGACGCCTCTTGGTGGAACCTCGACACGTTCCACTTCGAGCTCGCCGCGAACACGCGCTACACGCTCACCGTCAGCCACTGCAACATGATCCAGAGGGTCGCGTTCTTCACGAACTAGCCGGATCGTCTGGGGCTGAGCGCGGTGCTCGTGCGTCCCGATGGGGTCGTTGCGTGCGCAGCTCCTGCCGACGCTCGCATCCCTCGCCACTGCACACGCCGCGCGGTTGGTGCACGGTGTCCGGCAGCACCTCGACCGCGGTCTGGAGCAACAAAGCCCGTCGAAAAAAAGTCCAACGCAGCGGCGGCAGCGATTCAGCGGTCTCTGATCGCGAGCATTTCAACGTTGCGACGCTTCCACCGGCCGCGTTAAACGTAGCCATGCTTCGCAACTCGTTGGGCGTGCTCATCCTCGTCGCCGCGTGCGGCAATCTACGGGTCGATCCGGCATCGCCTCGGCCGAACGTCGATCTGGCGCCGGCGGTCTCCCCGGTATCGCTCACGCTCGATGCGTCGATCCGCGACAGCTTCGTGATTCCTCACACCCCATCGGTGAACGAGGTACCGGTCAGCGGATGGCGCGGCACGCTGACGCGCGGGTTCGATGCTGCTTTCAAGGGCGGTGCGAGCGACCACGTGCTCGTGTTGCGCGAGGCCGAGTTGTCGTTCGGGCCCGCCGCGATCGGCATGGGTGGGACGGCCGCGGTGCGCGCTCACATTCGGTTCAAGTCGTCGCTCGTCGATCCGTCCGGCAACGAGGTCGGCCGCATCTCGGGCGACGTTGACGCGCGCGACGCGGCGACCTCGCCGAACCCTGAAGCGATGACGATGAACGCCGCGCAGGCGACCGAGGCCATGTATGAACAGATCGCCGATCGAATCGCGCATCCCGAACACTGAGCTGCTCGACAGCCGCGGCAAGACCGCTCCCGAATTCACAAGCCGGGTTAGCAGCGCCGCGATCTGTCCGCGAGAGATCATCTCGGCGAAGTATCGTTCGTTGAACCTCTCTACACGGACGTAGAACGTCAGGGCCTGCGCACATCCTCGAGTGCTGCGGCGCGTTGATCCCGTTCCGCGCGCTGGCACACAACGCGAAATCCGAGCCGTCGCGCTGCGACGTCCAGCTGGCACGACTCGAGGTCGTCATCCACTGATCACCGGTCGTTCGCCCGACAGGTCTTGAAGCGGGACACCCCAAGCATCGAGCCGACCACGTGCTTCGTTGGCACGGCGGTCTCGTCCTCGCATTCACATCGCGACTGCGAGCTCCAGAGATGACAGCAGCAGCTCCGATGTGAGATCCAGCTGTCGAGCAGGCAATGTCCACGGTCCTCGCGCTCGTCATCGCCATCAGCTTCATCGCGACGCTCGTGCGCTCGACGTTCGGCTTCGGCGAGTCGCTCGTGGCGGTGCCCTTGTTCGCGCTGCTCATCCCGATCGACGTCGCGGTTCCGCTCGCCGTGGCGATCTCGATCCTCGTCGCGCTGATCGCCGTCCTGCAGGACCGGCGCGAGATCGATCTCGAGAGTGCGAAGTGGCTGATCATCTTTGCGCTGCTCGGGATCCCGATCGGGCTCGGGGCACTGGTCTACGCCGACGCCTTCTACGTCAAGCTCGCGCTCGGAACGCTGATCACCGCGTATGCCGCGTACTCGCTCGCCTCGCGTCGCACCGCACACCTCGAGCAGGACAGTCGCGCGTGGTTGTTCGCGTGCGGCTTCTTGTCGGGCGTGCTCGGCGGAGCGTACGGCCTCAATGGCCCGCCGCTGGTCGTCTACGGCAATCTGCGTCGGTGGAGTGCGACGCAGTTCCGCGCGACGTTACAAGCGTACTTTCTGCCGGCGAGCCTGCTGGGTCTCGCCGGTTACGCCACTCAAGGTCTCGTCACGCGCGACGTCGGCCGCTACTTCGCGCTGTGTCTACCCGCGACCGTGCCGGCCGTGTTCCTCGGTCGCTACCTCAATCGAAAGCTGCAGGCCGCGAGCTTTTTTCGCTACGTCTACGTCGGTCTGTTCGCGATCGGCGCACTGCTCGTCGCGTTCACGCTCGCTCACGTCCGCACCGGCTGATGATGTCGAGAACGGTCGTTTCAGGTGGGCTTCAGGGTCTCGAGCAGGGCCTCGACGTGGCATCCCGCCGGCTGCGCTTCGGTCGGCGCGATCACCATCACGCCGACACGGCGGCCATGTCGACAACCGCCCGCCGCAGCGCGTGCCTCGACCAGCCTTCGGATCCTCGCGTCGACATGCGAAGCTCGCGGCCATGAAGCTCGTGGTCTTCGGCGCGGCGGCGATGCTCGGTTTCGTGTCGTGCATGTCGGGCAACATGATGCCGCAGGAGAAGATCCTGGAGCCGGTGCCGACCGCGAGTGGCCCACCTCCGCCACTCACCGACGACCCGAGCACGCAGATCGACAAGCTCCACGCCGATCTGGTCATGCGCCGGGCCGCACTCGCGCTGCCGACGCCGAAGCCGTTACCCGAGGAGGCGTGCGAGCCGGTGTGCGCGATCGAGGATCCGCCCGACAAGCCGAGCCGCACCGCCGGGTGCGCGCCCGGCGCCGGGTCGGCGTGTGTTGGTGCGTGCGCGCAAGCCGACGCCGTTTGCGAGGATGCCGCGCAGATCTGCTCGATCGCGAAGGCGTTGCAAACCGCGGCCTGGGCCGCCGACCGGTGTCGCGATGCGCGCGTCACCTGCGCAGACGCGCACGCTCCGTGCTGCGAGTGCACGTCGCGGTGATGAACTCGATGCTCTCGGACTGGTTGAACATCACGAACTCCAGCAAGTACTGGGTTGAAGATTGGGCTCGATCGCGGCCGACGGCCCTGGTACACAGCGCGCGATGGTGGCCAACAGCTACTGCGAGCGACTGGGCATCTCGGTCCCGGTGCTTGCCAACGTGCGCGCCCATCCCGAGGCGAACACCTACGCG
>JBDTJY010000065.1:0-29162 GCA_039935615.1 Kofleriaceae bacterium
ACGAGAGCGAGACGCATGAGCCAAGCGTAGCCTCAATGACTCAGATCTTCGAGGACGGTCAGCGAATCGGACTCCGGCACGGTGATCGGCCTGGCGCGCGTGATCGCGTTGTGCGTGAAGTGCACGATGTGGGCGCCGGCCGCGAGGTGGACGGTGTCGGGCGTCTGGTATTGGGTCGGGTTGTCGTCGACGGTGAAGTACGCCCAGCCCGGCTTCACGCTGACCCTCACGGCGTGGAGCGGCAGCGGCGGCGCGATCAGCACCGGCGGCTTCTTGGCATGCTTCTCCGCGAGCTGGCCGGCATCGGGCGGTGGGGCGACCGCGACCGCGGCGTCGACGACCACGGTGGGGACGATCGCGATCGTCGCGTCGGGTGGAACGACAGCCGCGAGGAGGAGCGCGGCATCGGATGGCGCGGCATCGGGTGGCGCCGGCGCATGCGAGCCCGACGACCGCGACTCGATCGCGACCACACCGCCGGCCACGATCACGAGGGCGGCGACCGGCAGCAGCCAACGCCGACGAGGCGGCGCGACGACGGGAGGCGCGACGACCACGGGCGCCTCCTCGGCGGCGGTCGCCTGCATCGAGCGCTCGGTCCCGGTGCCGATCGCATCGAGCCCGCCGTCGTCGAGAAAGCTCACCAGGTGCGAGCCCTCGATCGCCTCGTCGATCGCGAGGTCTTCTCGCTCGTCGTTCCAGATCTCGGCGAGCCACGCGGCCAACCGGCGCGCCGGCGCATCCGATTTGTTCGTCGCGCGTTCGCCGACGATGTAGCCATCGAGCGCCTCGAGCATCGCACGCGCATCGGGAAACCGCGCGTCGCGGTCGACCGCGGTCGCCCGATCGACGATCGCGACGAGCGGCGAGCTGAAGCCCTCGGGCCACGGCACGAGCGTGCCGGCGCGCGCCGCGGCGAGCGTCGTCTCGCGTTCACCGCCCGGTCGCGGCCGCACGCCGGTGAGCGCTTCGCGCAACACCATGCCGATGGCGTAGAGATCCGCGCGCGGATCGATCGCCTCGCCGCGCGCCTGCTCGGGCGCCATGTACCCGGGCGTGCCGATCACCGCGGCCGCATCGCCCGCCAGCGACGCGATGCCGAAATCGGTCAACTTGGCCTCGCCCGACCACGACAGCATCACGTTGCGCGGCGTGACATCGCGATGGACGATGCCGAGGGCGAGGCCATCTGGGCCACGCCGGTGGTGGGCGTAGTCGAGCGCCTGGCAACACTCGGCGGCCACAAACGCCGCGAGCAACGGCTGGAGGGCACCGCCCCGCGACAGGGTGGAACCGAGGTCTTTGCCCTCGACCCGCTCCATCGCGATGAACACCTGGTCGTCGACCCGCCCGAAATCGAACACCGGGACGATGTTTTGGTGGGCCAAGCTCATCGATAACCGGGCTTCCCGGACGAACAGCTCGAGGAACCTGGCGTCGTTCGCCCGCTCCGGGCGCATGCGTTTCACGACGAGGAACTTCTCGACCCCCGCGGCGCGCCGGCGCGCGAGGAAGACCTCGGCCATGCCGCCACGTGCGATCGGTCGCAGTAGCTCGTAGCGACCGAGCGCTCGACTCATCACCTGAACTATAGCCTGTGCGAAACTCCCGTGGAGTGAGGCGATTCCTGGTCCTTGCGGCCCTCGCCGTGGCGGCGCCCGCGCTAGCTGCGCCCGGGGCGGACCTCGTCGTGGTGTGGGCGCCGGGGACGTCGATCGAGCCGATCGAAGCGGTCGGCCATGCGCGCGGCGCCGCGGTGATCGATCGCTCGCCCGCACCACCCGCGATGGTCGAGACCGCGCAGTTCTTGAAGCGCGGCATCGAGGCGTACGACGCGGTCCGGTGGCCGGAGGCGCGGGTCGCGCTCGACCAGGCGCGCGACCTCGCCGACAAGACCGGCGCGGCGGGGCTGACGCGCGCGCAGCTCTCGGATCTGTTCCTGTACCGCGGCCTCGTGCTGGTCGCACAGGGCGACGAGACCGCGGCGTGGGACGAGCTCGTCGAGGCGCTGATCATCTATCCATCGCGCACGCTCGATCCGTCGCAGTACGCGCCGAAGGTCGCGGCGCTGCTCGCGCGCGTGCAGGAAGACGTCGCGATGAAGCATCCGACGTCGAAGCTCGAGGTCGATGCGCCGCCGGGCTGCACCGCGCGGATCGACGGCGAGCCGGTCGTCGGTGCGGTGCTACGGCCGACCGGCGGTCACTTCGTGCGCGTCGAATGCGCGGATCACGAGCCGTATGCGCTGCGCGTCGATCTGACGACGCTCGGCAGTCAGATCGCGGCGTCGCCGAAACCGTACGAAGCACCGTCGGAGACCGAGGTGCTGATCCAGGCCCGCAGTGCGGACGCGCGCGCGGTGATCGTGGTCGAGGTCCGAGGCAGCCTCGCCACGATCCGGCTGGTCGGAGTCGATGGCCGCGAGCGCGATCGCCGCAGCGCGACCGTGACCAACGGTGACCTCACCGCGGTCGCGCAGATCGTCGACGAGATGCTGGTGCCACCGATCGTGGGGCACGAGGCGTGGTACCGGTCGCGGTGGGCGTGGGTCGCCGGTGCCGCGATCCTCACCGCGGCGATCGTGATTCCGGCGACCGTGTTGATCGCCGGTCAAGGCGGTTCGACCAGTTGGACGGCGACGCCGACCGGCAAAGGATTCACGTTTTGAAGTGGCTCGTCGCGCTCGTGCTCGCCGGCTGCGCCGACAACACCATCGCGATCGCGCCGGTGATCGACGTGCCTGCGAACGACAACGCGTCGGCGTTTCCGCTCGACGAGCTCGTGCTCGCCGTCGCGCACGCGGGAGATTCGGCGGACCTCGTGTCGCAGACGTTCAGCACGGGCCAACACGTGTCGTTGCCGGGCGTGCCGTTCGGCGATGACCTCGTGATCCACATGACCGGCAGCGTCGGCTCGAGCGAGGTCGCCTATGGCCGGTCGTGCAAGATTGCGGTGAACGCGAGCGAAGCGCCGTCGCCGCACCTGTTCTTCTCGCGCTCGGTCAAGTTCGCGGATCTCGATCTCCCGACGCCGCCCGAGGCGCGGATGGCCGGCCAGACGATCACGGATGTCGACGGCGCCGGCATCGTCCTCGGCGGCATCGATCCGGCGAGCCTGCTGCCGCTCGCCGACGTCGAGCGCTTCGATCCGCAGACCGGCACGTTGACCGCGCTCGCCACGCTGACGCCGCGCACCGGCGCGGTCGCGGCCTCGCTCGGCGTCGGCGGCGACACGCGGATCGCGTTGATCGGCGGCAGTGACCCGGCCACCGGGGCCGGTGCGACGTTCGTCGAGTTGATCGAGCCGGATGCGCCGATCAGTCGTCGCGTCGAACGCATCGACGACGCGCAGATGGCGCGCACCGGCCTCACCGCGACGGCGCTCACCGATGGGCGCGTGATCGCGATCGGTGGCAACGACTCGGGGACGCCGTCGGCGGCCGTCGACGAAGTCTCGATCGAGAGCGGCACCGCCGCGATCCGCGTCCTGCGCGCGCTGCTCGGGACCCCGCGCTACGCGCACACCGCGACGCGGCTGGGCGATGACGTCGGTGCCGCGGTGCTCGTCGCCGGTGGGCTCGATGCGACCGGCGCCGTGGTCAAGACCGCCGAGCTGTTCAAGCCGCTGAGCGAGAGCTTTTCGCTCACGACGTACGCGATGAACACGCCGCGGCTCGGCCATCGAGCGGTGCTGATGCCCGACGGCAGCGTCCTCATCATCGGCGGCATCTACATCGACCCGGCGACCGGCACGCGCACGCCGGTCGCCACGCTCGAGCTATTCACGCTCGATGCCGGGTTCACCGAGCTGAAGGATGCGAACAACGTTCCGATCACGCTGCCGGCGAACGCCGGCTTGATCGACTTCGCCGCGACGCCGCTGCCCGACGGGCGCGTGCTGCTCACGGGCGGCCGCCGCACCGAGGGTGGCGACCCGCTCGACACCGCGTTCATCGCGCGGCTCGATCCGATCGACGGGTCGGTCGATGTTGTCGCGACCGACCACATGTCGTCGCCGCGGGCCGGCCATAGCGCGACCCTGTTGTGCGATGGCACCGTGCTGATCACCGGCGGCACCACCGACATCGCGCCGGCCGCGCGCTACAACCCTCCGGCATTGGGACGGCGATGAAATCCGCGCTGCTCGTGGTGCTCGTCGCGGGCAGCGATCCACCGCCGCCGACGCTCGTGTCGAGCGGCGAGCTCACCGCGAAGATCTTCTCCGACCCCGCGCAGATCCAACTGGTGCATGGCGACACGATCGTGTGACTTCGAACGCGAGGGCGTGCCGCTGATGCGCCTGATCGGACTCGAGTTTCCCGCGAGGACTGGGCGTGGTCGACGCTCGACGAGCTCCTGCTCGGCGATCGCATCCTCGTCGCACCGATCCAGGTCGAGGGCGCGACGACGCGCGACGTCACGCTCCCCGCCGGCCACTGGCTCCCGCTGTTCGGCGGCGAGCACGTCACGGGCGGCACGATCACGGCCACCGCCGCGACGACAGAGATTCCCGCATACGTTCGACACCGTGTTCGCGTCGCCCGCGCGACGTCGTCGGTGATGGCGCTCTGGTGCTGACCGGCGGCGGCACGCTCGTGATCGCGCGTGGCGCTCCGACCGCCGCGACGCCGATCCGTATCTATCAATGACCGGGCGAAGATCGTTGTCCTCGGTCACGAACGTTCGCGCTAGGATGCCGGCATGCGGAGCTCGCTCGTGGTCGCGTTGGTGTTGGTCGCTGGAACCGCTGCTGCCGATCCGGCGATCGTCCTCGGCCCGAGTGACACCGCGCCGACGGATGCCCCGGTGCACGTGTCTCGAGCGAGCGGCTCGGGCATGTGGCTCGACTTCGGCGCAGGTGTGGCGCGGGTCTCGCCGGGCAACGGCGGCGTCTACGACGGTCAGTTCGTGCGGTTCGCGCCGCAAGCGACGCTGAATCGCCACCTCTACATCGGTGGCGAGCTCGATGTTGGTTCGTTCGACGGCGACGCGGTCGCGCACGACTCGAGTGCAGCGCGTGGCGCGGCTGGCGCGGCCATGGCACCGGACGGCATCACGGGATCGATGAGTGCGCTGAAGGCCGTGATCGGTGCGCGTGCCATGGCCGGCAGCATCTCGGGTGCGGTCGAGCTCGCGGGTGGCATCGAATTCACCGAGGTCACGAATGCCTCGATGGTCTCGAACGAGGCCCACCGTGGCGTGATCGAAGCGCATGGTCGCCTCGACCTATGGTTGTCGCCGGTCGTCTCGGTCGGCGGCCTGGTCGGCGCCGACCTCACCGAGAAGGACAACCTGACGGCGGCCGTTCAGCTCAGCTTTCACTTCGGGTCGTTCGAGCGCACGCGCTGAACTTCGGACGTAACGTCAGGAGCTCGACAAGCGACGGACCTGATCGCACGCACTTGCCGATGGATCGAGCCTTGCTCGGCGTTCGCGCATGCGCCTCGCCCTACTGCTGATTCTTGCCAGCTCTTGCACCACGTCCGCCGATCACGTCGTCAGCGGCACGTACCTGACCAACTACGATGGCGTGACCGTCGACGGCGCCGGCGCTTCGGTGGTGGTGGTCACCGCTCGCGATCAGTACGGATCCACGCTCGACGAGGGCTACTTCCATTCGGAGACGGTGTCGTCGACGTTCTCGCTGCTCGTGCCGGATGGCTCGGTCGACGTCGACGTGTTCCTGACGACGCAGACGACCGATGGCAACGATCGGCACATCGAGTATCAGATCGATGGCCCGATCGACAACGACGTCGACCTCGGCCTCGTCGATCTCCAGTAAGAACTACGGCGTGCAGGCCGGATGGCCGCCGCGCACCGAGCGGACCTCGCCGGCGACCTGCTTCGCGATCGCGAGCAGCGCCTTCTGGTGCGCCTCGGCGATGCCCTCGTAGCCGCGCGCCGCGGTCTCGCGCGCACGGTGCGAGCACACCAATGCGGGCGCGGCACCGCCGGCCTCGCGCACCGTCGAGACGCCTTCGATCAACGCGTGATCTCCGAGCTGTGACTCGAAGCGCTGCACGGCGAGCTTGACCCGAAACGTCGGCACGCCGTCGGTCGGAGTCAGCCCCGCGATATCGCGCGCGCCGAGCTCGCGTCCCAGGTCATCCGAGAAGGCGCGGCGGAGCTCGCGACCGAGCGGCGCGATCCACAACCGGGTCTCGACCGGCGTGACCTGACCGGTGCCCTGGCGCACCACGATCTCCGAGCGATCGACATCGGGCGGGACGTCGACGGGCAACACGTCGAGCTGGAGCTCGGTCGCGATCGTCACCGGCGTATCCTCGCCCGGCGCGACCAGGGTGTAGTAGCTGCTCGACGCCGAGCGGCAACCGACGATCAACAACAGCGCAGCAAGTCTCATCAGTGCGGCTCGGGGCCAGAGTCGCGACCGCGCAAGATCGTCTCTGGATGGTGTTTGAGATACTCGGCGAGCCCGCGCAGCGAGAAGGCCGCGCGTTCGAGCTCGTCGAGGGTTGCGCGCGCGGATTGCTGGATCGGTGAATCGGGCGCCGCGACATTGTCGCGGATCGCGGTCAGACCTTCGCGCAGCGCCTGCATCGCGACCTCGGCTTGACCGACGAGCTTCTGCGTGTCCGGCACGACATCGCGATCGATGTGCCCCATCAGCGCCGATGCGGCGTGCGTCGCATCGTGAACATCGTTGCCGATCGCATCGAACGGAATCCGATCGATCTTGCGGACGATGCTCGCGACTTGATCTTGGATCTGATCGGTCCCGCCGCGCTCGGTCGGCACGACCCACGTGCCCTCGCGCATCGCGACCGCGACCTTCGGTTGGTTCGGCTCGAGCGTGAGGGCGATGAAGAACGATCCGGTCAGAAGATTTCCGGACCGCAACTGGGCTCGCAGCCCGCGCCCGACGAGCTCCTGGAGCATCTGCGGGCCGGTCTTGCCCGCGCGCGTGCCCTCCGCCGTCAACGCGTCGTAGGCGGCGCCGAGCCGTGGTGGGTAGACGGTCGCGGTGACGTCGGAGTAGAAGGTGCCCGCCGCGTAGCCCAAGCGGACGTCGTCGACGTTCCCGATCACGACGCCGTCGAAGTCGATCGACGTCCCGAGCCCGATGCCGCGGAGCGGCTGGTCGAAGCGCATCGCGAGCGGCAGCTTGTCGGTATCCGGCAACGCCAGCGCGTGACCGCGGTCGTCGAACAGGACGAACTTCGCACTCTCCGCGGCCGGCTTGCCGGGATGATCGGGATCTCGGAAGCCAAACGCGATGCCGCCGGCGACGACGGTGGTCAGTGATTGCGTGTCGACGCGCAGGCCGGTCGCGTCGAGCGTGACGTCCATGCCGCTCGCGTTCCAGAACACTGCACCGTCGGTGACATCCTTGTCGTACGGCGCGTCGATGAAGATCTCGATCTCGACGCTCTTGCCATCCGCGGCGAGCGCGAGCTCCGAGATCGAGCCGACCTGCTGCCGGCGCAGATAGACCGGCGAGCGCACCGCGAGCGAGCCCGCATCGTGCGCGACCAGATGAAACTTCTTGCCGTGCTGGTCGTGGGTCACGCCGGGCGGTTTCTCCAACCCGGTGAAGTGATCGATGTGGTCGGTCGACGTGCCGACGTCGACGCCGATGTACGCGCCCGACAGCAGCGTGCCCAGGCCCGAGACGCCGCCGATGCCGACCCGCGGCCGCTCGACCCAGAACTTGGTATCGCTGACCGCGAGGTTCGAGGCGCCGCGCGTGAGCTCGACGGTCGCGATGATCTGCTGGAGGTCTTCGGAGATGTCGATGTCGGTGATCTTGCCGACCGGCACGTTCTTGTAACGAACGTCGGACTTGCCGACCTCCAAGCCTTCTGCACTCTCGAACGTGATGTGGATCGTCGGGCCCGCGCGCAGGTACGTGCGCACGGCGAGCGCACCGCCGGCGAGCACGGCGATGATCGGGACGATCCAGATCGCGGAAGGTCGACCACGCTTGTGATGGTGGACGTTCGGCGCGGGCAACTCGTCGACGTTGATCTCGCTCATGACTTGACCCAGATCGTGCGTGGATCGAACGACGCCGATGCCAGCATCGTCAGCACCACGACACACGCAAACGGCAGCACCGCCGGCCCCGGCTCGACGCTCGCGAACCGCCCGAGCTGGACGACCGCGGTCAACAGCGACACGACGAACACGTCGAGCATCGACCAGTGACCGATCACCTCGAGCACACGATACAGCTTCGTGCGAGCGACGGGCCGCCACGTCGAACCGCGCGACGACATCACGAGCAAGAAGCCGAGCGCGAACAACTTGGTCAGCGGCACCAGGATGCTCGCGGTGAACACGAGCACCGCGAGCTCCCAGGAGCCCTCGGACCACAAGAACTTGATGCCCGAGAAGATCGTGTCGGAGCGGTGCATCGGGAACTGCTCGGTGTTCATCATCGGCAGGACATTCGCCGGGAAGTACAGCGCGGCCGCGGCGATCACGAGCGCCCAACACCGCCTCGACGAGCTCGCCTTGTGGATCGCGATGCGCTCGCCACAGCGCGGGCAATCGGCATCGTCGTGCGGCGCTTGCATCACGAGCTCGCACGCCTCACAACTCACGATGCCGAGCTCGGCGGCGGTCATCGCGTGACCTCGTCGGCGCGCCGCCACAGCATGCCTTGATCGAACGTGCCGAGCGACGCCATCGCGAGCGTGACGACGGTCAGGCCGAACGCGCCCCAACCGAGGACGGCGGTCGCCAACCCCGAGAGCTTGACGATCGCGATCACGACGCCGAGCAGGAACACCTCGACCAAGCGCCACGGGCGCAGCACGCGCATCGTGCGCATGACGATGCGAAATCCCGGCGGTCGCACGCGGAATGCCAGCGGCACCAGCACCCACAACAGCATCCCGAGCTCGACGACGGGCGCGATGATCAACGTCGTCGTGAGCCCGACCGCGACGAGCGGCACTTGTTGATCGTACGAAGCGCTGATCGCGGCCCACAGCGTCGCCTGGGTGCGCTGCCCGGCGCTGGTCAACGTGATCAGCGGGAACGCGTTCGCCACGACCAGCGCCGCGAAGGCGGTCAGCGTGACCGCGAGCATCGCGGCGAGATCGGGGCTCGCGTGATAGAGCGGCGCATCGCAGCGCACGCAGCGAGCGGACGAGCGGCCCGGAAGCTCCGCTCGGCGATGCACCGTGTCGCAGTAGGTGCATACCGCCAACTCGCGCATCGATCTCTTGTCTAGCACGGCTACGAGCGTTAGTTCGTGTGCGCAGGCGCTCGGTCCGTGGGCGGGTCCGGATGCAGCAACACGCCGTGTGCGTCGATCGTGGTGATCGGTGGCAGCGGCCCGATCGGCCCGGTGATCAGCCGCGCGCCGCGTTGAAACGTCAGCCACGACCACATCCAGTTGAGCATCACGAGCACGCGATTGCGAAACCCGACGAGGAAGAAGATGTGCACGGCCCACCACATCAGCCACGCGACCAGCCCGTGGATCGCGACGCGCTTGGTGGCCACGACCGCCTCGGCGCGACCGACCGTCGCCATGTTGCCCTTGTCGTGATAGCGGAACGCCGGGCGCGTGAACGTCTCGCCGTTCGCCTCGCGCGCGATGATCTTCGCGACGTGACGCCCGCCTTGCAACGCACCTTGCGCGACACCCGGGACCTCGACGCCGTCGCTGATCATCATCTTCGCGAGGTCGCCGATCACGAACACCTCGGGGCGATCCGGAATCGACAGATCGGGATGCACGATCACGCGACCGCTCTTGTCACGCGGCGCGCCGAGGCCACCGGCGAGCGGCGAGGCTTGCACGCCGGCCGCCCACAGCAGCGTGCGCGCGCCGACCCGCTCTTCGCCTGCCGCGGTCTTGATCGTGACGCCGCGATCGTCGAGCGCGGTGACCATCGCGTTCAGGCGCACGTCGACGTGCCGACTCTCGAGCGAGCGCTTCGCCGCCGCCGAGAGCTTCGGCGGGTACGCGAGCAGCAGGCGGTCCTTGCCCTCGAACAACACGACGCGGACGTTCGCCGGATCGATCGAGCGGAAGTCCTTCTTCAGCGTGTAGAGGCCGATCTCGCCGAGCGCGCCCGCGAGCTCGACGCCGGTCGGCCCGCCGCCGACCACCGCGAACGTCAGCCACTCGCGCTGCTTGACCGGATCGGCTTCGCGCTCCGCGGCTTCGTACGCGAGGAAGATCCGCCGCCGGATCTCGAGCGCGTCCTCGACCGACTTGAGGCCCGGCGCGAACGGCGCCCATTGATCCTTGCCGAAATACGAGTGTGTCGCGCCGGTGGCGACGACGAGGTAGTCGTAGTGGAGCTCGCCGCCGTCGAGCACGACGATGCGCTTGACCGGATCGATCGACAGCGCCTCGGCGAGCAACACGCGGACGTTCTTCTGCTTCGCCACCGCGGCGCGGATCGGATACGCGATGTCGCTCGGATTGAGCGCGGCGGTCGCGACCTGATAGAGCAGCGGCTGAAACAGGAAATGGTTGCGGCGATCGAGCAGCGTGACCTGCACCGGTGCCTTCGCGAGCCGGCGCGCCGTCTCGAGGCCGCCGAAGCCGCCTCCGATGATCACGACGTGCGGACGATCCATGCAGGCCATGCAGGTTCGATGCTACGTCGCCCGCAATCGATACGGTTATCGCAATGCAGCCAATAGCTCGCTACACACGTAGTCGATCTGCGCCTCGGTGATATCCGGGAACATCGGGAGCGAGATCATCTCGCGCACCGAGCGCTCGGCGATGGGGCACGAGCCCGGGGCCTGACCGAGGTGCGCGTACGCCGGCTGGAGATGAATCGGCGTCGGGTAGTGGATCGCCGTCGCGACCCCGGCCTTGCCCAGGCGATCGCGGATCGCATCGCGCTTGGTCGCGTCGACCCGGATGATCATCAGGTGATAGACCGGCGCGCTCGCGGCCGCCTCGGTCACGTAGCGCACCGCATCGAGGAGCTTGTAGCGGTACCGCTTCGCGGCGTCGCGACGCTGTTCGGTCGCCTGCGGCAACCGCTTCAGCGAGATCTCGAGACACGCACACTGCACCGAATCGAGCCGGGCGTTGTATGCGATGTCGACGTGCTCGTGACGGCCGGCTTGGCCGTGATCGCGCAACCTGCGCACGCGATCCGCGACCTCGGCATCGTTCGTCGTCACCGCACCGCCCTCGCCGATCGCGCCGAGGTTCTTGGTCGGATAGAAGCTGAACGCCGCGGCATCTCCCGCCGAGCCGGCACGGGCATCCTCGCGGGTCGCGCCGTGCGCTTGCGCCGAGTCCTCCAGCACCTTCAAGCCGTGCTGCTGCGCGAACGCGGTGACCCGCGCCATGTCGGCCATCTGGCCGAACAGATGGACCGGGACGATGCACTTGGTCTTCGCGGTGACGCGCTTCGCGGCATCGTCGAGATCGATCAGCAACGTCGCGGCGTCGACATCGGCGAGCACCGGCTTCGCACCGGCGTGGCTGATCGCCTCGGCCGTCGCGAAGAACGAGTTCGCCGCCGTGATCACCTCGTCGCCCGGACCGACGCCGAGCGCGCGCAGCGCGAGCAACAGCGCATCGGTGCCATTGTTGAGCGCGACGCCGTGACTCGCACCGCAGAACGCGGCGAACGCCTTCTCGAAGGACGCGACCTGCGGCCCGCCGACGAACGCGCCGGTATCGAGGACCTGCGCGAACGCCGCGAGATACTCGTCGCGCGAGGGCTTCGCCCACGACACGAGATCGACGAACGGGACCTTCACAGCGTCACCCGCTGGCCACCGCGCTCGAGCGAGCGCTGCGCCGCCTCGAGCATCCGCACGATCCGCACGCCGACCACCGCATCCGACGGCGAAGGTGCCCCGTCGAGACAGGCGGCGGCGAACGTCTGCGCCATGCTCGCGAGCGCCTCGCGACCGTCGAGCTTCGGCGAGTGCACGTCGCCGGAGCGGTATTGCACGTTGAGCGCGTAGGCCGATTCCTTGTCCATGTGCTGCACGTCGACCGAGCTCTCGTAGACCTTCACGGGCTCGACCGGCGAGGTGTCGTCCCACACGACCATCTTCTTCGAACCGGCGAGGATCACGCGCCGGGTCTTGACCGGGGCGACCCAGTTGACGTGGACGTGCGCGATCAGTTGGTCCTCGAAGCCGACCGTGACGTACGCGAGGTTCTCGTGGCGACCGTAGTGCGACGCGCCGATCGCCGAGACCCACTTGGCCTGCGCGCCGATCGTCTGCGACACGACGTAGTCCATGATCGTGAGGTCGTGCGGCGCGAGGTCCCAGATCACGTTGAAGTCGGGCTGGAACAACCCGAGGTTGATCCGGACCGAATCGAAGTACAGCACGCGGCCGAGCTCGCCCGACGACACCAGGTCGCGGATCTTCTTGACCGCACCGGTGTAGACGAACGTGTGATCGACCATCAACACGCGCTTCTTCTGCTCGGCGAGTTGCGCGAGCTCCTCGGCCTGTGCGGCGCTCGGCGCCAGCGGTTTCTCGACCAGCACGTGCTTGCCGGCCTCGATCGCGGCCTTCGCGAGGTCGTAGTGCGTGAAGATCGGCGTCGCGACAACGACCGCGTCGACCTCCGGATCCGCGATCAGCGCGGCGGCATCTTCGACGACCTTGATGTGGGGATAGTGGGACTGCGCGAGCTGGCGGCGATTCGGATTGGCATCCGCGATCGCGACCACCTTCGTGCGAGCACCCGTCGCAAAGTTGCGGACGAGGTTCGGGCCCCAGTAGCCGTAACCGATCACGCCGATTCGTAGGCTCACGTCTGCGGACCGTCACATGGCGAATCGAGTGCGTCAAGGGTGGTAGCGTCGTGGCGTGAGCCTGCGTGACCGACTCCGCGATCGCCGCGTCACGAGCATGGTCCGCCGCCTGCTCGACGACTACCTGCCGCCGGTGATCCGCGAGTGGCGTCCGCTCAACCGGTGGATGGCGACGACGTTTCACGGCCCGGCGTTCGACCTCGACTTCAAGGAGCACGCGTTCGCGATGTCGCCGCGGGAATTTGCCGACGCCTATGCTGCCCTCGACGCCGGCGGGGCACGCTACCGCGACACCGACACCACGCCGGGTCAGCTCGCCGCGATCTGCGAAGCCGCACGCGGCCGGGTGCTCGAGGTCGGCAGCGGCAACGGCGTGGTCGCGGCGGCGCTCGTCGCGGCCCGGCGCGAGGTCACCGCGCTCGAGGTCACGCTCGGCTCCGCCGCCGAGACCGAGCGCCGCGCGCACTGCACCGTGGCCCTCGCGGCCTTGCCGGCGCTGCCGTTCGGCGACTTCGCGTTCGACACGGTCGTCTGTGCGCACACGCTCGAGCACGTTCCGGAGCTCTACGCGGCGGTGCGCGAGCTGCGCCGGGTCGCGCATCGCGTGATCGTCGTCGTGCCGCGCCAGCGCTACTACCGCTACACCGTCGACTACCACCTGCACTTTTTCCCGAGCGCCGCGCCGCTCGAGCACCTGCTCGACGGTCACGCCCGCGATATCGACGGCGACTGGTTCGTGCTCAGCGATCGAGCTTGAACGTCAGCGGGTAGTGGACCTCGGTCTCCGTTCCGGTCGCTGGAAAGCTCAGGGTTCCGACGACCTCTGCGAGACAATCGCGCGCGGACTCGAGCTGCGGCGGGGTCGTGATCGTCAGGTCGGTCGTGGTGCCGTCGTCGCGGATCAGGAACCCGAGCTCGACGTTGCCGTCGACACGATCGCGCTGCCCGACGACCATGAGGCAGCGCCGGAATTGCGGCATCTGGAACTGCACGACGCGGCGGATGATCGCCTTGTCGAGATCGGGCGAGGACATCGCCACGCCGGGTGCGAAGTCGACGATCACGCCGCGGTGCGCTCGCTGCGTGTCGAAGAACAGCGACGTATCGGCGTCGACGCCATCGCAGCTCTCGCAGAGCGCGAACGCGTAGGTTCCACCGTCGAAGATCCGGACCGTGTAGTGATCCACCCCATCGCTCGAGCCTTCCGCCTCGACGAGGGTCGGAGTCTGGCCGTGATAGAAATCGGAGGCCGCGGCCCAGCGTGGTCGGCGCGCAGCCCAGCCGATGCCGCCGCCGTCATCGACCGCCAATCCGACGACCCGGTTGCCGGCCGGCACATCGAGGGCAAGCTCGCGCTCGTGCTGGTAGCGATCGTTCGCGACCTCGACGGTGACCCACGTGACGTCACCGGGCTCGATGGTCACGTGCTTGGTCGGGCCGGTGACCCGAATCGCCGGTGGAAATTGCGAGTCGATCGTCGGCAGCGTCGGCAGCGTCGGCAGCGGGGCGGCTGCAGCGCGCGAGGCGAGCAACAGCACGAGCAACCAGCGCATGCTCGTACGACACCCGCGCGCCGCGGCGGTTCCCTAAACGTCGGATTCGGGCACCTCGGGGCGCGGCCAGCCGAGCGCGAGCGAGCTCGCCACCCGGACCGCGTCGACGAGCGCACGAGTCACGACATCGCGCCGCGCGCCGGTCGCCTTGCCGGCGCCGCGGCGGTGAAACTCGACCGGTACCTCGACGACCCGCGCCCCGGTGCGCGCCGCGCGGATCACCCGCTCGCCCTCGGCGAACACGCCGCGTGCCGCGACCGCCGCGTGCAACAGCTCGCGGCGCGCGAGCTTGATCGAGCCTGGATCGCCGCCCGGTGCGCCGAGCGCGCGCACGATCCGCTCGTAGCCCCACGACACGACCTGACGATACGGCGTGTAGACCTCGCGCTTGTTCGGGCGCACGCCGATCACGAAATCGGCGCCGCCGGCCGCAGCCTGCGCCATCGGCTCGAGCGCGGTCATCGGCCATTGCCGATCCGCGGACATCAGGAAGATCCATTCGTGCTCGGCGCGAGCGTAGAGCGCACGCATCGAGGCTTCGATCCCGCGGTTCGCCGCGCGGTCGAGCATGCGCACGCGCGGATCGGCGATGCCGCGCACGATGTCGCCGGTCGCGTCGCGCGAGCCGTCATTGCACACGACCACCTCGAGCTCGCCGGTCACGCGCGAGCCGACCTCGAGCGCGTCGGCGACGGTCTCCGCGATCGATGCGGCCTCGTTGAACGCGGGGATGACGATCGAGAGGCTCGCCAGGAACTGCCTGGTCACGCGGCCATCATGCCACTAGAATCACCGCCTGCGTTCGCTCGCCGTCGTCGTTGCGCTCGTGATGTCCGCGCCTGCTAGCGCTGCGACGATTCACGGCCTCGTGTTCGATGACACCAACCGCGACGGGCTGCCCTCGCGCGGAGAGCCCGGCGTCCACGCGATCGTCGCGTTCGGAGCGAGCACGTTCGTCGAGACCAACGCCGCCGGCGAATATTCGCTCACCGTCGCCGACGACGATCCCGGCTTTGTCTGGGTTCGTGTCCCCGAAGGCTTCGCGCCACGCCCGACGTTCGGGGCGTATGCCGGGCACGGCGATGCGACGATCGATCTCGGCCTCCGTCGCCTCGCGAAGCCGGTCGCGCAGCCGCTGCGGTTCGTCGTCGGCTCGGATGCCCACGTCGGCGTCACCACGTTCACGGATGCGCACGACCTCGCGATCGCGATCGACGAGATGACGCCCGGCGACCCGGCGTGGTTCGCGATCCTCGGCGATATCACGCAGGGCGGCACCGATGCCGAGTTCGATCAAGTCGGCGCCGCGCTGATGGAGCTCGGCGACGTGCCGTGGATCCCGGTGCCGGGTAATCACGATTGGTACGACAACGGCGTCGTCTGGGGACAGCGCGTCGGCCCCGACAACTACAGCTTCGATCTCGGCGGCGTGCACTTCGTGGTGTGGAACATGGCGCTCGACGAGAGCTCGATCGCGGCGTTCCTGCGTGGCGACCTCGCGCACGTGACGACGCCGATCGTCGCGTTGACCCACGCGCCGCCGAGCCCGCGGATCGTCGAGGAGCTCGCGCGCTTGCACGTTCGCTACGTGCTGACCGGCCACGCGCACTCGAATCGCGTCGTCCACCACGCCGGCGTGACCGAGCTCAACACCGAGCCGCTGCTCATGGGCGGGCTCGACTTCACGCCCGCGGGCTATCGCACGATCGCGATCGATCACGGCGTGTTGACCTCGCAGCATCACACCACGGTCGATCGTCCGTTCGTCTCGGTGGTCTCGGGTGGTTGCACGTCGGCGAGCCATGGCGTGCTGCTCGTCGCGGCCGAGCTCGATGCCGGCCTGCCCCAGCTGACCGCACGCGTCGATTGCGCGACGCCGTTCGCCCTGCGCTGGGCCGGCGGCTGGGATTGGCGCGGCGACCTGCCCGCGCTCGCACCGGGTGTCCACGAAGTCTCCGTCGACGCGGTGTCACCGACCGGCCTGCGCGCGTCGACGACCTCGACGATCGAGGTCTGCGATCGCGAGGGCTGGGTCACGGCGGTCGGCGGGCACCTGCTCTCGGCGCGACCGGCGATCGCGAATCACACCGTCTACGTCACCGTCACCGATCTCGCGGACGGCGACACCGGCGGCGTCGTCGCGCTCGATCTCGCGACCGGCGCGATCAAGTGGCGCGCACCGACCGCGATCCAGGTCCGCGGCGGCGTCGCGGTCGTCGGCGAGGTCGTCGTCGTCCCGCGGATCGACGGCGTGATCCTCGGCCTCGACGCGGCGACCGGTGCGCAGCGGTGGAGCTACACGCTGCGCGCCGGCACCGCGCCCGAGGCCGCGGCGACGTTCGCGTCGGTCACCGCCGATGGTCCCGACGTCTTGATCGGTCACCAGCGCGCGTTCGCCGTACTCGACGCCGCCGACGGTCATCCGCGCTGGCGCAACGATCCGGTCCCCGAAGGCGAGAACAGCCAATCGCTCGCGGCGGTCGCGGTCGGCGACGGCATCGTGGTCGGCACGTTCAACCGCGCGTTCGGCGGGCTGCTCGCGTGGGATCGCGCGACCGGGGCACCGCTGTGGCAACTCGACAGCGACGACACCGTCGCGATCAACGCGACCCCGGTGATCGCCGATCACACCGTGTTCATCGTCAACGCGGCCGATCAAGTCACCGCGGTCGACCTCGCGACCGGCGTCGTGAAGTGGCGCGCGCCGCTCGATCCGACCGGCTTCCCGTGGGGCAACGCGACGATCGGCACGCCCGCCTATGCGCACGGGATCTTGATCGTCCCGACGTTGTATCGCGATGTCGTCGCGCTCGATGCCGCGACCGGGGACGAGCTCTGGCGCCACGCCGCATTGCCGAGCCCGATCCGCACGACCCACTACCGGGGCGGCGGCCAAGCCGGTTACGAAGCGTCGCCCGTGATCACCGGGGACCGCGTCTGGATCGCGGACACCTCCGGCGAGCTCGCCGCGCTCGATCTGCGCACCGGTGCACCGAGGTTTCGCGCGAGCATCGGCGCACCGGTGCTCGCCGGGCTCGCGGTCGCGGACGATCACCTGATCGTCGCGAGCTTCGACGGCACGGTGCGCTCGGTGCCGCCGCGCGAGCCGCCGTTCGTGGTCGCGCGGAGCTGCCGCGCGGCTCCGACCGGTTGCAGCACGACGACACCGGATCTGTTGGTCGCGGTCCTCGTCGCCGCGTTCGTGCTTACTCGATCACGACGTTGTTGATCGGCTTGATGCTCATGCCGGCCGGATACGCGTAGCTCACGGCCTGCGTCGAGAACGAGCCACTCGCCGCACTACCCCAGCCCCACACCACGAGCCCGAACGCCTGCGCGCTGGTCGCGACGTGCAGCCCGTTGTTGCACGTGCCGACGCCTTGGAAGTTACCGGTCACGAGATCGACGCGCGTGTACTCCATCGTGTCGCCCGGATCGATCGGCTGCCAACCGGTGACGTTGCCGACGCAATCGAGGTTGACGTCGGAGAACACGCCGTTCTTCTTCTCGCGCGTCAGCACGAGGTTGGTCTCCGGATACGTCGGATCGGTGAAGAACGTGTACGCCGACAGGTACTGATCCGGCGGCACGATGTTCACGTACTCCGGGTCACCGCGACAATCGAGCTCGTCGGGGTCGGTCTCTTCGCATCCGGTCATGTACGCCGACATGTAAAATGGATGGTCGCTGTCTTGGCTCGCGACCGTGAACGGTCCGGTCCCATTGAAGTCGACGACCTGCCCGAGGTTCAACGTCGTCGGTGCGCCGGCCGGTGCGGCCGGCGTATACGTCAGCGTCGTGCCATCGACTCCGCCGACGACGCGCCACGGCACCGTCTCTTCTTGACCCGCGAAGCGATTGCGATAGCGCACCGCCGCGTAGCGATTGCCGAGCGCCTTGACCGGCGGAATCTCCTGGTGTGCCGCATCGCACGCCGCGATGTCGACCGGGATGTTCATGCAGCTCGCGCCGCCCCACACGCCGATCTTCTTGTCGGAGGTGATCGGGCTGCCCGCGAGCTCCTCGTCTTGAGTCATCTGCAGCACCTGGCCTTTGGCCAGCACGTACGTCGCGTTCGAGTTCGCCGCGGCTCCTACGACGTTGGTGCCCGCGACGATCGCTTTGGTCGGGCGAATCGTGACGTTCGTCGCGTCCTCTTGCGCGACGATCTCGACGAACGGTTGACCGGCGAGCTGGCTGAGCTCGAACGCGTCGACGGCGACGTAGTTCGTGTCCCACACCGACGTCGGCAGCAGCAGCGTCGCGCTCGTCACCGCCGACGTTCCGCCGCCGTACGGGAAGATGTCATACGCGACCACCGGCGCCGAGGTCGAGATGTGGAACGCCGTGCCGAGCCCGGTGCCGTGCAGCGCTGCATCTTGGGTCGTGAACGCGGGCGTGACGCCGGTCGGACATGGAATGAAGCCCGACTGCGCGAGGAACAAGATCGCGACCTGGTTCGGCATCAGCATGCCGCCCATCAGCGGCGTGTAGGTGATGCCCATGCCCGCACCGGTCGGAATGCGGGCGAAGCCATCGATCGGCAAGGTCACACCGTTGCGCTCGACCTGGATCGACACCGGTGAATTCCACGTGTTCGCGATATACGCCGCGAAGCACGAACCGTTCACGCTCACGTAGCTATCGGGGTCGACCGCGTAGTAGTCGCAGCCGACCGAGCTTGCGTTGTCGGCCGCCGAGGCACACGCGTCGACGCATACGCCGTTCGCACAACCTTCGCTGTCGGGACACGTCTGGACGATGTTGCCGTTGCAGTCGGTGACGCTGTGCAGATCGGCAGAGCACGTGCTCCCGCCGTTCGTGCAGCTTCCGCCTCCATCACCATTGCCAAAGTCATCGCTGCGCGGACCCGGTCCGCACGCTGCGACAGCGATCAAAAGACACAGCAAGCTCTTCGTCATGGTGTGACGTCTCCCTCAGGCGGACACTACACCGGAGCCCAGCGCCGCGGGGCGCGAGAAATGTCACAGGCTGCTTACTCGATGACGACGTTGTTGATCGGCTTGATGCTCATGCCGGCCGGATACGCGTAGCTCACGGCCTGTGTCGAGAACAGGCCGGTCGCGGCGCTGCCCCAGCCCCACACGACCAGGCCGAATTTATTAGGGCTCGTCGCGACATGGAGACCGTTGTTGCACGTGCCGACGCCCTGGAAGTTGCCGGTCACGAGGTCGACACGCGCATACTCCAGGTTGTCCGCGGCATCGACCGGCAGCCAGCCCGAGACCGTGCCGACGCAGTCGAGGTTGACGTCGGCGAACTGACCACCGTCCCGCTCGCGCGTGATCACGAGGTCGGTCTCGGGATAGGTCGGGTCGGTGAAGAACGTGTACGCCGAGAGATATTGATCGGGCGGCACGACGTTGACGAACTCTGGATCGCCGCGGCAGTCATCACCGGCGGGATTCAATAGCTCGCAACCGGTCATGTGCGCCGACATGTAGAACGGATGGTCGGTGTCCTGGCTCTCGACGGTGAACGGTCCCGCGGCGGTGAACTCGACCATCTGGCCGACCCCGAGCGAGGTCGGCGCGCCGGCCGGCGCCGAAGGCTTGTAGGTCAGCGTCGTGCCATCGACACCACCGACCAGCCGCCACGGCGGGGTCTCTTCTTGCCCGGGCCAGCGATTGCGGTAGCGCACCGCCGCGTAGCGATTGCCCATCGCCTTGACCGGCGGAATCTGTTGATGAGCGGCGTCGCACGCGACGACGTCGGTCGGAATATTCATGCACGCGTTGCCGCCCCACACGCCAACCGGCGCGTCGGAGGTGATCACGCTGCCCATCAGCTCCTGGTCTTGCGTCATCTGCATGACCTGACCCTTCGCGAGCGTGTAGACCGCATTCGAATTCGCGGCCGCCGCCGGCACGCCCGTACCGCCGACGATCGCCGCTTTGGGACGAATCGTGACGTGGGTCGCGTCTTCTTTGCCGACGATCTCGATGAACGGCTGGCTCGGATTGTTGGTGACCGTGCTCTTCGCGTAGCCATCGACCGCGACGTAGTTGGTGTCCCACGCCGACGTCGGCAACAGCAGCGTCGCGCTCGTGATCGCCGAGGTGCCGCCGCCGTACGGGAAGATGTCGTACGCGACGACGGGCGCCGACGTCGTGATGTGAAACGCGTGACCTAGTGCGGTGCCATGCGCGGCCGCGTCGGTCGCCGTGTAACCGGCGGTGATGCCGGTCGGGCATGCGGTCGTGAGGATCCCCTGATGCCAGGCGAGGAACAGGATCGCGACTTGGTTCGGCTGCAGCATGCCGCCGATCAACGGCGTGTACTGCAGCGTCGTGCCCTGGCCCGTCGGGATCCGCGCCATGACGGACGTATCGAGTTGCTGGCCGTTGTACTCGACGTTGATCGAGACCGGCGCGTTCCATGTATTCGCGATGTATGCCGCGAAGCACGAGCCATTCGCCGTGATGTACGAGTCGGGGTTGACCGCGTAGTAGTCGCAGCCGACCGAGCTCGTGTTCGCCGCGGCGGCCGCACACGGGTCGACGCACGCGCCGCTCGCACAACCGAGCCCGTCCGCGCATTGCTGGATGATGTTGCCCTGACAATCGACGACGTCATGCAGGTCCGGCGAGCACAAGTTGGTGGCGCAGACGCCACTACCGCCGTCGTCGTCACCGTTCCCGAAGTCGTCACCAGGACGCTTGCTTCCGCACGCGGCGAGCACGATCACGATGCACAGCAAGCAGCGAGACGATCCGGAGTCTAGGGCCATGACGAGTCTCCTCGCGAGCAACCTACACAAGCAAATCGCGAACCTCCAGCAGCGAAATCGCGCGTTCTTCGACGAGGAATTGCCTGCGACCAACATGCGCACGCGGTCGACCGTCATGTGTGAACCGCCGCGATCACCGGCCGCTGCGGTTGCACTTCAAGTGTCGCGAGCGCGCCGAATCGTGCCGATCGCCGCGACGATCACGAGGAGGGCGAGCAGGTAGCCACCGACCAACAGGCGCCAGTGCGGTGGATCGAACGTCCACGTGATCTCGTGATGGCCTGCGCTGACCCACACACCGCGCAGCAGATAGTTCGCGGTGATCGGCGTCGCGCCGGCGCCGTCGACGCGGACGTGCCAGCCGGGGAACATCACTTCGTTCAACACGACGAGACCTGCGGCCGGCGCATCGATCGAGAACCGGATCGCATCGGGCGCGTACGACTCGAGGGTGCCCTCGTGAAATCCCGGCGAGCCCGCGGGCAGCTCGCCGGTCTCGACGACGGCGTGCAGGCGCGAGCCATCCGGTGCTTGCGTCGCGCGCACCGCCTCGAGCACGTGATCGGTGGCGACCGTGACGGCGCCGTACCACGCGATCAGCGGCGCCGGATGATCGGCTTCGTACAGACCATCGTGCGCGGTGAAGCCGGGCGTTGGAAGCCGCGGGAACTGCGCGGTGGTGCCGTAGCGGAAGTGCGGGTGGCTGAGCACGTAGCGCACGTTGAAGTCGGTGAGGATCTTCGGATCGCGCTTCGCGAAGTCGAGGACGTCGGTGTAGCGATGCAGGCTGATCGGATCGACGGCCGGGTAGCCGCGGAAGTCGCGGATCTGGAGGCGAGCACCCGCGCGTTCGCCGAGCACGAATTCGTCGTACACCCGCCAGCGATCGCGGACCCCGTCGAGCTTCGCGAGGATCTCGGCGTCGCGGGCGTGGGTCTGCCGAGCCTCGGCCGCGACCGGCGCACCCGGCTCGACGAACGTGAACAGCGGCGCGTCGACCAGCACGACCAGCGCGAGCGCGCTCAGCGCGTAGCGATGGCGCGTGACGATCAGCACGGCCGGGATCGCGATCGCGACGATCGACCACCACGCCGGATGATCCTTCGCGGTCGCCGGTTGGCCAGCGATGACCACGCACAGCACGACGATCACGACCGCCGCGCCGATCGTGATCCACGCGCGTCGGCGATCCCAGTGGTGCTCGATCGCGGCGACGCCATACCCGGCGCCCGCAGCGAGCCCCCACGCGGTGAGCAACTTGTAGCGACCGGGCACGCGCAGCATCGCGAACGGCGGCACGTGATCGACGAGCACCGGCAGCACGAGCGCGCTCGCGCCGGCGGCGAGGATCACGCCGAGCACGGCGGTCGCGAACAGCGCGAGCGGCGCGTCGCGATCGGCGCGCGGACGCAACACGACGCCGAGCACCGCGAGCAGCGCGAGCGCGGCACCGCAGTAGATCTCGAACGGACCGGCACCGCGCGCGAACACGCCGCGGGTCGCCGCGGGGAGCGGAATCGCACCGTTGAGCGCGAAGCCGGGGCCGGTGCCGAGGCGATCGCGCGAGCCGAGTGCGACGAGCTCGCTGGTCGGGATCACGGTGACCGCGACGACGAGCATCGCGATGCCGAGCGCCGCGCCGATCGTCCACGCGAGCTGTCTCCAGTCGGGCTTCGCGCGCATGCACTGGACGAGGCGCAGCCCACCGTACGGCACGATCAGCAGCGCCGCGTAGACCAGGCCCGGTGGCGAGCCCGCGGTCAGCGGCAGCAACAACGCGCCACCGACGAGCACCCCGCGCCGCGCACTCGGCTTCGCGAGCGCCCAATCGATCGCCATCCACACGAGCGGCACCCAGACGATCGGCCACAGGATGTTCGAGGCCTTGTGCACGAGCAGCGGCGTCGACGCGACCAGGCCGATGCCGCTCACCATCGCGGCGCGGATCGACAGGCCGCGCGAGCGCACGAACGCGTGGAGCAGCGTCGCCGCGACGACGTGATGCGCGAGCACCTTGAGCTGCACCAACCACCAGCCGGTGCCGAACACCGCACCCCAGGTCGCGAACGGCCAGTTCAGGGGGTAGTAGCGATCGAACACCGGATCGCAGAACACCGGGTAGCCGCCCTTGTCGTACGGGTTCCACAGCGAAAACCGACCGTGTGCGAGATCGCTGGAGAGAAAATCGAGATCGGGCCCGTGCGTGTCGATCGTGTCCCAACCGAGGCCGGTCGCCGCGCCGTGCTGGTGCCACAGGTCGCGATAGATCCACGCGACGACGAGCATGTAGAACAGCGGTACGAGGTAGGACTCGGCGCGCGCTCGCAGGTGACCGCGCAGCATTCACGCGCAGTGTAACTTCATCGTCTGCGCGCGAAGCGCACCATGCACACACATGTGTGCAGCGACCGCAAACAACTGTCGTCGCAGGCAACTCCGGTCGCCAGCGGATCAGAGCGGGATCATCGAACCACGCAACGTGTCATCGACTATGATCGCGCCGTGGTGCCGGCCACCGATCCTCAACGGCCCGAGGCGACTCGCCTGGGCTCGTACGAGATTCTGCGCAAGCTCGCGCGTGGTGGGATGGCGGAGCTCTTTCTGGCGCGCACCCACGGTCCGGAGGGTTTCGAGAAGCTCGTCGTGCTGAAGAAGATCCTGCCGAACTTCGCGGAGAACCCGAAGTTCGTGCGGCTGTTCCTCGACGAAGCGAAGCTCGCAGCGACGCTCGATCATCCGCACATCGCCCACGTCTACGACATGGGCAAGGTCGACGGGCACTACTTCTTCACGATGGAGTACATCCACGGCCAAGATGTGCGCGCGACGCTGCGCCGCACCGCGCGGTTCGATCAGAAGCTGCCGATCGATCACGCCGTGCAGATCGTGCACGCGACGGCGAGCGCGCTGCACTACGCGCACGAGCGCCGCAAGCCCGATGGTTCGTCGCTCGACATCGTGCACCGCGACGTCTCGCCGTCGAACATCCTGATCTCGTACGACGGTGCGATCAAGCTCGTCGATTTCGGTGTCGCGAAGGCGGCGACCAGCTCGGTCAAGACGCGCACCGGCACGCTCAAGGGCAAGATCGGATACATGTCGCCGGAGCAGGCGAAGGGCGGCACGGTCGATCGCCGCAGCGACGTGTTCTCGCTCGGCATCGTGATGTGGGAGACCATCACGACCCAGCGTCTGTTCAAGGGTGACAACGACCTCGCGACGATCCAGCTGATCATCAACTCGCGGCCGCCACCGCCGCGCGAGCTGCGCCCGGAGATCTCGCCGGAGCTCGAGCGGATCATCCTGAAGGCGCTCGATGCCGATCCGGACACGCGCTATCAGACCGCCGAGGCGCTCCAGCTCGATCTCGAGGAGCTGACGCGCGAGGAGAAGCTCAAGCAGTCATCGATCGCGCTGCGCTCCCACATGCAGGAGTTGTTCGCCGACGAGATCCGCGCGTGGAAGGCCGCGCAAGCGTCGGGCGTGACGCTGACCGATCACGTGGTGTCGGCGAGCGTCGTCGAGATGACGACGCCGGTCAGCGAGAACGAGCTGTCATTCCTCGACGACGACGACGAGGACGACGAGGGCTCGCGGCTCCGCGAGGCCGAGGGCATGATCACCGAGACCACGCTGCGCCAGCAGGTCGCCCAAGGCGCGACGATCGAGCTGCAGCTCTCGAGCGTCGTCGTCGCGAGCTCGCCGAACATCGTCGTCGGCCGCGTCGACCAGACCCCGCCGCCGCCGGCCTCACCGATCGCGCCGATGGAGATGAGCGCGTCGGGACGGATGTTCTCGCCGCCGCAGCCGCGCGCGCAGACCATCCCGCCGCCACTTCCGATCGGCCATCAACCATCGGGGCCGATCCGGATCCGGCAAGACAGCGGCTCCATGATGATCTCGTCGCCGTCGTTCGTGCGCGAGCCGACCGCGTTCCCGATCGCACCCCGCGAGTGGCGCACGGACGCGAAGCTCGCGCAGGATGCGAGCGAGCCGAAGCGGCGCAGACTGATCATCGCGTCGCTGATCGGCGTCGCCGTGTTGGCGGTGATCGCCTTGGCGACCGGTGGCACCGAGCCGCCGTCGAGCGCCGCGGCGAAGCTCGTGCCGGAGTCGCCGGGGCCCGTCGAGACGTCGCCGGTGAACATGCAGGTCGAGCCGGCGACGCCGGTGCCGCCGTCTCCGACGACACCACCGTCTGGCTCCGCAACGGCCCCCGCAGCGACGCCGCAGCCGCCGGCCCCCACGCATCACTCGACGCCACGCCCGCCGACGACCACCCCGCCGCCGCCGCCGCACCACACCACACCGAAGCCCGATCCGAAGGCGCACCCGAAAGATGTGAATCAGGCCCCGCACAGGTACGATCCGAACTCGGCCCTGCCCCCGCCCTGAAAGATGTCTCGCCGCCTCCTTCTCGCCGCGCTGCTCCTCGCTTCGCCGGCACATGCAGACGAGGGTGCGAACGCTCTCGATGCGCGCACCCAGAAGATGGCGGATTCGCTCAAGCCCGACGCGCGCACGCACTTCATCACCGGCTACCAGGCGTTCAACGACAAGGACTTCAAGACCGCGAGCATCGAGTTCGAGATCGCCTACAAGATCGATCCCGAAGTTCCGCTGCTGTTCACGTGGGCGCAGTCCGAGCGCCTCGGCGGCAACTGCCCGCACGCGCTCGAGCTCTATCAAAAGTACCTGTACTCCGACATCAACCGCGACCAGGCCGACTACGCGCGCCACTGGATCGATGCGTGTGGCGGCGTCGTGCCGACGAAGATCGCGCCGAAGTCGATCGTCGTCGACACCGGTCCCCCGCGCTACGTCTGGTACAAGGACAAGCCCGCCGATGCGCTCGTCGTCGGTGGCGCGGCCGTAGTCGCGGTCGGCATCGTGTTCTTCGTCAAGGCGGGCCACTCGGCGAACGCCGCGGACGCCGCGATGTTCCTCGACGACCACGCTCGGCTACGCGACGATGCGATCCACCAGCGCGACCTCGGCATCGGCGCCACGATCGCCGGGGTGGTGATCGCCGGCGCGGGCGTCGGCCTCTACCTCTACGACGCGCACCAGCACAGCGCGATGATCTCGAGCGACGGCAAGAGTGTCGCGCTCGCGTTTCAGTTCTAGACCGTGAAGATCGCCGCGCCCCAGGTGTAGCCGGAGCCGAACACCGACGACAACACGCGGTCGCCCTTCTGCACTTTGCCCTGCTGGCGCCAGTGATCGATCGTCAGCGGCACCGTCGCGGCGGTCGTATTTCCGTAGAACTGGATCGTGCTGAGGACCTTGTCGGTCGGAATCTTCGCGACCTCGACGAC
The DNA here is from genome assembly GCA_039935615.1 of Kofleriaceae bacterium. Classification (GTDB taxonomy): domain Bacteria; phylum Myxococcota_A; class Polyangia; order Haliangiales; family Haliangiaceae; genus JABFXX01. Next base: position 26,359 of record JBDTJY010000065.1, read on the forward strand.
CTTCTCGTTGATCCGCAGATTTGCCTGATGCGGCACGAACCACTGGATGTCGTCCCACGTCATGCCGGTCTTCGCGAGCGCCGCCTGCGTCGACATCACCATGCCGCGCACCGCATTCAAGAACACCCGCTTGCCGTCCATGTGCGGATACATCAACGCGTTGTTGACCTCGCGATCGCGCGGGTCGTAGTCGAGGTACGGCAGCCGCGAGATCTCGAAGATCTTGAGATAGAGATCCATCGCGCCGTTGCCATCGGCGTGCACCGACGTGTACGCGATGCCGCTGTTCGGATCGTCGCTCTCGATCGGGCCGAGGATCATCGCGCCGGCGCCATCGCCGAACAGCACCATCACGTCGCGACCGCGCGTCGAGAAGTCGAGCGAGTGGCTGTGGAGCTCCGCGCCGATCAGCAGGATCCGCTTGTACATGCCGGTGCGCACGAACGCGTCGGCCATCTGCAGGCCGTAGAGGAACGCCGAGCATTGCTGGCGAATGTCGAAGCACGCGCAGTTGGTCTTCTCGGCGATCCCGAGCTTCTTCTGGACCAGCACTGCGGTGCCCGGGAAATGAAAGTCCGGCGACAGCGTGCCGAGGATGATGCAGTCGATGTCCGTGGGCTCGAGCCCGGCATTGGCGATCGCGCGGGTCGCCGCGTGCACCGCGAGGTCGCTCGTCGAGGTCGAGCCATCGTTCGGCACGTAGCGGCGCTCGGCGATGCCGGTGCGCTGCTGGATCCACGCGTCGTTGGTCTCGGTCTGAACCGTCGCCTGGCGGACGTGCTTCGCGTCGAAGTACGTGAGCTCGTCGTTGGTGACCACGCGATCCGGGACGTAACTACCGATCCCCAGGACCTTCGTGCGCATCATGGACGTGAGATATCACATGGTACCAACCGTGCGCCGCCTCACCGCAAGTTACCTCGCGTTGACGATCATCGTCGGCGTTGCGGTCGCGAACCGACCGAACGGTAGGTCTAGCGCAGCGACGTACGATCGCTACTGCGTCGCGTGTCACGGCGAGCTCGGCGATGGTCGCGGGCCCGCGGCGCCGTTCACGTGGAGCGCACCGCGGTCGTTCGTGACGGGCAACTACAAGTGGCGATCGACGCAGATGGGTGACGCACCTTCGAACGATGATCTGCGCACGACGATCCGCTTCGGTGCACCGGGAACGTCGATGCACGGCTTCGGCGACGTGCTGACCTCGCGCGAGCTCGACGACCTGATCGTCGAGCTCCAGGGATTCGACAAACCGTTGTTCGCGAAGCCGCCGCGCGCGTTCGCGATCGCCTCGCCGACGACGCCGGATCGCGAGCGCGGCACCGCGCTGTGGAGCTCCGCCGGCTGCGCGACGTGTCACGGCGAGACCGGCAAGGGCGATGGTCCGGCGGCGAAGGCGTGGCGACCGTACGACCTGACCGCGTCGCCGTTGCGCCGGCCACGCGAGCACGATGATCCGACGTCGCGGCGGCGCGCGGCGGCGACGAGCATCGCGCTCGGCATCGCTGGCACGCCGATGCCCGGCTACACCGGCCAGTTGCCCGACGCGGATCTGTGGGCGCTCGCCGATCACGTGGTCGAGCTCGGCGAGCACGCGCAGCGTCGCGGCATCGCGCTCGACGACGAAGAGATCGTGCGCGATCGCGGCGCGCCGCTCGACACCGCGATCTGGCCGGGCACCGGCAGCGACGCGGCGATCTGGGGAGCGCACCTCGCGGCGCAAGGCACGCCACCGCCGACACTCGCACCGGCGCAAGCGTCGCTGTCGGCGAAGCAGTGCGGGCGCTGCCATGCGAAACAATTTCGCGAGTGGAGCAACTCGCTGCACGGCGCTGCCGGCTCGCCCGGGCTCTACGCGCAGCTCGATGCCGGCATGAAGGACACGTGCCGGCGTTGTCACGCGCCGCTCGCCGAGCAAGCGCCGGGCAACGTGTACGACGCGGCGCTGCGCGACGAAGGCGTGACCTGCGCCGGTTGTCACGTGCGCGCGTGGACCCGCAACGGACCGGGCGCGTCGGCGACGCTGCTCGGCGATGCGGCGTACCCGAAACACGATCGCGCGATCTACGAGCGCGGCGACTTCTGCCTGCCGTGTCATCAACTGCCGCCGCGCAACGGCCTCGGCGGCAAGCCGCTGCTCGACACCTACAAGGAGTGGCTCGAGAGCCCGTACATGCGGCGCGGCATCCAATGCCAGCATTGCCACATGCCGAATCGCGAGCACCAGTGGCTCGGCATCCACGACAAGGACACGTTCCGCCAGGGCATTCGCCTCGACGTCGATGCGCGCCGCACCGAGCATGGTGCGAGCGTCATCGCGGATCTCACGAACATCGGCGCCGGCCACTACTTGCCGACGACGCCGACGCCCGCGGTGTGGCTGCGGATCGAATTGCTCGATCGCGACCACCGTCCGATCCCCGGTGCGCGCGACGAGCTGCGGATCGGTCGCGACCTATGGTTCGACGGGACGTGGCACGAGCGCGCCGACACGCGGATCCCCCCGGGCGAGAAGGTCAGGTTCGTCAAGGCGTGGAGCACGAACGACGCCGCGACCGCGCGCGTGACCGTCGAGGTCTGGCCGGATGACTACTACGAAAAATTTTACAAACAGCGGCTCGCGGAAAATCCAACCTCGGCGATCCGCGCCGAGTATGAACGCGCGCAACTGCGAGCGTCCGGGCACTACATCGCGGAGCAGCGCGACGTACAATTATCCCACTGAACCGGTGGCTCTACATCTTGCTGCTGGTCGCGTGCGGCGGCCATCGCACCGGTCACTTCGATGACGTTCCGGATCACGC
>JBDTJY010000066.1:0-25596 GCA_039935615.1 Kofleriaceae bacterium
TAGTGACCCCATTGGGACTTGAACCCAAGTTTTCGCCGTGAGAGGGCGACGTCCTAACCGCTAGACTATGGGGCCTGATTTTCAGAGTGCCGAAGCCGGTTCTTTACCGCACTTCTTCGTTCGGGGACTAGGATTCGAACCTAGATAGCAAGAGTCAGAGTCTTGCGTCCTGCCATTAGACGATCCCCGAATGTGGGAGCGACTTTCTAACGGCCAGCCCGCGTTTCGTCAAGGGGTGGTTCGAGGGACGAAGGAGATCACGGTCTTCCCGTTGGTTCGCAGGATATGGATGGCGAGCCAGGGCGTCGACGGCGTCTCGCTGAGGAACCGCACGAGCTCGACGCCCCGCGTGCGGGTCGGGCCGACCTGCTTCGCGGTGATCCCGCGGCGCGCGAGCTCCTTCGCGACGAACTCGGTGGTGTCGCGCAGGCCACGCGTCGAGACGAGCTGGCCGGCGTCGTCCTTGCGCGTGCCGGGCGGCAGCCTGACGTCGGGGTCGGCGAGGGCGGAGCCCGCGAGCGCGAGGATGACGAGGAGCGCTTTCACGCGCGGGCCAATGCCCGGAACAGCTCGACCCCCCAGTCGAGGTCGTCGAGCGAGACGAATTCATCGGCCGAGTGGGCCTGGGCGATGTCGCCGGGGCCGATCACGATCGCGTCGATGCCGTGCTCCATGTAGAGCGCGGCCTCGGTCCAGAAATCGAGCTTGCCGATCGAGGTGACGAACGGCTTCACGAGCGCGGACAGCGCCTCGGCGTGCGCGCATTCGAACGGCGCGTGATCGACCGTGATCGAGAGCTCGATCGCCGGATCGATCGCGGCGGCCAACGTCGCGAGCTCGGCCTTGTACGCGGCGCGATCGAAGGTGGGATACGGCCGTGTCGACCACTCGAGGCGGCCGCGTTGCGGCACGACGTTGAACGCCATGCCGCCGTGCAGCGCGGCGACGTTCATACACAGGCCGGCCATGTCCGCGGGGCCGTCGTGTAGGTGACGCATGCCGAGCTCGTCGAGCGCGACCGCGAGGCGGGCGAGCGTGGCGATCGGCTTGGGCATGAAGTCGGCCTTCGACGAGTGGCCGCCGGCACCTTCGAGCGCGGCCGCGTGCGCGAGCACACCGCGATGAGCGATGCCGGCGGTGCGCGCGGTCGGCTCGCACACGATCGCTTGCTCGATGCCGCGCGCGTGCGGCGATGCGAGGAAGTGGTGCATGATCGCGCTGCCGGCTTCTTCATCGCCGGAGAACAGCACGCCGAGGTCGTGCGGCCGGGCGGTCTCGAGCGCGATCAGCGTCGCGGCGATCGCGGCCTTGGTGTCGCACGAGCCGAGGCCGTAGAGCTTGCCGTTCGCGATCTGCGGCTGCCACGGCGAGCGCGTCCAGCCGGAGTTCGCGGGCACGGTGTCGACGTGCGCGTTGATCAACCGGCGCGGCGTTCCCCAGCGCGCGAACACGTAGGCACCGGCGCTCCCGTCGCTCCGCGCCGCGGTCTCGACGATCACGGCGTCGGCGCCGAGCGCGCGTAGCTTCGGCGCGAGGTGCTCGCACAGCGCGAGCTCGTCGCCGCCACCACCTTCACCGCCGGCTTGCTGCGTGGGAAATGCGACGAGCTCGGCGAGCAGCTCCGCGACGGTGGCCATGGCGCGAGCCTAGCCGATCGCGCGCTCGGCGGGCGACGCCGCCGCTCGATCCACGGCGAGCAGCGACTGCCACGCCTCGTGCTGCGCGATCAGCGACAGCGCGCGGACGAGCAGGGTCTTGCCGGGCTCGGTGCGATGCCAGGTCGAAGCACCCGACGGATGCGGGAGCGAGATCACGTCGAAGCGGTGGCCTGCCATCTGCGCCTCGCGCTTGATCCCGATCACTTCGGTGAGCTTTTCGATCTCGGGGAACAGTTGCTCGATCGCGAGCTTGCCGACGGGAATCACGAGCCGCGGCTGGAGCAGCCGGATCTCGCTCTTCAGGTGGCGGCTGCAGTTCGCGATCTCGCTCTCGCTCGGGACGCGATCGCCGCCGGCCTTGCCCTTGCCGGGAAAACATCGGCACACCGCCGCCATGTAGACGCGGTCGCGGAACTGTTCTTCGGTCATGTCGACCTGCGCGAACCACTGGAACAACGTCTTGCCGGCGGTCCACGCGAACGGCTTGCCGGCGGGCCCTTCCTTGATGCCAGGCGCCTGGCCGATCAGCATCACGGGCGACACCACCGCGCCACCCGAAACCACGGGCCCGATCATGTCCGGACCGCACGCCGTACACGCACGGAGGCGCGTCACGTGTCGGCGCAGCTGGACTAGTGTGGTCGTCACGCGGCGACACTATGCCGCATGTCTCTGACCAACGCGATCCGGATTCTCGTGTAGGTGGGATCGCGCACTACCCGATGCGGGAGATCACGGTGCACGCGATGGAAGTGGCGCTAAAATAGTGTCGTGAGTGATCAAACAGAGCTGATCCGGCGGGTGTTGGGTCCGAACTTTCTCGCGCTCGGCCTCATCAAGCTGAGCATCGATGAGGATGCCGGCACGTCGACGCACGTCGTCGCGAAGGTGTCCGAAGGCGAGTCCACCGTCGAGGTTCAAGGCAACGGCGTCGGCGTCGTCGACGCGCTGTACAACGGCCTGCTCGATCGCTACGCGCGCGAGTATCAGTCATTGAAGACGATCCAGATCGTCAACTTCCAGCTCGCCGCCGACATGGGCAGCAAGAAGGCGCAGGCCGGCGTCGACGCGATCGGTAAGGTCACGCTCGAGGTCACGAACTCCGAGGGCACGTACTTCTCGTTCACCGATTCGTCACGGTCGGTGACCACGTCGAGCGCGCGCGCGGTGATCGCGTGCGTGCAGTACTTCCTCAACTCCGAGCGCGCGTTCCTCACGCTGTACAACGCGCGGCGCGACGCGATCGAACGCGGTCGCGAGGATCTGGTCTCGCGCTACACCGCGGAGATCTCGGAGGTCGTGAAGAGCACGAGCTACGCCGAAGTGATCGCGAACATCCGCAAAGAACTGTCCTAGCGGTTCGCGATCTGTTGCATCAGCGGCATCTGCGCGCGCCCGAGCTCGGGCATCGCCTGAAACAGCGAAATCGCGGTGCGCGCGGCTTGAGCTGCGCGCGGGTCGTCGCATTGCGAGAGCCCGATCGCGGCGTCGAGCGCGGTGCGATTGGGCTCCTCCCCGGCGTGGGCGAGCGCGGTCGCGAACAGCTCGGCGGACTTCACGTGCTCGCCGCCCGCGAACCACGCGCGCGCGATCGCGACCGTGATAGCCGGATCGAGGTCCGCGCGATAGCGAGCGTGGATCTCCGGCGCATGCAGCAACGCCTGCGCGCGCTCGGTCGACAACAGCTCGTCGGGCGCGAGCGGCGGAACTTGATCGGCGTTGCGCGCGAGGCGCGGATCGAGCTGCGCGGCCTTCGCGAGGTAGTCGTGCGCGCCCGCGGCGTCGTCGCGCGCGACCTGGACCTCGCCGATCGCGGCCCACAGCTCACCGAGTCGCGGACTGGTCGCACCGTAGACGTGCTCGCGGATCGCGATCGCCGCGTGCAACGAGTGTTCGGCCTTGCCGAGCTCGCCGGCCTCGAGCTCGGTCTCGGCGCGATGGTAGAGGCTCGTCGACACCGCGCGATCCTCGGCGCCGAACGCGGCGATGCGAAGTTGCGCGCTGTGATCGTGAAGCGCGAGCGCGTCGCGCAACCTGCCGCGCGCGCGTGCCGCGGCGGCGAGCTTGTCGTCGTAGAGCGCGAGCTCGGGGTGGCGATCGCCGAACACGCCGATCACGCGATCGCGCGCCTTCGTGAGGAGCTGCTGCGCCGCCGGTGAATCGCCGAGCGCGAGGTCGATCGAAGCGACGTCGAGCTCGAGCACCGCGATCTGATCGGGCCGCAGCGGATCGGTCGACGCCAGCGCGTGATCGAGCAGCGCCTTCGCGGCGCGCAGATGTCCAGCATCGCGCTCGGCCTCGGCGACGATGCCATCGAGCTCGGCACCCTGGCGATTCGCCCGCGCCGCGGCCGCGCGCGCGAACGGCGCCCACTCGATCACGTGCGCCGGGTCGCCGGCGAACAGCTCGCTGCGCAACATCCGCGCCCACACGTCGAGCTCGAGCGCCCCGGAGTGCGCGTTCGCGGCAGCATCGAGCGCGGCCTGGAGCTGCGCATGCGCATCCGCGGGTGTGCCGATCCGCGCCTCGACCGCGGCGGCGAGCACGAGCGCCGCCGCGCGGACCGCGGGTGCCTCGAGCTTCGCGAGCGTCGCGATCGTCTGGCTCGCGATCGATCGCGCATCGCGATACCGCCCGAGCGCGAAGGCCGCCCAGCCGCGATCGAGCTCGTGCTCCGCGGCGCGTGCCCGTTCGCGCTCGACTGGATCTCTCGGCAGCGCGAGCTCGGCCGGATCGGTCAGCGTCTCGCACTCGGTCGCGAGCGGCAGAGAGGCGACCGCGGCCGGTGCCGCCGCTCGTGCGGACGCGTCGAGCGAGCTGCTCGGTGCACCGTTCGGCGTATCCGGCGTGGTGCGCGATTCCTTCGGACCGGCGAGGGCGCTCGCGAGCGCGCCCAGCCGATCGAGCGCGCGATCGAGGCAGCGCATCCGGAGCTCGAGCAGCGCGTCGGATCGATTGCCGTGCACGCGGGTCGCTTCGCACACGTGGCGATAGCTCGCCTCCCAGCGCGCACCGGCGTCGTCGAACGCGGCGAGCGTGCGCGCGGCCCAGGGCACCGCGCCGAGGCCCGACTTCACGCCCGAGCGCATCGCTTCGTTCCACACCGCGGTGCGATGCACCGCCGCATCGGCGCACGCGTCGCCGGCCGGGTGGTGCATCGTCCACGCGCCGAGCGCGGCGCCGGTCACCGCCGTCGCGACGAGGATCGCGGCGAACCGTGCGCGCCGGCGATCGCGACGCAACGCGCGGACGACCTCGTGCATGTTCGGAAACCGCTCGCCGGGCTCGCCTGCGAGCGTGCGCACGATGATCGCGTGGACCCACGTCGGCACGCTGGTGCCGGCGGGTGGTTTCGCGCCGTCGCCGGGTCGTTGCCCGTACAGCACTTCGAACAGCGTGACGCCGAAGCTGTACTGGTCGCTCGCGACCGTCGCGGTGTGGCCCGCGAGCACCTCGGGCGCCATGTAGTACGGCATGCCCGCCGAGTCGCCGGCGTCGCCGGTCTGCGCGAGCCCGAAATCGACGACGCACGCGCGATCATCACCGACGAGGATGTTGTCGGGCTTGAGATCGCGGTGGACGAGCCCGACCTCGTGCGCCGCCGCGATGCCGGTCGCCGCATCGCGCAGCGCGTGCATCACCGCGCGCCACGGTCGATCGCGCGCCCACGTTCGCAGCGGACCACCGGGCGCGACCTCCATCACGATGTAGACCAGCCCGTCGACCTCGCCGGCGTCGAACACCGCGACGACGTTCGGATGCGCGAGCTTCGCCAACGCGCGGCCCTCGACGAGCACGCGCTCCGCCGCATCCGCGCTGTTCAACACCTTGATCGCGACCTGGCGCTCGAGCTTCGGGTCGTATGCCGCGAACACCGTACCCATCGCGCCGCTGCCGATCCGATCGACGAGCTCCCACCGCTCGAGTCGCACGATCCGATGGTCCGCGCCGAACAGGGTCGTCTTGACCTTGGCCTGGAGCAGCTCGTCGACGAGGTCGCGCAACCCCGGTGGTATACCGCGACCGCGTTGGCAGGGTAGCGAGCGGCCCCTAGCTGCCCCTAGCTGCCGGCGGGACCACACTCTTGCGTGCAGTACGTGTCGTCGGCGTCGCAGGTCGGAATCACGTTCGCCTTGACGTCGGCGACTTGCGCGCCGCTGCCATCGACCAGCGCGATCTCGAGCTGGTACATGTTGCCGACCACGGCGGCGGTCGTCGCGGAATTCGGGCAGACCGCGACGTTGGGTGCCGCCGACAGCGACGCGTCGGGTTGCGACCAGCCATCGCCGGTCTTCGTCAGGTACATCGTGCGCTCGTCGAGCCCGAGCACGCGATTGCTCGCGGTGTCGCGCAAGGAGCCGGTCGCGTCGAGCTGACACGTGTCGTCGTTGTGGATGCGCGCGCCGACCAGCAAGATGTGACCGCCTTGCGGCGCGCGCATCAGCGTGACCGGATCGCCGTCGCTGATCACGTGCATCACGCCGGCGTTGTCCGCCGCCACGAGCTCGGCCTCGAGCGGAGCACCATTCGCGCCACCGACCATGCTCGTGTCGGGGAGCTTGCACTCGCTGGGGTTCGCCGGGCAGCCCACGAGCAGGACGGCGAGCGCCGCGAACCTCAGAAGCACGCTACGTCTCCGTCGGCCTTCGGGTAGTAGTAGACGAACGCGTTGCAGTGTTCGCTGGTCTCGACCTTGGGGCCGAACGTGTAGCAACAGTCGTTCGCGTGCATCGGATCGGCCGCGTTGACCGCGTCGCACCCGGCTTCGGGCTCGCTCCATTGGTAGTCGCACTGCCACCACACGCCACCGATCTTCGGCAGCGTCACGTCGATGCCGGTCTTCATGATCGGCTCGCTCCAGTTGGTGTTGTCGTAGAACCGCTGCGAGTCATCGGGTTTGGTCGTCGACACGCCGTCCCACGCCCACATCTGAAACTCGGTGCCCCGCGAGTGGAAGTGACCATTCGCGCCGACGATCGTGTGAACGCCCGGCGGCATCGCACACGCGCCGGAGTAGTGCGGCGTGGGATTGCTCCGGCACACCCGGATGCTCTGCTGCGTCGCGAACAGCGTGCCGAGCTCGATCGTGTCGTCCTCGTGCGAGCGATAGAGGTTGATGCCACCGCGCCCGACCCACGGGGTCGATTGATCGGTCGCGTTGACGTAGTGGATCTGCAGCATCAGCAGCTCGCCGGGATGAAACTTCGCGACGACGCCGTCGGGGAGTGGCCAATCGAGCGTCTGCTGATCGAGCGCCGACTGTTGCGAGTTCGCGACCAGCGGCCAGTCCGCCCAGTTCGCCGACTTCCAGCACTGGATGTTGTCCGCGCCATGGATCACCGAGCCCTGGACGCTGCCCATGTCCGCCGGTGTGGCGGTCGCCGGATCGAGCCCGACGATCGTCTTCACGCGGAACACCGTCATGTGGTGACTGCCCGGGTTGAGCGCGAGCGTCGTGCGATCGATCGAGAGGTCGTTGCCGTGATCGAGATCGGGGACCTTGAAGAAGTAGCAGTCCTGGAGCTCCTCGCCCGAGGCGACCGGGAACTCCGGCGTCCGGATCCAGAAGCCGTCGGCGGGTGGGACCTCTTCGAGGATCCACGGCTCGATCGGGTTGAGGTTGTCACCACACGAGGTGACGAGGAACGCGACGAGGAGTAGGCGACTCACGCAGGCCGAGTTTGCAGCACACGTGCCACGGTAACCACGTGAATCGGCAGGACGCGACGCTGGATTTCTGAGAGCGATCGCACGCGAAGCCGCAATTCACGACATAGCTGTCAGTGCCGCGTCGCGAGGTGGCGAAACGGTTGGACCGCTTCGAGCTGCGCGGCGGTGCGCAACAACAGATCTTCGCGACCGTAGGCGGCGGCGAGCTGCACGCCGATCGGCAACCCTGCGGCGTTATGGAACAGCGGGACGGAGCACGCCGGCTGGCCGGTCGCGTTGAACAGCGCGGTGAACGGCGCGAAGTCGCCCGCGTTCATGATGCCGGCCAGCGGATCGTCCGGCGTCGAGCTGAACGTGCCGAGCGGGATCGGCGGCGACGTCACCGTCGGGGTCAGCCACAGATCGTAGTGCGTGAAGAACCTCGCGATCGCTCGGGTCTGCACGCTGATCCACGTCAGCGCGCTCGCGTACGCCGGTGCGTTGATCATCCGGCCGAGCTCGGACAGCGCCCACGTCAGCGGCTCGACGTCGTCGGCGACGACGGGGCGGCCGATCAACTTCGACAGCTCGTCGATCCGCGTCGACACGCCGACGAACCACAGCGTCAGGAACCGCGGCACGAACTCGGGATCGTGGGTCTCCGGAATCGTCGCGGGCTCGACGTGATGGCCGAGGTCGGCGAGCAGCTTCGCGGCGTGATGGACGGCCGCGACGCAATCGGGATGCGACTCGCTGACGCCACCTTGCACGCCGACGTGCTCGGTCGCGTAGGCGATCCGCAGGCGCGGGGTCGGCGCGGTGAGCTCGGCGAGAAACGGCGAGAGCTGGGTTGGCGCGGTGTACGGATCCCCGGGCATCATGCCGGCGAGGACGTCGAGCACCGCGGCCGAATCGCGCACGCTGCGCGTCACGACGTGCTCGGCGACGAGCGTCGCTTCGCTGCCCGGACCCGGATAGAGCGACACCCGACCGCGCGAGGGCTTGAGCCCGAACAGCCCGCAACAGCTCGCGGGGATCCGGATCGAGCCGCCGCCGTCGTTCGCATGCGCGATCGGAACGAGGCCCGCGGCAACGGCGCAGGCCGATCCGCCCGACGATCCACCGGAGCCGCGCGTGAGGTCGTAGGGATTCTTCGTCGGTGGCCATGGCGGTGGCTCGGCCGCCGGGACGATGCCGAGCTCGCTGGTGTTCGACTTGCCGACGATCACGAAGCCGGCGCGCTTGAGCTGCGCGACGAGGTGGCTATCGACCGCGGGCGTGTACTTCATCCGCTTGAGCGGCCACGTACCCTGCGCCTGCGGCACGCCACCGACGGTCGCGCCGAGATCCTTGATCAGGATCGGCACGCCGCGGAACGGGCCCTCGGCCGCGGCATCGCAGGTCTCGCGCGCTTGTTCGTACATCGGCGTGACGACGGCGCCGAGCTCGGGATCGTGGCGTTCGAGCCGCGCGATCGCGGCATCGACGAGCTCGCGTGGCGTCGCGGCGCCGCGGCGAATCAGCTCTGCCTGTGCGGTGGCATCGAGGTCGGCGAGGTCCATTCCGGCTGAGGGTAAACGTGATATCCCCTCCTCGTGCAACCCAACCTGACGGGCAAGCGCGCGCTGGTCACCGGCGGTGGTCGCGGGATCGGTGCGGCGTGCGCGCGCGAGCTCGCCGCCGCGGGAGCGCACGTCGTCGTGTGCGGCCGCAGCGCCGCGGATCTCGAGACGGTCGCCGCGTCGATCCACGGCGAGGCGATCGTGGTCGACTTGCTCGATCGCGCGGCCGCCGATCGGTTCACGGCGGCGGTCGGTCAGATCGACGTGCTCGTCAATAACGCGGGCGCCGCCGAGAGCGCCGCGCTCGACAAGACCACCGATGCGATATGGGACCGGATCATGGAGCTCGACGCGACGTCGCCGTTCCGGGTCACGCGCGCGCTCGTGCCGGGGATGATCCAGGCGGGCTGGGGCCGCGTGATCAACATCGCGTCGAACGCTGGCGTCTCGGGCTACGCCTACACCGCGGCATACTGCGCCGCGAAGCACGCGATGGTCGGGTTCACCCGCGCGCTCGCGATCGATCTTGCGCGCACCAACGTCACGATCAATGCGATCTGCCCGGGCTGGGTCGAGACCGCGCTCGCCGACGAAGCGGTCGCCCGGATCGCCGAGAAGACCGGCCGCTCGCTGGTCGAAGCGAAGAAGACGCTCGAGGTGATGAGCCCGCAGCGCCGGATGATCAAGCCCGACGAAGTCGCGCACGCGGTCGCGATGTTGTGCGCCGATGGCGCGCGCGGAATTCACGGTCAAACGCTCGTGATCGACGGAGGAGCGATCCTGAAATGACGACCGAGCTCGTGATGCTAGAAGGACCCGTGCCGAGGGGCTACGCCGATGGCCGCATTGGCCATGGCAAGACGCTCCACGTCGCCGGGCAGATCGGCTGGAAGGCCGGCGTGTGGGAAGCGAAGGACCTGGTCGGTCAGTTCGCGCAGACGCTCGACAACATCCTCGACGTGTTGAAAGCGGCGCACGCGCACGTCGACGACATCGCGTCGATGACGATCTACGTCACCGACATGGTCGCGTATCGCGCGGCGCGCAAGCAGTTGGGTCCGGTCTGGCGCGAGCGGCTCGGCACTTACTTTCCGGCGATGGCGCTCGTCGCGGTGACCGCGCTCGTCGAGCCCGATGCGCTGATCGAGATCCAGTGCATCGCACATCTGGAGCACGCGGAATGACCATCGCCCCGACCACGTTCGACTTTCAGCTCGCGCGCGGCGTCGCGACGATCACGCTCGATCGGCCGAAGCGGCTCAACGCGCTCACGTTCGAGAGCTACAAAGAGCTCGTCGAGACGTTCGAACAGCTCGACACGATGCCGGAGGTCCGCGCGGTCGTGATCACCGGTCGCGGTCGCGGCTTCTGCTCGGGCGGCGACCAGGACGACATCATCAAGGAGTTGCTCGGCCGCGACACGCCGGCGCTCGTCGCGTTCACGCGGATGACCGGCCGATTGATCGAGGCGATCCGCGCGTGCAAGCGACCGGTGATCGCGGCGGTCAACGGGATCGCCGTCGGCGCGGGTGCCGTGATCGCGGCGGCGTGCGATCTGCGCGTCGCCGCGGCGAATGCGCGGTTCGGCTTCATCTTCCCGCGGGTCGGCCTGTGCGGCGCCGATATGGGCGCGACGTACCTGTTGCCGCGGATCGTCGGGCTCGGCAACGCGAGCGAGCTGCTGTTCCTCGGCGACATGATCGATTGCGAGCACGCGTATCGGATCGGCCTGGTCAATCGGATCGCTCCCGATGGCGACGCCGCGGTGATGCTCGCGCAGGAGTGGGCGGCCAAGCTCGCCGACGGGCCGGCGTTCGCGCACGCGATGACCAAGCAGATGCTCGAGAGCGAGCACACGATGGCACTCGCCACCGCGATCGACGCAGAGGCCCAGGCCCAGGCGCTGTGCATGCAGCATCCGGACTTCGCGGAGGCCCACGCGTCGTTCAAGGACCAGCGACCGGCGCGGTTCGTCGGCGCGCCGGCGCCGGTCTCGAAAGACTAGATGCGACTGTCGCACGAGGATCTCCCGATGTTCTTCGATCCGGCGCATGCCGAGCTCGGCGAGCGACTCGTGCAGGCGGCGGCGGCGATCGCGGCGTCCGAGCAAGCGGCCGACGAGTCCGCGCGTGATCGTGCGGCGGTCGCGGCGCTCGCGGCGGCGGGACTGTTCGAGCTCGTCGCGCCGGCGAGCGGCAAGACCGACGCGCGATCGCTGTGCCTCGCGCGCGAGATGCTCGGCTACGTGTCGGCGCGCGCCGATTCGATCTTCGCGGTCCAGGGCCTCGGCGTGCAGTCGCTGCTGCTCGCGGGCTCGCCGGAGCAACGCGCCGAGGCGCGCAACTACGCGCGCGGTGCCAACGTCGCGGCGTTCGCGTTGACCGAGCCGGAAGCGGGCTCCGACGTCGCGTCGATCCAGATGCGCGCGGTCGCGCATGGCGATCGCTATCGCCTCGATGGTGACAAGCTGTTCATCTCGAACCTCGGCATCGCCGATCACGCGACGGTGATCGCGTCGACCGATCCGGCGGCGGGCGCGCGCGGCCTCACCGCGTTCTGGATCGCGCTCGATACGGTCGGGGTGACCGTCACGCCGCTCGTCGCGACCGCACCGCATCCGATCGGTGCGCTGGAGCTCCGCGGCGTCGACGTGCCTGCGTCGGCGCGGATCGGCAACCCGGGGCAGGGCATGAGCCTCGCGATGCAGACGCTCGATGCGTTCCGGGTCTCGGTCGGCGCCGCCGCCGTCGGCATGGCGCGCCGCGCGCTCGACGAAGCGACCCGGTTCGTCACCCAGCGCGTGCAGTTCGGCAAGCCGCTGTCCGAGCAGCAGCTCGTCCAGGCGCACCTCGCCGACATGGTGGTCGACCTCGACGCGGCGCGCTTGCTCGTGCTGCGCGCGGCGCACCGCAAGGACACCACCGAGGCGCGCGTCACGATGGAGGTCTCGATCGCGAAGCTCGGCGCGACCGAAGCGGCGCAGCGCGTGATCGATCGAGCGGTGCAACTGTTCGGTGGCCGCGGCGTGATGGCCGGCGCCGTCGTCGAACATCTGTATCGCGCGATCCGGCCGCTGCGGATCTACGAAGGCACGAGCGAGATCCAGCGCATGATCATCGGCCGCGCACAGGCCGCGCGAGCACGGCCATGACCCCCACGTTTCCCGACGACTTCAATCTCTCCGACTACTTCTTGTTCGATCGGATCCGCGAGGGCAGGGGCGAGCGGATCGCGCTGCGCTTCGGCGATCGGACGTGGACGTACACCGAGGTCGCGGATCGCGCGCGCGCGCTCGCGAAGTTCCTCGTCGCGGGCGGCCTGCGGCCCGAGCAGCGCGTCTACCTCGTGCTGTCCGATACGCCGGCGTTCGCGTGGAGCATCTTCGGCATCCTCGCCGCCGGTGGAGTGCTCGCGATGGGCAACCCGATCGCGCCGACCGAAGATCTCGCGTACGTCTGTGACTACATCAAGTGCGCCGCGTTGATCACGACGCCCGAGGTCGCCGCGCGGCTGTCGCCGTCGCTCGGCGGGCTCGCGAATCTGCAGACGATCCTGCTGTCACCCGATGCCGCGACCGGTGACGATCCGGAAGCGCCCGTCGCGGTGCCGACCGAGATCATCCGCATGGGCCATCCCGCGCTGTCTCTCGACGCAGCGATCACGCGCGGTCGCGAGCTCCAGACGCCGCTGCCGGCGGTGCGCCGCGACGACCCGGCGATCTGGCTGTTCACCGCCGGCTCGACCGGTCGCAGCAAGGCCGCGATGCACAGCCATCGCGACTTCGGGTTCAACACCGAGGTCTACGCGAAGGGCACCGTCGGCTATCGCGAGTCCGACATCGCGGTCAGCGTGCCGCGGCTGTTCTTCGGCTATGCGACCGGCACGAACCTCTGGTTCCCGTTCGCGGTCGGCGCGTCGGTCGGCCTGTTCAGCGAGCGGCCGACCGCCGAATCGATCACCGCGGCGATCACGCGCTACCGCGCGACGATCGTGACGAACGTGCCGACGATGCTCGGCAAGATCCTCGACCTCGACGACGAGCAGCGCAGTCGCGGCGAGCCCGGCCTCGATCTGTCGAGCGTGCGCTTCCATCTCTCGGCCGGCGAAGCGCTGCCCGAGCCGCTGCTGCGCCGGTTTCAAGCGCGGTTTCCTGCCAACGCGGAGCCGGGCGGACCTGCGCCGACCGGCGGGGTAGACGTGTACGACGGCATCGGCTCCGCGGAGATGTTTCACATCTACTGTTCGAATCGCCCCGGCGACATCAAGCCGGGCTCGCTCGGTCGGGTCGTCGAGGGCTACGAGCTCCGGATCCTTCCCGAGGAGGCCGACGGTGCCGGCGCCGCGCCGCTGCCGCCCGGCGACATCGGCGTGCTGTGGGTCAAGGGCGACAGCGTCGCGCACGGCTACTTTGGCGATCGCGACAAGAGCTGGAAGACCTTCCACGGTCACTGGTGCCGCACCGGCGATCTGTTCGCGATCGACCGCGACGGCTATCTCTACTTCTCGGGCCGCGCCGACGATCTGTTCAAGGTCGGTGGCGTGTTCGTCGCGCCGCGCGAAGTCGAGGACTGCCTCCTCGCGCACCCGGCGGTCTCGGTCGTCGCCGTGATCCCCGCCGAGGATCAGGGCTTGACCAAGCCGAAGGCGCTCGTCGAGGTCCGCCCCGATGCGCGGCACCGGATCGCGACCCCGGCCGATCGGGCCGCGCTCGCCGAGGAGCTGAAGGCCCACGTCCAGGCCACGTTGTCGAAGCACAAGTATCCGCGCTGGGTCGTGTTCGTCGACGATCTGCCGAAGAACGATCGCGGTAAGGTCGACAAGAAGTCACTGATCGAGCGCGAGAAGCGCGGAGAGTTGCCGACGTCATGACCGAGAGATTCCTCGCCCGTCACACCACCGCGTCGCTCGAGACGCTCGTCGCCGGCAAGCGCGGCGTGATCGCCCTCGTGCCGGTCGGCTCGACCGAGCCGCACGGTCCGCACCTCGGGCTCGGCACCGACGTGATCATCTCCGCGGCCGCCTGCCTGCGCGCGTGCGAGCTGATCGACAAGCGCGGCACGATGGTCGGTGTGATCGCACCCGCGATCAGCTACGGCGTCACCGAGTGTGCGGCCGGATTCTCCGGCGTCGTCTCGATCCCCGGTCCGGTGCTCACCCAGTACCTCGCGGCGGTCGTCGATGGCCTGCTCGCGAGTGGCATCCGGCACGTCTGCCTCGTCAACAATCACCTCGAGCCCGCGCACGATGCCGCGGTCCGCGCCGTGCTCGAAGGGCGAGGCACGAAGGTCAGCTACGCGTGCCCGCTCGCGAAGAAGTGGGCGCGCACGCTGTCGGCCGAGTTCAAGAGCGGCCAGTGCCACGCCGGTCGCTACGAGACGTCGATCATGATGGCCGCGGCGCCCGAGTTCGTGACCGAAGCGCTGCGCACGCGCTTACCGGTCGTGCCGATCAGCCTGTCGGATAAACTCCGCGAAGGCGTCCACACGTTCGAAGACATGGGCATGCAGGCCGCGTACGCCGGCGATCCGGCGTCGGCGTCGGTCGGCGAAGGCGAAGCATTGATCCAGAAGCTGGGCGAGATGGTCGTCGGCGAAGTGCTCGAGACGCTCGGCGTCAAAGCCGCGTCGTAGCTCGATTCACTTGGTCGATCCGGGGCGAGCGCTGATACGATCGCGCCCATGAGGATCCACGCACTGTTGTTGTGCGCGGGTGTGATCGCGTGCGGCGATCCATCGGCGATGTCGGGCGACGCCGGCGGCTCGGGCTCGGGCTCGGGCTCGGGCTCGGGCTCGGCGGACCCGGGCGATGGCCTGATGGTCAGCGGCAACCACATCGTCTACGCGTCGACCGGCCGCAACTTCCACGGTCGCGGCGCGAACCTCCACGACACGCGATCGTGCAACGCATGCTCGTTCATGCCTGCTGATCCGGCCGGCCTGAATCGCTGGAGCGACGAGCTCACCGACGTGTGGCACGCGAACCTCGTGCGGTTCCTGCTGTCGGCGAAGACGGCGCCGTACAACCAATTCGAAGTGCAGTGGCAGAACGTGGTCGACGATCCTGGATATCTCGCGGACATCGTCACGAACGTCACGCACCTGACCGCGAAGCCCGGCGTCTACGTGCTCGTCACGCTGTTCGCCGATCCGACGATCAAGGACAACAACGGCGACTACGACAGCGAGTGGCCATCGTCGCTCGGCGATTCGAACACGCGCTACACCGCCCTCGCCGAAGCGCTGGTCGACGACTCGCACGTGCTGTTCGGCCTCACGAACGAACCGCACACCGACACGACGCAACACGAGGCCGACCTCGCGACCGCGTACGAGCACGCGATCAGCGCGATCCGCGCGGTCGAAGATGCGCACGGCGTCGCGCACCACATCATCGTCGCGCAAGCGCCGCTCGGCTACGCGCGCGACGTCTCGTACTTCATCGATCATCCGCTCGCCGGCGATCAGATCGCGTACGAGATCCATCCGTACGATCACCAGGTCGACTTCATGGCGCACATCGCCACGCCGAGCGCGAGCGTGCCGCTGATCATCGGCGAGTACGGCGAGACGCCGGAGATGACCGACGCGGACATCGCGCAGATGTGGGCGGTCGCCGAAGCGGCCGAGGTGCCGTACATCGCGTGGAACTTCCACGCGCGCTGCCCGCCGAACCTCCTGCAAGACACCGCGAGCGATGGCTGCGGTCTCGCCGCGAGCACCGGCTACGATTTTCCACGCACGCCGTACGGCGACCTCGTGTTCGATCACCTTCAGACGCCGTGGTGACGGCCGGGCGGTAGCAACCGTGCGGGCGGCAAGCCCGGGCTGCTCTCGCGCAGGAACATCGCGCGCGCGCTGCGATCGATCAGCGTGCACATGCCGATGCCGGTGCCGACCGCGGTCACGGACGCGAGCGCGCACATCACGACCGCACCGAGCGCGCCACCGAGCGTCACCGGCAACAGCAGCGCGAACAACAGGCCTCCGCAAAACACCCCGAGTGCGGGCGCGAAGATCAGCTTGATCGCGCGGCGGCCGGTGGCGTCGTCCTTGAACTCGCGCTCGCAGGCGGAGCAGCGACGGCCAGGCTTGAACTGGTGACGCGAGCACCGAGTCGTGCTGCAGCGGCCACAGGTCACGACAGGCGATTCGACGCAGTCGTGACAGCGACGCGTGGCCATCCTCCAAGGATGCCCGCGTCTACGAAATCAGCAACTCACTCCTTAACGCCGTGCTTTCCCTTCACTTGATCGAGCACCTTTTGATACTCGATGTCCCACGCCGACGTACCCTCCTCGAGGTTCTTGATCCGGTCGCGGACTTCTTGGTCGATCGCTTCGTCGACCATCATGTGCTTCTTGCAGATGTCCTTGATCTTACGGCGCAAGATCGCGTCGTCAGCGAACACCTCATCGATGTGCCGCGACGACATGAATGCCTCGAGCATCTGATTCGCGATCCATGCGAGGCCTTCTTCACCGAGACCGAAATCCTTCTGCTCGGCGAGCTGGCGCTTCGTCCGTCCGAGATGCGAGTAGGGAAGTCCTCGAATCTCGAGGATATCCTTCGCTCGCTCGGTCAGCTCCTTGTCCACGCGGATGTATTCCTTCAGGACGGCCGCGCAATCGAGCTGCGCTTCGTTGCCATCGCTGACTTCGATATCACCCGCTTGTGTGAGCGACGTGATGATCTCCGCCGCGATGGAGTCAACCTTCCCTGGATACAGTCTCATTCTCGCGGCACTGTAGGGTCCGCAAGCTACACATGCAAGGCGCGTGGCACGCCTCCAGTGGACTTTTTTACGATGTGCACCATCGCAATCCTCGTGGGAGTTACCGACGCACCGGTGGTGTTGGCGGCGAATCGTGACGAGATGTATGCGCGACCAACTCGCCCGCCCGAACGCCTAGGCGCCGGCGACAAGATCATCGTTGGCGGTCGCGATGTGCTGTCGGGAGGAACGTGGCTCGCACTGCGTGACGACGGGAGATTTTGCGCCGTCACCAATCAACGCGCGCTGGATGCACCGCCGCTCGGTCTGCGCTCGCGTGGACTCGCGGTGATGGAGTGCGCGGCCGCCGATGACCAAGCGGCCTACGTCGCGGCGATCGATCCGCGCCGCTACGCGAGCATGAACTTGGTGTTCGGCGATGCCTCCGGGGTGAGCCTCGCGTATCTGCGGAGAGAGACCGGCGCGCGCGAGCTCCTGCGGCTCGGCCCCGGCATTCACGTGCTGGCGAATGACGTGCTCGGTGCGCCGGGCTTTCCGCGCGCCGAGCGGCTGTATCACCTGATCGAAGCAGCGGTCGCGATCGATCCGGGATGGCCGGCGCTGTGGCCGCGGCTCGCGGCCGCGCTCGGCGATCGCGAGCGCGTCGCACTCGCCGACACGCCGCCGTCGCATCTGGCGCCCGAGCTCGCACGCGAGCTCACCGCGATCGAGATTCACAGCGAGCACTACGGCACGCGCTCGGCCTCGCTCGTCGCGCTCGCACCGGGTCGCATCGCCGCATATCTCGCCGCCGATGGTCCACCGAGCGAGGCGGTGTTCACCGATCGCATGGGGCTGTTCGCCAGATGACCGAGGTCCGCAAGCGCACGTTGGTCGCCGCCGGCCTGATGGTCCGCGACGGACGGGTGTTGATCACGCAACGCACCGCGCAGCAGAAGCAACCCGACCTCGCCCTCAAGTGGGAGCTCCCCGGCGGCAAGGTCGAGCCGGGCGAGGCTCCGGTCGCGGCGCTGGTCCGCGAGCTCCGCGAGGAGATCGGCGTCGGGGTCATGGTCGGGCAAATCTGGCACGTCTTGTTTCATGCTTACCCGGGGTTCGACCTCGTCATGCTGGTCTACGCCTGCACGATCGTCGACGGCGAGCCGCGCGCGGTCGAAGTCCATGACCTCGCCTGGGTCCCGACCGCCGAGCTCGGGAGGTGGGACATCCTCACCGCCGACCGACCCCTCGTCGAGAGATTGATGACTGAGGGGCCTCCCTGAATTGACCCATCGCGTCGGCGGTGCCTACAATTCGCGGTAATGGAAGGCCGAGCCAAGGTTACGAAGGAAGTCCTCTGCGAAGAGGCTCGCTTCATCCTCGCCAACGTCATGGCGGAAGCGAGGTACGGCCGTCAGAATCGCTATGACGACATCCGTCGCGTCTGCGAAGGAGCCGTTTCGATCCCGTTCGCGGAGTACATCGGCTTTTTGGAGAAGTCGGGCTACCTGCGCCACGATCGTGCGAACGAATCGCTCGAGGTTTCGCCCGAGGGCGAGACCGTGGTCAACGGCGGCAACCTGCAGGAGTTCACCGAACGAGCGGTGAGCCACTTCAAGAAGCTGCGTCAGAGCCGCGCGATGGCGGTGCCGTCCGCGTCGATTCCGATGGGTTCTCAATCGGGTGCCGGGACACCGTCGCGTCCCGCGGCCGCGGACCTGATGCGCAATGAAGGCTCCGCAGCCCGCGCGTTGCCGGTCAAGGATTCGAAAGTGTCGAGCAGCGGCGGCCGTCCGACCGCGGCGGTCTCCGGCGAGATGTCGTCGTCGGATGAACAGCGCTACGAGAAGCTCGCGTCGATCGGCTCGGGTGGCATGGGCACGGTCTATCGCGCGCGCCAGATCGCGCTGAACCGCGAGGTCGCGCTCAAAGAGATTCGCGACCTGTTCGGGTTCTTCAGCGAGGATCAGCGCAACGAGATCGTACGCCGGTTCACCGATGTCGTGCGCGCGTGGGGAAACCTCGCGCACCCGAACATCTTGCCGATCCACGACGTCAACATCTGGGTCGAGTTTCCGAACGTCGTCACCGAGCTCGCGCCGAACGGTTCCGCGCGCCGGTTGATCAACGACGCCGAGGACATCCCGGTCGAGCTCGCGTTCAAGTACCTCCTGCAGACCCTGCACGCGCTGCGCGCCGGTCACCAGCAGCGCGTGTATCACCGCGGTCTCAAGCCCGAGCAGTTGCTGATCGACGCGTACGGCAACGTCAAGGTCTCGGACTTCGGCTTCACGCGGATCATCGAGCGCGATCACGCGGTGATTCGCCAGGTCTACGTCGGTATGGGCAACGTCGCGTACATGGCGCCGGAGCTCTACAACGATCCGATGATGGCCGGCCCGCAGGGCGACATCTACGCGCTCGGCATCATCTTCTACGAGCTGCTGACGCGGAAGTTGCCGGGTCGGCGCTCGCCGATGCCGTCGCAGATCAATCCGTCGCTGCCGCGCGGCATCGACGACATCTTCGATCAGATGACGCGCGACGCGAAGAACGAGCGCTACGCGACGATCGACGACATCCTCGACGATATCGACAAGCTCGAAGGCATGGAAGCCGTGCTCGGTCGCCAGAACCAGGTGTTGGTCGGCGAGAGCCCGCTCCAGTCGATCAAGTTCCGTCCGGGTGCAGAGGAGCCCCTCGCCGGAACGCCGGTCGAAGGCGAGGAGGGCGACGACAAGAAGGCCGGCCACCGTCCCTATTCGTTTCAGCAGCGCCGCAAGAAGATCTAGTGCTGCTGGGGACGGTCCGACGAAGCTCACCGCTCTCGTCGAGGGTTCGGCGTTGGCCGCGATCGTCTTTATCGTGAAAGGCTGACGCCGAGCTCGCGGAGCTTCGCGACGAGCGGCGGCCCATCGGCGAGCGAGTTGTAGAGGTGCGCGGAGATCCGCACGAGCGGTTGGCCGGGCCAGTCGACGATCGGCAGCTCCCAGTTGTCGCGGAGCAGGCGCTGCGTCAGTTGGTACGGCGTGACGTTCGGCGGGAGCACGATCGGAAGCGCGGCCATCGCGCCGAGCGAAGCGTCGGGCGCGAGCTTGCGGCCACCCATCTCGTCGATCACGTGATCGCGCAGCGCGAGCGCGAGCCGATGATTGCGATCGGCGAGCACCGCGATCGTGCCGACGGCGGCGAGCGCGGCGATCGCATCGGGCACCGCGAGCTGCGCGGTCGGATCATAGGTGCCGGGCCAATCGAGCTCGGCGTGCAGGCGATTCGCGGGGCCGTAGTCCGGGCTCGCGCCGTGCGAGGTGACGAGCGGCTTCGCGGGACCACCGGCGTAGAGAAACCCGGTCGACTTCGGCGCGCACAGCCACTTGTGGTTGTTGCCCGCGTAGTAGGTCAGCCCGAGAGTTGAAAGCGCGGTGATATCGAGCGCGATCTGGCCCGGGGCGTGGGCGCCATCGATGATCACCTGGACGCCGGGCAGCAGCGGGATGATCCGCTCGAGCGGCATGATCACGGCGGTCGGGCTCGTGATGTGATCGAACAGCGCGATCCGCGTGCGCACGGTCAGCGCGCGCGTGATCGCCTCGACCGCGGCATCGGGGTCGAAGGGCAGGGTGACCTCGACGATCACGAGCCGCGCCGAGCGCGCGCGCGCGAGCCGCTCGAGCTGGTTCCTGCACGCGCGATAGGTGTGATCGGTCGTCAGGATCTCGTCGCCGGCGGCGACCTCGCACGAGGCGAGCGCGATCGCGACGCCGCTCGTCGCGTTCGGCGTGAACACCAGGCGATCGGCGGGCGCATGGAGAAACCGCGCGAGCTCGTCGCGGGCGCGATCGACCAGGCCCTGCCACTCGGTCCCGAAGAACCGCATCGGCGCGGCTTCGAGCCGGCGCTTCATCGCGATCGCCGCGTCGAGCACGCTCGCCGCGCAACCTCCGTACGAGCCATGGTTGAGGTGGACGACCTCGGGGCTGAGCGCCCACCGGTCGAGCGAGAGGGCAGGAACATCGAGATACACGGGGATCTCTCGCATTCTGCCAATTCTCGTCGTTCCGGGGGCCGTTTTTTTGGACCTTCCATAAGTAGGGATCAGAGTGGACCCCGATGGACCATGCAGCGCTCGCGCGCCTCAGCCGCTGGACGCAGTCCCTCTTCGACAAGGCGGACCGCCTGCTCGACCTCGCCGACCACGGGATTCCGATCCCGGGCGACCCGGTTCGATTGGTGTTCTCGCTGGTGGGAGGCAGCAAGTTGCCGCTCGCGGAGGCGACCGAGCCGGCGCATCCAACGCTGGGGGCGCTGCATCGCGCCGGGCGTGATGCGCTGGCCGACGGCGAGCACGTGCTGTGGCTGACGGTCGGCACGCTGACGTATCTCGATCGCGAGGCCCACGAGCACACCGCACCGCTCGTGCTGTGGCCGGTCGCGCTCGAACGCGATGGCGCGATCATCAAGCTGGTGTCCGCACCCGAACGTGCGCCGCGGCTCAACGACGCGCTGATCGCGAAGTACGAGCTCGCGTTGTTCTCGACCGCGGAGCTCGACCTCGCGCAGGTCCTCGCCGCCGCCGACGACCTGTGCGTCGCGAACCCGGGCTGGTCGGTCGCGCGGGTCGCACGGCTGACCGCGTTCTCGTTCGCCGAGCTCGACATGTGGAAAGACCTCGCGGCGAAGGATCTCTCGGGGCCCGACGCGTCGGTGCCGATGCAGTGGTTGCTCGGCGAGCTCGCGCCACCGGCACTACCGCCGCTCACCACCGACTACGTGTTGCCGCTCGACGCCGATGGCAGCCAGGTCGCGGCCGTTGCCGCGGCGGCGGCCGGTGCGAGCTTCGTGCTGCAGGGCCCACCGGGGACCGGCAAGTCGCAGACGATCGCGAACCTCCTCGTGCAGTGCGCGAGCCAGGGCACGTCGGTGCTGGTCGTCAGCGATCGGGTCGCCGCGCTCGAGGCGATCCAGCAGCGGCTGGCGTCGGTCGGCCTCGGCGAAGTTTGCTCGATCGCGGGCCAGGCGATCGAGCGAGGCTCGCGTCCCCACGTCAACGCCCCGGCAGGTGCCGCCGTCGTGCGGACGCGGCTCGCGGAGGTCGCGACGGCGCTCGACGGTCACGTGCGTGCGTTGCACGATATCGATCGGCTCGGGTTCTCGGTCCACGAGACGATGGCTCGCCTGGTCGAGCTCAAGACCACGCCGCGCGCCGCGCTCGCCGAAGCCGATGCAGCGTCGCTCGATCGCACGACGTTCGATCGCCGCAAGCGTGCGGTGACCGAGCTCGGCGACGCCGCACTCGCCGTCGAACCGGTCGCACAACATCCGTGGCGCGCCTCGGCGCTCGCCGCATGGACCGCCGGCGGCACGCTGCGCGCGACGCTGGCGCTCGAGACCGCCGGCGAAGCGGCCCAGGCGCTCGCCAGCGCGATCGACCTGATCGCGACGTTGGTCCCCGGCCTCGTGATGCGCACGCCCGAGCAACTGCGCGCGGTCGGCCTGCTCGCACAGCTCGCCGCGAGCTCGCCGCGTCCGGGCGCGGAGCTGCTCACCGGCCCACGCGGACGCGCCGGCAACCTCGACGAGGAAGTCGCGCTGATCCGCGCACGCGGCGGCGGCACGCTCGAGACGCCGCGCGATCCGATCTCGTTCATCACGATCGCCCAGCGCCATCGCGCGCTCGCGCTCGAGGTCAGCAACCACTTCCTCGATCCCGCGGCGCTCGATGCGCCCGAGCTGTGGGCGCAGTTGAAGAAATGGACGACCAGCCTGGGCCCGCTGCGCTACATCGCGCTGCGCACGGCGCGCGGGGGCGTCAAGGCGGCGGCGTTGCCGAGCGGGCTCGCGACCGACGCGGAGATGCTGATCGCACTCGAGGCGGTGATCGCGGAGCGCGCGTGTCGCGCGGCGCTGATCGCGGCGGCCGAGCCGGCGGCGCGGTGGTTCGGCGCGCTCGGCGGTGACCCGCTGGCGGTCGACCTCGGCAAGCTCGAGGCGGCGCTCGCGTGGACCGCGGAGCTGCGCAAGGCGTTCGATCACGTGACGGTGCAGTTCGGCGAGCCCGGTCGGTTGACCGCGTGGCGCGCGCTCGTCGCGCAGGTCGCCGCGATCGGCGCCGGCGAGTGTCACGATCTGTTGCCGTTCGCGAAGCTCGGCGATGCGGTCGCGTGCTGGGAGCCGGCGCTCGCCGAGCTCGAGCTCGCGACGGGGATTTCGTCGACGATCCTCGCCGCCGGCGCGGATCATCTGATCGCGTTACGCGCGCAGATCGCGCAGCTCGCGACCACGGTCGGGACGTTGGCCGATTGGACCCGGTTCCATCTCGCGCGCCGCGCGGCGGTCGATGCCGGCATTCGATCGCCGATCACGGCGATCGAACGCGGCGACCTCGAGGCTCGCGAGCTCGCCCTCGCCTGGGAACGCGCGACGCTGCTCGCGTGGGCGGATGCCGCGGTCAAGCGGACACCCGCGCTCGCGCACTTCGACGGCGCGAAGCATCACCAGCTCGTCACGAGCTTCGCCGACCTCGATCGCGGCGCGATGGCCGTGATGCGCGGTCGTCTGCCGAAGCTCGCGCCGTGCGTGCTCGCGACCCCGCAATCGGTCGCGCGGTGTGCGCTGCCGATGTTCGACCTGGTCGTGTTCGACGAAGCGTCGCGGCTGCCGGTCGCGCATGCGCTCGGCGCGTTGGCCCGGGCTCGCGCGGCGATCATCGTCGGCGACGTCCGCCAACCGGTGCCGAGCGACGGTGCGCATGGCCTGCTCGACGTCGCACTGTCGGCCGGCTTGCCCGAGCTCGTGCTCGCGACCCACTACCGCAGCCGTCATCACGATCTGTTCGCGTTCGCGAACCGTCGCTACTACTTCGATCTCGTCGAGGTCTATCCCGCGGCTGCACGCGGCGCGAACCTCGGGATCGCGTGGCGGCACGTCGCGGGTGCCCCCGAGGCGACCGGTGCGAACCGCATCGAGGCCGAGGAGATCGTCGCCGACGTCAAGGCGCGGCTCGGCGACAATCCGCTGGCGTCGATCGCGATCGTGACGCTGTCGCGCGCGCAGCAACACCTGATCGAAGACCTGCTCGAGGCGGCGCGGTTGCGTTCGAGCGGCGAGCCGATCCTCGTCGGCACGCCGGATCGCCTGCAGGGTGAAGAGCGCGAGACCGTCTACCTCTCGGTCGGCGAAAAGGCCGATTCATTGGGCGTGCTCGCGCATCCTGGCGCCGAGCGCTGGCTCGATGTCGCGGCGACCCGCGCGCGCAGCCACTTCGTGGTCGTCTCGAGCTTCACGCCCGAAGAGGTCGAGGCCGACGCTCCGGCCGCGGCGCGCGGCATCGCCGAGCTGCTGGCGTTTGCGCGCGAGGGCGGCACGCCACTCGTCGACGACGCGGCACCCGCGAGTTCGGTCACCGCGGCGATCGCCCGTGCGCTCGTCGAGCGTGGCTGGTCGCTGCGCCATCGCGTCGGGCTCGGCGCATCGGCGGTCGAGCTTGCCGTCGTCGATCCGGATGATCCGACGCGCTGCATCCTCGCGATCGAGCACGACGGCGTGCTGTACGGCGATGCCCAAGGGACGCGCGAGCGTGATCGGCTGCGCACGCAGGTGCTCGCGCAGCTCGGCTGGCGCACCCACCGCGTGTGGTGCCTCGACTGGTGGCTCGATCCCGAGAAGGAGACGATGAAGGCGCACGGCGCGATCATCGCGGCCGTCGCGGCGAGCCGGCAGAAGAAGCAGAGCGGCCCGGTCTCGACCAAGACGATGCGCCGCCGCCTCGCGGCCGGTTCACTGGCCGATCAGACCCAACAGACGCTGGTCGCACCGCCCGCCGAGGTGATCGCCGACGGCTCCAACAAGACGGCGAAGG
This sequence comes from Kofleriaceae bacterium, assembly GCA_039935615.1. Classification (GTDB taxonomy): domain Bacteria; phylum Myxococcota_A; class Polyangia; order Haliangiales; family Haliangiaceae; genus JABFXX01. The sequence goes on from JBDTJY010000066.1 coordinate 24,438, forward strand.
GTTCCGGTCCGATCGGCCATGCCGACACCAGCCCGGTCCGGGTCAAGCGCGGTGCGATCACGATCGGGCCGTACACCGCGGCCGCGATTCCGTGCGGTCGCCGCGTGCCCGATGACATGTTCGCGGGTCGCCACATCGCCGAGCTCGGCAAGGTCGTCGAGCAAGTGCTCGCGGCCGAGGCGCCGATCCACCTCGAGCTGCTCGCGCGTCGCGTCGCCGCGTACTACGGCGTCGGTCGCGTCACGCCGCGGATCACCGAGCAAGTGCGCTCGGTGCTCGACGGTCGCGGCAAGATCGGCGACGAGCCCGAGATCGTCTGGCGCGCCGATCAAGATCCGGCGGGCGTCCCGTCGGTGCGCGTGGCCGGCAACAACGCGATCGCGGTGCGCGACATCACCGAGATTCCGCTGTCCGAAGTCGCCGCGGCCGCGCGGCTCGTCGTCGAGCGCGTGTCGGGGCTGTCGTCGACCGACCTCGTCCGTGATTGCGCACGCCTGCTCGGCTTCGCGCGGATCACTGACCGCGTCACGGATCGCGTGTCGCGAGGCGTGGAGCTGGCGGCGACGCGGGAGCTGATCGCGATCGAGAACGGTCGCGCCCACCTGCTACAAGGCTAGCGACCACCACCGCGCCGAGCACGCCGACGATCACCGCGACCGAGACCAGCGGCGAGATGTGGATCCACGGCGCGGCGATCAGCTTCGCGCCTGCAAACCCGAGTACGACCACCAGGCCGTAACGGAGGTAGTGCAGCCGTTCGAGCGCGTGCTCGAGGACCACGTACAGCGCACGCAACCCGAGGATCGCGAACACGTTCGAGCTATAGAGGATGAACCGATCCTCGGTCACCGCGAACGCGGCAGGGATCGAATCGAGCGCGAACAAGATGTCGGCGACTTCGATCGCGATCAGCGCGAGCAGCAGTGGCGTCGCGACCCGCTTGCCGTCGACGCGCGCGATGAAGTGATGGCCATGGAGGTCCGGCGTCGACGGCAGCCACCGCGAGAGCCAGGTCAGGCTCTTCGGCTTCTGGCTGTGATCCTCCGGCCGCAACAGCTTGAGCGCCGTGATGATCAGGATCCCGCCGAACACGTACGTGATCCAATGCCAGCGCTCGAGCGCCTCGGTGCCGGTCACGATGAACAGCGCGCGCGTGACC
>JBDTJY010000067.1:0-142451 GCA_039935615.1 Kofleriaceae bacterium
TTGGTCGCGCGATCGTAGGGAAACCCGGTCGTCAGGATCGCCTGTTCGAGCGTGCGCGGCGTCGACACGACCAGTGGCGACAGCTCGGTCGCACCCGGTGCGGTCCTGCCGCGCGCGCCACAGCCCAGCGACGCCTCGAACCACCAGCCGAGCGCAGGTGCCACCACCACGCCGACGATCGGTCGCTGGTGCTCGTCCTCGAGCGCGATCGAGATCGACCAGATCGGAAAGCCGTGCGCGAAGTTCACGGTGCCATCGATCGGATCGACGAGCCACCGCATCGCACCGGTGCCGGACGCGCCACCCTCCTCGGCGAGGATCGCGATCCCCGGTGAGCGCTCGTCGAGCGTTCGCCGGATGATGTCCTCGCTCCTCAAGTCCCACTCGGTGACGAGGTCGCGCGGATTGCCCTTCGTGCGGATGTCCGCGGCGCGCGCACCAACGAGCAGCTCGGACGCCGCCTGCGCTGCCGCACGTGCGGTCTCGAGCAGCTCGATCACGTTCACAGCTCGTTCACAGATCCAGACGCATCGCGACGCTCCCCGAACCGGGGTGCGCGGCGAACGTATCGGATGCGGAGACCGACTTCGACAGCGTCGTACGATCGACGACGCGAAACCCGAACTTCGCCGCAAAGAAATCGCTCGCGCTCTCGGTCAGGAGATAGATCCGGCGCACGCCGCGCCATCGCGCCTGGCCGACCGCCATGTCGGCGAGCATCCAGCCATAGCCGGCGCCGCGAAACTCCGGATCGACCGCGAGCGCGCGCAGCACGGCGTCATCGCCGTAGACCTCGAGCGACACGCAACCGACGTTGCCCTTCTCGTTGCGCAGCACGAAGAACGATTGAAACTGATCGTCGCGCGCCTGCTCGTCGGACAGGTTGACCAGCTCGAGGTTCGCGCGAACGCTCTCCATGTCGGCGCGCTGGGCCGGGCGGATCGCATCCCCGATCGCGTCGAGCAACTTGTCGTGGAGACCATCGAAGCTCCCCGACGACAACACCGCGACCACGTCGCCGGGGGCCGCGCTCTCGGCGAGCTGCTTCACGATCGTCTCGACATCCGGGATGTACGCGGCCTTGGTGCCGCTGCGATGCAGATCGAGCGCGAGCTTCTCCGGATCGAAGCGCTCGTCGGCCGGAATCTTCGACGGATCGTAGAGCTTGCCGACGATCACCTCGTCGGCGTGGGCGAACGCATCGGCGTACTCGTTCTGAAACGTCTTGCGCCGGCTCGTCGCCGAGCGCGGATCGTAGACCGCGATCAACCGGCGCTTCGGGAACCGCTTGCGCAGCGCCTTCAGCGTCTCGCGCACCGCGGTCGGGTGATGCGCGTAGTCGTCGAGCACGGTGACGCCACCCGCGATGCCGCGCAGCTCTTGCCGGCGGCGCACGCCCGCGAAGCTCGCGACGCCGTGCTGGAGGTCCTTGACCGGCACGCCCTGCGCGTGGGCGACCGCGATCGCCGCGAGGCAGTTGCCGACGTTGTGGCGACCGACGAGCAACGTCTCGAAGCGCTCGAGGCGATCGCCGCGAAGATAGACATCGAACGCGACGCGACCCGACTTGCCGACCTCGAGGTTGCGCGCCCACCACGTGATGTCCTGAGCGAGGCCACCGTCGCTGTCCTCGCCATCGGGGCCTTCGCCACCGACGATCGTGTAGAGCTCGACCTTGCACTGCGCGGTCTTCGCGACCGCGCGGACGTCGGCCGAATCGGCATACGCGACGAGCAGGCCACCTTGATCCGCCGGTGGAATCAGCGCGACGAACTTCTTGAACGCGTCGCGCACGGCATCGAACGACGGGAAGATGTCGACGTGATCGAGCTCGATGCTCGTCAGGATCGCGAGGTTCGGGCGGTAGTGGAGGAACTTCGATCCCTTGTCGAAGTACGCGGTGTCGTACTCGTCGCCCTCGATCACGAACGGGCCGGTGCCGAGCCGCCAGCCGTGACCGAGCCCGACCGGGACGCCGCCGACGAACAGCGACGGATCGCGGCCCGCTTCGAGCAGGATGTGACCGAGCAACGAGGTCGTGGTGGTCTTGCCGTGGGTGCCCGTGACGACGATCGAGGTCTTGCCGGGCAGCAACTGCTCGCCGATCACGGCGGGAAACGAGGTCAGCTTGAGACCGCGTGCCGAGGCCGCTGCGACCTCGATGTGATCCCTGCCGTGGACGTTGCCGACGACGACGAGATCGGGGTTCCAATCGAGGTTGTGCGCGCCGTAGGGCGTCATCACCGGCACCCCGAGCTGAGCGAGCTGCTCGCTCATCGGCGGATAAACGGCGTTGTCGGAGCCACGGACGTCGTGACCAGCGGCCACGAGTAACCCCGCGACGGCCCCCATGCCTGTCCCCCCGATGCCGATCAAGTGCACCTTCACGATCGGACCGGACCCTACCCAGGTCCCCCCGGCTGGTAAAGCCCGATTGCCGGGGAAGATCAGCTATGATTTTGCTGAGGAAATGGACGGTCGGCGGCACGAGCGGAGGGTGCACTTTCGAGGGCGTTCTCACCCAGACCGGGTGATGACCATTCGCATTCGCACGACCGCGTCGCGGACCTGGGTCACCACCGTCACGCGCAACATCGGCGTCGGTGGTGCGTACATCGAGGGCCCCGCGGAGACACCGGCGGTCGGTACGCCGATCACGATCGAGCTCACGCTGCCGACCTCGGATCAGACGTTCACCCTACCGGGAGTCGTGCGCTGGACCGCGGCGGACGGCGGTGCCGGGATCCAGTTCGTCAACGTCGATGTCGACGTCCTGCTCGAGCTCAACGACTACTTCTCCAGCCTCACGCCTTAGCGGCGCCGGATCGATTCGAATCGGTCGATTCGAAGATCTTGTCGGCCGAGGCCGGCACGAAGCCTTGGAACAGCTCGCCCGACGGCAGCGGATAGCGCTTCGCGAATTCATAGTAGCAGGACGGCACTTGCAGCGTCTCGCCGGCGAGGTCGACCGCGATCGTGTCGGCGCGCGTCGAGCTCTGCTCGAGATGATCCGCGGGTGTGCCCTTGATCGCGCCGCCCGCGGTGTTGAGCGCGAAGCCCTCCGCGAGCAACAGCTCGTTGACGGCGACCACGGTCGGCAGCGTGGTCAACGCGTTGACCGAGACCGTGAAGTGATTGACGCGAAATCCGAACGCGGCCAGCCACGCCGCGTACTCGCTCTCGCCGAGCAGCGCTTCGTAGTCCGCGCGCGTACACGTCCACGGCCGACCGGCCCACGGCAGATCCGCGCGGCGATCGAAGCCCGCCGGGAGCTGCGCGACGAGCCGCGCGATGATCTGCTGGGCGGTCGCGGACAGCTCGGCGACGCAGAGCTCGCTGATGAACAGCTTCGGCAGCGCCGCGTCGGGGTGTTGCCAGTAGCGCGCGAGCAGCTTCTTGTCGTCGAAGCGATAGCGATCCTTCGCGACGTAGCCGACCGCTTCGAACGGCGCGGCGAGCGCGGCAATCCCCCCCGCGGTGTCGTACGTGCGCAGCGCGACGTGATCGTTCTGGACCGTCTCCCCACGCGCACCGAGCAGCCGATGAATGCGCTCGGCCTGCGGCGTCATCCGCACGTAGTCCGACCACAGCGCGTCGAACAGCTCGGCGAGCGTCACGGTTGGATCGTGATCGGAAAGAGGATCGTGGTCTTGGTCTTCTTCGTGCGCGGGAAGTGTGACTTGGCCATCGCCTTGTCGATGCACGCGCCGGTCGGCGTGTTCACGAAGTCGCCCTGCTGCTCGTACTTGCCGATGCCACCCTCGGCGGTGATCGTGAGCTTGAGCTTCGCCTTACCGGTCACCGCGAACTGGCCGTAACACTTCCACGCCGCGTCGACGACCGGCTGCATCGCGTCGTCGATGATCGACGCCGTGAGCTGCTCGACCTGCGGGCCGGCCTCGGCCTCGGCGACCGTCGGTTGCTGTTCGCCCGCCACGGGACACGCCTTCTTGTCGGGCTCGACCGGGCTCGACGGCGGCGACGACAGGATCACGGTGCCGTCGCACGGCGTGAACACCCGATAGCCGATCACGTCGAGCGCGAGCCCGTTCTTGCCACCTTCGCTCCACCGCGACTTCGCGGCGAGCTTGACGATCATCTCGACCTTGACCTTCGCGACGGCACGGCCCCACATGCTCGCGGTCGCGTCATCGGCGAACGCGCGCGCGTTGTCGTGCAGCATGCCGGTGCGCAGCTTGCCGCTCTCGAACCGCGGCGGTGTCGCGGTCACGCCGGTCACGTACCAGGTCTTGCCGTCGAGCTCGACGCCCGCGCAGCGGATGCAGGCATCGAGCGTGATCGGCAGCGACTTCTTCGTCGGGTTCCACGTGCCGACGTCGAACGCATCGGCGTCGGCGACGACCAACCAGGTGCCGTTCGACAGCTCTCTCTGACGAGCCTCGCGAACCCGGCGACACTGGCGCTGCTCGACGTCATCGCCGGCATCGCACGCCGCCGTCATCGCCCACACCAGGCTCTCGACCCGGTGCAACGGCTGCGCGGTCTGCGCCTTCGCTTCGAACGTGTCGTCGGCGTGAGCGCGCTGTGCGACCAGGAGTGCCGCGACGACCCATGCGACGACCAGCCAGTGCTTCATGACAGCTTGTGGGTCAAGTACGCCTTCAGCCGCAGCTCGGCGTCGGCCGGATCGCTGATCACGATCGGCACGGTCTTGTGGAGCTCTTCGTCGAGCTCGCCGTAGAGCGTCTTGCGCATCGCTGCATCTTCCATGAGCTGCACCGCGGTGCGACCGCGCACCGCCGTCTCGCCGAGCTTGGAGACGTACGCCTTGAGCTTGTCGTAGATCGGTCCGCCGAGGAACGCGACGATCTTCTCGGCCTCGTTCGAGAGCCGCTCGAAGCTGACCTCGGCGCTCGCCGGCAGATCGCCGCGACCGAGATCCTGCGCTTGCTGCGCCGCGACCCGGAGCACCATCACGTCGTCGATCATCCCGATGCCCTCGTTCCAATCGGGGATCAGATCCATCTTGCTGACGAGATATTGCAGCGCACCGCCCGCGAGCTTGCGCGATTTCTCGTCGGCCTTGGTCGACTCCAGGAGCGCCTTGAACGCCTCGACGTCCTGACGAATCGTATCGGCCCAGCTCTTAAAGACGTCGATGTGTGCCACGCAGCCTCCACTGGCGACCGTACTATATTTGTCCTGTAGGATGGCGGTATGCGGAGCTTGGCGTTGATGCTCGTTCTCTCGATCGGCGCCTGCGCGGGCGACGATCCGACGACCGTCCCGGCGTGCTCCGCGAAGGTCTACGACCTGTGCCGCGACGAGCACGACTGCACCACCGACAACTGCCGGCCGTTCGGTGCGATCCAGGTCTGCACGCAATCATGCAGCACCGACGCGCCATGCCCGAACGACGCTGATGGCAACACGGTCCCGTGCGATACGACGAGCTCGCTGTGTCAGCCGACCGTCGCGAACAACTGCAAGCTCAATTAGCGAGCAGGTCTTTGACGAGCTTGGTCGCCTGATCCGCGTTGATCTGAACCATCACGGTCTTGTTGATGTTCGCGTTCGAGTTGACGAGCGTGATCTTGTGAGCGCCGGCCGGTAGCGCCAGCGCGCGCTGCGGCGTCGACATGCCGGTCGCCTTGCCGTCGATCAGGATCTCGCACGGCGGTTTGGTCGAGATCATCAGCGTGCCGGTCCCGGCCGCGACGACCGGCTTCTCGATCTTCTTCTCGGGCGCTGGCGCGACGGGCTTCGAGTCGAAGCCGGGATCCGCGATCTCGTCGGTCGGCGCCGCGGCCGTGGTCTTCACGGCCGCGGCGTGGTGCGGCTTCGCTGCGACGGTGGCCACGGTCTTCTTCGGCGCAGGTGCCGCGACCTCGACGTGGGTTGGCGGCGCGGCGTGTGTGGTCTCGCCGCGCGCGGCCTTCACGAGATCGATCGACAGGTGCTGGGTGTGCGCCGGGTCGAGGTGCGCGGTTTGTTCGGGGCGACCCGCGAGCGAGACCTCGAGGTCGTACGTGTGCGACGCGTCGAGCGAGGTCGCGAGCGGCGTCGTGCCGAGGAACGACTTCTTCGAGCCGTCGATCAGCGTGACCGTCGCGCCGGCCGGCTTCGAATCGATCCGCACGTCGGCGAGCTGGATCACGCCGCGCGTGGTCTGGATCTCGTGGATCGCCGAGTTCGTCGTCGCGGGCGCCGCCGGGGCGACCGGCGCCTGCTCGATGGCGGCCACCGCGACCGGCGCTGGCCGCGCGGGCTGCGGTGGCTCGGTCGTGGTCGCGCCGGTGTTCGTCCCACCGGCGATGTTCGCCGCGAGTGCCGCGTTCGCGGCCGACGGCTGCGCCGGGACGGGAGCCAGCGCGACGGCGTGCGTCGCGACGGCGTGCTTCTTCTTGTCGCCGTTGAAGGCGATGAACGCGCCGATCAACGCACCGACGATCATGAAGCCGATCGCCGGAAGGATCAGCTTCTTGACGAGCGACGTCTCGCGAACGCGATCCTGGAGCACGTGCGGCGACGTGCCGACGTAGGTCTCGTCCTCGAACTTCTCGACCGCGCGGCTCGCTTCGAACCAGTTCTCGCCGAGCACGGCGTCGCCGGTCATGTCGATGCGCTCGAGGTGTTGCGGCGACGGCGCGCGATGCTGGACCGGATAGCTCAGCGGCGCGACGGCGGCGAACGCGGCCGTGCTCGGCTTCGCGCGCTCCGGCGTGGCCGGGTGCGCGGTCACGCGCTCGGGCGGAGGCGTGCCGTCGGCCAGCACGGGGGTGAACGTCGGTTGCATCCGGCCGTTCGGCGGAAACACCGGCGCCGATCCACGCTGGGGGATCGGTGGAATCGTGGTGCCGCGCTCGGGAGGCGCCGTGGTCATCCGCATCTGCGGCGCGTGTTCGGGCACCGTGTGGCGCGACGTGCCGCCGGCGGCGCGCGTGCGCGGCAATGGAGGCACGGTCCCTGCGCCGCGCATCGGCGCGAGCGTCGGGGTCATCCGCGGCGGGCTCACCGCGGTCGAGCCATTCGGCTTCGGCAACGCCGGCAGCGGCTGCGCCGGCGTCTTCATCTTCTTGATCGGTTTTGCGGGTCCCGGTGGACCGGCGAACAAGTCGTCATCCGGGTGAACGATCGGCTTCGACGATCGCTGGTTCGAGCTCACCAGGTCGATCAGGTTGTTCACCGCCGTGGACTCGGTCTTGGCCATCGCCGCGGACAGTACGAAATCGCGTCTCTCCTGCCAGCTAAATCTCGATAGCCAAGTGATCGCCCCGACTGCGAAATCGTCGTCTCGCACTCCAAAACGCGGCCGTAAGCCCGCGGAAATTCATTGACGATGGCGTGACCATACATCTAGTGTATGGCCACCGATGGGTGGTCTGAATCCGTTCGTCGACCTGCGCAAGCTGGCCGACTGGTTCGCGACTCCTTCTCCCCACGGCCTGGCGCGCCCGTCGCTCCACATCGAAAAGATCGTCGAGCGCCTCGGCGTCGTGTGCGTGCCGTTGCTCGGTCGCGAGCTGTGCTCGTCGAGCGAACCGCGTCGCGATGCTGCGCGCGCGGCGCTCGTGCAGCTCGCCACGACGAATCGCAGCGTGCGTCCGCGCGTGATCGTCGAGCTCCGCACGATCACCGACGGCGTCGCACCGGATCACGGAAAAGTCTGCGCGCTCGGCCTGCTCGGCGAGCTCGGCGAGCGCGGCGCGGCTGCGAAATTTCATGATCCGGACGCGATCCAACGCGCCTCCGCCGAGAAGCTCGCCGATCAACTCGAGACCGCGGCGGACATCGCCTCGGCAGCGGATCTCATGGTCGGCAAGCTCGCGCCCGACGACATGGTGTCGCTGCTCTCGATCATGGCCGCCGCGGCGCCGCCCCGCGCCCACCTCCTCGCGAACGAATTGTGTGCGCGTCTCGACGTGGCGCCCGAGCTTCGCGATCGCGTCGCCGAAGTCGCGCTGCTCGCCACCGGCCACGCCCCGCCGCTCGAACCGATCGCGAAGCGCGCACCGCGTCCGACCCACGTCACGGTGCTCGTCGATGGCGCCGCGCGCTGCGTCGTCGTCGCGACCCGCAAGGTCAGTGGCGAACGGCGCTGGCGGCGCTGGGCCGTGCTGATCGCCGGCGATGGCCGGATCGACGATTGCCTCCACGAGGAGCACGCCGGCAGCGACGGCGATGCCGCGACCTTGATCGCGAATCTGTGCGCCGATGGCTATCGCGTCGCATCCAACGAACCCTCGCGCGCGAAAGATCTGATCGCCTCCGCCGCGCGTACGACCGTCGGGCCGTTCGAGGCCGACGCGCACAGCCTCCCATCCGCCTACTACCTCGGTCGCGACCTCCTCGATCTCGGCGAAGCGCACCTCGCTCGCCGCCCCAACCCGACCGCCGCCAGCGTCGGCCGCGCGGTCGAGCTGATCGCCGACGGTGACGTGCCTCGCGCTCGCTTGCTGCTCGCGCGCTGCGAGGTCAACGCCGATGTCGAAGCCGCGAACGCCGCTTGCCACCTCGCGCAAGATCGCGCCGCCGACGCGATCGCTTGCCTGTCCCGTGCGATCGAGCTCGAGGGCGCGTGGCCGCTCCATCACTGGAACCTCGCCGCCGCCGCGCATCGCCTCGGCGACGCCGTGCTCGGCTATCAAGCGATCCGGCGCTTCGTCACGACCAGCGCCGAGCGCACCGCGCTCGCCGGCGATCCCGATCAGCCGGCGCGGCTCGTGCTCGCGACCCGCATGATCGCCGAGCTCGAACGCTCCGCTCGCCTCGCGGGCGTCTCCCTGACGCCCAAGAAGCGGCGTCGCACGAAGCGCTGACTTACTTCTTCGCGGCGGACAGTGCGTAACCGAGCTTGATCCGCGTGATCGACGGCGTGCCCGTGCCGTTCGCGCGCTTTGGCAGCGTCCAGTGCTTCGCGCGCTCCGCGGTGCAGCTGGCGACCATCGCGAGGTCTTGCAGACCGCCCTTCGGATCGGTCGACACGCCTTTGATCGCGCCGGTGTTATCAGCTTCGAGGTTGACCTTGAGGGTGCCGGTGAGCTTGGGGTTCGCCGACAGCGCCTGCTCGTAGCACGCCTGGACCTCCTGGTTGTGACGCTTGAGCAGCGCGCCGATCGCGGCCGCATCGTGCGTGCCGTAGCCGGCCTTCATGCCCTTGAACGTCGCCGCGAGGTTCGCCTGATCCTTGGTCGCTTCGGTGCGCACGCTATCGTTCATCGTGATCAGCGGGATCGACATGTTGTAGAGGTCGGTCGCGGGCTCGAAGTAGCGATCGTCGTGCGCGGTCGCGTACAGGATGTGGAACAGACGTCCCATGATGTAGACGCTCTCGACGACGTTCTCCTTGTCCTTGTCGCTGCACTTCGCGCCGCACGCCGGGAGCGCGTCGATCGCTAGCTTCGCGAACTTGGTCGCGGTCGCCGGATCGTCGAGCCGCACGGTGTAGTCGGCTTGGGTGTAGCGCAGCACTGGTTTGTCGTTGACGGGGACCTTGTCGCCCTCGACCTCGATCGCCTTGTCGATCGCCTGGACACCTTCCTGCCAGCGACCGGCGAACTGATAGGCCTGGAGGCCGAGCTTCGCGAGCATCTCGTACTGATTGTCCTTGGTCTTGCCGTAGATCGGCGACAGCGTCGCGACGGTCTCGTTGAGCGATCCGCCCGCGCGGCCAGCGAGCATGAGCACGTCGCGATCGACGACCTCCTTGTTCGCGGTCGTGCCCCAGCCCTTGGCCGTGGTGACGATCGCTTGCCACGCGCCGGTGTTGTCCCCGGTGCGCCACTTCGCCCACGCGGTCACGTACGCGAGCTCCGGCGTCTTGTCGGTCAGCGGTTGATCTTTGACCGCGTCGAGCGCCTCGCGGTTCTTGAATTCCTTGAGCAGCGAGTACGCCCACCACGCGCGGTTGCTGAGCGCTTCTTTGTCTTTCGGCGCCGACGCGACGAGCTGGCCCCACGCCTTTTCGGCGGCGGCGTAATCCTCGAGGATCAGCTCGTAGCTGCCGAGCAAGCGGAGCGTGACTTCATCGGTCTTGTCGCCGGAGACCGCCGCGGCGTCGCGCAGCGCCTGGCGCGCTTCGGTCAGCAGCTTGGTCTGTTCTTCGGCGGGCGCATCCTTCGACTTGCGATACAGCAGCGTCGCGAGGATCGCGGCTTGCGCTTCCTTCTGGACCGGGTCCTTCGTCTTCGTGAACACGGTGCGCTGGCGCTCGATCGTGGTCTTTTGCTTCGAATCGACGAGCGGCATGCCGGGGCGGCCGAGCGCTTCGGGCTCGAACACGAGGCCCTTGATCTCGATGCCCGGGACTTCGAACGAAACATCGCCGGCGGCACCCGGCTTCACGGCGCTGCCGGTGCCGATCGTGGGCTTCGTCTCTTCGGCGTTCCCGCCACCGCATCCCATCACGGCAAGTGCGATCAACCCCACGAGCTGCTTCATATGCGCATACGTGTACACCGGAACGGCCCTGGTCGGAATGACCGGTGTTATGTTGCGCACCCGTGCTCGGTAGTCGTTGGCTGGCCCTTGTACTCGTGGTGTCGTTTGGACTCGGAGGGTGTGTCGTCGTGCACGCGCACCAACGCGAGACCCTCGCGAAGCGCCCGATGATCGACGATCGCGATACCGGTGAGACCCGGTTCAAGGCCCATGAACGCGGCGCACGTGAAGGTGCCGAAGGCGGCACGGGCCAACCGGGTGGCGGATGCGGCTGCAACTAACGATCGCCGTCCTGCTCGCCATCCTCGCCGGCACTGCTCACGCGGACGGCGAGCTCGCGGTGCGCGGCGTCTACTACAAGGAGCGCTCGACCCGCGTCATGCAGCCGATGCTCGACGGCATGTTCGACGCCGGCGCGCGCGGCCTGGTCAATGCGCACTTTCTCGTCGACGCGATCACCTCGGCCTCGGCGGGCTCCGGCGCGGCGAACGCGCAGCCGTTCACCGAGCGGCGCTACGAAGGCGGCTTCTCGTACATCCGCGAATTCGACGGGCCGCACGACTCGTGGCTCGACCGGCTCCGGCTCGGCGGCGACACCAAGTATTCGACCGAGTCCGACTACACCTCGTTCTACATCGGCGGGCGGGCCGAGGCCGATGTCGCGCAGAAGAACGCGACGCTGGCGATCGGCGGTGGCGTGTCGAGCGACAACGTCACGAACGCCGGCGCGCAGAGCCCGATGGGTGGGCCGCAGATCCAATGCGATGTGACGTCGCCGGCGATGGCGACCGAGTGCGCGCTGACGAGCTACTCGATGTTCGCCTCGGCGAGTCAGATCTTGTCGAAGAACGCGCTGGTCGCGATCAGCTATGACCTCGCGCAGCTCGATGGCTATCAAGCCAATCCGTATCGCACCGTGATCACCGCGAGTGGCCTGGTCCCCGAGGTCCATCCCAATTCGCGGCTGCGCCAGTCGATCGCGGCGACGCTGCGCTACTACGTCGCGCCGACCGGGACGACCCTGATCGCGGCGTATCGCTATTATCACGACGATTGGCACATCCGGGCACACACGCCCGAGCTGCGGATCGTGCAAGAGGTCGGCGCGATGGCCGATGCCACGATCGGCGCTCGCTACTACCGCCAGACCGCGTCGTACTTCTATGCCGATCGCTATCCGGCGCTCGACATGAACGCTATCAACTACGTCACAGACGACCCCAAGATGTCGGGGTACGATGGCTTCACGATGCAAGCGAAGCTCGGCGTGATCGGCGAGGAGTTTGGCTTGACCGGCAACTGGGCCGGCGCACGCTTCGAGGGCGTCCTCGAGTACATCATCCAGCACAACCGATTCGGCGATGCCGTGGTGGCCCATGTCGCGCTCACACTACCTTTTAGCTATTAGCCTGTTCGCTGCAGGGTGCAGCGACGACGCCAACACCTGTGGTTCGCCCGGCAGCAGCCCGTTCGGGCTGACCGTGTCGAGCGACCAGGTCAACCTCGTCTACGGTGGGCTCACCGCCAGCGAGAACAACGACTGCCCGGCGATGGATGCACCGGCCGGCGTGATCAGCGTGACGATCAACGGCACGCAGATGTCGTCGATCGCCGGCGCCGGCTTGATCACGCTGTGCATTCCGCGGCCGGATCTGCTCGGCGCCCAAGTCCAGCTCGGCACCGACGTCAAGCTCGTCGACCTCGACGGCATGGACGACACCTGCAACTACTCGCTCGACCTGGGTCACGTCCCGACCGGCACGGTCCAGGGGGTCGGCGTCTGCGCCAACGGAGGCGACAAGGCCGGCTTCGGCCTGATCTTCAGCGGCTTCATCGGCCTGCGCCGCACGTGTGCGACCGCGATCGATTCGGTCTCGGTCGGGATCACCGGCAACGTCGCCGTCAACCCGATCTAGAACGACAGCCGGCGAACCCGCTCGATGACCGGCTGCAGCGCGGCTCGGGCGCTCGTGCGCAGCAGGTCCGATTCGCCGACGACGCCGGCGATCGCCGGACCGAACGTGTAGTAGGTCTCGACCGCGAGCTCGCCGAGCGCGTTGGTCTGCAGCTTCGAATCGCGGAAGTGACGCAGCAGCTCGACGTCGTTCGCCATCACCGAGCCGTACGCCGCGGTCGCGACGAAGCACGCATCGACCGAGCCCGAGATTCGCGCCGCCGTGGTGATCTTCGTGATCGCGACATCACCGGGGTTGTGGCACCCGTCGAACGCGCGGACGCCGACCCAGTAATCGGTCTCCGGCAACAGGCCGGAGAGGTCGAAGGTCTGCGTGTGCCCCGGATCGTCCGGCGTCACCTTCGCGGTCACCGGCATCGAGTCGGCGAAGTTCGCCGCGGTCATCTCGTCGCTCGCCCGGACGCGGACCTCGTAGCCGGCGACGCGCAGCCGCTGCGTGCCGACGCCGGGGGCGACGAACGATAGCGACATCCCGAAGCCGCTGACCTCGGTCGCGATCAACTGCGTCGGTTGCGCCGGGACCTCCGACGGCACGTTCGGGCTGACCTCGACCTTGACGCGATACACGTCGGTTCCGTCGGCCGTGAGCTCGAGCCGCGACGAGCCACTCGCCGGTGTGTCGGTCGTGATCGTAGCGTCCGGCGCGCGGACGTTGCCGTCGGCGCCATCGGGATCGCCGTAGCCGGCGTAGGTCGTCGTCGTGGCTTCGGTCGCGGTCGCGGCGATCGTGAACGGCACGCGATACAGCACCGACGGTTGACCGCGATACGGCTTGCCGTATTCCGCCCAGAAGATCGCCGGCGGCGACGGATAGCTCGTCGAGTTGTACGTGGCGTTGAAGTCGAACTCCTTGGAGACCTCGACGTAGAGCACGTAGTCGCCGCTCGGAAGATCGGCCGGCACCGGCCACGGCGCGTGCGCGGCGGTGCCACCGACCGGCGTGGGTTGCGAGACCACGTCGAACGGGTCGAGCGATTTGTAGGACGCGACCGAGGGCGAATCGTTGATCGACGGCAAGACATCGGCGCGCGGCGGATAGCCGGTGGTCGCGGTCGCCGAGAACCGGCCCTTGTCGGAGTACGCGGTCGTCGCGCACGTGCCGGTGTCCCAGCTCGCTTCGGTCGACATCAGCGGACGACAGAAGTGACTCTCCTCCGAGCTCTGATTGAACGGATGGCTGAGGTTGTTCTCGCCGCACTGCTGATAGGTCGGATCCGACGTCGGCACGAAGCACGCGTTCGGATCGTCCGAGATGTCGTTCTGGTAGAGCACCTGCTGAAACGCCTGGCCGTTCGCGTGCGCCCACACCGGGAACGTCGTGATCCGGCGACCGTACGGCCAGATCGGGCCACTGTTGAAATCGAACCGACCCGGGCGATTGCCCAGGCCGAACGTGCCGGTCTGCTGCGTGATGAACAGCGTGTCTTTGTAGATATTGGCGGGCGTCGCGATCCACGCGACGATCTGGAGGTCGTCGCTCGGCGTGAACGAGACATCGATGCAGTGGCCGGGGTCGTCGGCGAAGGCGCGGCTCGCGTCGAGACTGGCGGCGAACCCGAGCGCTAGCGCGAACCACGCGCGGCCACACATCGCGCGATTATGCATCATGGGATCGGGTTGGATGAGGTACGAACGACCGCGTTACGTAGCTCTACGAGCGATTTCGCACATCGTGCGCCTACGGCGCGTTCCGTGGTGCAAACTATCGGAACTTCGGCCGTGCGCTCGGGCACACACCCTGCACACGCAGCGAGCACACCGTGCAATTCCAGGCCACCGAGCGACGATCGACGGCGATCCTTCCACCCAAGGCGCTCGCTGCTCTGATCGCCGCGCTCGGCGCCGCCGCGGTGATCGCGATGCTGTCGTACCGCTCGCTGATCACGCGCTCGGCCGCGGCCGATGCGATGCAACACGCGCAACTCGTCACGAGTGAGCTCAACCAGCTCCAGGCCGTGGTCACCGATGGAGAGACCGGGCAGCGCGGCTTCTTGTTGACCGGCGCCGTTCGCTACCTCGCGCCGTACACCAGCGCCCACAACCGCTTGCCCGGCCTCCTCGCGGTGCTCCGGCAGCTCACGATCGGCAACGGCGCCCAGCAGCAGCGGCTGGAGGAGCTCGAGCCGATCCTCGATTCGAAGTTCGACGAGCTCGACGAGACGATCAACCTCGAGCGCAAGCACGATCACGAAGCGGCGCTCGCGATCGTGAACTCCGATCGCGGCATGGACCTGATGGATCGCGGGCGAGAGCTGATCAACGCGATGTTGGGATCCGAACGCGCGCTGCTGGCGACCCGTACCGACGCTTGGGATGCGTCGGTCACGAGCAGCGCCTACGTCGTGTTCGGCGGCGTCGCCGTACTGATCATCATGATCCTCCTGATCGGCTTTCTCGCGTCGCGCGACTTCCGCACCGTCGCGAACGAGGCGTGGGTCCGCAGCATCCATGCGGCGCTCGCAGAGCAGATGCAGGGCGACGTCCGGCTCGAATCGCTCGGCGACAAGGTGCTGCACACGCTGTCGCGCGAGCTCGGCGCGCCGGTCGGTGCGATGTATGTCGTCGAGGGCCCGAACCTGCGCCGGATCGCGCAGACCTCGCTCGAGGGCGGCACCGATCCGATCCGCAAGCTCGGCGACGGCATGATCGGCGAGGTCGCGCAGCGCGACACCACCGTTCATATCGACAAGCTGCCCGACGGCTATCTCAAGGTCTCCTCGGCGCTCGGCGAGGCCAAGCCGGTCGCACTCGCGATCGCACCGGCGATCGTCGACGGCCGGGTCGTCGCCGTGACCGAGCTCGCGTTCATGCGGCCGCTCGACGCGCTCGAGAAGTCAGCGCTCGATCGGGTCTCCGAATCGATCGGTACGGCGATCCGCAGCGCGAAGGACCGGAGCCAGCTCGAGCTGCTGCTCGAGGAGACCCAGCGCCAGGCCGAGAAGCTCCAGGCGCAACAAGAAGAGCTGCGGGTCTCGAACGAAGAGCTCGAGGAACAGAGTCGCGCGTTGCTCGTCTCGCAGGGCCAGCTCGAGAATCAGCAGGCCGAGCTCGAGCAGATCAACCAACAGCTCGAGGAACAGGCGAGCTCGCTCGAGGCCCAACGCGACCAGCTCGCGCGCACCTCGTCGGAGCTCCAGCAGTCGAGCGAGTACAAGTCGCAGTTCCTCGCGAACATGTCCCACGAGCTGCGGACGCCACTCAACAGCACGCTGATCCTCGCGAAGCTGCTCGCCGACAACCGCGAGAACAATCTCAACCCCGAGCAGATCAGGTTCGCCGAAACGATCTACACGTCGGGCAACGACCTGCTGACGCTGATCAACGACATCCTCGATCTCTCGAAGATCGAAGCCGGGATGCTCGACGTGCGGCCCGAGCCGATCCAGGTCCGCCGGCTCGTCGACGATCTGACCAGCGTGTTCCAGCCGATCGCGAATCAGCGCAAGCTCGAGCTGCAGCTCGTCGTCGAGGCCGGTGCCCCCGAGATGATCGAGACCGACGCGACGCGCGTCAGTCAGATCCTGCGCAACCTGCTGTCGAACGCGCTGAAGTTCACCGAAGCGGGCGGGGTCCGGCTCGAGTTCGCGACGACCAAGACCAACTGGGTCGAGTTTCGCGTCCGCGACACCGGCATCGGCATCGTCGCGAGCCAGCACCAGCTGATCTTCGAGGCGTTCCGTCAGGCCGACGGCGGCAGCACGCGCAAGTTCGGCGGCACCGGTCTCGGTCTCTCGATCTCGCGCGACCTCGCGCGGCTGCTCGGCGGCGACCTCGTCGTCGCGAGCGAACCGGGCAAGGGCTCGACGTTCACGCTCACCCTGCCCCAGCACTACTCGGGCCCGATCGCGATGCCGCCAGCGCTCGGGGGGGCGCTCGCCGGGCCGCTGCCACTGCACGCGGGTCCGCGCAGCGCCAGCGAGGCCCCACCGATCACGGTCGAGCCGACCACGACCGCACCGTTCCACGACGACCGCGCGAGGATCACTTCTCAGTCGCGCTCGCTGTTGATCATCGAGGACGACACCGTGTTCGCGCGGGTGATCTTCGATCTCGCTCACGAGCTCGAGTTCGAGGTGATGGCCGCGACCACCGCGGAGGATGGCCTCGCGCTCGCGCGCTATTACCTGCCGAGCGCGATCGTCCTCGATGTCGGCCTGCCCGACCGCTCGGGCCTCGCGGTGCTCGACGCGCTCAAGCGCGACGCGCGCACCCGGCACATCCCGGTCCACATGGCCTCGGTCGATGACTTCACGCAGACCGCGCTGCAGATGGGCGCGGCCGGCTACGCGCTCAAGCCCGTGCCGCGCGAGAAGCTCGTCGAGGCGATCAAGAAACTCGAACAGAAGTTCACGCAGAAGCTGCGGCGCGTGCTGGTCGTCGAGGATGATCCGCTGTTGCGCGAGAGCACCGCGCGGTTGCTGTCGGGCGACGATGTCGAAGTCGTCACCGCGGGCACGACCGCCGCGGCCCTCGAGCAACTCGAGGCCAAGACGTTCGACTGCATGGTGCTCGATCTGTCCTTGCCGGATCGCAGCGGGGTC
Organism: Kofleriaceae bacterium; assembly: GCA_039935615.1. Classification (GTDB taxonomy): domain Bacteria; phylum Myxococcota_A; class Polyangia; order Haliangiales; family Haliangiaceae; genus JABFXX01. The sequence continues at coordinate 16,918 of JBDTJY010000067.1, forward strand.
GAGCTCCTCGACGAGATGTCGCGCAGCGAGCACCACGCGTTCCCGCCGGTGATCGTCTACACCGGCCGCTCGCTCAAGCCCGATGACATCCAGCAGCTCGAGAAGTTCTCGCGCTCGATCATCATCAAGGGCGCTCGCTCGCCCGAGCGCCTGCTCGACGAGGTCACGCTGTTCCTGCACCAGGTCGAGTCGGCGCTGCCGCCCGAGCGCCAGCGCATGCTGCGCGACGCCCGCAATCGCGAGCGTGTGTTCGAGGGCCGCAAGATCCTGATCGCCGAGGACGATGTTCGCAACGTGTTCGCATTGACCAGCGTGCTCGAGCCCAAGGGAGCGAAGATCGAGATCGCGCGCAACGGGCGCGAAGCGATCGCGGCGGTCCTCAAGTCGCCGGATATCGACCTCGTGTTGATGGACCTCATGATGCCGGAGATGGACGGTCTCCAGGCGATCCGCGCGCTGCGCGCGAACCCTGCCTTCGCGAAGCTGCCGATCATCGCGCTGACCGCGAAGGCGATGCAGGATGATCGCGATCGCTGCATCGCGGCAGGCGCGAACGACTACATCGCGAAGCCGCTCGACGTCGACAAGCTGCTGTCCCTGGCTCGGGTATGGATCCGGAAGTAACCCCACGCAACGCCGAGCTCACCGGGTTGCTCGATGCGATCTATCGCGCGTACCACTACGACTTCCGCAGCTACTCGGAGGCGTCGTTGTTGCGCCGGCTCCGCAACGCGCTCGTGCACTTCAAGCTGCCGACGCTGCCGCTCCTCCAGGACAAGCTGCTGCGCGACCCCGCGCTGTTCAACGAGCTGCTCCGCTTCCTGACCGTCCAGGTCAGCGACATGTTCCGCGACCCGCTCTACTTCCGGAGCTTGCGCGAGCAGGTCGTGCCGTATCTCCGCACCTACGCGGCGCTGCGCGTGTGGGTCGCCGGCTGCGCGACCGGCGAAGAGGCGTACTCGCTCGCGATCCTGCTCCACGAAGAGGGCCTGCTCGAGCGCACGCAGATCTATGCGACCGACATCAACCCGGATGCGCTGCGCGCCGCGCAGGATGGCGTGTTCGAGACCAAGCGGCTCGCGCAGTTCTCCGACAACTACCAGCTCGCCGGCGGCAAGGGCTCGCTGTCGGACTACTACTCGGCCGCGTACGGCGGTGCGGTGTTCGATCGCCAGCTCAAGAAGACGATCGTGTTCTCCGACCACAGCCTCGCGACTGACCAGGTGTTCGCCGAGATGCAACTCGTGTCGTGCCGCAACGTGCTGATCTACTTCGAGCGCGCCCTCCAGGAACGCGCGCTCGAGGTGCTGACCGCGTCGCTGTGCCGCAAGGGGTTTCTCGGACTCGGGATGAAGGAGACGTTGCGCTTCACGTCGCTCGCCCCACGGTTCAAGGAGTGCGACGCGGAAGCGCGGATCTTCCAACTCCTATGATCGAGCTGATCGTGATCGGAGGTTCGGCGGGCGCGCTCGAAGCGCTGCTCGCGTTCGTGCCCGCGCTCCCGGACGAGCTCACGGTGCCGATCGTGATCGTGCTTCACGTCGGGCACACCCAGAAGAACCTCGTCCCGGAGATCCTGGGCAACGTGACCCAGCGCCCGGTCGTCGAGGCCGACGACAAGCAGCCGCTGCGCGCGGGTCACATCTACATCGCGCCGCCGAACTACCACCTGCTCGTCGAGCGCACCCGCACGCTCGCGCTGTCGGTCGACGAGCCTGTGTACTACTCGCGACCCTCGATCGACGTGCTGTTCGAAGCGGCCGCCGATGCGTACGGCGCGGGCTGCGCCGGCGTGTTGCTGTCGGGCGCGAACGAGGATGGTGCGCGAGGCCTGGAGCGGATCGCCGAGGCCGGCGGCCGCGCCTTCGTACAGGCACCGCTGACCGCGAATCAGCCGACGATGCCCGCCGCCGGCGTGCGGCGCTTGGGCGACCGCGCGATCGTGATGACGATGCCTGAGATGGCGAACGCGCTTGCACGGATCTGCGCGCATGCCTACGGTGAGGGGCGCCCATGAGCGAACCGATCAAGGTCTTGCTCGTCGACGACACCGAGGAGAACCTCGTTGCCCTCGAGGCGTTGTTGCGCCGCGGTGGCATCGAGCTCTTGAAGGCGCGCTCGGGATCCGAGGCGCTCGAGGTGTTGCTCGTGCACGAGGTCAGCCTCGCGCTGCTCGACGTGCAGATGCCCGAGATGGACGGCTTCGAGCTCGCCGAGTTGATGCGTGGGGCAGAGCGCACCAAACATGTGCCGATCATCTTCGTGACGGCCGGCACGCGCGACCCATCGCGCGTGTTCAAGGGCTACGAGTCGGGCGCGGTCGACTTCCTGTTCAAGCCGATCGATCCGTACATCCTGCGCTCGAAGGTCGACGTGTTCATCGAGCTCGATCGCCAGCGTCTCCAGCTCGCGCAGGCGCTGCGGCTCAACGAGATGTTCGTCGGCGTCGTCGGCCACGATCTGCGCAGTCCGCTCGGCGCGATCATCACCGGGGCGGAGCTGTTGGCCGCGACCGTCAAGGACGAAGCGGCCCAGCGCACGGTCGCTCGCATGATCACCGCCGGGTATCGCATGACGGAGATGATCGACCAACTCCTCGACCTCACGCGAGCTCGGCTCGGCGGCGGGGTCGGGTTCATGCGGTCGCGCGAGCACGTCGATCTCCAACAGCTCGTGCAGCGCTCGATCGACGAGATGATCGCCGCGCATCCCGGCCGCACGATCACGATCGATGCCGCCGGGGACTGCGCGACGACCGGCGATCCGCAACGCCTGCTGCAACTGTTCTCGAATCTGTTCGGCAACGCGCTCGCGCACGGAGTGCGCCAGGGTCCGATCGCCGCCACCGTCGTCGGGCGCGATCGCGATGTCGTGATCAGCATCCGCAACGACGGCGCCGTCCCCGCGGCGTTGATGCCGGTGTTGTTCGAGCCGTTCCACAACCGAAAGCACAGCGCCGGGCTCGGCCTCGGCATGTACATCGCTCGAGAGATCGCGCGCGGTCACGGTGGCGAGATCACGGTCGAATCGACCGAGGAGACCGGCACGAGCGTGATCGTGGTGTTGCCGCGCCACGCCAGCGAGATTGTCATACGGGTCGCGTAGCGTCCGCGCGTGGCCCGTACGCCGAGCGCCGAGTACCTCGTCCTCGACATCGAGACGGTTCCCGATACGTCGCGGTGGCAGCCACCACCGGTGGAAGAGGGCCGCCCGCAGCACGGGTTTCCACCGACGTGGGCACATCGCGTCGTCGTGATCGGCGCGCTGTGGCTCGACCACGGCTATCGCCTGAAGCGGTTCGGAGTGCTGGGCGATCCGAACGCGGCCGGCAGCGAGGACGAGCGCGAGCGGGCGCTGCTCAGCGATTTCTCGCGGCTGGTCGGCAAGGCGCGGCCGATCCTCGTGACGTACAACGGCCGCAGCTTCGATCTCCCGGTGATCGCGTTGCGCGCGCTGTGTCACGGGGTGTCGCTCGCCTGGTACTACCGCGAGAAGAACGTCCGCTCGCGCTACAGCGAAGAAGGCCACCTCGACCTCTGCGATTGGCTCGCCGATCACGGTGCGACTCGATCGGGCAGCCTCGACGCGGTCGCGCGGTTGATCGGCCTGCCCGGCAAGATCGGCGTCGATGGCTCGCAGGTCGAGGGGCTCTATCGCCGCGGCGAGTTCGCCGCGATCCAGCGCTACTGCCTGTCGGATGTCGCGCAGACCGCGCTGTTACTGCTGCGGTTTCGGTTGTTGCAAGGTGGGCTCGCCCCGGATCGCTATCAAGCCGCGACCGCGGGCCTGCTCGACGCGCTCGCCACGGATGGTAGGGTCGGTGACGTGCTCGCCGGTGTGGATCGTCCGCACCTGATGCCGTTCGTATCGTGAAGCGTCTCGATCAACGTTGGTTCGCGCGACCTGCACCCGAGGTCGCGCGAGAGCTGGTCGGCGCCGCGCTCGTGCACGGTGATCGCGCGGGGATCATCGTCGAGACCGAGGCGTACCTCGGGCCCCAGGATCTCGCGAGCCACGCGCGGTTCGGTCCGACCGCACGGACGTCCGTGATGTTCGGCCCGGCCGGTCGCAGCTACGTCTATCTCTGCTACGGCATTCACGAGATGTTCAACATCGTGACCGGCGCCGAGGGCGAAGGTCAGGCGGTGTTGATCCGCGCGATCGCTCCGCTGACGAACCTCGGCGACGATCCGAAGATCGGGCGCGGCCCCGGCAAGGTCACGCGCGCACTCGGGCTCGATCGCAGTCACGATCGGAGGGACCTCGCCGCCGGCGAGCTCTACGTCGCCGCACACGCGACGCCGCCGAAGCTCGGGATCGGGCCGCGGATCGGCGTCGACTATGCCGGTGCGTGGGCGAGGCGGCGGTTGCGATTCTGGTGGCGCGACCACCCGAGCGTCACGAAGATGGCTTGAGCGAATCGACTCTGCGCAAGCGCTGCTTGTACAGCTCGTCGCCGAGCCGCCTGCGATCGCGGCTGTGCGCGGGGCGATAGTGGTGATGCGCGCCATCGGCGACCGACGGCAACGCCGTCGCGTGTGGCACGTCGAGCTCGTGCATCCAGCGTTGGAGGTCGGGCACGAGCGCTTCGCCTTCGGACAACCACACCACGGTCTTGTGCTGGGTCAGCCGCAGCGTCGCCTTGTGCGTGCGCACGTAGACCGAGAGCTCGACGTGACCGTTGCCGAACAGCTCGTCGTCGTGATCGTCGAGAAAGCGCAGCACCTTCTTCGCGTTGATCCGCGAGGTCAGCCACACGTCGGTGGCGCCGGCCGCATCGAAGTGATCGAGTAACCGGATCTCGAGGTTGTCGGCGGCCGGCAGGCGCTCGATCAAGCCGAGGTAGAGGTCGATCAGATGATCGTGATCGGTCTGCGCTTCGATCACCGACAGGCCTTCGGCGGTGCGCTCGATCCAGCCGCGCACGACGCCGGTCGTGCCCCCCGCGGTCGATGGCAACGCGCCTGCGGGCCAGTGGAACGTCGAGAGTGATGCGGGGGCCTCGCCGAGCTTGACGACATGACCCTTACCGACCGATTCGCCGAGCGGAATCTCCTCGGCGGTGCCCGGATCGACCGCGATCGGCCACCCCGAAATCTCCTTGGCCGCGTCCGCGATCGCCTGGCCCATGTGCTCGCCACTCGCGAGCAGGAGTTGCGGTGCACCGGCCTTGGTCGCGACGGCGACGCGGTACCAGCTACGGCTCTTCACCCATGATTTGTAGCATCTTGTTGCGGATCGCGTGCACGTGGCAGGTGGTCGCTTACATGCCCTGCGGCGTCTGGAACTGGAGGATCACGATCGTCGCCTTGCGATCGATCAGCCCGCCGAACCCGACCGCCGATTGGGTCATCGACGAGGTGCGGAACATCGAGATCGCGCCGTTCGCGTCGGCGTACGGCGTGTCCCTCGACATGAAGATGCCGTTCGACGAGGTCGACGTCGTGGTCACGCTCTGCCGATCGGCCGACAGATACGACACCGTGCCGGCGCTCGACGTGACCTGAAGACTCTGGACCGGGTTGCCGAGCGGATCGAGCACCACGCCGATCACGAGGCCATCGTCGGGGAACGCGACCAGGCCGAGGGCCTGCACGAGCTCGGCGAGCGACTCTTTGGTCAGCCGCGTGCCGATCGCCGCGATCATCGACGGCGGCGGCGTCGAGAACGGTTGGCAGCGCACCGCGGTGGTCGCGCCGGCGACGTCCTCGAGCACCTGCAGACACTCGCTCTTGAACGGCTCGGTGACGGTGCCCGACCACGTCGGCGTCGTGGCGGTCGACCGCGTCAGCGGGTTCACACCGAGCGGAAGTTGGTAGTGCGTGCTGCCGTCGCCGGCGGTCGTCGCGATCGGCTCGCCCATGTAGAGCGAGAGATGATCGGCGACCGAGGACTGCACGCTGACCTCGGTATCGAAGTCGTCGACGGTCGCGCTGACCTTGACCTGCGATTCGCCGGTGCAGGTCGGGTCGTTGAGCTGCGCGAGATCCGTGCAGCCGAGATCGACGATCGTCTCCTCGTCGCCGGGATGATAGAACGCGACGCCGCCGATCGCCGGCGACGGAGGGCAATCGCCGAGGTCGGTCGGCGTGCACGGCTGGATCGACTCGACGGGAAACCCGCGCGCATCGAACGCGACCCCGGTCGGGCACTGCAGATCGCCGGTGTTCGGATCGGTGGTGATCTTCTCGAGCGGATAGACCGCCATCTGGACCTCGAGGGTCTGGCCGTTGACCGGGATCGCCGGCTGCGGCAGATCGACGCCGGCGATCGAGCACACGTTCGACTGACCACTGAGCTCCTTGCACACCGAGATGTACGGCGAGGTCGGATCGCTCGGCGCGAAGATCCGGATGCTGACGACCGCGCGACACTGCATCGTGACGTCGGCGCACGCCGTGACCTGCTCGCCGCTGGTGTTCGTGCACGCCGCTTCGCTGCCACTGGTGACCCGAAACCGCAACGCGAACGACGGATCGCTGCAGGCGCCAACTAGCACGACGAGTGCGAGATGCCTCATTCGCCGAAGACCTTGATGTCGCCGTTGCCAAAGCTGATCGGGTGGTCACGCGTCGACAGCAAGATGATGCCGACGATCACCAGGATCACGCCGGTCGCGCCGGAGATCTGGACCCAGCCTTTTTCGTACCACTGCTGCTCGACGGCGATCGGGCCCAGGAACGGCGGTGGCCCGATCGTATGGATCGAGACCGGCGGGTGAGGCGGAGCGAGGCCTTCGAGCATGTCTTCGGGTTTCTGATTCGTGTACGCCTGCGGCGCGGAGAACCCGGGCGCACGGTCGCGCCAGGTCTCCCACTGCAGCTTGCCGTCGGCGCGCTTCGAGATCAGGACGACATCCGTGATCTGAAGGATCTCGGCCAGGCGCCGGATCGCACCGGCACGCGCGACATCGTCGCGAGCCGTCTGCGCGCGCGACAAGGCCAGGCGTAGGCGCTCGACCTTGACCATGTCGTCGGCGTTCGCATCGCGGACGGTGATCGTCGCGCTCGCCTTGACGAGCCCCGGCCGAGGCGGCAGCGACGGATCGGGCGAGTCCGTGGACTTCGGCAGGAACGGCAACACCGGCGTCGTCATCCGATCGGCGCCCGACACCGTGATGCAGTGTTCGCCGACCTCGATGGCTTCGAACGTCGCCGGCGCGGAGCCGCGATCGACAAAGTCGATCCACACGTGCCCCGTGCCTTTGATCTCGAGCGCGACCACGGGCGGCTTGGCCTCGCTCGCATGTTTGAACGCCGCGACCGAATCCGGCGGATACCGAGCCGGGTCGAGCTCCACCAACGGCTCGATGCGATGGACGAGCGCCAAGGCATAGGCGGCCTCCTGGCTGCGACCCTCGTCGAGTAGCGCGAGGCCGATCACGAGCGACAGATCCGCGTAGAGCGATTGGACCTGGATCGTGGGGACGACCTGCGCGAGCTCGGCTTGGCCTAGCCGCGCCTGTGACACGGCGGTCGGCGCATTGGCCTCGACGTCCAGGTAGCCCTGCGCGCTCAGCAAGTACTTGCGTGCCGTCGCGATGTGCTCGTGATCCTCGTCGTAGAACCGCCCCGTCAGCGCCGTATCGAAGCCACGCTTGTTCGGAGTCTTGAGGTCGACGTGGTTGTTGAGCACGGTGTAGAGCTTGCCGATCAGCTCGCGCACCGAGTCTTGCTCGGTGAGATCGATGACCGCGACCTGGCGGCGCTCCGGGTTGCCCTCGCTGTCGACCGCGCCCGAGGGCTCCCCCGCGGACCCATCGGCGCGGGCAGGCAACGCCTGGGCGGTCAAGACCGCACAGATCGCCACCCAGGCCGGCAAGCCGGTCGTCATTCCCTTACTATAGGCCACCTTTTGGGGGAGGGCCTACGGGTCCTCCGGTTGGTGTGGGTTGCACCACTATGGACGAGCCTCTCCAGAAATCCCTCGAGCGTTATGACGTGCTGGACCGCATCGCGGTCGGCGGCATGGCGGAGGTGTTTCTCGCGAAGGCCTACGGTGCACACGGCTTCGAGAAGACGCTGGCGATCAAACGGATCTTGCCCGAGCTCGCGCGCGACCCGGAGTTCGCCGCGCGGTTCATCGCCGAGGCCAAGGTCGCGGTCAAATTGTCCCACGCGAACGTCGTCCAGGTCTTCGACTTCGGCCGGATCGGCGACGCGCTGTTCATCGCGATGGAGTACGTCGACGGCCTCGACCTCGCGATGCTGCTGCGCAAGTTCAAGGACGAGAAGCGGCTGCTGCCGCTGCCCGCGGCATTTCATATCGCGATCGAGATCATCCGCGCGCTCGACTTCGCGCACGGGCACGGCGTCGTCCATCGCGACGTCTCGCCGTCGAACATCCTGATCTCGCGCGCCGGCGAGGTGAAGATCGGCGACTTCGGGATCGCCGTCGCGGCCGCGCCGCACAAGGCCGGCGGCCCGGGCGTGCGCAAGGTGATGGGGAAGTGGCGCTACATGTCGCCCGAACAAGCGCGCGGCGACACGCTCGATACCCGCAGCGATCTGTTCTCCGCGGCGTCGGTGCTGTTCGAGTTATTCACGAACGAGAAGTTGTTCCCCGGCGACGAAGCCGAGGACATCATCAAGAACATCGAGAACATGTCGATTCCGCGCGCGAGCTCGATGCGGCCCGGCCTGCCGTCGCGGCTCGACGAGATCCTGTCCGGACCGCTGTCGCGCAAGCCGATCGATCGGCCGATGCGGCCGGCGTCGGTGCTGCGCTCGTTGATCGAGCTGTCGTACGAGTCGAGCATCATGGCGACCGCGCTCGATGTCGCCGAGGCCGTCGCGTCGGTGCTGCCGGCGAAGCGCATCTCGGGCCCCGGCCAACAGCTCGATGACGTGATCCGCAAGCAGCTCGGCCAAGCGCAGGCCGAACCGTCGATCGCGCGGCGGACCGCGGTCACCGACGGCAAGCCACCCGGCACGTCGACGATCGAACGCGGAAGCAAGGGCGAGCACTCGACCGGCCTGTTCCGCAAGATCGGAGTCGACGGCGTGTCGACGCTGGAGGAGATCGACATCGACATCGATCCGACCGGTGTCGCGCCGCCTCGCTACACGGAGCCGATGCCCAAGGATGCGGACTCCGGGCTGCATCGCCTGCTCGAGAAGGTCGATGGCGATCGCCGCACCGAGCCGGGCGGGCCTCCGACCGGCGCCGCACCAAAAGTCGATCCGAATGCGAGCGGTGCGGTCGGGGTCGTGCGGACCGCGACCGGTGGCCGCACGGATGGCAAGAGCATCACCACGTTCACCGGCGAGTCGAAGCGCCGGTTCGGGTTCGTGATCGGCACGATCGTCGTCATCGCGGGCGGTGGCGTCGCGTGGAAGCTGACGCGGCCGGGCGACCACACGGCGATCGTCGCGCCCACCGCCGACGCCACACCGACCGAAGCCAAGGGCGTGATGGAGATCGATCCGAAACCCTCGGGTGCCAAGGGCACGGTGACCGGCGTCGACGGCATCGTCCACTCGTTCGGGCCGACGCCGGTGCGGCTCGGCGTCTCCGCGAATACCAAGCTCCACGTCCATATCGAGCTCGCCGGCTATCAATCGATCGAAGACGACCGCACCGTGCCGAACAACGAGACGATGGTGATCGCACCGCACATGGTGCAGGCGCGCGCCGGGTTGCACGTCACGACGACACCGGATGGTGCGCAGGTCACGCTCAGCCGCCGCGTGCTCGGCGAGACGCCGCTCGTGCGCGACGATCTCGACGCGGCGGTCGGTGCCGAGCTCGTGATCTCGAAGCCGGGCTACGAACCGCTGCGCGAGAAGATCGACCTCATCATCGGTCACCCGATGGAGATCTCGGAGTCGCTCAAGGCGATCGTGCGGATGGGCTCGATCAAGCTCAACATCCAGAACGGCTGGGGCGACATCACGTTCAAGGGTGCGAAGGTCGGCACGCGCAGTCGCGTCAACGTGATCAAGCTCCCGGTCGGGAAGCAGACCGTGCACATCAACAATCCGGTCGCGAAGAAGCAGTGGGACGCGACGTGCACCGTCGAGGAAGAGAAGATCACGGTGTGCACGACGCAGATGCCCTAACCGCGCGGCTTCTTCTTTCGCACGATCTCGATCGTGACATCGCCGGTCGGCTTGGTCCGGCAGCTCAGCCGCACCTTCGTGATGTGATAAACGTTGCCGAGGTGCTTGGTCTCTTCGTCGGTGTACGGATTGAGATTCTCGGCGCCGGCCTTGATCCGCACGCGGCATAGCCCGCACGTGCCCTTGCCGACGCACGCGGTGTCGATGTTGGCCTGCGCCTTCGCACCGGCCTCGAACAACGAGCCACCCGGCATGAGCTCGACCGTCAGCGGCTCGGCGTCGTCGCGCAGGATCGTGATCAGCATGGAGTCATGATCGCCACGCGGGACATCGCGAGCAGGCTAGCACCCGGATACAGTCGGCGGGATGACTCGGATCTGGTGGTTGCTGGTTATCGTCGCGGCGTGTCGTGCGGAGGCCGAAAGCCCGGGCCCGGGCCCAGGCCCAGGCCCAGGCAATGGCAATGGCAGCGGTAGCGGCGCCGCGATTCACGTGACGTTCGGCAACGGCTCGGGGTCCGGCGCCTTGCCCAAGCTCCAGATCCAGGGCGGGCTGTCGTTCGAGATCCTCGACGCCGCCACCAACACGCGGATGCCCGGCAAGCTGACGATCCTCGGCGCGAAGGGCACCCAAGAGCCGAAATTCTCGAAGGACATCGGCGTCGAGATCGACGACTCGCTCGAGGCCTACAACCGGGTGTTCTCGCTGTCGGGGGTCGGCGTCGTCGCGCTGCCGATCGGCACGTACGACGTGACGTTCAGCCGCGGGATCGAGTGGACGATCGCGACGCAGCGGATCACGATGACGACGACCGGCGTCGAGCTCCACGCGAAGCTGCAGCATGTCGTCGACACGCCGCACTGGGTCTCGGCCGATTTCCACGTCCACGCGTCGCCGAGCTCGGACTCGCACGTGCCGATGCGCGATCGCGTGTACGAGTTCATCTCCGACGGCGTCGACATGATCGTCGCGACCGATCACAACGTGGTCTCGAACTACGCGCCGGTGATCGCAGAGATGCACGCCGAGAAATATCTCGCATCGTCGACCGGCGACGAGATCACGACCGGCACGTGGGGTCACTTCGGCGCATTCCCGCTGCCGCACGAGATGGAGACCGAGGGCCACGGCGCGATCCCGGTGCGCAAGAAGACGCCGATCGACATCTTCGGCTCGGTCCGCAAGACCGCACCGACCGCCGTGATCGATATCCATCACCCGCGGCTCGAGAAGGGCATCGGCTACTTCTATCTCGGCAAGTTCGACGACGTGAACGATCGCTCGACGCGCAAGGGCTTCTCGTACGACTTCGACGCGATCGAGGTGTTGAACGGCTACCAGGACACCAATCGCAAGACGATCGATCGCGTGATGCAGGATTGGTTCGCGCTGCTCGATCGCGGTCACCTCGTCACCGCGACCGGCAACTCCGACACCCATCACCTCAACTACAACCTCGGCGGCTACCCGCGAAACTACGTGCTCGTGCCGAACGACGATCCGCAACTGGTCAGCCCCGACGACGTCGCGAAGGGCGTGAAGGCCCACCACTCGTACTTCACGACCGGACCGATCGTCGAGTTTCACGTCGGCACGACCGACATCGGTGACATCGCGCCGGCGCCCGGCGGCAAGGCGTCCGCCGAGATCACGGTCCGCGCCGCGCCGTGGGTCTCGGTGTCGCGCGTGATCGTGTACGTCGCGGGCAAAGAGCTGAAGCGCTGGGAGATCGCCGGACCGGCGAGCGGCAAGGAAGAGATCCAGCGGTTTCACGACACACTCGCCCTCGACGTGCCCCACGACACCTACGCGGTCGTGCGGGTCGAAGGCGATCGCTCGCTGTCGCCGGTCGTCGGAGGTGGCAAGGACATCAACGTCCATCCGTTCGCGTTGACCAACCCGATCTTTCTCGACGCGAACGGCAACGGCAAATACGATCCACCGCTGCCGCACGGGACGCACGGCGCCGGCGCGACCGAGGACAAGGAGGGCGAATAATGCGGATCGCGATGCTGATGTTCGACAAGCTGACGCAGCTCGACCTGACCGGGCCGCAAGAGGTGCTCGGCCGGATCCCCGCGGTCGAGCTCGAGCTCGTCGCGAAGACGATGGAGCCGGTGGTGTCCGAGACCAAGCTGCGGATCCTCCCGACCGCGACGTTCGCGGACGTCACGCAGACCGATCTCCTGTTCGTCCCCGGTGGCTTCGGTCAGATCGCGGCGACCGATGATCCGGACACGCTCGCATGGGTCGCGGCGATCGGCGCGACCGCGACGTGGGTGACCGCCGCGTGCACCGGCTCGCTGCTGCTCGGCGCCGCCGGCCTGTTGCAGGGCTACAAGGCCGCGACGCACTGGGCGTACATGGACCTCCTGCCGCTGGTCGGTGCGATTCCTACCGACGAGCGCGTCGTGGTCGATCGCAATCGGATCACGAGCGGCGGCGTCACCGCCGGCATCGACGGCGCGCTGCAGATCGTGACCGAGACGGTGGGGCGCGCGGTCGCCGAGGCGATCGCACTCAACCTCGAGTACGACCCGCAGCCCGCTCATCCCGGCCATCCGCGCACCGCCGATGCGGACCTGGTCTCCGGGATCCGCGAGCGCCTCACGCCTCGCTACGAACAGCGCCGCGCCCAGCTCGCTCGAGCCCGCTGACTATTCGCGGCCGGGATTCGAGAGCCCGAGCCGGTGCAGCATCTTGTGGATCGACATCCGATCGATGCCGGCGGCACGCGCCGCGGCGGAGATGTTGCCGTCGTGCTGCGCGAGCAGGCGCGAGATGTAGCGGCGCTCGAACTCGCTGATCACGTTCTGCTTGGCGTGCTTGAACGGGATCGTGACGTCGACCGGCACCGTCATCTGCGCGTCGGTCGACGTCGCGGTCTGCGACGGCGTGACCGTGATCGACGGCTCGTTGCGCGCGACCGGTGCAGGTGCGCGCCGCAACGAATCCTCGTCGGTCGGCGATTCGGCGAGGAGCACGGCGCGCTCGATCACGTTGCGCAGCTCGCGCACGTTGCCGGGCCAGTCGTGCTTCATCATGAGGTCGACCGTCTCCTGGGCGATCTGCGCGGCCTCGCCGCCGGGCGTGCTCGCGAGGATGTGCTCGATCAACAGCGGCAGATCGTCTTTGCGATCGCGCAGCGGCGGCACATGCACGCGGGCGACGGCGAGCCGGTAGTACAGATCCTCGCGGAACCGACCGCGGTTGACCTCGACGCCGAGGTCGCGGTTGGTCGCGGCGATGATCCGGACGTCGACCTCGAGCGTCTTGGTGCCGCCGACGCGGCGGACCTCTTTGCGCTCGAGCACGCGCAGCAACTTCGGCTGCATGCCGAGCGGCAGCTCGCCGATCTCGTCGAGGAACACCGTGCCGCCGTTCGCGCGCTCGAACGCGCCGGCGTACGAACCGGTCGCGCCGGTGAACGCACCGCGCTCGTGGCCGAACAGCTCGCTCTCGATCAAGTTCGGTGGGATCGAGCCGCAATCGAGCACGACGAACGGGCCCTTCTCGCGCGGCGAATTGTCGTGCAGCGCCTCGGCGACGAGCTCCTTGCCCGCGCCGGTCTCGCCGGTGACGAGCACGGTCGTATCGGTGCGCGCGAGCTTCTCGAGGCGCGCGAACATCTCGCGCATCTTGACCGAGCGCCCGATCATCGAGCCGTAGCGATCGGTATCGGCGAGCTCGATCTCGACGGACTCGCCGAGCGGATCGAACTTCAGGCGCGTCGAGCCGAGCGCGATCTGCGAGCCGGCGGTGATGTAGACGTCGTTGATCCGCAGGCTCGACACGTACGTGCCGTTCGTCGAATCGAGGTCGCGCAGGCGATAGCCGCGATCGTCGAGCCGGATCTCGCAGTGCAGACCGGACACCTTCGAATCGCTGAGCTGGACGTCGTTGCCACGGCGCGCGCCGATCCGGATCACCGAGGCTTCGATGTCGCGAACCAGCCCGGCATCGGGGCCACTGACCACCTCGACGCGGCAGCGGCGCAGCCGCGCGCTCGTCGCACGACCACCGATATAGGTGACCCAAGTACCAGAGCGCAGGTCATCGACCGCCATGCCCGCGGCACGTTACCACAACTAGCTGATTTCGCAGATACGCGCGCGGTACGGCGGTTACGGCGCCGCCGAGCCGGCGGATCCCACCATCGGGTACTTGCCCTTGAGCTCGTCGGCCGGCGGGATGCCCAAGCCGGCGTGCGGATCGCGGCGACTCTTGTCCTCGTCGGGCTTCTGCAGCGGTTGGACGGCCGCCTTCAGCAGCACGTCGTCGCGCTTGTGCTCGTTCGCCCGCTGTTGCGGGGTGAGCAGCGCGTCGCAGGCGTCGAGCGCCAGCTTGCCGGTCGCGTTCGAGATGCACTCGATGACCTGCGGCGACCATTTGTCGGTCTCGCACGCCTGCGTGATCGACGCCTTCATCTCGGGCACGACGCGCGCGATGTTCGCGGCGACCGGTGCCGCCATCTTGCCGCGCATCTCGCCGACCATCCGATCGATCGCGCCCGACACCGCCGGTTCGCACGTCGACTTGTGGCGCTGACAGGCGGCCAGCACCACGACGAGCAACAGCATGGACTGCATGGGTTAAAGCCTCGCACGTTTGGTGCTCGCCGCGGCGCGCGGGTAGGTGCCAGGTTCCTGTCGCCGGCTGTGACGAGAATGTCAGGTCTCACCCGATCCGTTCCAACGGTCTGACGGAAAGGCCACCTCGAACGCCGACTTAGCGGTGGCACGGCTCTTGGAAAAGGCTGCTGCATGTCGCGTCTCCTCGTCGCCCTTCCCCTCGTCGCGTTGCTCTGTGGAACCGCTCTTGCCGATGACGACGGTCCGCCGTCGCAGCAATCGCAACCGCAACAGCTCCCGGCTCCGCAATCACCGCTGCCGGTGTACGTGGCGCCGCTGTCGCAGACCACCCAGACGACCTACGTTCCGCAGAGCGTCGCGCTCTCCGGTCCCGAAGAGATCGATGCGGGCGACGACAACCGCGGCGCGCCGCTCGGCTACACGCCGGTAGAGCGGACCCGCAAGGGACTCCTGATCGGTGGCGGTGTCTCGCTCGGCGTGTCGTACGGCATCTCGGCGTTGACCGCCGCGATCGGCCAAGACGTCGGCGACAACGGACGCAACGAGGTCGCCGCGATGTGGATCCCCGTCGCCGGTCCGTTCATCCAGATGGGCGAGACCGATAGCGCGACCGCGCGCGTGTTCCTCGCCGGTCTCGGCGCCGCGCAAGTCGCGGGCGCGGTGATGCTGTACTACGGCCTCACCACGACCAAGAAGGTCTACGTCCGCAACGACCTCGTCGGCAGCATGACGATCACGCCGATGGCCGGCAACGGCTCGTCGGGCTTCGCGCTCGCCGGCCGGTTCTGAAGCCAGATTGGCAGGCGCCGGGTGCCAGCGGTGCAATTGCCTCGGTGAGTGCGCCGTACGATCCGTGAGTTACACGCGGCGCGCGAGTTGCTACCGTTCGAGACATGTCCGCCATCGTGTCTCTGATCCGCGTGATGACGCTGCGCGATGCCGAGGCGATCACGCTCGAGGCCGGGCGGGTGCCGAGCCTGCGGAGGCGCGGCAACGTCGAGGCGCTCGCGATGCCGGCGCTCGAGGTCGCGCTGCTGGACGACTTCGCGAAGCCGCTGCTCGCGGGCCGCTCGCTCGACGAAGGCCCGCTGATGGTCGCGTTCACCGACGAGGACGGCTCGACGTACCCGGTGACGATCGAGCGCGGTGCGAACGGGCTGCGGATCGTCGCGCGGCGCGGCGGCAAGAAGGCGGCAGCTCCACCACCGGCACCGCCGCTCGCGCCGCTTAGCGTCGTGCGCGACGAGGCGCAGGCTCCTCGCCGGATCGAACCGGTCGAGAGCGCGAGCGACGTGCGCGCGCGCTTGGGGCAGTTGCTCGCGGGCGCGGTCGCGGTTGCCCACGAGCGGCGGGGCTCCGACGTGTTTCTCTCGAGCCATCAGCGACCGCGGATGCGGATCGACGGCCGGCTCGAGCCGTTGGAGATGTCGATCGACGACGTCGAGCTCGCTGCCTGCGTGCACGCGCTCGCCGGCGATAGCGTCGGCGCGAGTGTCGATCTCTCGCTCGAGCTCGAGGGTGTCCGCGTACGGGTCAACGCGTTCGATCACATGAACGGCTGCGCGGTCGCGGCGCGCTTGATCAACGACCGCGTGCCGAGCCTCGCCGAGCTCGGGCTGCCACCGGAGCTCGCGTCGATCGTCGAGCTCCGCGATGGCCTCGTGCTGGTCTGCGGTCCGACGGGCTCCGGCAAGTCGACCACGCTCGCCTCGCTGATCGACCTGCTCGATCAGCGCCGTGCCGCGCACGTGATCACGCTCGAGGATCCGATCGAATATCGGTTCGCCGCGCGGCGCTCGATGATCCATCAGCGCGAGCTCGGCACCCACATCCCGTCGTTTGCCGCGGGCCTGCGCGCGGCGCTGCGTGAAGCCCCCGACGTGATCCTCGTCGGCGAGCTCCGCGATCGCGACACGATCGCCGCCGCGTTGACCGCCGCCGAGACCGGTCACCTCGTGCTCGCGACGCTCCACGCACCGAGCGTGATCGGTGCGATCGATCGCGTGATCGACGCCTTCCCCGAGAACCAACAGCGCCAGGTCAAGACCCAGCTCGCCGGCTCGCTGCGCGTCGTCGTCACGCAGTTTCTGATCCCGAAACGTGACAAGGGTCGCGTTCCCGCGCTCGAGATCGTGCCGGTCAATGCCGCCGTCGCCAACCTGATTCGCAAGGGCGACCTCCACATGCTGCCGACCGCGATCCAGTCCGGTCGCGACGCGGGGATGGTGCCGCTCGAGCGCTCGCTCGCGAAGCTGCTCGATGCCGGTACCGTGGCGCCCCAGGCCGTGAAGCGGATCGCCGCCGATCACGACCTACTTTCGGCTCTCTCCGCGAAGCTGCGCTAGGTATAGTCCCCGTCGATGCTCCGGTCCGTTGCCGTCCTCGCGCTGTTGGCAGGCGTCGCTCACGCCGACGACAAGCGCTGCCTCGACGTCCAGTTCACGCCCAGCGACAACCTCCAGATCGTCGCGTGGATCACCGACGCCAACGGCGCCTACGTCGACACCGTCTTCATCACGCAGCAGACCGGCACGTTCGGCCTCGGCAATCGCCCCGGACGGTTCGATTTCAACAGCGGCCCGGACTGGCCGTACGGCCGCCGCATCACGACGTTCCCGGTGTGGTCGCACGCCAACGGCCAATCGTTCGCGTCCGTGATCTTCCAGAACGACACCAGCGAAGATCCGAACGCGTGTTTCCCGCCCTCGACCCCGAACTATCCCAACTGCGGCGAGAACAACCTCAGCCATCCCGCGGATCAGGGCTCGGTCGAGAGTCACTACTGCCGGCCGATGACGCCGACCGAGGCCGGCTGGGACACCGGCACGTGCGCGACGGCGAAGGTCGGCACCGACAAGGGCCGGTTCTCGACGTCGGGCATCATGACCGGCTATCCGCCGCGCGCCGACATCGTCAAGCTCACCGGCGATTCGGCCTCGGTCACGATGTACAAGGACCTCAACCCGTTCGACGCGGTGTCGCAACCCACGCCCGCCGCCGGCGCGCCGAGCCATGCTCCGTGGCTCGTACCGTCGACGCTGCCCGCCGGCAACTACATCCTCTACGTCGAGACCTCGAAAGAATCCGATTTCAACACCACGTACAGCGGCTCGACCTATCCGTCGCCGGTCGGCCTGTTCTGGTCGGACTACGGTGTGCCCTATCGCGGTCAACCGTCGGTCGTCTACAGCGTCCCGTTCACGATCAGCGACGCCGTGACGACCGCGATCGCGACCGACTACATCGGCTACGGGGATCCCGCCGGCGCCGATGGCATGGTCCGGCCGCCGGACGCCACGATCACGACGGATACGCCGAGCTCCGGTGCGTCGCGGCTCGAGCTCGTCGCCGCGGCCGAGGGCATGTACCGCGTGAAGGTCAGCGTCACGCCGAACGCGACCGACCTCATGCCGGATGCGCCGACCGAGCTCCAGAGCACCGACATCAACAGCAACACGCTCACGATGTCGTTCGTCGCGCCCGGCGAAGGCCCGGCGCAAGACCGCGTCGCCGGCTACGAGGTCCGCATCCGCGCGAGCACCGAGATGACCGAGGACAACTTCGCCGATTCGATGCCGGTCACCGCGAAGGTCTCCGTCGACGATCCGGGCCACCTCGAGAGCTTCGATCTGTCCGGCCTGTTGCCGGAGACCGACTACTGGGTCGGCGTGCGCGCCTACGACGGCTGTCACAACATCGGGCCGGTCGCGATCACGAAGGTGACGACGCTCAAGGTCGTGTCGGGCTCGGTCGATGCGTGCTTCGTCGCGACCGCCGCGTACGGCTCGCTGATGGCGAACGATGTCGAAGCGCTGCGCAGCTTCCGCGACACCGCGCTCGAGACCAACACGTTGGGCGAGCTCGCGGTCGAGACCTACTACACGTTCGGTCCCGCGCTCGCCGGCGTGATCGGCCAGTCGGACCTGTTGCGCGCTTCGGCGCGCGGCGCGCTCCAGCCGATCGTCGCGCGGATTCGCGCCGCCGGATTTTAGGGCTTCTTGAACTTGCCGCGGTCGAGGCCGTGGCGCTCGACGAGCGCCCACAGGTTCTTGCGATCCATGCCGGCGGCACGCGCGGCCTGCGCGAGGTTGCCGCGATGGACGCGGAGGAGCTCGGTGAGATAGCTGCGCTCGAACGAGTCGATGGTCTCTTGCTTGACGTCGCGAAACGGCCGGGCGACATCGACGCGCATGCCCGGCGCGGTCGACGCGCGAGGCAGCGCCACGTCGGCCTCCTCGATCAAGGGGCCACCCGCGATCACCATCGCTTGATGGAGCTTGTTCTCGAGCTCGCGGACGTTGCCGGGGAACGGGTACGCCGAGAGCCGTGCGAGCGCGCCCGGCGTGACGCCCTCGACGACCTTGCCGAGCCGGGCGCGGTACTTCTGCACGAAGTGGTGGACGAGCAGCGGCATGTCCTCGGGTCGTTCGCGGAGCGGCGGCAAGTGCATCGGGAAGACGTTGATCCGGTAGTAGAGGTCCTGGCGAAAGCCACCGCGGGCGACGAGCTGATCGAGATCGCGATTGGTCGCGGTGATGATGCGGACGTCGACGCGGCGATCGTGATCGTCACCGATGCGGCGGAATTCTTGGGACTGGAGGACGCGCAGGAGCTTGGCTTGGAGCGGCAGCGGGAGCTCGCCGATCTCGTCGAGGAACAGCGTGCCGGTGTGGGCGGCGGCGAGCAGGCCTTCGCGATCGCGCGAGGCATCGGTGAACGCGCCGCGGACGTGGCCGAACAGCTCGTCCTCGAGGAGGTTCTCGGGGATCGCGGCACAGTTGACGACGACGAACGGCGCGTCGTGGCGCGGCGACGAGTTGTGGATCGTGCGCGCGACGAGCTCCTTGCCGGTGCCGCTCTCGCCGAAGATCGCGACGGTGACGTCGGTCGCCGCGACCATCGCGATCCGATCGTAGAGCTCTTTGATCCACACGCCCGAGCCGATCAGCACGTCGCTCTTGCGCGGCCGGCGCTTGTCGGCACCGGCGAGCGGTGCGCGTGCGACGCGGAAGACCAGCTCGCTCGCGACGAGCGGGCGCGACACGACATCGGACGCACCGCAACGCGACGCGAGCTCGATCGGGTTGCTGCCGCCGGCCAGCAGGATCACGCGCGCGCCACCGGTCGCGAGACTGTGGACGAGCGCGGTGGTCGGGACCGGGTCGGCGTCGAGCAGCACGACATCGAACGCACCGCCTTGGCCCGAGGCACTGCGCAGCTGCGCGACCGCCGTCTCGCGCGGTGACCACGCGACCTCGGCACGCTCGCCGAGGAGCTCGGCGACGCTATCGCGCGTCGCTGCGAGCTTGTCGACGACGAGCACCCGCACGGCCATGGCCGTAGTGTACCCCCGCGACGGCTACCAGTCTTTGTCGTCGTCGGGCGGGTGGCCCGACGAGCGGCGCTTGGCTTCGTCGCGCTGCATCTTGCGCGAGAAGCCTTCGAGATCGTCGAACTTGTGATCGGTCGGCGACTTCGGTCCTTGGCCACCACCGTGGCTGCGCTGGTTGTGCGCGTTGCCAGGATTGCCGCGCTGACCGTTCGAGCCACCGCCCTGCCCGTTCTGCTGACCGTTCGAGCCGGCCTGGCCGCCGCCTTGATTCTGGCCGTTGTTCGAGCCCGCCGAACCGTTCGAGCCGTTCGAGCCGTTCAGCGGCTGCGCGTTTTGGTTGGCGCCGTGCGCGCCCGCCGAGCCATTCGACCCGTTCGAGCCATTCGAGCCGTTCGATCCGTTGGATCCGTTCGATCCGTTGGATCCGTTCGATCCGTTGCTGGGCTGCCCCGAGCCTTGGCCGTTCGAGCCCTGCTGGCCATTCGAGCCCTGGCCGTTCGAACCCTGCCCGGGATTTTGGCCCTGTTGACCCTGTTGGCCTTGTTGGCCTTGTTGACCCTGGCCCTGTTGGCCTTGCTGACCTTGGCCCTGCTGACCGTGTTGACCGTGCTGGCCGTGCTGGCCTTGCTGACCCTGGCCTTGGCCGCCCTGCTGTTGCATCTGCTGCTTCTTGCGATGCTTCAACGCGAGCTCGAGGTTGATGCTCGCGTCGTCGTTGTTCGGCTGATCGTGGATCGCCTGCTTGTACGCCTCGATCGCGTCGTCCCACTGCTCTTGATTCATCAGCGCGTTGCCCCGGTTGTACTGGGCGCTGCCGGCGATCTTCGGATCCTTCGACTGCGCGGCTTGTTTGAGATCCTCCATGCCCTTCTGCAGCCACTTGTCGTGCTCCTGCGGATCCTTCGCCGCCTCGCCCTTGCGGATCTCGGCGGTGCCACGGTTGTACGCGAGGCCATCGGGATCGACGTCGCCGCCCTTGGCCGCGCGATCGTACGCGTCGAGCGCCGCGTCGTAGTCACCGTGGCCGAACGCCTGATTTCCCGACTCGACGTCGCGATTCGTCGAGTGCCACGGATCCCAGGCGGCCAGGAGGAGCAGCAAGAAGAGTGGTCGGGCGTTACCAAACCTCATGGTTCCTCCGGATGCTCGCGGCGACGGCGAGTCGCGATCGCCGCTTCGATCACGAGCAGGATCAAGCCGCAGAACAGGAACGGCTGGAACACGTCGTGTTTCTCGAACACCTGCTTGGTCGACAGTCCACGGTTGACCGCGCGCAAGGCGTCGAGGATCGGCTGCGGATCGACCTCGCCGTGCTCCGACGCGACGAAATAGCGACCCTCGTCGCCACCGGCCGCGACGAGCTGGCGCATGCCGGCGTCATCGCGCTTCGACACCACCGCCTGGCCATCGCGCGTGTGCTTGGGCACCGCCGTGGCTTTGCCGTCGTCATCGATCTCGTGTACGACGCCACCCGCCGGCGAGCCGACGCCGACGATGAACAGCGCGATGCCGAGCTCGCGCGAGGTCGCGACCTCCGTGAGTGCCTCGGGCGTTGGATCGCCACCATCGGTGAACATCACGAGCGCCTTGCCGCGCTCTTCTTTGTCCTCGATGACGTCGTCCTTCTCGATCTTGTCGGCGGGGTCCGGCTTCTCGCCGGGCAGCGGATCGCCCCCGTGGCCGCGATGACCGATCCGCGAGCAGCCGAGATCGTCGTAGAGATCCGGTCGCAGCATGCAGCGCGCGACGCGGAACACTTCGCCGAGGTTCGAGCCGAACGGCACGTCGGCCGGGCCGAGGTCGTAAAGGAAGCGCTCGGCGACGTCGCGATCTTCGGTCAGTGGAAAGTGCGTCGCCGCACCGGCAAACACGATCGGTCCGACGCGATCGTCGTCGAGCGAATCGATCAGCGCGACCGCGAGCTCGCGTGCGCGGCCGAGTCGACTCGCGGGAATCTTCTTCGCGGTCATCGCCGCCGTGGGACCGACATCGTCGACGACCATCGACTTCGAGACGTCGACCGCGACCACGAGATCGAGCCCGCGCAGCTTGACGGTGCGCTTGCCTAACCGCTGCGGCCGCGCGAGCGAGACGCCGACCAGCCCCAACCCGAGCGAGATCAGGATCGCCTTCGCGAGCCGGCGCCCGGGCGACGCCGACGCGATCACCTTCTTCACGATCGGCAGCTCGCCGATCCGCGTCGCGAGCTGCTGCCGGCGCACGTGATCGTAGAAATACAGCGCCATCACCGCGACCGGGATGCAGCACGCGAGGACGAGGCCGATGGGATGCGCGAAGCTCACGGGAACCTCCGCAGCCGTGTGTTCGACAGCAACAGCTCGAGCCCGATCAGGATCGCCGCGAGCGCCGCGAACGGAATGAACAACTGCTTGTCGGGGACGCGCTCGACGATCGTGCGCTTGGTCGTATCGAGCTGCTTGCGCACGGTCTGGAAGCCCTTGTCGAACGATTCGTAGTCGGCCGCGCGGAAGAACTCGCCACCGGTCGTCTGCGCGATGTCGCGCAGCGTCGACGGATTGACCGACATCCCGCCGAACAGGTCCGAGGTCTCGGACCCGACGAGCAACGTGTAGACCTTGACGCCCATCGCCTGCGCCGCACGCGCCGCCTGATCCGGATCGAAGCGCGTCACCCAGTTGGTATCGCCGTCGGACAGCAGGATCACGACCTTGCTCTTGGCATCGGAGCGGCGCAGTTGCGCGAGCCCGAGCGCGAGGCCATCGCCGATCGCGGTGCCGAGCTCGGGGACGTCGCCGATCGCGAGGTCACTCACGATCTGCTCGAGCAGCTTCGTATCCTGCGTGAGCGGACACGACAGCATCGCCTGCTGGCCGAACACGACCAGCCCGACGCGATCGTTGTGGGTCTTGTGCAGGAACCGCCGCATCACGCGCTGCGCGGCATCGAGCCGATCGCGCTGCATGTCGGTCTCCTCCATCGACTTCGACATGTCGACGACGAGCATGATGTCGATCGAATCGATCTCGTGCTTGACGATGCGATAGGTCTCCGGCCGCGCGAGCCCGATCGCGAGCGCGCCGACCGCGACGACGCGCAACGCCGCCGGCAGATCCGCGACCCACGCGAGGAGCCCGCGCCGCCTGACGAGCGCGACCTGCGAGAACCCCATCGCGGCCGAGCGCCGGCGATGGAGATGGAACGCGAGCGTGCCGACGATCGCCGCACCGACCACGAGCACGATCGCGCGCGGCGACTTGAACTCGACGACCTCGCCCTCTTGATCGCCGGGGTGCAGCGCGAGGTGGATCAATCGCCCGAGGTGATGGCGCAGCTCGCCGAGGCTGACGTGATAGATCGCGGCGGTCACGCCGGTGATCGTGGCCGCGATGATCGCGACCATCAGCCACGGCCACACGACGCGGAAGATCCGCGTGCGCGTGATGCCGGCCGCCGGCGTCTCGGCCTCGTCCGCGCTCACGACGCCACCTGTTGCTCGGGTGGAGCGACGGCTCGCGGCTTGGTCGTCGCGATCACGACCCGGCGCGCACCTTCGAGCGTCGCGTACGCGTCGTCGCGGGTCGCCGGGAAGTTGCCGTACTTGACGACATCGGCGCCGTCCAGCCAGCGCTCGACCAGCGTGGTCTCGCTCTCGGCCGCCTTGCCGGCGAGCGCGCGCAGCAGCTCCGCGCTCGTCATCTCGGTCGTCAACACGTTGTAGCGCGCGCCGACATAGTCGCGGATCACGTCGGTCATCTCGGCGTAGCCCGCGCGTCGCTGATCGTCCTTCGCGAGCTGACCGGATTGCTCGATCGCGAGCAGCCGCTCGAGCGCGCGCTCGCTCGTCATGTCGATGCGACGACGCGGCGCGTTCATCGGGACCAGGCCGCCGACCAGCCGCGTGACGCGCTTGCGCCGCACGTTGCGGAACCGCCAACCGAGCCACATCCCGACGAGCGCACCGATCACGATCGCGAGGTGCGTCGGATCTTCGAACCAGTCGAGCAGCTTCTTCAAGAAGCTCTTCTCGTGAAGGTCGATCGGCGCCGCCGACTCTCGCATCAGCTTCGGATCGTCGGAGTCGCCGAGCACGCCGGTGACATGCAGCGGCACCGTGTTGGTCTCGACTTGACTCGCCTTGCCGAGCTCGGTGTACGTCACCGCGATCGGCGGAATCCGCACGTCGCCGAGCTCCCACACATGCACTTCGATCTGCCACTCGCGCATCCGCCGGCCATCCGGCTGGATCCGATCCTCGCTGACCCGCTTGCCGACCTCGAACGCGCCGCCGAGGTCGACCGGCTCGCGCAGGTTGACCTCGATGCCTTGGTTCATGATCGCGCGCACGAACAGCGTGAAGCGCTGGCCGAGCTTGAGCTCGGTCGGGCTCGCGGCGGCGCTGACCTCCGGCGCTTCGGGATCGAGCTGGATGATGATCGCGCCCGAGCCCGATGCCGAGCCCGAGCCCGACCCCGATGCCGAGCCCGATCCCGATCCCGACCCCGATCCCGATCCCGATCCCGATCCCGATCCCGATCCCGATCCCGATCCGGCGACGTCCGATCCGCCCGCCGCAGATCCGGACGGTGCCGGCTGCGCCGACGCGATCGCGGCGCCCACTACCACCACCAAGATCGCGACCAGCCGCTTCACCCGTGCGCCATCCTCTTCACCCGCGCGCGAAAGAACGCGATCAACGCATCGATGTACGGCTGATCCGTCGCCACCGTCACGACATCCAGGTTCAACCGCCGCAGCGCCTGGTCGCGCTCCTCGGCGGCGCGCAGCGCCTGCGCCTCGAAGTCTCGCCGCATCCCGCGCGACGTATCGACCTCGATCACCGCGCCGGTCTCGAGATCCTCGAGCACGAGCAAGCCCACGTTCGGCAGCGTCGTCTCCATCGGATCGCCGACGACCACCGGCACGATCTCGTGGCGCTGCGACGCGATCCGCATCGCGCGTTCCCACCCCGTGCTGAGGAAGTCCGAAACGAAGAACACGACCGAGCGCCGCTTCGCCACCTTGCCGAGAAAATCGAGACCCTTCGCGAGATCCGTCCCGCGCGCCTTCGGCTTGAACGTGAGGATCTCGCCGATCACGCGCAGCACGTGCTTGCGGCCTTTCTTCGGCGGGATGTAGCGCTCGACCTTGTCGGTGACGATGTAGAGCCCGACCCGATCGTTGTTCTTGATCGCGGAGAACGCGACCACCGCGGCGAGCTCGGCCGCGATCTCGCGCTTGGTCGCGCCCGTCGAGCCGAAAAACCCGGAGGCGCTCATGTCGATCACGAGGTTGACGGTGCGATCGCGCTCCTCGACGAACTGCTTGACGTGCGGCGCGTTCATCCGCGCGGTGATGTTCCAATCGATCGTGCGCACGTCGTCGCCCGGGTAGTACGGACGGACATCCGAGAAGATCAACCCGCGCCCCTTGAACACGGCGTGGTACTGACCCGCGAGCTGCGTGTCGACGAGACGGCGCGATGCAATCTCGATCTTGCGCGCCTTCTTGAACAGCTCGGCGGTGTCGAGTCCCATGCCTACGGCACCGGCAAGTATTCGAAGACCCGACGAACGATGTCTTCGGAGCTAACTTCCTCGGCTTCAGCCTCGTAGGTGACTTGCACGCGATGGCGCAGCACGTCGTGTGCGATCGCCTTGATGTCGTCCGGCGTGACGTACGCGCGGTGACGGATGAACGCGTGCGCGCGGGCGGCAGCGGCGAGGCAGAGCGTCGCGCGCGGAGAACCACCGAACTCGATCAGCGGCGCGAGCTCGGCGAGGCCGTAGTCGCGCGGCCGCCGCGTCGCTTGCACGATGTGCACGATGTAGTCGCGGACCCGGTCGTCGATATAGACCGAGCTGACCATCTTGCGCGCCGCGCGGACCTGCTCGATGGTCGCGACCTCTTGGACCTGCGGCACGTCGAGCGAGCTCATCAGGTCGAGCATCACGCGCTCGTCGGCGGCGCTCGGATAGCCGACCTTGATCAGCAGCATGAACCGATCGAGCTGTGCTTCGGGCAGCGGGAACGTGCCCTCTTGTTCGATCGGGTTTTGCGTGGCCAGCACGAGGAACGGATCGGGCAACATGTGCGTGGAATCGCCGATCGTGATCTGGCGCTCCTGCATCGCCTCGAGCAGCGCCGACTGGACCTTCGCGGGTGCGCGGTTGACCTCGTCGGCGAGCACGAGGTTCGCGAACAGCGGGCCACGCTTCTGCGTGAACTGCCCGGTGTGCATGTTGTAGATGATGGTGCCCGTGATGTCGGCCGGCAGCAGGTCCGGCGTGAACTGGACCCGCGAGAAGCTGGCGTTCAGCGTCTGCGACAGCGTCTTCACGGTCAGCGTCTTGGCCAACCCGGGCACGCCTTCGATCAAGCAGTGACCACCGGTGAGCAGGCCGATCATCACGCGCTCGATCATGTCGCGCTGGCCGACCACCACCTTGCCGACCTCCGCGAACACCTGGTCGACGAAGCCCGAGGTCGACTGGATCTGGTCCGTCAGCGCCGAGATATCGACCGGCGGCCGGCCTGGGCCGGCGGTTACGTTTGGCCCGAGGCCATCAGCGAGAGAAGTGCCTGGAAATGGGACCGCGTCGCGCAACGTATCCATAGAACCCGTTTAGGTTGTCATGGATTCCCACGACATGCCCGTAGTGGATCCGGCCGGTTGGCGCGGTCAGACGGACTTCTTGCCGAGGCAGCGCCCCCACTCCTGGATCGAGGAGGCGACGTCGCCGAAGCCGCGCCCCTTCGTGGTCAGCTCGTAGCTGACCTTGATCGGTGGACCGGGATCCACCGAGCGCTCGACCAGGCCACAGGCCTCGAGCTCCTTGAGCCGTTGCGAGAGCACCTTGTCGCCCGGGCCCTCGGCCTTGGCTGCGAGCTCGGTGAACCGGAGTGGCCCGGGCTGGAGCACGGTCAGGATCAGCGCGTTCCACGGCTTGCCGAGGATGTCGATCGCCGCCTGGAACGCCCGGCAGTGAGAATCGACGGTCTTACCCATGCGCTTTACTATAGCCACTAACTTTCCAAATGAAAGTAGCTTGACGAAAGACAGCATGGATCCATGTTGTCGACATGGCGTTCTCGGTCGCATCGCTGCTGCTGCACACTGACTCCACTCCCGAAGGTGCGAAGTCCGTCCTCCGAGATGCGTTCGCGCGCCCCGAAGAGGAGCGTCCGGCGCTACTTCAGGCCGCGGCCCGCATCCTCTACCGCGAGGCGGCGCTCGATTGCAGCGACGCGCTCGAGCTGGTCGGCCTCGCGCCGCAGCCCTGCGGTTGCTACTGAGCGCGGCTATCGCGCGGCTATTCGCGCATTTTTTCGGTCGTGATCGTGAGTGGCAGCGCCGCCTTCGCGCGCCAGACACCGAGCACGATCGCCTTGCCCGGCGCGGTCTGCGCGACCAGCCACGGCAACGACTTGTGGTCGACCTCGCGGTTGTCCCACGACAGGATCACGTCGCCGACCTTGACGCCGCCGCGCGCCGCCGGCGAGTTGCCCTCGATCTCGGTGACCAGAGCACCGGTCTGCTTCGGCAATACGAGGTCGTTGACCTGTTGCGCGGTCACCGGCAGGACCTTGACGCCGAGCCAACTGCGCGCCACTGCGCCGTAGTCGCGGAGCTGACCGATGACCTCGCGCACGCGCTCGATCGGGATCACGAACGAGACTTCGGAGAGATGATCGCCGGTCGCGACCGCGACACCGACGACTTGCCCGGCGGTGTCGATCACCGGGCCGCCAGAGTTGCCGCGATGGATGTGCGCATCGGTCTGGATGAACGTGCGGTAGCCCATGATCCGGCCGGCGGCGAGCGAGCCCGCTCCTTCGCGACCGGTCGCCGAGACGATGCCGGCCGACGCGGTGACGTCGTCGCCGAACGGGTCGCCGAGCACGACGAGCCACTCGCCGACCGCGAGGTTGTTCGAGTCGCCGAGCGGCAGCGGCTGCAGGCCCCTTCTTGGATTCGATGCGCCCTCGATCTGGAGCAGCGCGAGATCGAGCCGGGTGTCGCGGCCGAGTAACTTCGCCGGGACCTCGCTGCGATCGGGCAACACGACCTCGAGCTCGGTCGACGCCGACGCGATGTGATCGTTGGTGACGACGTACACGCCGTTCGCTTCGACGAGGAATCCGGTGCCGAGCGCGACGTCCGCGGTGGCCTCGGGCGCACCCGGGAACATCGCGGCCGGGCCGGACTTGACGGGCGAGGCGGCCTTGATCGCGACGACACCGTGCTTGGCGTTCGCGATCAGATCGACGAACGTCCCCGGCGCGCTTGGATACAGCACGCGCGTGGTCGCCGCCGGTGCGACCGCTTGCAGGCCCGAACCGGCGCCCGGAACGGGCTCGCGCTCCCGGCACGCCGCGACCACCACGACGAGAAAGATCCAGCGCTTCATTTGTTCGCGTTCGTCACGTCGACCGCGGCGACCCGCAGATCATAGACCAGGCTCGCGAGCAGCTTCGCCTCGCTCTCCTCGAGGTTGCCCTTGGTCTTGATCTCGAGCATCGCGAGCACGTCGATCAGGTGGCGCGCGGTCTCGAGATCGATCGGAAGCGGTTCACCGTCGGGAGCCGGCATCTTGCCGAGCGCGATCAGCGCGGTCGACGCGAGCGAGAGCACGTGGGTCGAGAAGTCGACCGGCGCGGTCGCAACGGGTTGGTCGGCCATGGCTGCGACCATATCCCAGACCACGGGCCGGGGGGCCCCAGCGCGCTCAGTTGAGCTGATCGTCGGTGGCGCGCAGGAAGCCCGGCAGCACGGTCTTGCGACCGGCCTCGGGGAAATCGACGATCACGCGCATGTCCTTGCCGTTGCCGGAGATCGCGACGACGCGGCCGACGCCGAGCAGCGTGTGCGCGACCGCATCGCCGCTGCGAAACGGCTCGGGTTCTTCGCGCGGCAGATCGCGGTCGACATCGAACACCGGATCGTCGTCGGGCGTGCGCTGATCGAACTCGTCGCGCACGCTACCACGACCGAAGCGATTGCCCTTGGCACGCTTCGCTTCCCAGTTGCCATTCACGATCCCGGGCGCGCGCGGGGTCTGCTCGCCACGCCGCTTGACCGCGAGCGTCTCGGGCGGCAGATCGTCGAGGAAGCGCGACGGCCCCTGCATCCGGACCTCGCCCCACACCCGGCGGGTGCGGGCATGCGTGAGCACGAGCTGCTTGCGAGCGCGCGTGATCGCGACGTACGCGAGCCGGCGTTCTTCCTCGAGCTGGAGATCCTCACTCTGGCCCTCGCGCTCGCGCAGCGACGGGAACAGGCCATCCTCGAGGCCCGTGATGAACACGACCGGCCACTCGAGGCCCTTCGCGATGTGGATCGTCATCAGCACGACCGACTCGGCCGAGCCGGCGTTGTCGCTCGGCGCCGACAACGAGATCCGCTCGAGGAACGCGTCGATCGATTGCGCGTCGACGCTCTCCTCGTCGAAGTCCGAGGCGATCGTCACGAGCTCGGCGAGGTTGTCCAGGCGATCGCGCGCGTCGCTCGATTCGTCGGCCTCGAGCTTCGCGCGCAGACCGCTGCGATCGACGACCTGGATGATGATCTCGGCGACCGATGCGCCACCGGAGATCACGTCCTTGAGCCCGTCGACGAGCTCGACGAACGCCTGCAGCTTCTTGCGCGGCTGCGGTCCGAGGCCTGCGACGTCGCCGCGTGCCGCGAGCCTCGCCGCATCGAGCATGCCGCCGTTACTCGCCCGCGCCGCGGCGCGCAGCCGATCGACCGAGGTCTCGCCGAGCCCGCGCGCCGGGACGTTGACGACGCGCTCGAACGCCGAGTCCGCACCGGGATTGCCGAGCAGGCGGAGGTAGGCGATCACGTCCTTCACTTCTTTGCGCTCGAAGAACGACACCGCACCGACGACCTTGGCCGGCACGCGCGCCGCACGGAGGTGCTCCTCGAGCACCCGCGATTGCGCGTTCGTGCGGTAGAGGATCGCGATGTCGCTGGGGGACATCGGCCCTTCATCGATCAGCCGCCGGATCGATTGCGCGACGAAGTACGCCTCGCCGCGCTCGTCGCCGGCCTGATAGATCTCGAGCGGGTCGCCGCCCGGCTGATCGGTCCACAGCGCCTTCTCGTGGCGGTCGCGGTTGTGGCGGATGATCCCGTTCGCGGCATCGAGGATCATCTGGGTCGAGCGGTAGTTGTGCTCGAGCTTGATCACCGTCGCGTCGGGAAAGTCACGGTCGAAATCGAGCAGGTTGCGCGGCTCCGCACCGCGCCACGCGTAGATCGATTGATCGTCGTCGCCGACCACCGTCAGGTTGCGCGTCGCCTCGGCGAACTGCCGCACGAGGTTGTACTGGACGAGGTTGGTATCCTGGAACTCGTCGACGAGGACGTGCGAGAACCGGACCTCGAGCGTGCGCCGGGTCGCCTCGTGCTTGAACAGCGCGAGCGTCTTCAGCAACAGGTCGTTGAAATCGACCGCGTTCTCTTTCGCGAGCTGCTTCTCGTAC
The DNA here is from genome assembly GCA_039935615.1 of Kofleriaceae bacterium. Classification (GTDB taxonomy): domain Bacteria; phylum Myxococcota_A; class Polyangia; order Haliangiales; family Haliangiaceae; genus JABFXX01. Next base: position 47,370 of record JBDTJY010000067.1, read on the forward strand.
ATCGGATAGATCTTTTCGACGACGTCGTCGAACGAGCCGGTCTTGACCTCGATCGGGCTGACGCCGCGATTCTTCGCCCGATCGAACCGCGACAGGATCGTGCGCGTCGAGACCTGGTCGTCGAGGCCGGACTCTTTCAACAGGCGATCGACCAGCTTCATCTGGTCGTCGTCGTCGAAGATCACGAAGCTGCGAGTCAGCCCGAGCACGTCGCCGTGCTTGCGCAGGATCCGCGCGCACGTCGAGTGGAACGTCCCGATCCACATCGCATCGGCGCGCGACCCGAGCAGCGCACGCAGGCGGTGGCGCATCTCGCCGGCCGCCTTGTTCGTGAACGTCACCGCGAGGATCGAGCGCGGATCGCAGCCGGTCTCGACCAGGTGCGCGATGCGATGCACGAGGACGCGGGTCTTGCCCGTGCCCGCGCCCGCGAGCACCATCATCGGCCCGTCGCCGTGATCGATCGCGGCGCGCTGCTCCGGGTTCATGAAATCCCGTTCCACCCCACGTAGCTAGCACGCGCACCTGACACGCGATGGTCAGGGATCGCCCCGAAACACAAAACGGCGACGTGATCGCACGCCGCCGTGGCACGCCGCCGTCGAGCTGCTCGGTGCGCTGTTAGAACGTGAGGCGGACGCCGAGGCGTGCCGACAGCGGAGCGTAGCGAGCGACCGGGTTGTGGAAGTTCGGGTTGCGGCCGATCGGCTTGGCCGACTCGACGCCGTTCATGTCGATCTCTTTGACCCAGATCAGGTCGTCGTACGTGCCGCCCGACACCGGGTTGGCGTTCTGCTGCTCGCCCGCCATACCGGCCGCCGAGAGCTTGTAGTACGGCGCGTAATTGTCGTCGACCGCGGCCGTGCCCTGACGGTTGTAGACGTTGTAGATGTCCGCGAAGATCTCGAGCTTCATATTCTTGTTCAGGTTGTGGCCGTACCCGATGTGCACGTCGAGACCGTGATCGAAGTCGGTGCGACCGAGCGAGCCCTGCGGCAAGAGATACGACTCGTTGTTGCCGTAGAGGTAGTGACCGCCGAGCGCGTTCTCGGGGACACCCGACGCGGCGCGGAAGCGGATACCGACCGTGAGGTCGCCGGCCTTCTTGAGATCGAACGTGTAGTAACCGTCGAGCTTGATGTAGTGCGGGCGATCCTGCGGCAGCGCGCCGTTGTGGTTCGACAGCAACTCGATGAGGTCGTACTGCGACGAGATGTTCGGGTCGACCTGACCGTTGGTCGACTGGAACAGACCCGGGTAGTTACCCTCGGTGCGCGAGAACGTGTACGAGCCCTGGACGTAGAGCTTCTTCGAGAACCGGCGCGTCAGCGTGAACTGGAGCGCGTTGTAATCGCGTTGCGGGGGATCGAAGATCCGGATGCCCTGGAACAGCTTGAGCTGGTTGGTCAGGCGAGCCTTGTCCTTCGGATCGTCGGTCGCGGCGATCCGGTCCTCGAGCTTGGTCTCTTCCGTGCTCGACCATTGGCCGGGGTTCGAGATGATGTACGTCTGCGCGCCGTCGGTCGAGACGTCCTCGATGATGCGGCCGAGCGCACGGTGCTGGTACGAGACGCCGACCTTGAGATCGTCGAGGATCTCGTACTCGAAGCCGCCGATGACCTCGTCCATGTACTGCGACTGGATGCCGGGGGCGATCAGCACGCCGCTCGCGCCGATCAGACGCTCGACACCGCCGACAGCCGCCGGGTTCGCCATACAGCCGAGGCCGTCCGGGCCACCGATCGCGGCGGCGTGGTTCGCCGTCGCGGCGCCGCACTGCTTGCCCGCGCCGAAGTCGCCGGTGCTGCTGAAGTACTGCTGGTAGAACACCTCGCCGCCGAACGAGCGGTCGTTGATGTCCATCGGGACGGACTCGTAGAACCGCCCCCAGTGGACGTAGATCTTCGAGCGGCCTTCCTTCGTCCAGTCGTAGAGGAGACCGACGCGCGGCGCCCAGTTGCCTGTGAGCGTCATCGCGTTCGTACCGAGCGTCTCGCCGGTGAGCGGGTCGACGGTGTTCTGCAGGAAGTCCGCGTAGCGCATCCGCTGCTCTTCGTAGCGGAGACCGACGTTGAGCGTGAGGTTCGGCTGGATCTGCCACGAGTCGCGAACGTACGCGGCCCAGTTGAAGGTCTCACCGACGACCTGCGTGCCCGGCGAACCCGGCGAGCCGCCGAGGTAGTCGCACTTGAACGACAGCGTGGCCGAGCCCATGATGCCGGTGGTCCCCGACGGGTTTGGCGTCCGGCACGTGTTGTCGAACCGCGCGTCCGTGTTGTCCATCGTGGTGAGCTGGACGTAGCGCTGGATCTCGATCTGCTGGCCGTTGACGTCGTTCGTGATGAAGCCGCCGCCGCCGCTCGCGTCGCCACCGGAGTAGATGCGCGCCTTGTTGGAGAGGTTGTCCTCGACGTCGATGCCGGCCTTGAACTCGTGGCTACCTGCCGCCTTGACGCGGTGGGTGATCGAGATCTTCGCGCTGCGGCGCTGCTCGACATCGCGAATGATCGCGCCCGGACCACCGACGTAGTACGGCTCGGTGGGCATCGGACAGTTCGTGATCAACGGATACGGATCGTCGGTCGACGGCGCGCCGTCTTTGCAACCCGTGTAGCTGTTGGTCTTGTCGGTCTCGCCGAAGCCCGGGCCCCAGCGGTTGAGGTCGCCGTCGACGAGCTGCTGGGACGGCTGGGAGTTGCCATAGTTCGGATCGTTCGGGTTGAGCGCGTTCGAGCTGACCGAGTCGCGGTGATAGCCGACGACCGCTTCGACCTCGGTCTTGTTGTCGTTGAACTTCGAGGTCCACTTCGCCGAGATATCGGTGGTGAGCCCATCGATCGTGTAGCCGGCGGCCGCGGGCCCGAGGAGGCCCGGGTTGCGCTGCGAGCTCGGCAGAGCCTCGAACGTCAACTGGCCCTGGTGCTCCGGGGTCGCCGCGTAGTTGATCTTGCCGATCATGTTGTAGTTCGTACTCGACGCGTTGCGAATCTCGCTGTCGACGTTGTCGGTGATGTAAAAGCCGGTGCGCGGATCGATGTCCGCGGTCGCGTCGGCGTACTGCTTGTCGCAAGCCGACAGGCCCGGGATCGAACCCTCGGGGATGCCCGCCGACGGGTTCGCGGTGACGCGGCAGTCGGACTGGCGCTTGATCGTGCGGGTGTAGTCGGTCGACGCGAATTGCGGCGCGAAGCCGACGAAGAACCACAGCTTGTCCTTGATGATCGGACCGCCGAGCTCGAAGCCGAAGTCGGCGTTGTAGACCGTGTTCCCGGTCAGGTCGATCGAGCTCGCGTTGACGGGCGTGACCTTCGCGGCGGCGGTCAGCGCGCCGGGCTGCCAGTAGCCGAAGATCGAGCCCTTGAACTCGTTCGAGCCGGACTTGGTGACGACGTTGACGATACCGCCCGTCGCGCGACCTTGCTCGGCGTTGTAGCCGCCGGTGATGACCTCGATCTCTTCGATGAAGTCGTTGATGACCGGCGAGCCGACCGTGCCGTACGTCAGGTTCGTCGTGTTGACGCCGTCGACGAAGTACTGGTTCTCGAGCGAGGACGAACCGGAGAACGACACGCCGAGCGCATCGCCCTGCGAGCCTGCCGCCGCGCCGAGCGCCGATTCGAACGTGCGGCCCGGGACCGGAATGTTCTTGATGTAGTTCTTGTCGATCGTGATGCCCTGCGTCGTCGACGTCGGGTCGATCGTCGGCGCGGTCGCCGTGATGTGGACGACTTCGCCACCGGCGTTGGCCTGGTTGATTTTCTGGAACACCGGCGTCGACTTGCCGATGCCGACGTGGATGCCGCTGTGCTCCACGGTGATGTCGGCGTAGTAGAACGTGACGAGATAGTCACCGGGCGGCAGATCGTTGATCTTGTACGTGCCCTTCTCGTCGGTGATCGCGGTCTGCGTCTGCGCCATCGCGGGCGACGTCGCGATCACGGTCACGCCGGCGAGGGCACTGCCGTCTTTCTGGTCGACGACGGTGCCTTGGATAGCGCCGGTCGTCGAGCCCTGAGCGGCCGCGAGGGTGGGTGCGTAGAGATGCGCGGCGAGCCCGGAGATTCCGAGGACCGTCGCGATGAGTAGGTTACGAGTATTCATCGGTGGTTCCTCAGGGAGCGGTCGTGAAGTTGAACACGTAGGGAGCCGGCAGCGGCTGCCCGAACGTATCGGTGACGGTCACCGGGAACGTGATCGTGTACATGGTGTTCGCCGTGAGCGGCGTGGTCGGCGTGAACTTGATCTGCGCCGGCATCGGCTGCGTGATCGTGAAGTCGACCGGCGGCGGCGGCGTGATCGTGATGCCACCGATCGACGTGGCGGCGATCGGCGCGTTCGCGGTCACGAAGATCGCGGTCGTCGCGCTGACGTTGGTTGCGTTTTGGCTGAGGCCGAGCACCGTGACGCGCAGGCCTTCGGTCTTGAACGAGAACGCCGAGACATCACCGGGCGTGCACTCGAGGCCCGCTTGGCACGTATCGATCGCACCGGAGCAGCTCGCCGGGCGACCGGCGGGCGGTGCACAAACGGCGTTGCCTTGCTTGTCGAGCACGTCGGGGCCGAACGTCAGACCGCACGTCGAGTTGGTCGGAACGTTGCCGCCCTGGGGCACGATCACGATCGCCGGGCCGAGCGCGTCGTAGCCACCCATCGCGGGGACCTGCTGATCGCCCGACGGATTCCAGTAGCTCATGTCGAGATCGATCGGCACGTCGATCGCGCCGCACTTGATGCCGACCGCGCCGGCCTTGAAACTGGTGTTGTCCGCGGCGCCGTCGTTGTTGACGTCGAGCACGCCGACCGGGTCGCCTTCGGCGATCGCGCCGCAGCCGCCGGCGATGTGACAGATGCAGACCGCGTGGTCGCCCCGGCACGAGGTCTTGAGCGAGTCGGTGTTGACCGAGCACGCCGCGATGTCATCCGGGGTCGCGCCGTCGGGGACCGAGCTGAACGCGTCGGCGTCGACTTGGCCGCGGCACTGGATCTCTTCGAGCCGGTTGCCGAGCAAAAGCTCGTCCATGATGATGCGCATCGACTGACCGCTCGCCGAGGCCGAGGTCACGTCGTGATCGACATCCGCGGTCGCGTCGGGGAACGTGCCGAAGCCGAACACCCGGCGCGTCAGAAACGTCGTCGGGTTAGCCGCGTTCGTGTACGACTCTTTCAGCCGCACCTCGGCGATCGCCGGCGGACCGTCGGGGTTGAGATTCGTGAAGCTCTCCTGGGTGGTACACGCGGTACCCACCGAGCTCACGACCACTAACGCGATCAGAAATCGAGCCGACATATCTAAGCTCCTCGACGAAGTGCACCCGGAAAATCGACCGCTTGTAACGAGAACCACGTGAATGTGTCAAGCAGTTCATTGTCTTGTATCACCGGCGATTCGATCGCCGAGGAGCAGATCCGATCACGACACGTGACAGCGCCTCAGCGGCAGTCGCAATCGGTGTCGCACCCTCACGGTCGACACGGGCCAGAATCGCGTCGCGATCGAGACGCACTGTTCGCGTACCGGACCGGACCCAGGACAGACCGAGGCCAGCCTGGTTCTAGCTTCGGCCGGCGTTGGGGAAGAAGACCGCTACGGCGCGGTGCCCGGCTTGTCTTCTTCGGTCTTCAACGCGACCTTGATCTCGTCGTGGTTGGTGTCGCTCGCGATGGAGCGAATCGTGTCCATGGTCTCGACCACGCCCGACCACGGGGTCTCGGGCTCGAAGTCGACGAACACGACCTTCTCGGTACCCGCGTGCATCGCCTCGAGCTTGGGGCGAAGCGTCTTGGCCAGGTCGACGAACTGGATCGGTTGATCCTTGTCGCCGTCGTTGAACACCACGCTGAGGTCACGCTTGACCTTGACCGTCAGGAGGCTGGCGTTCGGGTCCGGCATCTCGTTCTTGTCGTCGATCTTGCGTGGGACCTCGAGGGTCTCCATCTGCATCATCACCGGCATGATCACCATGAAGATGATCAGCAGCACGAGCAGCACGTCGATCAGCGGCGTGACGTTGATCTCGCTCTGGACGGCGTTCTTATTTCCGCCGGATGACATCCCCATGGCGGCTATTTCCCCGTGTCCTTCGCCTTCGCGATTGCGAGGTCGATCTGCTGCATCTGCAGCTCTTTGTTGAGATAGACGATGATCGGCTTGATCTTGCCGTACTCGACGAGATCCGCGCCCTTGATGTAGACGCGACCGACGCCCTCGGGGTTCTTCGGCGCGGCCCACGCGGCCTGGATCTGCAGCGCCATCTCCTTCAGCGTCGCGTCGTTGACCGGACCGAGCTTGTTCTTCTCGACGTACATCGTGCCGTCGTTGTCGACCGACACGATCGGCTGCATCTTGTCCTTCTCTTCGGAGTAGTTCGACGCCTTGGGCAGCGTCACGTCTTTACCGCGCCCCATGATCATCGTCATCAGCATGAAGATGATGAGGAGGACGAGCATGACGTCGACGAGCGGCGTCACGTTGATGTCGTTCCGGACTTGATCGATGTGCGGCTTCTTTCCAACGATCCGCCAACGGCGATGCGAGTGTCCGGCGCGGCCAGCCATGGTTAGCCCCGACCCTCGCGCAAGACGTAGTCGATGAACTCGCTCGACACGTCGTTCATGTCGATGACGTAGTTCTCGACGCGCGACGTGAAGAAGTTGAACGACATCGCGCCGATGATGGCGACGCCGAGACCGATCGCGGTCGACACGAGGGCTTCTGAAATCTTCGGGCCGATCTCGGTGATCGAGACGTTGTTGCCCTTCAGCAACTGGAAGGTTCCGAGAATACCGACGACGGTGCCGAGGAGGCCGATGAACGGCGTCGCCGAAGCGACGGTGCCGAGGTACGGCAGACCCTTGCGGAGGTTCGCCGTCTCGCGCTCTTTCACGCGCTCGAGCGCTCGGTTGACGCTGTCGACGAGATCGAAGTCGCCGACATCGTCGGGGCCATCCGTCTTCAACGCCTCGCGACCCTGGAGCAGCGCCTGGAGGCCCGACTCCATCACCTTCGCGACGGGGCTCTTGCTCGAGTGCCGAGCCGCCTGGAGCGCCTCGTTCACCTTGTGCTGGCGGAGGAACTCACCCAGTGCCTGGACGTAGCGAATGCTCTGATCGCTCGCCGCGCGGAACGTCAGGAGCCGCTCGGCGATCACGTAGAACATGAACACCGACATGAGCACCATCAAGACCGTGATGCACTGGACGATGATGCTGGCGTCCTTGAAGATCTGTACGAGGTCGAGTCCCATGGCACTTTCCTGTTAGGTGGTCACTTCTTACTATTTCTGCGAGTAGATGAACGTCACAGCGGTGCAAACGGGGACGGGCTTGCCGTTCACGTTGTAGGGCTTGTATCGCCACTCGCTCCGCATCTTTCCCTGGATCTTCGTGTCGTACGCGCCGAAGCCCGTCGACTTGAGCATCGTGACGTTCGAGATCGAACCGTCGACGGTCAGGCAGAGCTTGAACGAGCCGACGACCTTGTCCTTGCCCGAGCGTTGAATCTCGGTCTTGGTCACGTCATCGGGCGCGATCATCTTGTCGCCGGAGATCCGCGAGCCCTCGAGCATCGTCGGCGGGACGTTCTGCGGCGGCTGCGGAGGCGGCGGAGGTGGCGGTGGCGGTGGCGGTGCGCCGACGACGCCACCGACGACGCCGCCGGCAACGCCTCCTTCTTCACCACCGATCTCGCCGTTCGGATCGCCCTTGTCTTCGGTCTGGGCGACCTCCTGCTTCTCCATCTTGATCGGCTGGACGATGTCCTTGACCGTCTTCTTCTTCGGCGTGATCTGCTGATCGTGCGGCTTCGCGCCACCCGGCGGCGGCGGCGGCGGCGGCGGCGGCGGCGGCGCGACCGCGAGATCGATCGTCGACTTCGGTTTATCGAGCTGATCGAGCTGCCAGATCGTCTTCACCCACATCGTGACGAACAGGATCACGTGCAGCGCGACCGCGCCGATCAGGACCGGTGCAGCCCATGGCGGCGACTTGCGGTGCTGCGCAGCGCTGAAGTTGCCGAACATCGAACCGTCGAGCGGTGCCGGTGCTTTATCGAGATCGTCGGTGGCCATTCGTTCTCCTTGGTGGGCGAATCAGCCGCCGGTCTTGCCAGCAGGGGGGTTGGTTCCGGCCGCGGGTGCCGGAGTCGGTGGGGTCATCGCGCCCGCGGCAGCCTTCGCCTTCACGTTAAGAACGTGCGAAGTGTGCTGGAGATCTTGAGCATTTGCACGATCGATGGCGCTCGCCCAGGCAGGCCCTTGGGCCTGGCCGCGGAAGTTGTTGATCGAGGCCATCAGCCCGTAAGGCTTGGGGTTATCAGGCTGTAGCGCGGCTGCATGCTGGAGTGCTCCGATGCCTCGGTCGGCGAGCTCGACGCTGTCCTCGCGGGTCAGCGTCTTCGAGTTGAGCTTGGACCAGGCGACGTTGCCGATGAACTGGTAGGCCGCGACCCTCGCCGAGGGCTCGGTCGCGACCGCCGCGAGCTTCAGGTACCACTCGATCGACGTGCGCCAATCGTTCGCCTTCAAGTTGATGCCGGCGAGGCTGCCCATGATCTGCGGATCGTTCGGCTTGGCCTTGTCGAGCTCTTCCCAGTAGTCGAGCGCCTTCTTGTACTGCGACGAGTCGATCCAGGTCTGGGTCATCAGCGCGCGGGTGTCGTTATCGGTGGGGTGCGCCTTCATCCAGATCGCGAAGTGCTCCGTCGCGAGGTCGGCCAGGGCGTTGTTCGGGATCGAGCACAGCTTGGCCTTGGTGCAGGTCGCACTCGACGGACAGACGTTCTTCTCGTCGCACTCGGTGTAGTGCTTGTCGTCCTTCTTCGAATCGTTCTTGATGCAGACCTGCTTGTCGATCTGCTTCACTCCCGGGATCACGGAGCACGCATCGGTGCCGACCTGATCGAGCAGCACATCGATATCGCTGCCCGGGTGGAACACCTTCGAGTAAGCGAGCGCCAGGTTGTAGTGGATCGTCGGTTCGTCGACTGTCTTGATCGCGGTCTGATACGCGGCGACCGCGTCGACAAACCTCTGGTCGCGGAAGAAGTTGTTCCCCTTGCGGTTCTCACTTCGTCCATTCAGTTGATCGCAACCCGCTACGACGAGCAGGAGGGTCGCGAACAACATCGCGCGGTCGGCAATCCGCATGAGGCGCGGGACTATACATACCTGGGTGTGGTGCATCAACCGCTTCCGCCCTATCGGTCTACTACGGGAAATCGCGCAGCGAACCGTGCGACGCGTGACACTGGCTGACGCACTGTGGTGAAGGCGTCGCAAGCGCGACGCAGTTGCAACTGGTCCCGATCAGGGGATCGCGAAGTTGACCTGGATGTTGTAGTCCGCGAGGTCGGCCTGATCTTTTGCCGGCGATGTGAAGCCTGCGGTTTTTTCCTGTGCGCACTGCGTGAGCGCCGTCGCCGCGGCTGGGTCGCTGATGTCGCGAGTCTCCAGCGCCATGCCGGTGATCGCGAGCATGTGGTCTTTGATCGCGACATTGAGCTGACCGATGACCTTCGGCTTGTCGCCTTTCGCGTCTTTCGGCACCGCCGCGGCGCACGCGTAGATCTGATTCTTTACCTGCTGCGAGATCGCATGGGTCAGCTCGCTCGGCAGGTCGCGTGCGTTCGCCGGGTGTGGATTCGGCGGGATGTCGCGCGGGGCGTTACTGCCGCTGCGATGATCGCGAAGCTTGGTGTCGCCGATCGCGTAGCCGCTACCGCTGGTGGCCACGAGGCTCGGTGGCGGCGCCGGCAGCGACGGCCGATCCGTGGAGGTCGTCGGTGCGACCGCGACGCCCGCACTGCCGGCGGCGGAACGCGCGCGCGGGGTGGGCGGGGTCGCGTCGGTGCTCGACATCAACAAGACGAGCGCGACGCCTGCCACCACGAGGAGGCTCGCGATCGCGATCAACGTGGCCTTCATGCACTAGGTGATAGCACGGCGGTCGGGCGAATCACCTCGACGTCACCGGATCGAACTCGATGCATCGTGCCGGCATCATCGCGCAATAGCAGCGCGCCATCGCGATCGATTCCTGCCAGCTCGCCGGTCAGCGCCGTGCCGTCGATCACGGCGCGCGCAGAAAGACCGTGCGCCATCCGCTGCTGCCATGCAGGGATGATCGATTCGACGCCGCACGCGACGTAGCGATCGACCCAGCGCTCGAGCTGCACGAGCAGCTCTTCGATGAACAGCTCGCGATCGACACCAGCAGAGGCGACGGCCAGCGCGGTCGCGCGATCCGACACCGCGCTCGGCACGACCTCGAGGTTGACGCCGACGCCGACGATCACCGAATCGAGCTTGCCGCCCTGGCTCTGGGTCTCGAGCAACACGCCGGCGAGCTTCTTGTCGCCGACCAGCACGTCGTTGGGCCACTTCAACACGGCCGGCGCACCGAACGCGCGCGCGGCGTCGCACACGGCGATGCCGATCGCGAGCGTCATCGGCGGCACATCCGCGAGCGGCAACGGCGGCCGCATCACGGCAGACATATAGAGCCCGCCGACCGGCGAGGCCCACGCGCGCCCTTCCCGGCCACGGCCCGCGTGCTGGCGCTCCGCGATCACGACCGTGCCATGACTCGCGCCGGCGCGGGCATAGCGAGCGGCTTCATCGTTGGTCGAGTTGCAGACCTCGAGATCGATGCGTTGAATCCCGAGCCAGGTGCGCATCAGCGAACGTCCAATCCGATATCGACCGCGGGGGCCGAGTGAGTGAGAGCACCGACCGAGATCAAGTCCGCACCCGCGCGCGCGTAGTCGCCGATCGTCGCGAGCGTGATGCCGCCGGAGACCTCGACGAGGACGTTGCGGCCGTGGGCGCGCGCCGCGGCGACCTCGACCTGCGCGGGCGACATGTTGTCGAGCAGCACGACCTCCGCGCCGGCCGCGAGCGCTTCGTCGAGCTCGCCGAGGTTCGTGACCTCGACCTCGATGCGCAGCGGATGCGGCGCCTTCGCCTTCGCCGCTTCGACCGCCGCGCGGACCGAGCCACACGCGGCGATGTGGTTGTCCTTGATCAGGATCCCCGAGCCGAGATCGAAGCGATGATTGCCGCAGCCGCCCGCGAGCACCGCCGCTTTCTCGAGGACGCGAAACCCCGGGGTGGTCTTGCGCGTATCGACGACCCTAACCTTGGGGCCTGCGCCGGCCGACGCGACCGCATCGGCGTAGCGCTTCGCGAGCGTCGCGACGCCCGACAGGCGTTGGATGAAGTTCAGCGCCGTGCGCTCGGCGGCGAGCACGCCGTGCGCCGGCCCTTTGACCGCGAGGATCAGCGCGCCGCGATCCAGCCGCGACGCATCGGGCGAGATGATCTCGACGTCGATGCTCGAGTCGACCATCGCGAACACCGCGGCGGCGAGGTCGACGCCGAACGCGACGATCGGCTCGCGCACGTTCATGTCAGCGCGGATCGTCGGTCCGTGGCTCCCGACCGTGACCTGCGACGTGACGTCGCCACGACCGAGATCTTCATCGAGCGCGAGCTCGATCAGCCGGCGAACCGCAGGAATCGCGGCCAACCCGCGAAGGACAGGTGAACCACCCATGTCGACGCGCAGCCTACTCGATCGCGACGAAGATCGATCGCAATAGTTTATTACTTTGCGGCCTGGACGCTGTTCAGGATCTTGTCGATCTCGGCCTTGTGGGCGTCGTATTTATCGACGCGCACCACGGTCGCGATCAACAGGCCCTTCTTGTTCGCCGCGGGACCGACGACGGCGGCGTGGATCGTGACGTCACCGCTCTTCGCCTTGCCGACGCCGACGAGGTACGTGATCTTGAGATCGTGGCCGGTGCCGGTGGTCGGCTGGTCCCACTTCGGCGAGAAGATCATGCTGTAGAGCTCGCCCTCGATCTTCTTCTGACCCGCGGCGGCATCGACGGTGTCGACGCTCCAGGCGAGCACGGCGACCTGGTTGTCGGGCGACGCGCCGGTCAGGCCGATGTCTTTGACGACCGCGAGCTTCCAGTCATCGGGGACCGTGACCGCGAGCTTGGCATCCTTGATCGTCTTGGTGATCGTCTTGGTGATCGTCTTGGTCTCGGCGGACGCGAGCGACGTGAGCAGCAACACAGCGAGCACGATCCTCATGCGCGAATCCTAGCTCAAGACCAGTGCTGGGTCTGCCACCCGTTCTTGCGAGCGTGACGCCGTAGCCGCGCGTCGGGATTGACCGCGATCGCGGTCCCGACCCGCTCGAGCATCGGCAGGTCGTTGTAGCTGTCCGAATAGAAGTAGCTCTTCGCGAGATCGATGCCCTCGCGCTTCGCCCATTGCTCGACGAGCGCGACCTTGTGGCGGCCGAAGCACAGCACGCGGGGCTTGCCGGTGAAGCTGCCGCTCGCGTCGACCTCGAGCTCGGTCGCGAGCACGTGATCGATCGCGATGCCGGCCGCGACCGGCCGCGCCGCGTACACCGTCGACCCGGTCGCCAGCACGATCGTGTGACCCGCCGCACGATGGCGCGCGATCGCGACGAGCGCCGCCGGTGCGACGAGCTGGGCGACGTCCTCGCGATACCAGACCTCGCACTTCGCGATCATCTCGGCTTCCGAGTCGCCCTCGAGGTCGGCGACCAAGCGCGTGACGACCGCCTCCATGTCGAGCACCGCGAGCTTGTAGAGCGCGCTCCAGTACACGACCTTCGCGACCATCGCGACCGGCAGATCGCCCCGGCGATACAGGAAGCGCGTCCACGACATGCCGGTGTCGCCGCGGAGCAACGTGTTGTCCATGTCGAACAGGGCGGCGACGGTCATCGGGGTTCCACGGGTTCCGCGCTTCCCGCGCTCATCGGCGAACGCTGGACTCTAGCAGCCGGATCAAGATGTTCGAGGCCCCGTGCGTCACGGTTCCCGCCAGGATCGATCGCGTCGCCGAGCGCATCCAACCGAACACCAGCCCCGGGAAGAACGTCGCGAGCGCGCGGGGATCGCCATCCTTCGGTAGATGGATCAGCGCGAACGCGAGCGCCGACAACACCAGAGCTTTGCCGATGCCGCCGCCGAGGAAGCGGCGGGTCGGCGGATATTTTTTCTCGAGCATGTGGAGCAGAAAGCCGCGGAAGAACAACTCCTCGGGCAGCGCGACGACCACCATCTGCACGAGACAGAACTCGCCGAACTCGAGCGTGAGCTTCGGCGCGTGAAGGCCGCCGAGGCCGGCGTACTGCGCGCACATGTTCTTCGGCACGAGGTGCGCGAGCGTCGCCGACTTGCACGCGATCTCGTAGAACGCGAAGTAGCCCAGCACGAACAACGGGAATACCACCGCGATCGTCACCGCGGCCGTGATCAGGCCGCGCTTCAGCGGCGCCGCACGAAACCCGTAGTCGTCGAGGTCTTCCTTGCGCAACCACGCGACGAACACCGGCGCGTACAGGAACAACACCGCGACGAGCGCGCTGCCGAGATGGCCGATGCCAGGCAGCGTGACGTCGATCCGGACCAGGATCGTCACGCTGATCGCGACGACGAGCCAGGTCAACGCGGCCGCGCGTCCCGGATCGGCGACGACTCGCGCGAGGCGCTCGCGCATGACCACTTAGTTGTGGAGCGGTTCGAACGAGGCGGTGACCACGGTATCGGCGAGCACCGGCACCGCCAGCTCGGACACCAGCTTCATCTCACCACTCGCGAGATCCGCGGCGGTCGGAAAGCCCCACGCCTGGACATACGCCATCGAGGTCGCCGGCAACTGGATGCCCATGAACAGCGCGTTCGCCGCCGCGGCCTCGGCCTGGGTGTGGTGGACCGGCAGCTCGGGAGCGAGCGAGAAGTAGAACGCTTGCGCCCCGGCGATCGGCGTCGCCGTGCCCGACGTCGACGACACGGTCGCGACGTAGTTCGAGATCTCGTGGCGGCCGCAGTCGCGAACCGCGCCCGCAACGACGCCGGTGCCCGGTGTGCGGGTCTGACCGATCAGCGCCGGCAACAGCGCCGCGGTCGCGTTCGACACGCTCTGGACGGTCGCCGGTTCCGTCGTCATCCCGGCGCCGTCGACGTCCGTCGCGAGCACGTACTGGTTGAGCAGGAACGTCGGGAACTGCGAGTCCGCCGACATCTTGAACCCGAAGCGCTTGGTGCCCGGCGGGATCGTGAAGCTGATCAGGCCGTTCGCGTCGGACGTCTTGGTGTCGAACGGGTTCGCCGTGTCGATGCCGGGGAACGCGATCACCGTCGCGGCCGGGACCGCGGTCTGGTTCTGGAAATCGACGACCTTGGTGTTGAGCGTGACCACCTGGGCGGTCCCCGCGTCGGCGGCACAGCTCGTGAGGTCGGCGTCGCCGATTTCGGTCCAGACCCCGGTCGAGACCTGCATGTTGGCCTTGAGCGTGGCCTTCGGCTTGGTGAAGCCGACGTCTTGGGCATCGACGGTGGTCGTGTCACCACCACCGCAGGCGGTGGCTGCTGAAATCAGGAAAAAACCGAGTGTTAAGCGCATAGGCGGGTCTCCCTCCGGACGGATGTATTTATCGAGCGGTCGCCCCCGATTGCAACCGACAAATGGCGAGGGCTAAAACCCTTACCATGGAGATTGCCAAGATCCGCGACATCCTCGGCCCGCAGGCGAGCCTGCTGGAGCACCAGTGCAAGACGATCTCGGCGAGCCAGCTCACGCTACCGTCGCCCCGGTATATCGACGACACCTTCATCGCGACCGACCGGACGACCCGGGTCATGGGCGCCTTGCAGCGGATGATGGACCACGGCCGGCTCGCCGGGACCGGGTACACGTCGATCCTTCCGGTCGACCAGGGCATCGAGCACTCGGCGGCGGCGTCGTTCGCGCCGAACATGATGATGATGGATCCCGAGAACATCGTGAAGCTGGCGATCGAGGGTGGCTGTAGCGCCGTCGCGTCGACGTTCGGCGTCCTCGGCTCGGTCGCGCGGCGCTACGCGCACAAGATCCCGTTCATCGTCAAGATCAACCACAGCGAGCTGTTCTCGTATCCGAACACGTACGACCAGGTGCCGTTCGGCAACGTGCGCCAGTGCTTCGACATGGGTGCGATGGCCGTCGGCGCGACGGTGTACTGGGGCTCGCCGGAGTCGCGCCGCCAGCTCCAGGAGGTCTCCGAGGCGTTCGCCGAAGCGCACGAGCTCGGCATGTTCACGGTGTTGTGGTGCTACGTCCGCAACAACGCGTTCAAGACCGCGACGACCGATCACAACGTGTCGGCGGACTTCCAGGGCCAGGCCAACCACCTCGGCGTGACGATCCAGGCCGACATCATCAAGCAGAAGATTCCGGAGTCGAACGGCGGCTACAACGACCCCGCGCTCAAGGGCTTCGGCAAGACCGACAAGAAGGTCTACTCGACGCTGACGACCGACAATCCGATCGACCTCACTCGCTGGCAGGTCGCGAACTGCTACATGGGCCGGATCGGCCTCATCAACTCGGGTGGCGCTTCGGGCGCAAACGATCTGCACGACGCGGTCACGACCGCCGTGATCAACAAGCGCGCGGGCGGCATGGGCCTGATCGCGGGTCGCAAGGCGTTCCAACGCCCGTTCAAGGATGGCGTCGAGCTGTTGAACGCGATCCAAGACGTCTATCTCTGCAAAGACGTCACGGTCGCGTAGGTGGCTCGGCTCGGGGAGCTACTCGTCGCCGCAGGCACGCTCGACGCTGCCAAGCTCGAGCAGGCGCTGCGCGCGCAGGTCGTGTGGGGCGGACGCCTCGGCACGAACCTGATCGAGCTCGGCTTCATCGATCTCGACGAGCTGTCGCGCGCACTCGGCAAGCAACACGGCTTGCCGGCGGCCCTCGCGCGGCACTTCGAGCGCGCCGATCCGACGCTACAAACCCAGTTCTCGTCCGATGTCGCGGAGCGCTACCAATGCGTGCCGCTGCTCCGCCTCGCGGACGGCCAGGTCGCCCTCGCGGGGACCGATCCGCTCGACGACGAAGCGCTCGCGGAGATCGCGTCGGCGCTCCGCGTGACGGCGGCCGACCTCGTGATGTCGATCGCGGCCGAGCAGCGCATGCGCTACCAGCTCGAGCGCGTGTACGGGATCGTCCGCAACGCGCGGTTCTTGCGCTCGCGCGGCGGGACGATCCCACCGTTTCCGCAGTTCGGAGACTTCGAGGACGAGGCCGACTCCGAGGTCGAGATTCCGATCGACGTCGAGCCGGACTACCCGATCGACATCGATATCGAAGTCTCCGAGGCCTCGGATGAAGGTGTTGGACCGCGGCGAGACACCGCCGCATTGGCCGCGCTCGCAGCCGCGGCGATCGAAGCCGCGGCCTCGTCGTCGTCGAGCGCCTTGCCCGGCCCGGAGGGCGAGCCCGCCGGGCGCGATCGTCGCGCGTACGTCAAGACCATCGACGAAGCTGCCCCGGCGGAGCGGCCGTCGCGGCGATTGACCGATCGCAAACGCGAGCCCTCGAAACCGAAGAAGGCGCTCGGCCGGATCGCGATTCGCAAGGTCGCGATGACGCCGGTCGGTGGCGTCGACCCACCGCCGCAGGCCCCGGCCGAGGAGCGCGACTCCGACAATCTCGCCGATGCGGCCAAGGCGATCCGGCGCAGTCCCGATCGCGATCGGGTCGCCGAGCTCGTGATCGACGCGCTGGTGCGCTTCGCTCCGTGCGCCGACGCCGCGATGCTGTTCGTGATCCGCGGCGGCAGCGCGACCGGGTGGAAGTATTTCTGTCGATCGGGTGCCGATCAGCCGGAGCTCGCGGTGCCGATGGACGAGCCCGGTCTCGTGCCGAGGGCCGTCGCGAGCGCCATGACCGTGCGCGGCAAGCCCGGAGAGCTCGCCGCGCTCGACGCGCGCCTGCTGTCCGAGCTCGAGCCCTCCGCCGACGGTGAGCCCCGCGAGCTCGCGGTCGTCCCGATCGCGATCGCCGGCAAGGTGATGTGCCTACTCGCCGTCGCGACCACGCGGGATGCGCAGATCGGGTCGATCGAGACGATCGCGACCGCGGCCGGAACCGCGTTCGCACGCCTGATGCGCGACGCCGGCCGATGACGGTGTGACCTGCTGTGTGCCTGTGCCTGTGGTTGTGATAGACGGTGTGACGTGAGTGACGAAACAGCCATGGCTGGCGGGGTCCGCAAGAAGCACCGTCACGACCTCGGCCAAGAGGATCACGGCTCCAAGCTCGCCGCGGGCACGACCCGCGCGATCCAGGGGATGTTGGGGCTGTGGATCGCGCTGACGCTGTGTCTGATCGTGTACGTGCTCGTCGAAGCTACGCACTAGCGGCTCGCGCGTGGATCGGTCAAAGTCTGGCGTTCGGGCTGCGTTGGGGAACGCAGTGCCGTGATCACATGATTGCCGACGACATCATCGAAGAGATCAAGACGCGCGCGGACATCGTCGCGGTGATCGGCCAGCACGTGCAGTTGAAGAAAGCCGGCCGGAGCTGGAAGGGGCTGTGCCCGTTCCACAGCGAGAAGTCGCCGTCGTTCAACGTGATGCCCGACAAGGGCTTCTTCCATTGCTTCGGCTGTCAGAAGAGCGGCGACGTCATCAAGTTCGTGATGGAGATCGAGGGCAAGAGCTTCGTCGAAGCGGCCGAGGGGCTCGGCGCGCGGTTCAACATCGAGGTGCCGAAGGTCGACGAATCGCCGGAGCTCCGGCGCTCGCGTGGCGAGAAGCTGTCGATGCTCGACATCAACAAGCACGCGACCGCGTTCTTTCGCGAGGTCCTCGCGGATCCGAAACGCGGCGAGCTCGGCCGTGCTTACCTCGACAAGCGCGGCGTCGGCGCGGAGACGATCGAGAAGTTCCAGCTCGGCTACGCGCCGCCCGATTGGCACGCGATCGTCGACTACTTGAAGGCGAAGAGCGTCGACCTGGAGCTCGCGACCCGGCTCGGGCTCGTGCGACCGCAGCCGAACCGCAGCGGCTACTACAGCGTGTATCGCGATCGCCTGGTCTGCCCGATCATCCAACCGGGTGGCGAGGTCCACGGGTTCTCGGCGCGCCTGATCGCGAAGGCAGAGCCGAGCCCGGATGGCCACGAGGCGCCGAAGTACATCAACAGCCCCGAGAGCACGGTCTACAAGAAATCGAAGCTGCTGTTCGGGCTCGCGCAGGCGCGCGAGGGCATGAAGGAGCGCGGCCGCGCGGTGCTGGTCGAAGGCAACTTCGACGTCATCACGCTGCACCAGGCCGAGCTCACCGAGGTCGTCGCGCCGCTCGGCACGGCGCTGACCGTCGAGCAGGTGCTGACGCTCAAGCGTCACGCCGACAAGGTCGTGCTGCTCTACGACGGTGATTCGGCCGGCTACAAGGCGACGATCCACGCGCTCCAGACCTGCGTCGAGGCCGAGGTCGAAGTGCTGGTCGCGCGCCGGCCCGGCCACGCGCGCTCGGGCGGCGGCGGCATCCTGCAAGATGGCGTCGATCCGGACAGCATGGTGGCGGCCGGCGGTGGCGTGCAGTTGCGCGAAGCGATCGAGCACGCGATCGGTGGCATCGAGTTCTTCTGCTTCGAGGTCTGGGGCAAAGCTCGGAACAACACCGACGCGCGGACCCGAGCGCTCGAGGATGCCGCGCGCCTCACGATCCGGATCCAGAACCCGCTCAAGCGCGACCTCGTGATCGACACGCTCGCGAAGGCCCTCGAGATCGACCCCGGCGTGGTCCGAGCCGCGGTCCAGCGGGCGAGCGGCCGGTCCCCCCAGCAGGGTGCTGGGGGCTACCGATCGCAGCCGAATGCGCCGCAGGCTCCACAAACCGCGAGTCCGGCCGTACCGGCAAAGACCGTCGCGCCGCCCACCGAGGAGCTCGAGATCATCCAGCTGCTCACCGACCACCGTTCATTGATCGCAAGCACCGAGGCAGACAAGGCTTTTTGGCTCTTGACGGACGAAACGCTTCGCGCCATGTATTCCGCGGCTCGGGATGGCCAGTCCTTCCTAGAGCTTGCCCCCTTGCACCTTCCATCGTCGATCGCGCAGACCGTGATGTCCGGAAAGTATTCCGAGCATAAGGATCCACGCGCGGCGCTCGCCGAAATGGTGCGCCTGCTCGAGACCCGCAAGAAAATGGTCGAGCAGCATGGGCTTCAAAAGAAGCTCGAAGCCGCAAAACGCGGTACGAGCAACCCGGAGCTGACCCGCCTCGAGGCGCAGCTCGGAGTCGCACGCAGAATTGGGAACCACGAGCAGGTCGAACGGCTCGAGGCTGAGATCGCGTCCAACCGAAAGCAGGCAGAGTTAAATGGCGAAGTCCCCGACGACGACAAAGGCTAAAGCGACCCCCGCGAAGAAGCCCGTGGCTGCACCTGTTGCTGCCAAGGACGGAAAAGCGAAGGCGCCCGCCGTTGCTGCGAAGCCGAACGGTAAAGACGAGAAGGTGAAGAAGCTCGGCGCGCCGGTCGCGGTCGGCAAGCTCGCGAAGGGTGCACCCACGGCCAAGCCTGGTAAGGGCGGCAAGCCGGCGAAGGCGCGCGGCGAAGATGATGAGGGTGGCGGCGGCGGCGGCGACGATGATGATGACGATGACTTCGCGCCCGTCGCGAAGGCGAAGCCCGGCAAGCCCGGTAAGCCCGGCAAGGCCGGCGCGACCGCCGGGATGCCCGACCTGCTCGACGTCGACGACGATGTCGTGCCGGAACCGGTCGCGTTCGGCGACGACGATGACGACGAGCTCGAAGATCGCCGCGGTGCACGCACGTCGTCGGCCGACGCCGACGCCGCCGCGCTCGCCGAGGAAGGCCGCGCCGGCAAGAAGGGCCGCGGCAACAACAACTCGAACGCCGCGACCAGCGCCAAAGACAAGCTGATCGAGCTCGGCAAGCAGAAGGGCTTCGTCACGTACGACGAGGTCAACGACGCGATGCCCGAGGACGTCGTGTCGACCGATCAGATCGACAGCTGGCTGTCGGCGCTCGGCGATCACGGCATCGAGGTCGTCGATGGCGCCGGTGGCCGTCGCCCCGACATCGTCGATCAGGCGCCGAAAGAGGCCGGCAGCCTCATCGGCGACAAGGAAGAGAAAGAGGAAGTCGACGAGGACGAGGAGTACGCGTACTCGCGTACGAGCGACCCCGTTCGCATGTACCTCCGCAAGATGGGCTCGGTCTCGCTGCTCACCCGCGAAGGTGAAGTCGAGATCGCGAAGCGCATCGAAGACGGCGAGCGCAAGATGCTCCAGGCCGTGCTCAACAGCTCGGTCGCCGTCGAGGAGCTCCTCGAGATCGGCGAGCGCCTCCGCAAGGGCAAGGTCCGCGTCAAGGATGTCGTCAAGGACATCGACGAGGACGAGGCGGAATTCAACGAGCAGTTCTACGTCGATCGCGTCTGCAAGATCATCGACAAGGTTCGCAAGCTCCAGCGCGACACCGAGAAGCTCGAGGAGAAGCTCGACGAGTCGGGCTCGACCGACGGCAAGAAGAAGAAGGTCAAAGAGGCGCAGAAGGCGAACCGCGCGCAGATGTTCGAGGACCTCTCGGACCTCCGTCTCAACAAGCCCACGGTCGACCGGATCGTGCTCCAGCTCAAGAACATCATCGTCAAGCTCGACAAGGCCGAGTCGGAGATTCGCGAGTGCGAACGCCGCGCCGGGCTGCCCGCCGCCGAGATTCGCAAGACGCTGCGCGAGATGCGGACGTCGCCGCAGCGTGCGCGTGCGGTCGGCAAGAAGCACATGATGACCGTCGCCGACTTCGAAGAGATGGAGGAGATGATCAAGACGGCGATGCGCAAGGTCGTCGTCGTCGAGGAAGAGTCTCGCTCGACCGCGCCGGATCTGCGCTCGACCTACCGCGACCTCCACGAGGGCGAGCGGATGGCGGATCGCGCGAAGTCCGAGCTCGTCGAGGCGAACCTTCGCCTCGTGGTCTCGATCGCGAAGAAGTACACGAACCGCGGCCTCCAGTTCTTGGATCTGATCCAGGAGGGCAACATCGGCCTCATGAAGGCGGTCGATAAGTTCGAGTACAAGCGCGGCTACAAGTTCTCGACCTATGCGACGTGGTGGATCCGTCAGGCGATCACCCGCGCGATCGCCGATCAGGCCCGCACGATCCGCATCCCGGTCCACATGATCGAGACGATCAACAAGCTCGTCCGCACGACGCGCTACCTCGTGCAGGAGCTCGGTCGCGAGCCGACGCCCGAGGAGATCGCCGAGCGCATGGAGCTGCCGCTCGACAAGGTCCGCAAGGTCTTGAAGATCGCGAAGGAGCCGATCTCGCTCGAGACGCCGATCGGCGAAGAGGAAGATTCGCACCTCGGCGACTTCATCGAGGACAAGTCGATCATCTCGCCGAGCGAGAGCGTGATCTCGGTCAACCTCGCGGATCAGACCCGCAAGGTGCTCGCCACGCTGACGCCGCGCGAGGAGAAGGTCCTCCGCATGCGCTTCGGCATCGGCGAGAAGTCAGACCACACCTTGGAAGAGGTCGGTCAGGACTTCGAGGTGACGCGCGAGCGCATCCGGCAGATCGAGGCGAAGGCGCTGCGCAAGCTGCGACATCCGTCGCGGTCGAAGCGCCTGAAGGCGTTCGTCGAGAACTAGCAGCGAAGTTCTCGCGGTCGCACACAACGAACGGTTCCGGACCCGTCAGTGGTCCGACCGTATGCGTACCGGCCTATACACCGGGCGCGCGATTACGCAGAGACTGGATCGTCTACCACCCAGTTTCGCGCTGATCCCGCAAGTAAACTCAGCATGTTACACGTGTGAACATACTGGCATAGACAGTGCTGATAGCTCTGTCCGAAACCATGAGTGACCGTGAAGCGAAGGTTCGGGCGGTGAAGATTCTCGCGAAGTCGATCTATCGGGATCTCGAAGCCCAGGGCTTCGACGAGAAGCAGATCGTGTCGCTCGCGACCGAGCTGATCTCGGAAGTGACCTCGAAGATGTCGGCGCGCGGTTCGTCTCCCGACCTCAAATCGCAACAGCTCGCGTAGTTTACGTTTGCAACGGCGGTCGAGCCCTTCGCTGGCTCCTGCGGTCTGTCCCTCTCCGGGCCTCTAGCGGATCGGATTCCGCTGATCTACGGTGCGCGACATGGCAAAGGTCCGCATCGGAATCAACGGCTTCGGCCGCATCGGTCGTGGCTTCGTCCGCTGCATGGCGGAAACGAAGCACAGCTCGCTCGAGCTCGTGCTCGTCAACGATCTCACCGACACCAAGACGCTCGCGCACCTGCTGCGCCACGACTCGGTGCACGGCAAGTTCCCCGGGACGGTCGCGGTCACCGAAGACGGCGCGTTCGCCGTCAACGGCAACCATGTCGCGATCAGCGCCGAAAAAGACCCGTCGCAGATCAAGTGGCGCGAGCACCAGGTCGACATCGTGATCGAAGCGACCGGTCGGTTCGTCGACAAGGACAGCACGTCGAAGCACCTCGCCGCCGGCGCGAAGAAGGTGATCATCTCGGCGCCTGCGAAGTCGCCCGACGTGACCTTGTGCATGGGCATCAACACCGAGGCGTACAAGCCCGCCGAGCACCACCTCATCTCGAACGCGTCGTGCACCACGAACTGCCTCGCGCCGGTCGCGAAGGTCCTGCACGAGCAGTTCGGGATCATCAGCGGCATCATGACGACGATCCACTCGTACACGAACGACCAGCAGATCCTCGATCTGCCGCACAAGGACCTGCGCCGTGCCCGCGCCGCGGCGCTGTCGATGATCCCGACGACCAGCGGCGCCGCGAAGGCCCTGAAAGAAGTGCTGCCCGCGATGGCCGGCAAGCTCGACGGCGCCGCGATCCGCGTGCCGACGCCGAACGTCTCGCTCGTCGATCTCACCGCGTGCCTCGAGAAGACCGCGACCAAGCAGCAGATCAACGACGCGTTCCGCGCGGCCGCGGCCGGCCCGTTGAAGGGCATCCTGCAGGTCGTCGACGAGCCGCTGGTCTCGGTCGACTACAACGGCGACCGGCATTCGTCGTCGGTCGACGCCGAGCTGACGAACGTCGTCGGCAACCTGGTCAAGGTCATGAGCTGGTACGACAACGAGGTGGGGTACGCGCAACGCCTGCTCGATCTCGCGACGTTCGTCGCGGAGCGGTTGTAGTCATGGGCTTGCCGCACGGCATCAAGACCGTCGACGAGCTCCCCGTCGAGGGTAAGCGCGTGTTCGTGCGCGTCGACTACAACGTCCCGCTCGACAAGGCGACCAAGCAGATCACCGACGACGCGCGGATCCGCGCGACGCTGCCGACGCTGCGCCACCTGATCGATCGCGGCGCGCGGATCGTGCTCGGCTCGCACCTCGGCCGTCCCGACGGCAAGGTCAAGCCCGAGCTCTCGCTCGAACCGATCGCGGCGAGGCTCGCCGAGCTGCTCGCCAGTGATGTCGTGCTCGCCGACGAACCGATCGGCGATGGCGCTCGCAAGGTCGTGTCCGATCTGCGCGACGGCCAGATCGCGATGCTCGAGAACCTTCGCTGGAACCCGGGCGAAGAAGCGAACGACGAGACGATGGCGCGCACGCTCGCCTCGTATTGCGACATCTACGTCAACGACGCGTTCGGCACGGCGCACCGCGCGCATGCGTCGACCGCGGGCATGGTGAAGTTCGTGTCCGAGAAGGGCGCGGGCTTCGTGATGGCGAAGGAGATCGACTTCTTGTCGCGACTCCTCGGCAACGTCGATCGGCCGTACGTCGCGGTGCTCGGCGGCTCCAAGGTCTCCGACAAGATCGAAGTCCTCGACGCGCTGCTCGAGAAGGTCGACGCGATCATCATCGGCGGCGCGATGGCGAACACGTTCCTCGAGGCCCAGGGCAAGTCGGTCGGCGCGAGCAAGGTCGAGACCGACAAGCTGCCGGTCGCACGTCTGTTCCTCAAGAAGTCGGTCGAGAAGCGCAAGAAGGTCTACCTGCCGACTGATGTCGCGTGCGGCACCGGCCTCGACGACGACAAGCCGATCGTCGTGCTCACCGACCACATCAGCGATCACCAGATGGCGCTCGATATCGGCCCCGGCTCGATCGAGCTGTTCCGTCGCGTGCTGACCGAGGCGCGCACCGTGTTCTGGAACGGCCCGATGGGCGTGTTCGAGAAGCCGCAATGGGCGGCCGGCACGATGGCCGTCGCGAAGACGCTCGCGGACAACAAGCTCGCGCTCACGGTCGTCGGCGGCGGCGACTCCGCGGCCGCGATCGCGCAGGCCGGACTCGCCGACAAGGTCAGCCACGTCTCGACCGGTGGTGGTGCATCGCTCGAGTTCGTCCAGGGCCTCGCGCTCCCCGGCATCGAAGCGCTCAAGGCTTGAGGTTGGCGACCAGCGCCACGGTCGGCGCGAGATCGCTCTCGGAGATCTGCGCGAGCTTGCCGATCGCGAGCGCTCGCTCGAGCAGCGGCTTCGCGTCGGCGAGCTTGCCGATCGCGATCCGCGCGCGCGCGAGTGCGGTCAGCGGCCGCCACAGCAGCGGATTCTTGTCGCCGCCGGTGGTCTCGTAGTTCGCGATCGCGAGCGTCGCGTACTTGTCGGCGTCGGCCGGCTTGGCCTCGGCGAGCGCGAGCTCCGCGCGGGCGGTCTGCGACGCCGGCAGCGTCGGCGATTGGTTCGCCTGCTCGAGCGCGAACACCGCCTCGAGCTGGACGTGTGCGTCGGCG
This sequence comes from Kofleriaceae bacterium, assembly GCA_039935615.1. Taxonomy (GTDB): domain Bacteria; phylum Myxococcota_A; class Polyangia; order Haliangiales; family Haliangiaceae; genus JABFXX01. Next base: position 71,927 of record JBDTJY010000067.1, read on the forward strand.
AACCGCTTCGCCGCGATCAACGTGTCGACGTAGTCGGTGACGAGCTGGTGGTACATCGGATGCGCCACGCCCGGCACGAGCTTGCACAGCGTCAGCGCGCGCTCCTGGTACGACAGCGCCGCCTCGACGTCGCCTTGCTTGCGCAGCAACTCGGCGAAGTTGTCGAGTGGCGCGACCAGCAGCGGGCTGTTCTGGCCGTAGAACTTCTCGCGGATCGATAGCGAGCTCTCGAACGCCGCGCGCGCCTTCGCCGTCTCGCCGAGATGGGTATAGGCGGCGCCAAGGTCGCTCTCGATCAGCGCGATATCGGGATGCTCGAGGCCCACACTCGCGGCGCGCAGCGCCTTCGCGTGCTCGAAGTGCGGGGCCGCCTTGCCGTACGCGCCCGCGCGCGAGTAGGTGGTCGCGAGGTTGATCTCGTCGGTGAGGAGCCCGGGCGATTCTTTGGGCAGCGCGGCCTCGGCGACCGCGAGCGCTTTCTCGTGCTTCGCGATCGCGGTGGCAAAGTCGCCGCTCTCGGCGGCGATCAGCCCGGAGATCTCGAGCTCGCGACGCTGGAAGTTCTCGTCGGGACCGAGCCGCGCCGAAATCGCCTCCGCGTGACCGAGCCAGATCGCGGCTTCGCTCGGGCGCCCACCGGCATCGGTCGTGACGAGCGCCATCGACAGATCCGCGGAGGCGGCGAGGTCATCGCGCTTGCCGCGGATCGCGGCCCACACGGCTTCACGAAAGTCCTCGCTCGCTCCGGGGAAGTTCGCGCTGGTCAGCAGCGCCGCGCCGTGAACGATCCGCGCCTCGGCGACCATCGGCTCGTAGCCGAGCGCCTTCGCACCCTCGATCGCCGCCGACGAGGCGATCAGCGACGCCAGATAGATCCCCGCCGCGAGGTCGGCCTTCGCTTCGGCGATCTTCTTTCCCCACTTCGCGAGCTCCTCGCGCTGCGCCGCCGGCGGTTGGCTCGGCGCGCGGAGCAGCGTCACGTTCGCGCACTCGGCGAGCGGATCGAGCCCGATCACGACCTTGTCGCCCTTCTCGACCATCGCCGCGTCGGCCTGGCCGAGCAGCCCGGTCATCACCCGAACCTCTTCGAGGTGGTTGTCGAGGCAGGCCTCGCGCAGCGACAGCGTGTCCTCGGTCTGCTCGCCACGCACGCGGGTCGCCTCGCAGCTCTCGGTCACGGCGGCGGTCCACGCGGTGGTGTAGCGATCGAGTCCCTTCACGACACCGGCGAACGCGGGCACCGCGAACGGCTTCTTCGTCGCGAGGAACGCGGTCTCGACCTGCTTCTCGATCGCCGGATCCCAGACGCCCGCGAGCCGCTTGTCGGCGCCCTTGCAGAGCTCGCGATGCGACCCTCGCATCAGGTACACGCCGCCAACCGCAGCGAGCGCGACGAGCCCGAGGCCGATCGCGACGACCCACGTGGGCTTGCGGCCGTCCTGAACCCGGAGGTCGGCGAGCAGCTCGGTCATGCTCGGATAGCGCTGGTCGCGATCCCACGCGAGCGCGCGCAACACGACGCGCTGCACGCGCGCCGGGATGCCGAGCTCGCTCGCGTTCGTCGGCAGCCGCGGGGGCCTCGCCGTCGCCGGCGGTGCGAGGTCGGCTCGCTTGTACGGGCGCGCGCGATACAGCGCCTCGAACAGCGTCACGCCGAACGAGAACTGATCGCTGCGCGGATCGGCGGGCTCGCCGCGATAGACCTCGGGCGCCATATACGCCGGCGTGCCGAGCACGGTGCCCGCCATCGTCAGTTGTTCGGACAGCGGGCTGCGGTGCTCGATCGCGAGATCGGAGTCGCGCGACGCCGGCTCGTCGTCGTCGTCGCCAGCGAGGTCGCGACCGAGCCGCGCGAGCCCGAAGTCCATCACGCGCGCGCGGCCGTCGTGCGCGACCACCACGTTGTCGGGCTTGAAGTCGCGATGCACGAGGCCCGCACCGTGCGCCGCCGCGAGTCCCTGCCCGGCCGCGACCAGCACCGGCAACGCTTCGCGCCACGGACGCGGTCGCTGCTTCAGCCACTCTCGCAGGGTCACGCCATCGACGAGCTCCATCGCGACGAACACCGGCTCGCCGTCACCCGGCAGCGTGCCGACGTCGTACACCGCGACCACGTTCGGGTGGGATAGCCGCGCCAGCGCCTGCGCTTCACGCACGAGCCACGCCTTCGGATCGGTGCTCGTCGCGCTCGTGCCGGCCGCGTCGGCCTCGCGGGGCTGCAGCAGCTTGATCGCGACCTTGCGGTCGAGCTCGGGATCGAACGCGCCGTAGACCACGCCCATGCCGCCCGAACCGAGCACGTCGAGCACCACGTAGCGACCGACCAGCGACCCGCGCGCCAAATAATCAGCACTCGCAGCCGCATTCGCGCCTTCGAGCCGGGTAACCGTGCTCGGACGGCGTGGATGCACGCCCTCGCGGCGGGTGCGGTCGTCGTCGCTCATCGCTCGACTTCGAGACGCTCGATCGTCGCACGAATTGTGGAGGCCGATCGGCGGTTTCGGCGGTGGGTCCGGCTACACTGGGCCCGTGGCTGCGAAGCGCTTGGGGATCTTCGACCCCTCACGCCGGCTGATGAACGATCTTGCCGGCGCGGCCGACCAAGCGGAGGTCGATCTGATCCCCGTGATGGGCGATGTCGCCGGCGACGCGCTCGACGGCATGCTCGTGCCACCGGCGATGGCGAGCGACCTCGGGCCGAGCCCCGAGCACGGCCGGGTCTCGCGGTGGATCGTCGGCGACGCGGCCAACGCCGCGCGAGTCGCAGGAGCGGCCGCGAGTGCCGGCGCCGCGGGCGTGCTGCTGACGCCGGTGTCGGCGGCGGCGCTATCGTCGATCGTGAAGTCGGATGCGACGTCGGCGGAGCTCGATCTCGCGCGAGCCCGCGGGTTGATCGCGATGTCGCTCGTCGATCTCACCGGCGCCGCCGCGGAGGCGTTGCGCGCCGTCGCCGAGGGCTTCACCGCCCACGATTGCGTGATCTGGTGGAAGGACGGCGCGCAGATGGTGCCGACGATGTCGCGCGAGGTCCCGACCGAGGGCTATCGCGCGCAGGTCGCGGCGGCGGCCCGGATCGCGGCGGCGAGCGGCGGCACCGTGATCATCGGCGGCGCCGATCCGCGCTCGGTGATCGCCGATGCGTTGCGCTCGACGCCGACGGAGATCGCGGGGCTCGTCGCGATCGTTTCGGACTCCGGCCGGCGGTTCTCGGCGGCCGAACGCACGGATCTGAAGGCGGTCGCGCAGCGGGTGACCCGCGAGCTGTCGTGGTTGACGTCGCATCGCCGGATCGTCGCCGAGGGCGAGCGGCTGCTCGCGGCGAGCCTCCACGATCCGTTGAGTGGAGCGATGGCGCGCGGTGCGTTCGAGCAAACGATCGCCCACGAGGTCGCGGCCTCGGCGCGACGCAACGAGAAGCTGTCGCTGGTGCTGCTCGATATCGTCGGCCTGCGCCGGATCAACACGCAACACGGTCACAAGGCCGGCGACGAGGTGCTCGCGCAGGTCGCGGGACGCCTGCGCGCGACGGTGCGCGGCAACGATGCGATGGGCCGCCCCGGCGGCGACGAGCTCGCGGTGTTGCTCGTCGGGGCGAACGACGCGCAGGCGATCCTGGTCGCTCGCAAGATCATCTTCCGGATCCAGAACGAGACCATCAAGATCGACGAACAGACCTCGATCCCGGTGCAGCTCCGCGCGGTCGTCACCGAGCTCGCGGTCGGCGAGCGCAGCGGTGAAGCGGCCCTCGCGCGGTGTTACGGCGCGCTGCGCACCGCGCCGATCGGCGACGTGTTCGTGGTCGCCGCCGACGAGCGGCAAGACAACAACGATGTCGGCGCCGATGCTCACTCGTTGTCGGCGGGCACCACGCTCGGCGGCACGTATCGCGTCGTCCACGAGCTCTCGCGCGGCGCGATGGGCGTCGTGTATCGCGGCGAGGATCTCGGCCTCGGCCGGCCGGTCGCGATCAAGGTCCTGCGCTCGGATCTCGCGTCGGATCGCGGCCTCGTCGATCGGTTTCGCGCCGAGGCAGGCATCCTCGCATCGCTGCATCACAAGAACCTCGTCCAGGTCTACGCCCTCGGCGAGCACGCCGGAGACGTCTACTTCGTGATGGAGCTCGTCGAGGGCCAACCGCTCTCGGAGGTGCTGCGCGCGACGCTCGAGCGCCGCGAGTGGTTTCCCGTCGAGGCGATCGCGCAGATCGCGCTCGAGATCGGCGACGCGCTCGACGCGATGCATCACCTCGGCCTGATCCATCGCGACGTCAAGCCGGCGAACGTGCTGCTCGATCGCGAGCGCGATCGCGCGGTGCTCGTCGACGTCGGTGTCGCCGTGAAGGCCGGCGATCAGCGCGATGCCGCGGGCACGCCCGGGTTCGCGGCGCCGGAGTCGTTCCTCGAGCAAGAGGGCGGCCCCTCGACCGATGTCTACGGCCTCGCCGCGACGCTGTACTGTTTGCTCACCGGCCGGCCACCGTTCGGCTCGGGCTCGGCGCCGCAGGTGATCCAGCGCCAGCTCCACGATCCGATGCCGCCACCGTCGGGGCTGCGCGCCGGCGTCTCCGAAGCGGTCGATGCGGTGCTCGCCAAAGCGCTCGCGCCGTCGCCGAAAAAGCGCTGGGCCTCCGCGTCGACGTTCGCGATCGCCCTCGGTCGCGCGCTCGAACGCACCGATGCCGAGGTCAAGCCGCCGCCGCTCGCCGAGGACATCGCGGCGCAGACCGTCGATTCGGTGCTGAAGCCGACCGCCGGCATCGAAGAAGTCTCGCAGGTGTTTCAGCTGATCGGGGGCACCGACAAGCCGCGGGTCCACGGTCGCGTGCGCGCCGCGCACATGCGCGTGCTGTCGCGGATCCTCCAGCATCATGTCGGCGAGTCCGGCATGGCGAAGCTCGCGAACGAACGCCCCGAGCTCGCGGGCGCGTTCGCGGCGACCCTCGCGCCGCTCGCGTGGGTCGACCTCGGCGAGCTGGTCAGTGCGCTCGAGTGCACGCGCGACCTGTTGCCGGGTGCCGGCGTCGCGCGCAAGGTCGGGCGCGGCACGATGAGCGCGACGTTCGCGCGGTTGTTCGGCGCCGACCCGGCGTCGCTCGCGCCCGAGACCGTGCTCGCCGCGCTGCCGACGTTCTGGCCGCGCTACCACGATTGGGGCACGGTCGAGGTCTCGCTCAACACCGGCTCCGCGACCGTCTCGCTCACCGGCTACTCCGGGTCGACGGAGGTCTGCGAGCTGATCGCCGGTGAGCTCGAGCGCATCGTCGAGCTCACCGGCGCGCACGCGGCCACGCACCACGCGATGTGCCGGTGCACCAGCGACGCGGCGGCGTGCGAATTTCAGATCAGTTGGTTTCGCTCGAACCGCCCATCTGCCGGGATGCGCCTGCCTACCACCGACCCGAAGTGATAAGACCGGGGCATGCGCACCCCGTTCGTGGTCGGCAACTGGAAGCTCAACAAGACGATCGCCGAAGCGCTCGCGAACGTCACCGAGCTCAAGAACCAGCTCGGCGCCGTGAAGGGCGTCGACATCGGTGTCGCGCCGCCGTTCACCGCGATTCACTCGGTCGCGAAGCGGCTCGAGGGCAGCTCGATCGCGGTGTGCGCGCAGAATGCATACTGGGAAGCGAGCGGTGCGTGGACCGGCGAGCTGTCGCCCGCGATGTTGAGCGACGCCGGCGCGACCTGGGTGATCGTCGGTCACAGCGAACGCCGCCAACACTTCGGCGACACCAACGAGAGCGTCGGCAAGAAGGCGCGCGCGGTGATCGCCGCGGGCATGGGCGCGATCGTGTGCGTCGGCGAGACGCTCGCCGAGCGCGATGGTGGTCGCACGTTGCCGGTCGTCGACGCGCAGCTCGACGGTGGGCTCGCCGAAGTCACCGCGTGTGACAACCTCGTGATCGCGTACGAGCCGGTGTGGGCGATCGGGACCGGCCGCACCGCGACACCCGCGCAAGCGCAGGAGGTCCACGCCCACATCCGCGCGCAGCTCGCGATCCGCTACGGCGGGACCGTCGCCTCCGGCATCCGCATCCAGTACGGCGGGTCGGTCAAGCCGAGTAATGCCGCCGAGCTCATGTCGCAAGGTGATATCGACGGTGCGTTGGTCGGGGGCGCGTCGCTCGAAGCTGCTGATTTCGTTGCGATCGTGAAGGCCGCGCGACCCAGCTAGCACGCTTGCGTCGGCTCCTGGCCTAGGCTAGAAGCTACTGTCCCAATGACCACGCTTCTCACGATCTTGCACGTCATCGTGTGCCTGTTCCTCATGCTCACGGTGCTCCTGCAGTCGGGCCAGAGCGGCGGTATGGGTGCAGCATTCGGTGGCGGCGGTGGCAACGCCGCGACCGTGTTCGGTGGTTCGGGTGCGTCGTCGTTCTTGCGTCGCCTCACGGCAGTTGGCGCGACGGTGTTCATGTTCGCGTCGATGGTGCTGGCGTTCATCGCGAGCCACAACTCGGGCGATGCGCTCGAGAAGTTCGGCGCCGCGCAGCAGGACATCGCGACGCAAAAAGAGAAAGAGAAAGAGCGCGCGCTCGGTTCGGGCGCGAACGGCTCGGCCGCGAACGGCTCGGCCGCGAACGGGTCGGCGTTCGCGCCGATGTCGTCGTCGATGGGAACGCCCGACGTCAACCCGGCCAACCCGGCCGCCGCGCCGACGAACAGCGACACCCCGACCGGCTCGGCCGCGGCGACTGCGCCGGCGAAGAACGTGACGGCTGATCCCACTGCGACGAAGAAGCCCGCCACGCCGACGACCGCACCTGCGACGCCGACGACCGCACCTGCGACGCCGACGCCGGCACCGAAACCAGCGACGCCTGCTGCGACCCCGGCCGCCGCGCCTGCGGCTGCGAAGTCCGAGACGCCGCCGGCCACCGGCAGCGCGGCACCGTAGTCGCTCGGTCGTGCGATGGGTGGTCCCCGAAGGTCGCCTTCTGGTAAAATTCAGTGATGCGGTTCGCGAAGTATCACGGTCTCGGTAACGACTTCGTCGTCGTCGATCTGCGCGATGCCGACGCCGACCTCGCACGCGCGATCCAAGATCCGGACGTCGTCCGCGCGGTGTGCGATCGCCAGTTCGGAGTCGGCGGCGATGGCGTGCTCGCGATCCTACCGGCGCTCACGGCGACCAGCGTCGCGCGCATGCGCGTCCTCAACGCCGACGGCAGCGAAGCCGAGATGTGCGGCAACGGGATTCGCTGCGTCGTCGAAGTGCTGCACGGCCGCGGCGTCACCGTGAACCCGATGGCGATCGATACCGGCGCCGGTCAGCTCGTGTGCGAGCGGATCGCCGGCGGCGTCACCGTCGCGATGGGTGCGCCGCGCCTGACGCGTGGTGAAATCCCGATGGCGGGCCCCGCGGGCGAGCGCTGCATCGCGCAGCCGCTCGAAGCGAAAGGCCAGATGTTCGCGGTCACCGGCGTGTCGATGGGCAACCCGCACGCGGTGATCTTCGTCGACGACGCCACGCAGGACCTGCGCGTGCTCGCCGAGACGTTCGGGCCGACGATCGAGACCTGCGCGAGGTTCCCCGCGCGCACCAACGTCGAATTCGTCCGCGCGCGTAGCCGCACCGAGCTCGAGGTCATCGTGTGGGAGCGCGGCTGCGGCATCACGCTCGCGTGCGGCACCGGCGCGTGTGCGTCGGTGGTCGCCGCGATCCTCGACGATCGCTGCGACGAAGCGACCGACGTCCGGGTCGACCTCCTCGGCGGTTCGCTGACGATTCGCGTCCTCCCGAACCTGACGAACGTCTCGATGACCGGTCCCGCTCAGCACGTGTTCGACGGCGAGCTCGAGCCCCGCGCGGTTCGCCCGCGGCCTCGCGCTTAGTAGTACGTCGGCTGCGTCGGCGGTTGCTGCGGCGGTTGCTGCTGCGGCGGTTGCTGCTGCGGCTGCGGCGGCTGCGGCTGTTGCGGCGGGTAGTACGGCTGCGGCTGCGGCTGTTGCGGCTGCGGCTGATACGGGTTCGGTTGCTGTGGGCGCGGCTGCGGCGCGTAGTACGGACGCTGCTGGTTCGGATACGGCTGCGGCTGTTGCTGCGGCTGCTGCGGATACTGCTGCTGCGGGCGCGGATAGGCTTGGTCTTGGCCGCCGTACTGCGCGCCGCCATACCCTTGGTTCTGGTTGTAGTCGGGTTGTTGCTGCTGGCCGCTCGACTGGCGCCAACCGTTCCAATCACCGACGCGATCACGCTTGTCGCTCCACCAGCGCCCGGAGTACTGGCGACCGGTCTGTTCGAACTGGAGGTAGCCCTCGCCGGTGAGCGGCGGGCTCGAGTTCGAGCCGGGCTCTTGCCAGTGGAACTGCAGCACGTTGCCGCGCAGCGTGCCGTAGAAGTAACCGACCACGTCGGCACCTTGACGCTGGTACTGCCACACGCCCTGCACCGCGCCGGCTTGGAGTCCGCCCTTCGAATTATCGGCGTCGATCTTCACGGCGCCGAACGTCGAGTGCCACAGGCCGAGCGCGCGCGCGCCCTCCATTTCCTGCGGAGGTGGCGGCGAGCTCTGCGCGTTCTGAGGTTGCTGCGGTTGGTTCGACGTGTTCGAGGTCGCGGAACCAACCGCGGCCGTAAACGCCGCCGCGATCACCAGCACCCGCGCGAGATTGCCGAGGTTCATCGCCTGCGAGTATAGCGCTGCGCCCCACCGACGCATGGGGACATGTTGCCTCGGAGGTTGTCGTTTTCTGTCAACCTGATAGTGTCCCTTCGCGTTCACGTGCGGCTTTCCACAGCGAGTGGCAACCCTCGTCGCGCGGGCCCATAGCTCAGCGGTTAGAGCGGCCGGCTCATAACCGGTGGGTCCCTGGTTCAAACCCAGGTGGGCCCACACCTGAAAAGTAGAAGTTGTAATAGAAAGGTCGTCCCTTGCGCGAACAGCTTTTGAACCTCCTCCAGCTCCAGACGTTTGACGTGAAGGTTCGCGAGTTCCAGTCAGCAGCGACGCAACTTCCCGCGAAGCTCGACCCGCTGCGCCGTGATCTCGCGAAGCTCCAAGGCATGCTCGATATCGAGCGCACCAAGCTGGCCGAGACCGAGACCTGGCGCAAAGGTCACCAGGACATGATCGATCGCGATCGCGAGGCGATGAAGTCCGCGCAGTCGAAGCTCCAGGCTTCGAAGAACTCCAAGGAGTTCAGCGCCGCGAGCCGCGAGGTCGAGAACAAGCGCAAGTCGGCCAGCGATCGCGAGGTCGAGCTCAAGAAAGTCCTCGAGCAGATCACGGCGACCAACGGCCAGCTCGCCGTGCGCGACGCCGATGTCCAGAAGCTCCGGGACGAGCTCGAGGCGAGCGAAGCCGGCATGGCCGATCAGATCGCCGACATCAACAAGCAGCTCGTCGAAGCGACCGCGCATCGCGATGCCGCGCGCGCGAACGTCGACAAGCAGCTGATCCGCACGTACGACTCGCTCGTCGGCAAGCGCGGCTACGCCGTCGCGCCGGTGATCAAGGGCACGTGCCAGGGCTGCCACATGGCGCTGCCGCCGCAGCTCAACAACATCCTCGCGCGCATGGAATCGATCGAGACCTGCCCGCGCTGTGGTCGCCTCGTCTACCGCAAGGAGCTGCTCGAAGTTCCGGCGGATCCCGCCGCGCCGAAAGCCTAGGCGTTCTGCTCTAACCGGTCGGCGAGCATCAGCAGCCGATCGCGCCGCGTATCCATGATGTGCGCGGCCGCGCGACAGATCGCGGCGACCGGTTTCGCCGGCTGCGTCGCGAGAAAGCCCCTCGCGTCGCTCGCGCCGGCCCACCAGCGCTTCGCCTTGTCGACGCCGGCCATCATCGTGGCTTCGCCGATCGTCGAATGTAGAAACGCTCCGACCGGCGACGGCCGCGTGTCGAAGCTCGATTCGGACGCGCGGCCTTCCTGGAGCAGCCGGTGGAGCGGCAGATCGAGGGACTTGACCGAGCCGAGGTGCGGCAGGAACTGTTCGATCCGCTTCGAGCCGTCGCGCGCGGATTGCGAGGTGTCCTTCGCGTTGCCCATGAAGAAGTCGAGCGGCACGTCGCCGCCGGTGTTCTCCGCGATCGCCTCGACGAGCGCGATCGAGTACAGCTTCGCGCGCAGGTAGCGGACCGCGAGCTCGAGGTTGCCGGTCGCGCGCGCGACCCGGCGTGCGTGGACGCCGGCGGTCGGCTCCTCTCCCCACACGTGGAACACGCGATCGGCGGGCAACGTCGCGAGGAAGCCCTCCATCTTCTGGAGCGCCATCCGGTAATCGTGGACGGTGTAGACGTGTGGGAAGTGCAGCGCCGGGTTCGACTCGGGCAGCAGCTTCCACGTGTTGTCGAGGAACCGCGCGGCGTCGTTGTCGGCGAAGTTCTCGACGTCACGGTTGCCGACGCGCAACGCGCGCATCACGGTCTGATCGAGCTCGTCGCCCTGCACGCCGAGCGCGACAAGTCGATCGCGTAGCTCGGGTACGGGGTCGATCCGGAACGGAATCGTCTGCTCGATGCACGCCGCGATCGCGAGGCGCTGATGGCGATCGAGCGCATCGCCGAGCTGGATCGAAGCGACCAGCGCGGACGCGAGCTCGTTGAGCGCGTGGCTCGTCGAGACCAGATCGCCGGCCTTGCGACCGAACACGGCGAGCACGTCGGCGGTGGCCTCGTGGTCGCCGGCCGCGGCGAGCACGCGCCAACCCGTCGTCGCCGGCTCGAGCACCGTCGCGAGCTCGTCGGCCATCGAGCTCGGAAACTGCTTGTCGACCTGGATGTAGACCGCGTCGTGATAGAGCGCCGCGAGCACCTCGAGCGGCTCGCAATCGTGGGTCAGCGACATCACGTGATCGTGGTTGTGGTACTCGCGACCCGGCGCCGACAGTGCACCGTGGATCGAGAAGCCCCAGCGCTCGACGTCGCTGGTGTCCGGATTCACGCCGAGATCGTGCAGCGCCTTCCACAGCACGCTCACGATCTCGTGGACCGGTGATTGCTGCTCCATAGCCCCATTCCCACGGTAGCACGATCAAAAAAAGGCTCACACGCCGGAGAGGTCGATAAGCCGAGTTCTGTTCGTGGCGATCATTCATCTAGGCCCGACATTGCTGGCGGGCTCGAGCGACCAACCCGGAGTCATCGTGCGGGCAGCACGACCCCTGTCTGGTCTTGCTTCGGGTGGGGTTTGCCTGCCCTCGTTGTCACCAACAAGGCGGTGCGCTCTTACCGCACCGTTTCACCCTTACCGATGGATGTTGCCACCCACCGGCGGTTTGCTTTCTGTTGCACTTTCCTGCGAGTTGCCTCGACTGGCCGTTAGCCAGCACCCTGCCCTGTGAAGCTCGGACTTTCCTCCCGTGCCGTTACGTTGCCGCACCGACACCGGCGATCACCTCGTTCTCTCCGACGTGTGAGTTGGAGGGAAACTACAGACTCACGCCGCGGTCGGCAAGGCCTTGTTGTAGACGCCGTGGCGAAGGTTCTTACGAATCACCAGCATCTCGCGGATCACCTTCATCATGTCCTTGAGCGGATTGACGCGCGAGCGACCGTCGTCGGCCCACTCGACGCCGACCTCGGTGACCGTGTAGCCACGGCGCTTCGCGAGCGCGAGGATCTCGAGATCGAACGCCCAGCCGTCGATCCGAGCGATCGAGAACAAGTCGCGCGCCGCTTGCGCGGTGAACGCCTTGAACCCGCACTGCGTGTCGCGCACGCCCGGCACGAGCGAGCGCTGGATCACCTTGTTGCAGAGCCGGCTCCACATCACGCGATACGCGGGCTGCTTCTTGTCGGTCTTCGCTCCCTCGGCGTAGCGCGAGCCGATCGCGATCTCCGCTTTGCAGGCGATGATCGGAGCGAGCAGGCGCGGGAGTTGTTCCGGCGGCATCGAGCCATCGGCATCACACATCACGCGGATCTGACCGCGCGCTTCGAGCATGCCGCGCCGCACGGCCGCACCCTTGCCGCGATTCGGGAGCTGCCGCACGAGGCGCAGCCCCGGCATCGTCTCGGCGTGCTTCAACACGACCTCGCACGTCTTGTCGCTCGAGCCGTCGTCGACGACGACGATCTCGTAGTGCAGCGGCTGGGCCGCGAGGAACGCGCTCAACCGTTCGAGCGTCGGCGGGATCCGAAGCTCTTCGTTGTAGGCCGGGACGATGATCGAGAGATCGATGAAGTTCGACATGAGGGTTCCTTCGTTACGCAGTCGGCTGAAACACGAGACGGCGCTGTGCGGGATACGTCCACGCGACGAACACGCAGGCAGAGCAGATCAACTTCGCGACGAGCGTCGGCACGCGCATCTTCACGGCGACCACTTCCATCGCGACTGCCATCAACAGCGCGGTGGCCACGGCGACGATGCCGAAGCGACCGAGCTGCGATGCCGAGATCGACGACCGATCGCGGAACGCGACGTACTTGTTGATCGTGAAGCCCACGCACGCGCCGATCGCGGCGGCGAGGAACGCGGCGACCGGAACGGGCGTGCCGTGCCGGACCTGCAGCATCAGCGCGCCGCAATCGACCGCCGTGGCGGCGACGCCACCGCAGCCCGATGCCACCGCCTGCTTCCAGTTCTCCATGCCCCGATGAAAAGCATCGGATGTGCCACCCGGCTAAGTCCCGTTGGCTCCACGAATCGGGCGCTAACTACCCGTTAGATTTACTGTTGCAAGCCGTTCACAGTGGTCGGACCTGTCAGCTTTCGAGCAACCTAGTCGTCAGCTTCTGCCGGCTCGGACGTGCCGTCATCGCTGCGGCCGAGTGGGGCGGGAACCAGCGCTTCGCAGCGCGGTGAGAACCGCGGGCGAACCAGGTTGGTCGCACCGACCAGCGGCTGCGGCGCGCCGGTCAGCCCGCGCGTCGTCACGCCGTCGTCCGAGGCGATCGCGACGTTGCGGTCGTCGAGCCAGTCGATCGACAGGCCGTGTTGTGCGCGCACGAGCTCGCTCGCACCACCGGTCGCCGCATCGATCACGTACGCGGCGACGCCGGCCTTCGAGCTCTCGCAGTGATCCGAGAGCTGCGCGACGAACGCGAGGTGATTGCGATCCGGCGACCACACCACGGTGTCACCCGCGATCTGACCGGGCACCGTGACGACGCGATTGCTCGCCGCGATCCGGATCGCACTCGCGAGCCCTTGATCGTCCCAGTCGGCGGTGATGTTCGCGACCGGCGTGCGATGCAGCCGCACTCCGCCCGCGGGGTCGACCTCGAGCCACGGGCCCGGCGGTCGCGTCGCGAGCTTGCTCGGCGCGAGCAGGCCCTGCTGCTTGCCGCCGGCGATCGCGAGCAACCGCGGCTTCTGCTGCGCTTGGCCGATCCAGAATCCGAGCACCGGCTTCGCGACGTACGCGATCTGCGTCGCAGCGGGCGCGATCGGCTGCGGGCGCGTCGTGATGCCGGTGTCGAGATCGACGCTGCCGACCGCGAGCTTGTGCGAGGTCTTGCCATGCGTGACGTAGGCGAGCCGGCGACCGTTGACGTACGCACCGACGACGCCGCCGTACGTCCGCGTCAGCCGATACCAGCGCTGATCGTAGATCGCGAACACGTCGCCCTTCGCGATCACGACGAGCCCGTGCGCGACCGCCTCGAGATACGTCGCGCGATCGAGCTCGACGCGTTGCCGCCAGGCCTGCCCGGCCGGTGTCGCGAGGTACGGCTGGAGTCCCGGTTGATCGAGCGACGCGAGCGCCCACTTGCCGAAGTCACCGGCACCCGCGAGCGCGAGCGGCTCGGTCACCGCGAGGGGCTTGCCGAGCTTGCCGTTCGCGACCGCGAGCAACCACGCGGCTTCGAGGTTGCCCGGATCCGCGGCGAGCGCTTCGCCGCACGCGGTCGCGACGGCGGTCCAATCGCCGCGCGCCTCGGCCTTGCGCGCCACGCGAAAGGCGGGCATTCCGGCCCGCTTGCGCCACTCCCAGGCCTCGAAATCGGGCAAGCCGAGCGCGTGGGGCGGAGCCGCCGAGACCTGCGAACCGGCATCGCCGGGCAGCCGCCCTGCATCGTCACGATGCGGTGGCGGCTCGGTGGCGGGTTTGCTGCCGCAACCGACCAGGACCAGCGCTACTAAGTAGCTTTTGGGCCACGGGATCCCCAAGACCCCTACGGCGTAACACGGCGCGGCACCGATCGCGAACCGTGACCTTGCTGGATGCTCCCGCGCAGGTTATAGAGCCGCCCTTCCGTGTCCATTCGTTGTATCTGCCTGCTCCCGCTCCTGGGCTGTCAAACCAAGGCGGATTTACCTGCGGCCGATCCGACGGTGATGGTGGAAGTGCGCGATGGAACGAGGGTCGTCGCTTCGGTGCGCCCGGGTCGGCCATGTCGCGCGTCGATCGGTCCGCTCGAGATGATCATCGGCGGGCCGCCGCTGGTCTCGCAGCTCGGCGACACGCGGTGGTCCGGCATGGACGGCGCGAACGGCACCACGCTCGCGCGCGAAGGCGATCGCGTCGTGCGGATCTTTCCGGCCAACGATCGCAACACGCTCGCCGTGTTCGACCTGAACGGCGTCGCGATGATGCGCGCACAGACCACGCCCGCGGGTGCCACGGTCTCCGATGCGGCGAGCCGCCCGCTGCGCCTGCTCGCGATGACCGGCTCGACGATCAAGTCCGATCATCCCGAGCTGGTCGTCACCGGCACCCACGATGTCTTGCTCGCGTCGGTCCTGACCGCGCCCGAGCTCGCGCCTGAAATTCGTATGCTCGCTGCGTGCGAACGAGTCCTCGTTACGGAGAAGAAGGAGCTGTAGAGATGCCGGAAATTCGCAACGTCGCGATCATCGCGCACGTCGACCACGGCAAGACCACCCTCGTGGATGGTCTGCTGAAGCAAGCCGGCACGTTTCGCACGGGTGAAGTCGTAGCCGAACGCGCGATGGACTCGAACGATCTCGAGCGCGAGCGTGGAATCACGATCCTCTCGAAGTGCACCGCCGTCACCTGGAAGGGCGTCCGCATCAACATCGTCGATACGCCGGGCCACGCCGACTTCGGCGGCGAGGTCGAGCGCGTGCTCGGCATGGTCGACTCCGTGCTGCTGCTGGTCGACGCCTACGAAGGCGCGATGCCGCAGACCCGGTTCGTGACGCAGAAGGCGTTCGAGATGGGGCTCAACCCGATCGTCGTCGTCAACAAGATCGATCGCCCCGGCGTCGATCCGCACGACGTCATGGACCAGGTGTTCGCGCTGTTCGATTCGCTCGGCGCGACCGACAAGCAGCTCGACTTCCCGGTGATCTACGCCTCGGGGCGGCAGGGCTACGCGATCCGCGACCTCAAGGACGAGCCGAAGGATCTGGGACCGATCCTCGATCTCATCATCGAGAAGGTGCCGCCGGCCGGTGGCGATCCGAATGCGCCGCTGCTCATGCAGGTCGCGACGCTCGACTACGACGACTTCCTCGGCTACCTCGCGATCGGCCGGATGCGCGCCGGCCGTAGCAAGGTCGGCGATCGCGTGCTGCTCGCGCACCGCGACGGCAAGAAGGAAGAGTTCCGCGTCCAGAAGGTGCTCGGCTTCCAGGGCCTCAAGCGGTTCGAGCTCGCCGAAGCGATCGCCGGCGACATCGTCGCGTTCACCGGCATGCAGGAGCTCAACGTCGGCGAGACGATCACGTCGATCCAGAACCCGACGATCCTCCCGCTGCTCAAGGTCGACGCCCCGACGATCACGATGAACTTCCGAGTCAACGACGGCCCGTTCGCGGGCCGCGAGGGCAAGTGGGTGACGTCGCGCAATCTCAAGGAGCGGCTCGATCGCGAGATCAAGAGCAACGTCGCTCTGCGTGTCGAAGAGACCGAGACCGCCGGCATCTTCCGGGTCTCCGGTCGCGGCGAGCTTCACCTCACGGTGTTGATCGAGACGATGCGGCGCGAAGGCTACGAGCTGTGCGTGTCGCAGCCGCAGGTCATCCTGCATCACGATGAGAAGGGCAAAGCGCTCGAGCCGTACGAGAACGCGGTGATCGATCTCGACGAGAACTACAGTGGTCCCGTCGTCGCCGAGCTCAACCGTCGCCTCGGTGTGATGACCGACATGCGCCCGTCGGCGCAGGGCCGTACGCGGTTGGAATACCGAATTCCGGCACGTGGCCTGATCGGCTATCGCTCGCAGTTCATGACCGATACGCGCGGCACCGGCGTGCTCTACACGCAGTTCTCCGACTACGGTCCGCAGGGCCCCGACATCCGCACGCGCGCGAACGGCGTGCTCGTGTCGAGTGAAGAAGGCGTCTCGAACGCGTACGGGTTGTTCTATCTCCAAGAGCGCGGCCAGATGTTCATCGGGCCGAACGTCAAGAACTACTCCGGCATGATCATCGGCATCCATGCGCGTGAGAACGACCTCGTCGTGAATCCGAACAAGGTGAAGAAGCTCACCAACATCCGGACGACCGCCGCGGACGAGAAGCTCGTGCTCGCACCGCCGAAGCAGCTCACCCTCGAGTTCGCGCTCGAGTTCATCAACGACGACGAGCTGTGCGAAGTCACGCCGGCGTCGATTCGCCTGCGCAAGATCATCCTCGATCACAACGTGCGCAAGCGGTTCGAGAAGTCGTCGTCGGATATCGACGTCTAGGTCTAAGGCGGGCCGTTGAGGCCGGTCAGGATCTCGGTGATCCGCCGCATCAGATCCGAGGTCTGATCGGACGTGAACAGCGACTGGCACTGCTGGAGCGCGGTGGTGTCGGCGGTGTCGTTGAAGCACGCCATCAGCTCGGCGGACCAGTGAGTGTCGTCGCAGCTCGCGACCGTGACGTCGCGCAGCGCCTCGAGCTTGTCGGAGAAGTCCGGAATCTTCGAGAGCTCGTCGTGCTCGAGGTCGGCGAGGTGATCGACCGCTTGCTCGCACGGCGACGCGCGCGGTGGCGGGCGCCGCGCTTCGACGAACGGCGCCGGTTGCGGCGCGGGCGCGATCGGGGGCGCTGGCGACGCCGTCGTCCAGCAGCCCCAGCAGCCGGCAACCACGACGAGCGCCCACTTCATTTCTTGGCCGCGGCTTTCGGCGGCGGCGCGGTGACGTAGACATCGAACACGGTGAAGCCGCCGAGCTGTTCGAGGCCGACCCGGCATTGGGTCGAGCCCGCCTTCGCGCCGGTGACGACCCAGTAGTTGGTGTCGTTCTTGGTGACGATGTCGGCGGTGACGAGCGTGCCGTCGTCGCAGCCCCAGAACCCACGGTAGTAGCCGACCGCGACCTCGACGGTCTGACCGACCGCGAGCTTCACCTTCGGATAGTCGCCCTTCACGAGGATGCCGTCGGCCAGCGCGGTGGTGGCGAACAGCAGCCCGGATAGCAGCCCGAACGTAGCGACGAGGGCGAGGCGAGTCATCCGTCCAGTCTACCGAGGACGGCGCGCCGCGGCCACTGCCGCGATCGTGGGGGAGCTATCGTCGAGCGCATGCTCCCAGCCGATCACGCGGCGCTGCCAGTTGGGGCGTTCGTGGGTGGTGCCCGGGACGTTGTGGGGCACCGGCTCGAGCGCGAGATCGTCGAGCGAGACCAGCATGACCTCGGCATCGCCGGCCGCGAGCTCGGTGGTCACGCCGAGCATCGCGCGCTCGACGTCGGAAAGCGGCGGCAGCTCGGGCGCTTGATCGAGGATGATCTGCTTGACCGCGGCTCGCTCGCCGCGCTCGCGCATCGCTTCGTCCTCGGTCGCGAGGCCGAGCTCGATCTTGTCGGCGATGTCGGCGCCGCTCCACCACCCGGCGAACGTCGCGGTGTCGTGGGTGTTGAGGCTCGCGATCGAGCCGGCCGGCGCTGCGTCGGAGTGCTGGCCGGGATGCTGCGGAAAGCTCCATTGCCCGACGTGCAGGCGGTACATGCCGTGGCGCTGCATCGCGGGGCGCACGTACGGCGGGACCGTGCCGAGATCCTCGCCGGCGACCGCGCAGGTCGCGCGCCGTGATTCGAGCGTCAGGATCGCGAGCAGCTCGTCGGCGGGATAGCGCAGGTACACGCCGTCGGTCGCCGCGCGGCCTTCGGGCACACAGTACAGCCGGAACAGGCCCATCACGTGATCGACGCGTAGCATCCCAGCGACGCGCATGTGATGGCGCACGCAGTCGATGAAGTACTTGTAGCGACCGCGGCGCAGCGCGATCGGCGACATCGGCGGCAAGCCCCAGTTCTGGCCGCCGAGGAACAGCGCGTCGGGCGGGGCACCGGCGGCGAGCGACGTCAGGAACAACCGCCGCCACCGCCAGACCTCGTACGCATCCATGCTGACGCCGACGGGAAGATCGAGATACAGCGAGACCGGCCCACCCTGCAGCGCGCCGAGCTGCTGCTGCATCGTCCATTGCGCGAACACGTGCGTGTCGACGCGCGCGCCGTCGGCGCCGAGCGCGATCGCTTCGGCGCGCGTGCGCACCCGCGTGGTGCCGTCGCGAAGGTGTGCCGGCCATTCTCGCCAGCCCTTGCGCTCGGCCTCGCCGATCGCGCGAAACGCGGCGTAGTCGAACACGTCGTTCGTGGTGGCCCAACTCGCGACGCCGGCGCCGCGGTTGTCGTCGTCGAAGAAGGCGGTCGCGAGCCGATCGATCACCGGCCGGCGCCACGCGTACTGCGCCTTGTAGTCGATCAGGCCGGGGCTCGGCAACGGTGCGGTCGGGACGGCGACGCCGAGGCTCTCTCCGGCGCGTCCCAGATCGAGATAGAGCTCGTTCCAGAACAGGCGGCTCGCCGGCGAGTACGGCGAGAAAGCGAACGGCTCGTCGAGAAACGCCGCGAGGATCGGCAGCGTCGCGACGTACGCGCCACCGCGGCGCTCGACCGCCGCGAACAACTGGCGCAGCGTCGCGAGATCGCCGGCGTGACCGCTCTCGCGCGACGCGAGGCCGTAGACCGGCGCGAACACGCCCCAGCGCCGCTCGAAGTTTTCCGGCGAGCCCCAGGTCCGGGTCGGCGCCGCGATGATCAGCGCCTTGCCGGTCTCGCTGCCGCAGCTCCACGCGAGCTCGTGATAGCCGAGCGCGCCGAGCGACAGCTTCGCGCGGCGAAGACAGTGCACGCGATCGCCGCCGGGATGCGCGTGCGAGTCGGCGTGGAGCGCGAACAACCGACCGGTCGCCACGAGCGTGCGTCGATCCTCGGTCGTGACCGAGAGCTCCCAGTCGGCATCGTCCTCGGCGGCGACCCGGAACGGCACCTCGAGCTCACCGTCCCAGGCGACGACGACCGGCGGCACGCGCTCGGCCCATTGCCGGCGCTCGAGTTGCGCGATCGCGGCGTCGGGCCCGAGCGCGAGCACGTCGAACCCGAGGTCGGGCACCAGCGCCTTGACGGCAGCGCGAACACTCTCGTCGCTGGCTGCGGTCGGTTCGCCGCGCCAGCTCGTATACTCGGGATCGATGCCCGCCGCTCGTGCGACGGCGCGAAGGTTCGCTACCACCGTCGCACTATAAGGGTGATCGTTACTCGAGCGAAGACACCGGCTGGACGTTGCTGCACTTCCCGTTCATCTGATCGCGGACGCTCTTGCGCTGTTCCTTGCAGGCAGTACCGACCTGGTCGAGGTCGGACTGCTGCGCGTTCGTCAGATCGTGCCAGCCCTTGTTGTCGGCTTCGTACTTGGCCGACACCTGAGAGCGCACGCTCGCATCGACGTCGTTGCAGTTCGCCATCATGACGACGGCAGCGTGATAGCCCTTGCAGCTACGCGGCGCCCACGACGGCATCGTCGGGTCGACATCCGGACCGTCGTCGTCGGCCGACGTCGTCGTGGTTGGCTGGGGATTCTGCGGGGGAGCATCGTGGTGGCAGGCGGTAAAGGCGAACAGGCAGCAAGCGATCAGCTTCGTCATATGTGCGTGGAGCTAAAGCAGCTTTGGTGCCCGCCGTTGCGACGCGGATCTACCGAGCCAACTCCGCGCAATCGCATGGATCGCAGGCGCGTGGCGTGTGCGACCGCGCTCATCCGAGCGCCGTGGGCGCTCGTGGAGCATAGGCTCGACAGGTGAACAAGCTCACACCGAATCTCGTCGTCGACCGTATCGAGGACGTCTTGCCGTTCTATCTCTCGGTCGGCTTCACCAAGACCATGGATGTCCCGCACGAGGGCTCGCTCGGCTTCGCGATCCTCCACCACGGTAGCGTCGAGCTCATGCTCCAGAGTCGGCCCTCGGTCGCCGCCGATGTCCCGCCGCTCGCCGCCGGCGGCTACCGCTCGATGCTCTACATCGAGGTCGACGCGCTCGCGCCGATTCGCACCGCGCTCGGCGCGACCCCGCTCGTCGTTCCCGAGCGCACGACGTTCTACGGCGCCCGCGAGGTCATCGTAAAGGATCCCGCCGGCAACATCGTGACGTTCGCGTCGCACGAGAAGTAACGCATCCGATCAAGGGCTGCCCGATCGGTGCAGCCGCTCCTGTGACGCCGACGTGCTACCTGGAGCGCCCCACGTTCGCGACCAGCGCGCCACGCGCAGCTCGTTCGCACGACCGCACACCCGGGTGCGACGCTGCGAGCCCTCCCGCGCACTAACCGATCAGCTTCAACCACCAGCCCGGCATGATGCCGAGCTCCAACACCACCAACGGCATCAGCGCGATCACGAACATCAGACCGGGCGACCGCGTCACCTCGATCGGCTGCGTCGACTCGCGGAAGTACATCGCGGTCACGATCTTCAAGTAGTAGTAGATGCTGATCGCCGAGTTGACGACACCCACGACGACGACCCACAACAACTGCGCGTTGTAGACATCCATCGCGCTCTTGAACAGATAGAACTTACCGAAGAAGCCACCGGTCGGCGGGATGCCACCGAACGACAGCAGGCAGATCGTCATCGCCAGCGCGACCCCGGGATGCTGCGCCGCCAGGCCGGCCCAATCGTCGACGAGCAACCGCTCGCGACCCTTCCCGCCGACGAACGAGACGACCGCGAATGCGCCGAGCGTCGCCGCGGTGTACGCGATCAGGTAGTAGACGAGCGAGCTCTGCGCGGTCGCCGAGCCGAGGCCCATCGCCGAGATGCCGACCAGCAACACGCCGCCGTGCGAGATCGACGAGTACGCGAGCATGCGCTTGATGTTGTCTTGCCGGACGGCGGAGATATTGCCGATCGTGATCGTGATCCCGGCGATCACGACGAGCGGACTCGCCCATCCGAGCGTGCCGTACGGAATGATGTCGCCGCCGAGCGCCATCCCGAACACGCGGATCATCGCGGCGATCGCAGCGGCCTTGACGCCCGCGGCCATGTACGCGGTGACCGGCGTCGGCGCACCGTCGTACGCATCGGGCGCCCACATGTGGAACGGCACCGCGGCGACCTTGAAGCCGAACGCGACGACGAGCAGGAAGGCACCCGCGATCACGAGACCTGGGTTCGCGGTCTTCGCGAGCGCCGCCTGCATGTTGAGCAGCGACAGCGTTCCGGAAGCGCCGTAGATCAGCGCCATGCCGTACATCAGGAAGCCGGTCGCGAACGCGCCGACGATGAAGTACTTCATCGCGGCTTCGTTCGAGCGGCGCGACGTGCGGCGCATCGCGCACATCACGTAGACGCCGATCGACATGGTCTCGATGCCGAGGAACACGGTGACGAGGCTCGCGGCCTGCGCGAGGATCACCATACCGGCGGTCGACAGCAGCAGGATGCCGTAGAACTCGCCGATCTTCCAACTGTGCTCGCGCTGGTGCGCGGGCGCCATCAGCGCGACGAACGCCGCCGTCAACGAGAACAGCGCCGTGAGGACGCAACCGAGGCGATCGGCGACGAGCATCGCGCCGGACTTCGCGTCGGCGAAGATCGGCTGGACCTCGCCCACGCCGAGCTTGTGGTACATGATGATCGCGGCGACCGCCGCCGCGATCGAGCCCGCGACCGTGAGGGTGACGAGCGTGGTGTGGTCTTTGCCTTTGAAGAACGCCTCGGCGAGGACCAGCAACATGCCGGTGATCGCGAGGATCAAGAACGGCGAGATCCACCCGAGATCGGAAGGATTGAAGCTCACTGGCCACCTCCGGCAGCGTTGGCAGCGTTGGCAGCGTTGGCAGCGTCAGCAGCGTCAGCATGCGTCGCCGTCGCCGGCGGCAGCGGCTTGCAGCCATTGGTGTACGTGTGAGCGAACGCGCAGTCGGGCTCGTCGACGTGCTTCTGGAACTCGAGGATGAAGTGGTCGACCGACGGTTGCATCGTCTTCAAGATCGCTTTCGGGAACAGACCACCGACCATGATCGCGAGCACGAGCGGGATGAACGTCGCGAGCTCGTGCCCCTTGAGGTCCGGCAGGTTGCCGTTCTTCGCCTTGTCGAGCTTGCCGAAGAACACCTTCTGGAACATGTAGAGCAGGTAGACCGCGCCCAAGATCACGCCGGTCGTCGCGAGCGCCGCGAGGCCGCGCACGATCGGTAAGAACGCCGGGTGCTGCGCGGGGAACGTGTCGCCCGCGACGAACGTGCCCATCAGCGTGAGGAACTCGCCGATGAAGCCCGACAGCGCGGGGAGCCCGGCCGAGCCCAGCGTGATGATCATGAACAGCCCCGCGAAGATCGGCATCTGCTTCCAGATGCCGCCGTACTCGGCGAGCCGGCGGGTGTGACGGCGCTCGTAGAGTACGCCGATGCCGAGGAACAAGCCGCCGGTCGTGAGGCCGTGCGACAGCATCGCGTACAGCGAGCCTTCGACGCCCATCGTGTTCATCGCGACCACGCCGAGCATGCAGAACCCGAGGTGCGAGACCGAGGAGTACGCGATCAGCTTCTTGACGTCGTCCTGCGCGAACGCGGTGAGCGCTCCATAGATGATGCCGATCACCGCGAGCACGCCGAGGGCCGGGGCCCACACCATGCCGCCGTGCGGAAACAGCGGGAACGCGAAGCGCAGGAAGCCGTAGATGCCGAACTTCAGCATCACGCCGGCGAGGATCACCGAGCCCGCGGTCGGCGCCTCGACGTGCGCATCGGGCAACCACGTGTGGAACGGGAACAGGGGGATCTTGATCGCGAACGCGATGCCGAACGCGGCGAAGCACCAGACCTGCGCGTGCCACGGCAGCGACACCGTCGTCAGCTCGAGCAGGTCGGTCGTGTTGTGCCCGAGGGCCGCGCCGGACTTCACGTAGACGTAGAAGATCGCGACGAGCATCAGCAGCGAGCCGGCCATCGTGTAGATGACGAACTTGATCGAGGCGTAGAGCCGGCGCTGACCGCCCCAGATCCCGATCAACAGGTACATCGGGATCAGCATCACTTCCCACGACACGTAGAACAGGAACAGATCGATCGCGAGGAACGCGCCGAGCATGCCGACCTCGAGGATCAGCATCGAGGCGATGAACTCGCGGGTGTATTTCTCGATCGAGTTCTTGGTGCCGAGCAGCGTGAGCGGCATCAGGAACGTCGTCAGGATGACGAGGAACACGCTGATGCCATCGACGCCCATCTTGAAGTGGGCGTTGATCCCGGGAATCCACTCGGCGTCGAAGACGAGCTGAAAGCCGCCTTCCTTCGCGTTGTAGAACCGGAAGATCGCGAGCGAGACGATGAACGTGGCGACCGTGAAGAACAGGCCGATGCCGCGGTGAAGCGAGCTCTCGGTCTTCGGCGTGCACATCACGAGGATGGCGCCGAACAGCGGGATGCCGACGATCAGGGGCAGCAAGTTAGCCGGATTCATTGCGTCACCTCGGGAACACGCACGACCACGGCGGTCATCTTGTGAGAGATCGCGTCGTCGATGCAGAGCGCGACCTTCGCGCCGACGTCGCCGGCGTGAACGGTCACGTCGCGCGCGTCGCCGGGTTTGGCTTTGTCGCCGTCGCAGTTCGGCATGCCGTCGAGATGCCAGTGCAGCTTGACGTTCGCGCCGATCAGCCCGGAGCCCGGCTCGGCGTGGAGGCGAATCTCATCGCCCCCCGTGATCCGCTCGATCACGAAGCCCGGATGGCGCTGGCAATCGGTGACGAAGAACACCGCGGCACCACCGATCACGAGGCCGGCGAGGTAGCGCTGCACTTGACCGTTCTGGAACCAGCGCGAGAGCCGGCTCAATAGACTGATGATGAACGCCGCGCCGTTGACCGCGACCGTGTCGATCACGAACCGATCCGCGATCTCGAACAGACCGCGCGCGGTCGCCTTGAACGGGCGAATGATCGTCGCGTCGTAGAGCTCGTCGAACCACAGCTTGTGCTTCGATGCTTCGTACGGTCCGGCGAGCGGGCCTTCGACCCAGCGAGCGACCGTCGGCGACGGACCGCGGCCGTACAGCATCCACGCCATGCCGATGCCGAGCGCACCGATCGCCAGCGCGATCGCCATCAGCACGATGGTCACGACGTCCTTGCCCTCGCCACCGATCGGTATGCGCGTCGTCTGGTCGACGATCCACGAATGTTCGACTGAAGGTGCGAGCCAACTGCCGAGCGAGTGGAAGCCGCTCGGGATGCCCTTGAGCACCTCGAGGTGCGGCACGCCGACGAGGCCGATCACGGTCGCGAACAGCGCGAGCACCGAGAGCACGCCGGTCATCGAGAACGACGACTCGTGCGCGTGCTTCGCTTCTTCCGAGCGCTCGTTGCCGGAGAACACGAGGAAGTACAGGCGCCACATGTAGAACGCGGTGCCGAGCGCCGCGATCAGGAGGCCGCCCCACAAGATGTAGCCGAAGAACGGCGGCCACCCGGGAGGTGTGCCGTGACCCGCGACGGCCCACGCGCCGCCGAGGATCTCGTCCTTCGAGAAGAACCCGGCGAACGGGAAGATGCCGGCGATCGCGAGGCACGCGACCATGAACGTCGCGCGCGTGATCGGCATGTGCTTGCGCAGGCCGCCCATCTTCGTGATGTCACCGGGCGTCGTCGAGCCGCCGTGCTCCATGCCGTGCATGACCGAGCCGGCGCCGAGGAACAAGCACGCCTTGAAGAACGCGTGCGTGCCGAGGTGAAACACCGCGGCGGTGTAGTTGCCGGTGCCGGCCGCGACGAACATGAAGCCGAGCTGGCTCACGGTCGAATAGGCGAGCACCTTCTTCAGATCGGTCTGCGCGATCGCGATGAACGCCGCGACCAACGCGGTGAGCAGGCCCACCGTCGAGATCACCATCATCGCCGTCGTCGACAGCGAGTACAGGAACGACAGGCGACACACCATGTAGACACCGGCGGTGACCATGGTGGCGGCGTGGATCAAGGCGGACACCGGCGTCGGGCCGGCCATCGCGTCCGGCAGCCAGACGAACAGCGGCAACTGCGCGCTCTTTCCGCAGGCACCGCCGAACAAGCAGATACCGGCGGCCGCGGCGAGCCGCTCGTTGAACCAGACGTGCTCGCCGTGCGGGCCCCAGATCGGATCGTGGAGCTTGCCGATGTTGGCGACCTGCTTGATGTCGTTGAAGTCGAGCGACTTCACGGCCCAGAACAAGAGGAACATGCCGAGCAAGAAGAAGAAGTCACCGATGCGGTTGACGATGAACGCCTTGCGCCCGGCGTACGCGTAGGTGTCGTTGTCGTACCAGAAGCCGATCAACAGGTACGAGCACAGGCCGACGCCTTCCCAGCCGATGAACATCACCGGGAGGTTCGACGCGAGCACCAGGATCAACATCGATCCCATGAACAGATTGAGGTAGCCGAAGTAGCGCGCGTAGCCCTTGTCGTGGGCCATGTAGCCGATCGAGTAGATGTGGATCAGCGAGCCGACGAGCGTGACGACCATGATCATCACCGCCGACAGCGAATCGAGATGGAACGCGACCTCGGCCTTGAACGAACCGACCTCCATCCACGACCACGCGCTCTGCGAATAGCCGCCGGTCTTCCACAACGCGTCGAGGACCTGGCCCGAGTGCGCCGGATCCGGCGGGTGATAGAACAGGCCGCCGAACACGAGCATCGCCGACAACGCGAACGCGAGGCCGACCGATCCGATCGCGACGAGGTTGACGGTCCACTTCGAGAAGTACCGGCCCAGGACGAGGTTGATCGTCGCGCCGAGCAACGGCAGCAGCGGGATCCACAGGAGCGCCGGGAGCCCGAGAAACTGAAGGCTTTGCGGGTCCATCGGTTAGTGCCTCAGGCTCGTGAGCTTGTCGACGTCGACGCTGTGGCGACCGCGGAACACCGCGACCACGATCGCGAGACCGACCGCCGCTTCGGCCGCCGCGACGGCGATCACGATCAGCGCGAAGGTGTGCGCCGACAGCGCCGCTTCGTCACCCCACATCCGGGAGAACGTCAGCAGCGTCATGTTGGCGGCGTTGAGCATCAACTCGATGCTCATCAAGATGATCAGGGCGTTGCGGCGAATCAGCACGCCGGCCACCCCGATCAAGAACAACACGGCGGCGAGCACCAAGAAGTGGCCATAGCCGACGTCGAACAACAGGTCGTTCATGGATGCGTCCCCGGATCGGCATCGGTGCCGTCATGTGGATGGAGCGGCCGGGCGATCGCGATCGCGCCGACCACCGCCACCAAGAGGAGGATCGAGATGGCTTCGAACGGGAACAGGCCCTGTCCGAACAGATCGTTGCCGACCGCCTTCACGGTGCCCCAGCCGACCGACTCGGCGGGCGTGGTGCCGTACGGCGCGAGCGTGATCGCCGCGGGTGCGGCGAACGCCTTGATCTTGTCGGCCGGCACCACGTTGACCAGGATCGACGCGAGCCGCGCGATCAGATAGACGATCGAGACGACGCCGATGACCTGCCCCGCGCGCCCGGTCGGCGCGACGGGTTCGTCCTCGGGACGGTTGAGGATCATGATGACGAAGACGAACAGCACCATGATCGCGCCGGCGTAGACCAACATCTGGATCACCGCCAGGAACTGCGCGTACAGCATCATGTAGACGGCGGCGATGCCGATGAAGCTGCCGACCATGCCCATGACCGCGGCGATCAGGTTGCGCCGCGTGACCACGAACAGCGCGCCTCCGATCGACGTCGCGGCGAACACCCAGAACAGGAGCGCCATGCCCTTGCCGTGCGACTCGACGATGTCGTCGTGCGGATGGACGATCGAGGCTGCAGGCGCGCGGACCTGCGTGATCGTCGGTTGCGCGGGCTGCGCGATCGCAGCGGGTGCGGCGATGCCGAGCCCGACCGCGATGGCGAGGAGAAGTACGACGCTCTTCACGCGGCCCTCCGAATCTTGGCTTCGAACTCCGGCCAGTACTTGGTGAGAAAGCCCATCGTGGGCCACGCCGCGGCGTCGCCGAGCGCGCAGATCGAGTTGCCCGCGATGCCGTGGGCGATCGTGCCGAGCAGCTCGAGGTCCCCCGGTTTGCCGGTGCCGTCGGCGATCCGGCGCGACACCTTCTCCAGCCACCCGGTGCCCTCGCGGCACGGCGTGCATTGTCCGCACGACTCGTGCGCGAAGAACTTGAGGATCCGCCACAGCGCTTTCGGAATGTCGGTCTCGCTGTCCATCACGACGACGCCGCCCGAGCCCGCCATCGTGCGCAGCGGCTTGCCGCCGCCGAGATCGAACTGCTTGCCGGGGATGACCATGACGGGTTTGATCCGCTCGTCCGTCTGCAGCGCGTCGAATTCGATCGGCACGTCGAGCTCGGTGTGATCGAGCGGCGGCATCGAGACGCCACCTGGGATCACGGCCTTGACCTGCCGGCCTTTCCACACCCCGCCGCAGACCTCGTTGATCAGCTCGTTGAACGTGATGCCGATCGGCAGCTCGAACACGCCGGGCTTCACGACGTGACCCGACACGCACACGATGCGCGTGCCGCCCGAGCGGCCCATGCCGAGCGCGTTGAACCACGCGCCGCCCTTCTCGATGATCGCCGGGACGTTCATCAGGGTCTCGACGTTGTTGACGATCGTCGGGTTGCCGAACAGGCCCTTGACCGCCGGGAACGGCGGCTTCAACCGCGGCTGACCGCGGAGGCCTTCGAGCGAGTTGAGGAGCGCGGTCTCTTCACCGCAGATGTACGCGCCGGCGCCGCGATGCACGGTGAGCTGGACCTCGACGCCGGTACCGAGGATGTTCTTGCCGAGATAGCCGCGCGCGTACGCTTCCTCGACGGCCTTCTGCAAGACGACGTACTCGCGCATCATCTCGCCGCGGATGTAGATGTAGTTGTGCACGCTGTGCAGCGCGTGCGAGGCGATCGCCATGCCCTCGATCAGGAGGTGGGGATCCCAGTACATGAGCTCGCGGTCCTTGCAGGTCCCGGGCTCCGATTCGTCGGCGTTGCAGACCAGGTGGACCTGCTTCGCGCCGGCAGGGACGAAGCCCCACTTCACGCCGGTCGAGAAGCCCGCGCCGCCGCGGCCGCGCAGGTTCGAGGCCTTGACCTCGGCGGTGACGTCCTCGGGGCGCATCGCGAACGCCTTGCGCATCGCTTGATAGCCGCCGGTCTTCTCGTAGCCGGCGAGCGTCTTGGCCTCTTCGTTGCCGAAGCGCTGGGTGACGATCTTGGTATCGCGTCCGGTCGGCACTACACGACCTCCGATTCGGGATGCGGATCCGCGACGAGGTCGTCGACGATCTTGCCGACCTGGTCGGGCGTGATGTCGAGCAGGTACTTCGTCCCGACCACCGCGCACGGTGCGTTCGCACACACCGCGATGCACTCTTCTTCGACGAGCGAGAACTGCTTGTTCGACATACCCTTCTTGAGGCCGAGCTTGGTCTCGAACGCGGCGAGGACGTCGTAGCCACCGCGCAACATGCACGAGATGTTCGTGCACACGCGGATGGTCTGAACGCCGCCGGGCTCGCGCCGGAACATCGTGTAAAACGTCGCGACTCCGAACACGTGCGCGTACGACAGATCGAGCGTGCGCGCGACTAGCCGGAGGGCATCGTCGGAGAGGTAGCCGAAGTCTTTTTGGGCCAAGTGGAGCGCGGCCAGGACCACCGGCATCTTGCTCCCCGAGACCTGATACCGCTCGCAAAGCGCCGTGATCTTCTTCGTCGCATCTGCGGAGAATTCGAGTGACATCGCGATGTTGCCTCGTGCTCTGGCGAGCGGGCGAAACATATGAGGCGCATGGCACCGCGTCAACGCATCGAGGGACTAAAGCGAGCCTGCAGATCCGTGTTATCGGTGGCCGACATGACCGTTGCGGATGCCGAGAACGCCTCGCTGAACCGAATGGAGCGCTTCGCGCTGCGATTCGCCGAGCTGACGAACAACGATCCGCGAGGCAAATGGCTGCAGAACCGGTTCCTGCGGAGCGTCTCGTACCTGTGGGTCCGCGCCTGCATCGCGCAGCGGATCCTGACCGACGGCCTCGACGAGGTGATGGCGCTGCGGCCCGAGGCCGGGGTCATGGTCGTCTCGAACCATCGCAGCTTCTTCGACCAGTACATCATGATGCTCGCGTGCTTCATGGGCCCGGCGCCGTGGGCGAAGCACCTCAACTTTCCGGTCCGCGCGAACTTCTTCTACGACAGCCCGCTCGGCGTGCTGGTCAATGCCGGGATCGCCGGTGGCGCGATGTATCCGCCGATCTATCGCCAGGCCGAGCGTCGCCAGCTCAACGACGCCGCGCTCGACCGCATGGTCGAGATCCTGAAGACGCCCGGCAACGTGGTCGGCATGCACCCCGAGGGCACGCGCGGCAAGGGCCCCGATCCGTACAAGTTCCTGCCGGCGCAGCCCGGCGTCGGCAAGCTCGCGCTGGTCGCGAAGCCGATGGTCGTGCCGTGCTTCATCCTCGGGCTCGGCAACAGCGTCGCGATGGACGTCGCGCACAACTTCGGACCGAACGCGCGCCGCGACAACGCGGTGATCATCAAGTTCGGCGCGCCGATCGACTACACCGACCTCGCCGCCGAGAAGCCGCGCCCGACGCTCTACAAGAAGTGTGCGGACCGCTTCATGTCGGTGATCAAGGTGCTCGGTGAAGAGCAGAAGGCGCTACGCGCCGAGGTCAACGCCGGCCTGATCGCCGACGACGATCCGCGGTGGTTGAACAACCGCCCGATGAGCAAGATCTACGCGCACGAAGTCAGCTAGTTCAGCGTCACCGTGAAGTCGATGACGTTCGCCGCGAGCCCGCGCGAGTCGCTGGCGTCGACATGCACGGTCAGCTTCTGACCCTTCGCGCTGCCCGGAATCACGAGCGGCGAGTCGCGCTTGAAGCTCGGATCGCTGCCGAAGCTATCGTCGGCGGTGAACGTGCTGTCGGTCAGCGTGACACCCGGCACCGCGAACGTCGCGTGATAGTCGGTGACCTCGTACGACGAGAACATCGTCATCGTGTCCTCGGTGCCGTCGGTCGTGGTGATCGTGACGGCGGCCGAGTACTGCGGGTCGGTGTCGAGGCTGAACTCGTTCGTGGTCTGCTGATCGCTCGCGTCCTCGAACGACGATTGCAGATCGATGTGGATCTGAGGACCGGTTTGATCGCGCTCGTTGACCGTGCAGGCGATCGTGCACGCGGCGAGCAACGCGAACAGTACGTAGCGCATCAATGCCTCCCTCCGCGCGTTCCGACGATCTGCATGCCGTGGATGTTGCGGAACTGCGACGTCACCGCGCCCGGATGGACCGCCGCACGCCCCGTAGTGCCGCCGCGACCGGGGCCGCCTTGCTGGCCGGGCCCACCGGAGCTGCCCTGTTGGGCACCGCGCGTCGCGGTCGTGGTGCCGCCGTTGCCGCCGTTGCCGCCGCCACCCGCTTCGCCACCCTGGCCACCGCTGACGTCGGTGACGATCAATTGGCGGAGCTCGGGGAACGCGGCGTCGTAGGTGACCTCGACGACGCCACCGGGCCCACCGTCACCGCCGTAGCCACCGTTGCCGCCGCTCGCGCCGTTGCCGGCGGGACCGTTGCCGACGGTCACCGTCGTCGTGTTGTTGTTGTCGTCGACCTCGTTGACCGACTTGGTCGGCTGCTCGCCGCCCGCACCGCCATCGCCGCCGTTGCCGCCGGCGCCGCCAGGGCCACCGACCGCGGTGAACGCGAGCTGACGATCCGCGGGTGCGAGGAAGAAGTTGCCGTTCGAGCTGACCGCGAGCAACCGATCGTAGAACTTCGTCGAGACGATCGTGACGTACGCGGTGACGCGACCGCCGGGACCACCCGGCTCGCCGTGGCCGCCGGATTGACCGGACGACCCGTTGCGACCGACGTCACCTTGGTAGCCACCGCCACCGCCGCCGCCCTGGTTGCCGCCGTCGCCGTTGACACCCCAGCCGGTGAAGCACGAGTACTCGGGCTTGAACACCTCGTGGAACGTCCACTTCGGATCGAGCGTGTAGACGACCTTGGTCTCGAACCCGGCCTCGATCGATTTCTGGACGTCGGGATCGGGGAACAGGTTCGCCTGCGCGTCGCCGCGGATCAGCGGACCGGTGATCGAATAGCTCGCGGGCGAGAACGAATCGACATCGTTGCCGAGCGAGCGCATCACCGGTTGCATCCCCGGCCACTCCACCGTGCCGTTGACGTAGAGCTTGCCCTCCTTGCCCGGGCACAAGCCGTCTTGCTTGTGGAGGTTGACCTTCATGTCGAGGATCTGCGCGTCGGCGAGCTTGCGCAGCACCGGCGCCGGACGATCGTCGGGCATCGCCGAGTACGGAAAGCAGCCCGCGAACGCGAACACCACCAGCGTTCTCACTGGCCACCTCGCATCGTCGGCATCTTCGGCGCCGGCAACTTCCGCTCGAGCTGCGGGCGCTGATTGCCATCCTCGTCGGGGATCGACGGCGCGCCGATCTTCTCGTTGTACGGCTCGGTCTGCTGCCGCACGTACGCCGGGCGATCGAGCGCGGTCGGCGTGTGCCACTCGTAGTACGGCGGCGCCTTCCTGCCACCGACATAGCCGTACGAGATCCCCGCGATGCCGCCGATGAACAGCAGCAGCCCGAGGTTTGCGGTCAGGTTGGTCGCCGCACCCGAGGTGTAGGTGCGTGTCTCCGGCATCGTCGCGGTCGCCGGCGTGATCGCCTCTTCTTGCAGTCGCGGCGCGACCAGGAGCGACAGCACGGCACCCGCGATCGTCGCGACGACGCTGGCGCGGATCATGAGATTTCCGCGGTCCTTGTGCGCGTAGCCCTCGCGATCGAGCTCGTTGTTGTACGACTTCGCGACCTGCCGGCGAGTCTCGTACTCGGTATCCCCGGTGGCCTCGAGGGCTTGCTCCGAGGACATCTTGTGATGGCCCTCGGTGATATCCCAGTCGTTGCGGCTATCCTTGACGTAGATGCCTTCGCCGGTGCCGTGGTAGGGCGCGCCGTACCCGACGGTTGGAGGTGGTGGCACGGACGTGATGCACGCCGAACCCAGAGCCACGAGCAATGCGAGCGCGGTGGCTGCGCGCCCTCCTTTGATCCGCAACCCTGCCATTGTGGGGAGGAGCCGTGGGTCAGTGCAATGTCGCGCGGAGAATTTCCGGTATTCTAGGTACGGATGGCTGCAGGCGAAACGGATGACACGCTGGCCGGCATCGTGACGGTCGCCGGCTCCGCGTTGCCCGATGGCACCGAGCTCGTCGCCGGTCGCTATCGGATCGTACGGTGGCTCGGCGGTGGTGGCATGGGCCGGGTCTACGAAGCGATCGACACCGAGCTCGACGAGCGGATCGCGCTGAAGGTGCTGCGCCCGGGCATGTCGGAGGATTCGATCGAGCGGTTCCGCCGCGAGGTCAAGCTGACGCGCCGGATCCAGCATCGCAACGTCGCGCGCATGTTCGACATCGGCGAGCACAACGGCGAGAAGTTCCTCACGATGGAGCTGGTCAGCGGCGAGGCGCTGAAGCCCGGCGCGGCGCCGATGCGGTGGTCGCAGTTGAAGTTGATCGCCGAGCAGATCTGCGCGGGGCTCGCGGCGGCGCACGCGACCGGCGTCGTGCATCGCGATCTCAAGCCCGACAACATCTTGCTCGAGGCCGGCACCGGGCGCGCGGTGATCACCGATTTCGGCATCGCCCGCGCCGCCGAGGATCCGAGCGTCACGCAGGTCGGCGCGGTGATCGGCACGCCGCGCTACATGTCGCCGGAGCAACTCGCGGGGCGCGAGGTCGATCTGCGCTCCGATCTGTTCTCGCTCGGCGTGATGCTGTTCGAGCTCGCGACCGGCGAGCGGCCGTGGGCGGGCGACAACGCGATCGCCGTCGCGGTCGCGCAAGCGACCAGCGAGCCGCGCGAGATGGATACGCAGACCACCGAGCTCCCGCCGACGTTCGGCGAGATCATCGCGGCGTGTCTGTCGCTCGAGCCCGAGCATCGGCCGGCGAGCGCGAGCGATGTCGGCCTCGCGATCGCGAGCGGCACCAGCGGCTTGTTCGCACCGCCGACGCTCGACACGCGACCGGTCAAGGGAGTGCCGCGACGCGACGATCCGCGGGGCCGCGAGCAAACCACACCGCCGCCGCACGCGCAGCCGACCTCGCTCGCGGTGTTGCCGATCCAGTGCGGACCGAGCGACGCCTACCTCGCCGACGGCATGCGCGAGGATCTGACCGACACGCTGTCGACGACGGCGGGCCTGCGCGTGCGCCCGGCCGGTCACATCCAGATGACGCCGGCGACCGATCCGCGATCGATCGGCCGCGACCTCGGCGTCGAGCATGTCGTGGTCTCGACGCTGCGCCGCTCACCGAGCGGCCTGCGGATCGCGGCGCGGTTGATCAACGTCAGCGATGGCTTTCAGATCTGGGCGCACAAGAGCGAGTGTGCCGAGGCCGAGATCCTCGCGGAGGCCGAGCGCGTCGCGCGCGGCATCGCGACGGCGCTGTCGACCCGCGCCGCCGAAGCGACCCGACCGACCGATCCGCGCGCGGTCGAGCATTAC
This sequence comes from Kofleriaceae bacterium, assembly GCA_039935615.1. GTDB lineage: Bacteria > Myxococcota_A > Polyangia > Haliangiales > Haliangiaceae > JABFXX01. The sequence continues at coordinate 105,615 of JBDTJY010000067.1, forward strand.
CTGCGCGCGCGCGCCGAGATGCGTCACTTCTGGGGCCGCCACATGCACGCGGCGGCCGAGCATCTCGAGCGCGCGGTCGACTACGCACCGACCTCGGCGCCGATCCTCGGCGCGTATGCACTCGCCGCGGTGCAGGCGTGGGTGATGAGCTCGAACCCGGCCTCCGCCGATCGTGCGCGCAAGGCGCTCGATCGCGCCCTGCCGCTCGGGCATGGCGAGGCGTACCTCGCCGCGGCGTCGTACTGGTCGAATCAAGGCGACCCCGAGCGCGGCGCGCAAAACCTCGGCATCGCGTTGGTGCGCGCACCGATGTCGGCGTTCGCGCACGAGCTCGCCGGCCGGATCGCCGTCGAGGTCGAGGGCCTCGAGGCGGCGCGTCATCACTTCGAGACCGCGATCGGGCTCGATCCGGGTCGCGCGCTGATCATCACGGCCGACCTCGCGCGGCTCGAGGCGTTGTCGGGACAGTGGGACGCCGCCGACCTGCGCGTGCAAGCGCTGCTCGCCGATGCCGATCCGTCGATGGTCCAGCTCGGCTGGGTGATGCAAGCGCGGTTGTCCGCGTGGCGCGGGCGCGCACCCGAGATGCTGACGGCGGCGAATCACTTCGCGCCGAAGCTGGGCGAAGGCGCGTCGAAGATCGCCCAGTTCATGACCGAGCTCGCCGAGACCGGCGCGGTCGATCCCGATGCCTGGAAGCGGTTCCTCGCGATGTTCGGCGGTGCCGATCAACCGATCCGCCAGCAGTTGATGGGGCTCCAGCTCCTGACCGAGGGCGCGCTCAACTTCGATCGCACCGAGATCGCGCTCGATACCTTAGCGACCGCGGCCCAGCGCGGCCTGATGGATCGCGTGTGGATCGATCACTGCCCGCTGTTCGTCAAGCTGCAGAAGCTGCCGCGCTTCATCACGACCCGCGATCACGTCGCGAACCGCGCGGCGAAGGTGCTCTCGGCGTTCCGCTCGACGCAGACAGGTTAGCGCTGGTCGCCCGGCTTCACGAGTCGTGGCGGCGCACGTGGCGCAGGTGGGTCGACCTCGGTTTGGCCGTCCCGCGTGAACGAGATAAACGCCATCTGCGGGCGGCGAGATGCCTCACCGGTCACGAATCGGATCCCTTCGAACAGCCAGCCCTTGCCGACCCACAGGTTGACGACCTCTTCGATGGTCTCGTCGGTGACCGTCGAGAGCTCGACGAATTTGTACGTGAGCGGTCGCACTAGCGGCGCTTGTTCAGGAGCTTGCACGCGTAGGGCGCGTGATAGCTGATGATCATGTCCGCGCCGGCGCGGCGCATTCCGAGCAGCGTCTCCATGACGACGCGCTCCTTGTCGATCCAACCGCGCTCGGCGGCGGCTTCGATCATCGCGTACTCGCCGCTCACCGCGTACGCGGCGATCGGCAGGTTGACCTCGTCGGAGACCGCGCGGATCTCGTCGAGGTACGCCAGCGCGGGCTTGACCATCACCATGTCGGCGCCCTCTTCGGCATCCATCATGACTTCGCGCACGGCCTCGGCGACGTTCGCCGGATCCATCTGGTGGCCGCGGCGATCGCCGGACTGCGGGGTCGAGTCGACCGCCTCGCGGAACGGCCCGTAGTAGCCCGACGCGTACTTCGCGGAGTACGCCATGATCGCGACCTGATCGAAGCCGTCTTCGTCGAGGCTCTCGCGACACGCGCCGACGAAGCCATCGAGCATGCCCGACGGTGCGACGACATCGACGCCGGCCTTCGCATACGACACGACCGTGCGCGCGAGGTTCTCGAGCGACGCGTCGTTGTCGAGCTCGCCGTTGGTGACGATCCCGCAGTGACCGTGATCGGTGTATTCGCAGAAGCACGCGTCGGCCATCACGATCAGGTCCGGCGTCTGCTTCTTGATCGCGCGGATCGCCTTCTGGACGATGCCGCCCTCTTTCCACGCCTCGGAGCCGACGCTGTCTTTCTTCTCGGGGATCCCGAACAGGATCACGCCCGGGATGCCGAGGTCGGCGGCCTGCGCGGCGGCCTCGACCGCTTTGTCGACCGAGTAATTGAACTGTCCCGGCATCGAGCTGATCGGCTTCTCGACCCCCGAGCCCGGCACGACGAACAACGGATAGATGAAGTCGTCGGGAGCGAGGCGAGTCTCGCGCACCATGCGGCGAAGGTTTTCGGTGCGCCGCATCCGGCGCGGCCGGTAGTCGGGGAAATTCATGCCGGAGCAGTGTAGCTCACGGAGTGCTAGCGAGCAGCGTGCGGATGGCAGTCGCGAGGCCGTCGGGGGTCGGGGTCGCCGCGACGCCGATTCGGGAGACGCCCGCGGCCCGCAGTGCCGCCGCGGTGGTCTCGCCGATCGCGCAGAACTGCGCGGGGACCTCGGCGAGCGACCCGACGATCGCGGCGAGCGCGGCGACCTGCGAGGGCGAGAACACCGCGCAGATCACAGCACCGGCGCCGGTCAACAGCTCGCGGCCGGCGGCGAGGCTCGGATGATCGGCGGCGACCGCGTGCGTGCGGTACGCGACGACCTCGACGACGTCTGCACCGGCCGCGCGCAACAGCTCGATCGGTTCGGCGCGGCCTTGCTCGGCGTGCGGCACCAACACGCGCCGGCCGCGCAGCTCGCGCGAGGTGATCAGCGCGCGCGCGAGCTCGGCCCCGTCGTGCACGCCTGGTGGATAGTGCGAGGTCAGGCCTTCGCGCTCGAGCGCCTCGCGGGTCACCGGGCCGACCGCCCAGATCTCGCCGAGCTGCGCGCTCGCCGATCGCCGCAGCGCCACTCCGAGACAGCTCGCGGCATACCGGCTCGCGACGACGACCGCGGCAAACGGGCCGGTCTCGATCGCGCGCACGAGCATCTCGCGATCGCCGGCCTCCGCGAGCTGTTGCGTCACCGGCATCGCGACGACCTCGACCCCGTGCGGCGACAACGAGGCGGCGTAGGCCTCGACGTCTTCTCGCGTCAGCACGGCACGAAGCACGCCTCATGGTAGCGTGCGCGCGTGCGTTGGAGCTTGCTGATAGCCGCTGCGATCGCGTGCTCGCCCACTCCGAAGGAGCAGCCGACCCAGGCGTCCAACGTCGGCGAGCCCCCGAAGCAGCTCCCGAAGCAGCCCGGCAACGGCCCGAAGGTCGTGATCACGACGCCGGCGGGAGACGTCTCGGTCGACGTCGAGGTCGTCTCGACCGAAGGCACGATCGAAAAGGGCCTGATGTATCGCCAGTTCATGGCGCCCGACGCCGGGATGCTGTTCCTGCTCGGCGTCGACAAGGAGTGGACGTTCTGGATGCGCAACACGCTCATCCCGCTCGACATGATCTTCGTCCGCAAGTCGATGACGATCGCCGGCATCGTCGAGAATGCCGAGCCCAAGACCGATACGCTGCGCAGGGTCCACGAGAATTCGCTGTACGTGCTCGAGGTCAACGGCGGGTGGACCAAGGCCCACGGCGTCGTGCGCGACGCGACCGTGCGGTTCGCGAACCTACCGCCCGCCGGTCCCGGTCATCAGTGACCCGTACCGCTGGTCGAGCGTGACCGTGATCTTCGTCGCAGCGCGCAGCCGCATCGCGCCCGGCCGGTCGAAATGAACGCCGCCGTCGGCGCCGGCCGTGTCGGTGTGGGGCGGATGTGAGCTGACCAGTATGGCCGAGATCACGGCCGTTTGGATTGAATCAGCTTATTGTGCCTCGTCGGTGATTCGCGTTAGAACCACCGTCAAAGGAATAGGGGAATCCAATGGCCTTCACTCGTTCATTATTGCTCGCGGCTCTGGCTGCAGTCGTTCCGATGTCGCTCGTCGCCTGTGGCGGTGGAGACGACGTCATCACGCCCACGGGCGCGCATTACCACTACGTGGTGAACAAGGCGTTTGTCCCCACCAACAACAACGAGAGCCGTGAATACGGCCTCGATCTGAATGGTGACGGCACGCCGGATAACCAGCTCGGCATGGTGCTCGGCACCCTCGCCGGCATGGGCTTCGACATCCAAGCCACGATCGACACCGCGGTCCTCGAGGGCAGCATCAGCCTGCTCGCCGACATCCAGACCGCCGACGCGACGTTCATGAGCAGCTCGGCGACGGGTATGTCCGTGTTCATCGGCTCGAACCCGCAGCCCGCCGCGTGCAACAGCGGCGAAGCGGTCACCTGCACGACCACCAAGCCGGCCGTGTGCACCGGTTGCGGTCGTCAGCTCAACCCGACGGGTGGCATGTTCACCAGCGGCACGAACACGAACATGGCGCTCGCCGGCAAGATCATCGGCGGCACGTTCAACGGCGGCCCCGGTGACCTGACGATCCAGATCGCGCTCGGTGGAACCACCGCGATCGATCTCAACCTGATCGGTGCACGCGCGAAGGCGTCGGGCATGACCGCGGATGCGATCACCGGCGTCGTGTTCGCCGGCGCGCTGTCGCAGGACGACATCAACACCAAGGTCATCCCGGCCGTCGTGACGCAGCTCGCGCCGACGATCGCACGCGACTGCACGATGCTGACCGCGCCCCCGGGCTGCGGTTGCGCGGACGGCAGCACCGGCAAGACGATCATCGGGCTGTTCGATGCGCCGCCGGGAGACTGCATGATCACGGCCGCCGAGGTCATGAACAACAGCCTGATCATGAGCCTCCTCGCGCCCGACGTGACCATCAACGGCACGAAGGCGCTCTCGCTCGGCATCAAGGTGACCGCCGAGAAGGCGACGTTCACGGTTGCCGGCGAGACGATGTAGTCAGCTAGCCCGGGCTGCGGCCCGGGCTGCGGCCCTGGCTGCGTCGATGTAGCGCTCGATCTTCGAGCGAATCTCGGCCAGCCGCGCTTCGGTCGCGGCCTCGCAGCGCATGACGAGCACGGGTCCCGTGTTCGAAGCGCGCACGAGGCCCCACCCGCCGTCGAAGCGGGCGCGGACGCCGTCGATGTCGATCACGTCGCGGACGTCCGGATCTGTGCGCAGCGCCGCGGTCACGCTCGCGACCACGGCGAGCTTCTGGTCGTCGGGGCAGTCGATGCGGACCTCCGGCGTGTTGATCATGATCGGCAGCTCCGCGGCGTGATCCGCGAGCGTGCGGTCCTCGCGGGTCAGTAGCTCGAGCAGGCGCGCGCCGGCGTAGATGCCGTCGTCGAAGCCGAGCCAGCGGTGCCCGAAGAACAGGTGGCCGCTCATCTCTCCCGCGAGCTGAGCGCCGGTCTCTTTCATCCGCGCCTTGATCAGCGAGTGGCCGACCTTCCACATCTCGCAGGTCCCGCCGGCCTTCGCGAGCTCGTCGTACATCGCCTGGCTGCACTTCACTTCGCCGACGAAGCGCGCGTGCGGGACCTCGGCGAGCACGGCCTTACCGAGCAGGATCATCAGCTGATCGCCCCACAAGATCCGGCCGGTCGCGTCCACCGCGCCGAGCCGATCGGCATCGCCGTCGAGCGCGATGCCGAGCTCCGCACCTTCGCGGGCCACGGTCGCGATCAGATCTGCGACGTTCTCGGGCTGCGTGGGGTCGGGATGGTGATGGGGGAACCGGCCGTCGAGATCGCAGTACAGCGCCGTGACCTCGAAGCCGAGCCTGCGATACAGCGCGACCGCGGTCGGGCCGCCCGAACCGTTGCCGGCATCGACCACGACGTGGATCTTGCGCGGCCCGAGCTGGAGCTGGCTCGCCGCGAACTCGACGTAGGTGCCGATCACGTCGCGCGAGTGCATCGCGAATTGCGGATGCGGCGCTTCGATCTCGAGCATCTCGACCACGCGATCGCGGAGCTCCGCGATCGCCGCGCCGTAGATCGAGCTGCCGTCGATCATGATCTTGAAGCCGTTGTCCTCGGGCGGATTGTGGCTGCCGGTGATCATCACGGCGGCCGCCGGCTTCAGGTGATGCGATGCGAAGTAGACCACCGGCGTCGGCACCACGCCGATATCGATGACGTCGGCATGGACGCGAATGCCATCGGTCAACGTCGCGAACAACCGCGGCGAGGTCAGCCGGCAGTCGCGGCCGACGACGACCGTCTGCTTCGGGACCTTCGCACCGATCGCCATGCCGAGCGCGTGGACCATGCGATCGTCGAGATCGCGATCGGCGACCCCGCGGATGTCGTACTCGCGAAATACGCGTGGGTTCACGCGGCGAGTCGTAACACGGTCACGCCCAATACGGCGTCACACCCCACTGGCGATACACGCCGTTCGCGTAGTCGAGGTCACTCAGATCGGGCCAGTGAGCTTTGTCAAAGCCGGGCATCTTCTCGAGCGCCTCTTTGGTCACGCTCGCGAGGAACCGCTGCTTGCTCTCGTCGACCGTGAGCGCCGACCACGGCATCGCGAACAACTTGCCGCCGATACCGAGGATCCCACCGAACGACAACACGGCGTAGGCAACGCGCCCCGTGATCACGTCGATCATGAGCTCCTCGACCCGGCCGATGTCCTCGCCCGCGAGGTTGACCACACGATCGTGAGTTAGCGTCGAAGCTCCCAGGGTCCTACGAAAGTTCATCATCCAGACCGGTCAGGTTGCAACCCGAGTGCCTGGCTAGCTGGTGAGAATCATGGACGTCCGAGGGCTGTCCCCGTGCGCGTGCGCGCGCTGGGCGGTCGCGCTGCGTAGATCGATCTAGAGATACGTACTACCGCGCAGTGCCTCGATGATCGAGCGAACGTCCTGTGCGCGCGATTTTGGAATCACGAGGATCGCATCGCCGCTCTTCACGATCACGAGATCGGAGACGCCCACCGCGGTGACGAGCGTGCCATCGGTCATCACGATGTTGCCGGTGCCCTCGAGGATGATCGCATCGCCGACGATCGTGTTGCCGGCGGCGTCGTGGCCGCGCACGGCGGGGAGCGCCGCCCACGATCCGATGTCGTCCCAGCCGACCGAGACCGGGACGGTGACGACGTTCGCCGCCTTCTCCATCACCGCGTGATCGATCGAGATCGACGTCAGCTCGGCGTAGCGTCGCTCGGCGGACGACGGATCAGCGGCGATCGCGATCACGGCCTCGGCGGTAGCGGGGAGGTGCGCGCGCAGCTCGTCGAGCAGCCGCTGGGCACGCGCGCAGAAGATGCCGGCGTTCCATAAATAACGTCCCGAGGCGACGTAGCGCTCGGCGGTCGCGAGATCGGGTTTCTCGACGAACCGCACGACCGTCGCGACGGTGTCGACCGCGGCCGGGCCGGCGAGCTCGAGATAGCCGAAGCCGGTCTCCGCGCGGGTCGGCGCGATGCCGATCGTCGCGATCGCGTTCGTGGTCTCGGCCGCCGTCATCGCGAGCCCCAACGCGCGGATCATGCCGGCGCGGTCGGTGACGTGTTGATCGGCGGGGAGCACCACGAGCACCGCGTCCGGATCGCGCGCGACGAGCATCGCGGCGGCGAGGCCGATCGCCGCGGCGGTGTTGCGCCCCGAGGGCTCCTCGATCAACGTCACGCCGGGCGCGACCTTGCGGGTCGCCGCGGCTTGCTCGGCGGCGGTGACGATCACGACGTTCGCCGCGACCTCGGCGCCGAGCTTCGCGACGGTCGTGACCAGCGCGTCGCCGCCCGCAAGCGCGAGCAATTGCTTGGGATGAGCGCGACGACTCGCCGGCCAGAGCCGGGTGCCACCACCGCCTGCGAGGATTACCGCGTGACGCACGCGCGAATACTACTCGGCGAGCAGGCGCTTCGCGAGGTCGGGCGCGCGCAGACAGTCGCTGCCCACGAGGACGAACCGCAGCCGGCGCTGGGTGTCGTACACGTTGTAATGCGGCAGCGCGGAGATGTCGTACGCGTGCGCGACCGCGGTGAAGCCGTCGCCGACGTCGACCTTGCGCAGGATCGTCTTGTGCTGATCGGCGATGCCGGCGGCGACCCGAGCGTGGACCTCGACGCAGGCACCGCACGACTCGCTCCAGAAATCGACGATCGTGACGAAGCCCTGGACCGTCGAGTCCTCGACCCGGACCAGCCCACCGTCGTGGTTGAGGTCGCTCTCTTTGACCGGTGCCGGTGGCGGAGGTGGGGCAGCGGCACCGCACGCCATCACGAGCACCAGCGCGAGCTTCACGGCGAGGTCTCGGCCAACGTGCGCGACAGCCGCATGACCTCCGCGCGCGACAGGCCGGCGTGAAACAACTGCTCGAGCGTGAGGCGTTCGCCGGAGACCAGCTCCGAGGCGCCGAGCCGCACCACGCCATCGGTATCGAGCGTGACCTCGACGAGCACGAGCACGTCTCCGGCCGGCGCGTTCGGCAGATCGACGACCGCGTAGCGGCCGAGGTGGCGATTGACCGACGGATCCGGCGACTCGCCTTCCCACATGTCGAACTCGATCTGCGCCTGATGATCGCTGCGCGTCGCGAGCAAGCGATGCTCGCGGGTCGGCACGATCGCCGATTGCGAGATCACCATCTCGCAATCGCTCTCGTGGGTCGACATCGAGATGCCGCGCGCGGCGACGTCGATCAGCAGCACACCGTCGATCACGCCGTCGAGCCGCGCGACCTCGAGTGCGGCGCCGACCGCGACGACCTCCTCGGGGTTGGGGATCACGGTCGGCTCGCGGCCCACGATCCGCCCGAGCTCCTTGCGCACCGCCGGCATCCGCGTCGAGCCACCAACGAGCAAGACCTCTTCGACCTGCTCGCGCTTGCGCCCAGCGCGGGCGAGCGCTTCGTGGACCGGAGCTTCCATCCGCTTGACGAGCGGCGAGGCCCACAGCTCGAGCTCGTCGCGGCGCACGGTGCGGTTGTATTCGACGCCCTTGCCCGACGGCAGTTGCGCGAGCTCGGTCACCGCGAGCCGCGTGGTCGTGTGATGCGAGAGCTCGTGCTTGGTCCGCTGCGACGCGAGCCGCAGCCGCTCGATCGCGATCGCATCGGACGAGATATCGATGCCGCGCGCCGCGCGCACGTCGCGCACGAGGTTCTCGACGATCACGCGATCGATATCGTCGCCGCCGAGGAACGGATCGCCGGTCGTCGCGAGGACCTCGAACACGCCATCGTCGACATCGACCGCCGCGACATCGAACGTGCCACCGCCCAGGTCGCACACCAGGTAGCGACGATCGGCGCCGCGATGTGCGCCGTGGCCGAGTGCGGCCGCGGTCGGCTCGCTGAGCAGCCGCAGCACGGTGAGCCCGGCGATCTGCGCCGCGTCCTTGGTCGCCTGGCGCTGCGCGGCGTCGTACCACGCGGGGATCGTGATCACCGCGCGCGTCACCGGCTCGTCGAGGAAGCGCTCGGCGGTGCGGCGAAGCTCGCGCAGGATCAGCGCCGAGACTTCCTCCGGCGAGATCGCGCGATCGCGCGCGAGCTGGATCCACGTGTCGCCGTTCGGCGCCTCGGTGAGCTCGTACGGCAAGGTCCGCGCGAGCTTGCGAATCTCGGGGTGATCGAACCGCCGGCCGAGCAAGCGCTTCGCACCGAACACGGTGCAATCGGGGCTGTGATCGAGCCCCGCATGGGCGGCTTCGCCGACGATCGGTCCATCCGGCGAGAACCACACGAGCGACGGCATCGTCGTCGAGCCTTCGGCCGTCGTGAGGATACGCGGCGCGCCATCGCGATCGATCACGGCGACGACCGAGTTCGTCGTGCCGAGATCGATGCCGACCGCCCGACTCACAGGAACACCCGCCGCATGTCGTCGTTGCGATTGGCGCCGAACTTCCGGACGTGCTCGAGCAACTGCGCGGCTTCGAGGCACTGCTCGTGATGCGCGAGGGCGGTCTCGAGCTGCGAGGTCGCGAGCATGACCTCGCCATCGGCGAGCGCGACCAACGCGGTCGCGACGTAGTACAGCGAGCGCAGCGCCTTCGATTTCGGATAGACGACGAGCGCGGCCGCGAGCACCTCGCGCGCATTGCTGGCGTCGCCCTGCCCCAGCATCGCGCGCGCGCGCTGCTCGAACGCTTCGCCGCCCTGGATCGTCGACCGCGGAATCGAAGGTGTCGTGCGCGGTCGCGGCGTGGCATCGGGCACGTGCGCGAGGCGCGGGAGCGACGCGCGCGGACCGACCGAGCCATCGCCCGAGGCGATGTCGTCGAACCCGACCAGCCAGCCCGGCGGGGTCGACAGCGTGGGCCCGACGATCGTGCTGCGGCCCTCGACGACGAGCGCCGCGCGCAGCCGGTCATAGGCGCGGTTCGACAGGATCGTCAGCTCCTCCGCGAGGTGCGAGATCGCCGGGGCACCGCGGCGCGCGACGAGGTCGGGATGGTGGCGGCGGACCAGCTTCTTCCAGCTCGCACGAATCTGCTCGGGCTCGGCATCGACCGCGACGCCGAGCACGTCGTGGACCGCCGCGGAGCGCAGCCGGCGGAGCTCGCCGGAGAGATGTTGGAACAGCTCGCGCTCGTCGGCTGGTAGTTGCTCGGCGGTCGGCACGGGCGTCGGCGCGCGACGCCTCACCGGTGCCGGCGTCTTGTCGTTGTCACTGCCGCCCGGGTGGGTCTTCGCCTCGTTCTTGGCCTCCGCACCCATCGTGCGGATCCGCGCGAGTACCTCGTCGGTCAGGCCGGTCAGCTCGATCTCGATCCACGTGCGTGGCGGCTGCTCGCCCTCGACGAGCGACGCGCGCTGCACGATGCCATCGATCGCCACGACCAACTGGTTCGGGAGCTCGAGGCCGAGCGTCACCGGCGAGCCCTGCTTCGCCTCGAACGGCACCTTCATCGACAGCAGCTTGCCTTTGCGCAGCTTGCGGGTCGTGAACACGTCGACCTGATCCCAGGTCGTGCATCGCACATGGAGCGTGCGCGCCTGCGCCACGTCAGTGCCCCTTCTTCTTCCCGTCCTTCTTCCCGTCCTTCTTCACCACCGCGTTCGGATCGGGCTGGAGCTCGATATGCTTCTCGAGCACGGCCTGCTTCTTCGCGCTGTCGATCGGCGTCTTGGTATCGCGCGGGTTCTCGCGCCACTCGTCGGCCGTCACCGAGATGTAGCCGGGCAAGAAGCCATCCGCGAGCACGCGTAGCTCGTACGGCATGCCGGCGCGAATCCCCGACAGCTCGACGTTGTTCGTCATCCCGATGTACATCCACACCTCGGCGCTCGGCGGCGTCGACTCGATGTGGATCGAGCCGCGACCGATCGTGAACGTTCCACCGTCGGGCGGCTTCGGCGGCATCACCGGTAGCTTCGCCGGCTCCGGCTTGCCGTCCTTGCCCTTCGCGCTCGGCTTCATCACGACGTTGATCGAGGCCCGGCGGTTGTTCTTGTCGCCGGTCCACATCGACGCGACGACCTGCGTGTCGATCGGATCGAAGCCGTCGACACCCTCGAGCCGGAGCTCGTGCATCTGCGCCGACGACAGCGGGATCGAATCGACCCCCGTGCTGCCGGTGCGCCCGATCTTCAACCAGACGCCGGCGTCGGGCTGCGTCGCGGTGATCTTGATCGTGCCGGGATCCGGCAGGCCCTCGATCGCCTCGCGCTCCTTGCGGTCGTGCTCGTCTTTGGCCGCCGCCTGCTGCTGCTTCGCATCGGCGTCGAGATCTTCCTGCTTCGAGAACTGCTTGTAGATCATGTAGATCGCGCCGATCCCGATCAGGATCACGAGCAGGCCGAGGACGCCGCCCATCCGGCTCTTGACGCGCATCGACGGCGCATCGAGCTCGGGCAACGGATCGGCGATCGGCGGCGCCGCGCGCGGCTTGTCGAGCTTCTTGGACTGATGGGTCTCGAGCTTCTGGGCAGCTCGCTCGGCGCGGCCGGCCGCTTCCTCGAGGCGCATCGCGGCCACCGCCGCTTGATCGCCGACGCTGTTGATCCGGCGGGCGCCTTCGTCGATATCGCTGATCGCGGCGAGCGCGGCGGCTTCGTCGGCCGAGCTCGGACGACCACCCATCGGCGACGACTGCGCGCGCGGCTGGCGCTTGGCTGGCAGGTCGTAGTCGGAGTCGCGCCTCGGCGGCGGCAGCGGGGTGGTGTCGTCCGGATCGTCGAGCGACGGCACGCGCGTGCTCGACACGAGCGCTTCGCGCTTGCGCGGATCGAGCGAGATCAACTCCGAGATCGGATCGCGACGATACGGACCGTCGTCGATCTGCGTGACGTTCGTGTGGTCGCTGCCGAGGTCGGCGAGCAGCGCATCGAGCCGGCCACCCGACTGGTCGCCGCGCACGCCCGGCGAGCTCTGGCGCGCGATCGCCTGCTCGGCGCGGAGGTCCATGCTCGGCCGGGTCGGCGTGACCTGGACGGCCGCACTGCCGAGCGAGGCGAGCAAATCCTCGGTCGCATCGTCGATGTTCTCGTCGGCGGTCGCGAGGCCGGCTTCGCGGATCAGCTCGCCCTTGTCGGCGAGCTCCCAGCGATCGTCCTCCATCGCTTCGATCAGATTCTCGAGCAGATCGGTCGCGGTCCGGTAGCGGCGCTTCGGATCGGTGTCGAGGGCGCGCTGCACGAGGCGCTCGATCGCGGGCGTGACCCGCAGGCTGCCCGGCGGAACGTCGCCGGAGAGCATCGTGAACAGCATCGCGCCGATCGCGTAGACATCGGCGCCCGGCGTCGGGTCCTCGCCGATCACGAGCTCCGGTGCGATGTAGCCGGTGAGGCCGCGCCACAGCGACGAGTCCGCGCCCTGCGCGACCGCGGTGGTCAGCGCGCGACCGACCACGAAGTCGCCGAGCCGCACCGCGCCGTCTTCATCGATCAGCACGCTGCGCGGATGGACCGCGCCGTGGATCACGCCGGCCTGGTGCGCGGCCGCGAGCGCCTCGATCACCGACTTGCCGATCAACCCGGCGACCGGCGTCGACAGCTTGCCACCGCCTTTGGAGCGCGACCGCGCGGCGGTGATCAGATCCTGGACCGTGACGTAGCGACCGACGCCGCGGGTCACGACCACCACCTCCGAGCCACCGGATTCGACCGTGAACGTCGGCACGATGTTGACGTGCGTGAGGGCCGTGACGCTCTCGATCACGGTCCGGTCGGTCATCGTGTGGCGGAACGCGTCCTCGCCCAAGATTTTCGGATCGACCACGAGGCCGCGCAGGTTGCGCTGCCCATTGAATTGCGCGCGATGAATCGCGCCATACATCGTGACAGCGAGGCGCTCGGAGAGCACGACACCGGCGATAATCTGCTCGGCCGCTTGGCCACCCACAGCCGCAACTATAGCCGGAAGTGGAGGTCGATCCATGGCGCCGCGAACAGATAGAACACCGCCGCCATGGCCAGGAATGGCCCGAAAGGCAGCTCGGTACGCATTATCGAGGCAGCCTCGGGTGCGGACTCGGGGGAAGCTTCGTCGACTTCGTCCGCTTCGTCGTTGGAACGCTTGACGAGCAGCACCATGATCCCGATCACCGAGCCGATCACGGATCCGCCGAAGAGCGCCACCACCACGCCGCGCCAGCCGAGCAGCGAGCCGACCACCGCGAGCAGCGTGCTGTCGCCGAGGCCGAGCCCCTCGCGCTTCGTGATCCGAAAGTAGATCTCGCCGATCAACCACGGGACGCCGTAGCCGAGTGCGGCGCCGATCAGCCCGTCCCACCAGTGATAGCCGGGCAGCGCGAACGTCACCGCGTAGCCGAGGATCATCGCCGGGACGGTGACCTTGTTGAGGATCAACTTGTGATCGATATCGATGAACGTGATCACGACCATCGTGAACACGAACGCGGCGTCGACGACGAACCACAGCGCTCGGACATCGAGCGGTTGGAACGAGCCACCGGTGCCGAGCGTGAACCACCAGGCCGCACCGAACAGCATCGCGGTCGCCGCCTCGACGACGAGATAGCGCGACGAGAACTCGGTCTTGCACGAGCGGCAGCGGCCGCGCAGCCACAGGTAGCTGAGCACCGGCACGTTGTCGTACCAGCGCACCGGCGCCTGGCAACTCGAGCAGTGCGAGCCCGGCGACACGACCGAGCGGCCCTGGGGGAAGTCGTCGCTGGGCGGCCAGCGATAGATGCACACGTTCGCGAAACTGCCCCACAGCAGGCCGAGCACGAGCGCCAACACCAAGCCCGGCGTGTGGGTCAGGACCTCCAGCTCGGCGGTGAGCACGTCGTGAAACCGTAGCACGCGGCGGTCCTTTGCATGAGGCATGCAAGGTTGACCCGGGCCGTCGAGAAAGCTAAGACGGGTTGGAGATGCGAGTAGCCGTCGCCGCGTGCCTGTTTGTCGCGAGCTGCGGGCGCTCGCAGGGCATCTCCGACCACGACCTCAACGGGTTGGTCGAGGTCCAGGGGCCGCGGACTGCGAAGATCGATGTCGATCGCGCCGCGAAGGATCCCGACGAGCTCGGCGCCGCGCTGACGCTGCCCCATCACGCGGTGACCGCCGCGCTCGGGCCGCACACGATCACGATCGTGATGGCGACCCACGTGACCGAGGCGGGTAAGCCGGTCACCGACCTCGATGACAAGACGGCGATCGAGCTCGGTGACAAGGGCGCGTACCACGCGGTGTACACGAACTCCGCCGACTACGGCCGTGAGGTCACGTTCACCGGCGGCAAGCTGTACCTGCGCCCGCGCTACCAACGCTGGCACGAGCGCGCGCCGGAAGCGCCCGACGAGCCCGAGCAGATCCAGGATCAGTTCTACGATCCGGTCGCGGCGACGTGGGACTTGATCGCGCCGGGCGTCGAGGTCACCGATCGCGGCACCGTGCAGGTCGCCGGACGCACCGGCCGCAAGATCGAGGTCAAGCCCGCGGGCTCGCCGAGGAAGCCGGCCGCCGAGCCGCTCGCGCAGCGCAAGTGGCGCGAGGGTCGCTCGATCGAAGCGCTGACCGGCGAGATCGTGCTCGACGTCGACAAGGGCGTGCCGCTGAGCGTGAAGCTGTCCGGGACGATCGCGTTCTCGCGCGATGGCCGGCGATTCTCGATGCAGGTCTCGGTGCAGAGCGATGTCGCGGCGATCGGTCAGGTCGCGGCGATCGCGGTGCCGGCGAGTGAAGAGGTCGTCGCGACCCCGGAGCGGCTGCGCGAAGTCGACGATCGCGACTTCCTGTTGCAGGGCATCGCGCCGCCGCTGCGCAAGAACACCGACGGCACGGCGGTCGCGCCGCAGGTCAAGCCCGCGGCGGGGAGTGGTGCGCCGGCGCCCGTGAAGCCGGCGACCTCGAAAGGCAGCGCGAAGTGACCGCGCTCGTGCCGCGTCGCGACTACCTGATCGGCCAGCGCCGCTCGATCATCGCGCGCTCGGTGATGGGCTCGCTCGCAGGTGCGGTACCGCTGCCGTTCGTCGACGATTGGGCGATCAACCGGATCGTCGGCGGCGGCTACAAGCGGATCGCCGCGGCGCACCAGGTCGATCTGACCGACGAAGGTGCCGTCAATCTCGTCCACGGCACGACGCCGCCGCCCTCGGTGCTCGAGATCGCGACGAGCGGCCTCGCGCTGCGCATGGCGGGAGCCGCGGCGCGGCGCATGATGCTCGCGCTCACCGCGGTCAATCGCGCACGGTCCGCCGCGCGGACGTTCATGTGCATGACGCTGTTCGATCATTACTGCGCGAAGCTCCACACCGGCCTCGCGATCGACGGCGCGACCGCACTCGCCGTGCGCGACGAGATCACGCGCGCGATCGCTCAGACCCCCGGCGCCCTCGCCTTTCACCCGTTTCGCCGCGGCATCCTGTCCGCCGCGCGCGCGACGCTGAAGGCGCCGCTCGAGCTCGCCGATCTGGCCTCGCGTGGTGCGCTGCGCCGGCTGGTCGCGAAGACCAGCGAGGTCGCGACCGCGCAGCCGATCGACGAGACCGAGGCGGCGATCGAGGCCGCGCTCGCCGAGAAGACGAACTTCCTCGCGCGCACCGTGTCCGCGGTCGAGATCCAGTTGTCGTCGGAGGTCAACCCGTACCTCGACGGCGCGATCGAGGCGCTCGATCGCCGATGGCGCGCGCGCTCGGGCCTGCTGTGACCGGGTTGGAACGCGCCGCGCTCGCCGGTGCGAAGCGCGTCGTCGTGAAGTGCGGCAGCCGGTTGATCGCGGAGGCGCCGGCGAGCCGGCCCGCGACGATCGCGGATCAGGTGGTCGTGCTCAAGCAGCGTGGCGTCGAGGTCGTGATCGTGTCGTCGGGTGCGATCGCGCTCGGTATCGGCCGGTTGAAGCTCGCGGCGCGGCCGACCGAGCTGCCGGGGTTGCAGGCGGCCGCGGCGGTCGGCCAGTCGCGGTTGATGCAGCACTGGGAGCACGCGTTCAGCGCGCACGGCGTCGAGATCGGGCAAGTGCTGCTCACCCACGACGACCTGGGCGATCGCCGGCGGTTCTTGTCGGCGCGGCTCACGCTGCGCGCGCTGCTCGATCACGGCTGCGTGCCGATCATCAACGAGAACGACACGGTCGCCACCGAGGAGATCAAGTTCGGCGACAACGATCAGCTCGCGGCGCTGGTGTGCACCTTGGTTTCGGCCGACGCGCTGATCATCCTCACGGACGTCGAGGGTGTGCGCGACGCCAACGGCGTGCGGATGCCGATCGTACGCGACATCGAGCGCGAGGCGGCGCCGGTCGCGGGCGGTTCGACGAGTGGAGTCGGCTCGGGTGGCATGGCGAGCAAGGTCGGTTCGGCGCGGATCGTGACGCGCAGTGGCGTGCCGGCGATCGTGGCGCCCGGGCGCGAGGCCGACGTGTTGATCCGCGTGCTGCGCGGCGACGATGTCGGGACGCTGTTCGTGCCGCCGAAGCGCGAGCTCACCGCGCGCAAGCATTGGATCGCGTATGGCTCGAAGCCCAATGGCACGGTGATCGTCGACGCCGGTGCGGCGCAGGCGGTCGGCGAGCTCCAGAAGAGTCTGTTGCCGGCCGGCATCACCGACGTCACCGGAGACTTCGAAGCCGGCGATACGATCTCGATCGTCCACGCCACGAAAGAGATCGCGCGCGGGCTGGTCGCGTACTCGGCAGCTGATCTCCGCAAGATCCGCGGGCTCAAGTCGTCGGCGATCGCCGCGACGCTCGGGGTGAAGTCGGCCGAAGAGGTCGTGCATCGCGACGACCTGGTCGTCGTGTAGCTACTTCGCGGAGACCCGGCCGACGCCGATCACCGACGACGTCATCATCTCGAGCTTGTCGCCGACGATCATCGACGCGAGCGCTTCACCAGCCTCCGCGATCGCCGCGGCCAGCGCGGCTTCGTCGGTGTTGCCGCGCTCGTCGGCGATCATCTTCAACGACGAGGCGATGAAGCGCGGCGGATCGGGGAACCGGATCGTGCGCGTCGCGGTCTCGACGTGAACCGCCATGAACTTCGCGGCCGTGAGCAGCGCCGTCATTTCGGCTTCGCCGGGGAACGAGAAGCCGCCACCATAGCCACCGCCGAGGTGCTTGATCGCCGCGGCCTCGATGTGGAGGTGCGCGGGTTGGGCGGCGACCGGCGACCAGCACGCGAACAGGGCGCGACCGCCCGAGGACAACAAGCGCCGGGCCTCGCGCATCACGGCGCCGCGGTCGGCCGCGAATTGCAGCCCGTGCTGGCACGTGACGAGCGAGTACGCGGCGGACTTCAGCGTCGTCGCGGTGAAGTCCTTCATCAACCACGTCACCGGGACAGATTCCTCGCGCGCGCGGACCGCGGCCTGCGCGAGGCGATCGGCCGAGGCGTCGATCCCGATCACCTTCGCGCCGGTCCCGGCGATCCGGCACGCGACGATGCCGGTGCCGCATGCGAGATCGACGACGAGGTCGCCCTTCCAGACTTGCGCGCGCTTGATCAGCTCGCGTGACCAGGGTTCGAACAATGCGGGGACGAAGTACTCGTCATAGTCCTGAGCAGCGATCACCCGACGATTGTATAGGGCTTGCAAACGCGGGGCTTGCAAACGGGGTGGTTCGAGGCCACGCTCGGACACAGGTAGGCCTGTGCACACCAAGTGACCTCCTCGCTGGAGAGACAGAAGCTGATCCGCAGCGTGGCCGAAGCCGCCCGCGCAGCGTCCCGGATCATCGCGAGGGCCACCGAAGATCAGCGTAACCAGGCCTTGCTGGCGATCGCCGACATGATCGAGGCAAGCGCCGAGGACATCCTCGCGGCGAACGCGCGCGATCTGGCCGGGGCGTCTGACCTCGCTCCGGCAATGACCGCGAGCCCGGCTTTGGCGGGCGGAGCAGCGCCGCCGAAGGGCGGTGCGGCGTGGATCGACCGCCTCACGCTGAGCAGCGAGCGAGTCGGCAAGCTGGCGATGGCGGTGCGCGAGATCGCGGGCCAGCCTGCGCTGATCGGTCGCGTCGAAGGCATCGAAGTTCGCCCGAACGGACTGCAGGTGTCGCGCGTGCGGATTCCACTCGGGGTCATCGCGATGATCTACGAGGCGCGCCCGAACGTGACGACCGACGCGGCCGCGCTATGTCTCAAGGCCGGCAACGCGTGCATCTTGCGCGGCGGTCGCGAGGCGATCGAGACCAACCGCGCGCTGCTCCGTGCGGTGCAGGCCGGGCTCGCCGCGGCGGAGCTGCCGCTCGAGACCGTGCAGCTCGTGCCGGTGACCGATCGCGAGGCGATCGCGGATCTCGTGAAGCTCGACGATCTGATCGACCTGTGCATCCCGCGCGGCGGCGAGGGGCTGATCCGGTTCGTCGCCGAGCACGCGCGCGTCCCGGTGATCAAGCACTACAAGGGCGTGTGTCACGTCTACGTCCATGCGGCGGCCGACCTCGACCAGGCCTTGTCGATCGTGCGCAACGCGAAGGTCCAACGGCCCGGCGTGTGCAATGCCGTGGAGACCGTGCTCGTCGATCGCGCCATCGCACCCACGTTCTTGCACCGCCTCGTCGCGGAGATGACCGAGGTCGAGCTGCGCGGCGATGCCGAGGCGTGCTCGATCGTGAACGTCAACGCGTCGGCGATGAAGCTCGCGACCGAGGACGATTGGCACGCGGAGTACCTCGACCTGATCCTTGCGGTGCGCATCGTCGACGACCTCGCCGCGGCGGTCGCTCACATCGAGCGCTACGGCTCGAATCACACCGAGGCGATCGTGACCACCGAGCGCACCACCGCCGAGCGGTTTCTCCACGATGTGGACTCCGCGACCGTGCTGGTCAATGCCTCGACCCGGTTCGCCGATGGCGGCGAGCTCGGCCTCGGCGCCGAGATTGGAATCTCGACGACGCGCTTGCACGCGTATGGACCGATGGGCGCAGAGGGCCTCACCACTACAAAGTTCGTGGTCCGCGGAACCGGACAGATCCGGTCGTAGCGGCGGAAAGGAATAGACGAGCCACGCATGACTAAGGGCAAGAAGAGCGCAGCAAAGGGGAGCCGTGGATCCGCGACCGCGAACGTGCCGGAATCGAGGAGCCGGCGCCCCGCGGATCCAACGCCATCCAATCCAACCACCGAAGGTCTCGACGGGGCGCTGAGAGCCCTCGAGCTCGCCCTCGAGAAGAAAGGCCTCGAGCCGGTCTTGCTCGACGTGCGCGAGCTCTGCTCGTTCTGCAACTACCAGCTCGTGCTGTCCGGGCGCAGCGACCGTCAGGTCGACGCGATCGCGGATGGCATCGTCGGCGGGTTGAAGCAGGAGGGCCTACGACCGATCGGCGCCGAAGCCGCGCGCTCGAGTGGCCAATGGGCGCTGCTCGACTACGGCGACTTCGTCGTGCACGTGTTCCTGCACTCCGCGCGCGAGCACTACGACCTCGAAGGGTTGTGGAACGACGCGCCGCGGATCCCGATCGACGTGCCGCCCGACGCGCGGATCCCGCTCGACGAGCAGTACGAATCGTCGCTGGTCACGTGATCCGGTCGTGAAGCTGCACCTTGCCGCCGTCGGCAAGCTCAAGGAGCCGTACCTGGTCGCCGCCGCCGCCGAGTACGTGAAGCGGCTGCGGCCGTTTTGCACGCTCACGGTGCACGAGGCCAAGGACGAAGCCGGCCTCGTCGCGGCGCTCCCCGCGCATGCGCACCTCTACGTGTTCGACGAGCGCGGCGAGATGATCACGAGCACCCAGCTCGCCGAGCTCATCGCCGCCGAGCAAGCGCACGGCGGGGGGGCGCCCGTCGCGTTCGCGATCGGCGGCGCCGACGGTCACGGCGAGGCGCTGCGCAAGCGCGCGAAGAAGTTGATCGCGTTCGGGCGCATGACGATCGCGCACCGCCTGGTCCGGGTGCTGGTGCTCGAGCAGCTCTATCGCAGCTTCAAGATCATCCGCGGCGAGCCGTACCACCGCGAGTGATCAGCGCGCGCGCTTGATCATCCGATCCATCTCGCGCTTGTCGTCGGCTTCCTTCTTCGTCGCGCGCTTGTCGTGCTGCTTCTTGTTCGTGACCAGACCGAGCTCGACCTTCACGAGGTGGCCTTTGAAGTACATCGACAGAGGGATCAACGTGTAGCCCTTGATCTGCGTCTTGGTCTCGAGCTTCGAGATCTCGTGACGATGCATGAGCAGCTTGCGCACGCGCTCGG
The DNA here is from genome assembly GCA_039935615.1 of Kofleriaceae bacterium. Taxonomy (GTDB): domain Bacteria; phylum Myxococcota_A; class Polyangia; order Haliangiales; family Haliangiaceae; genus JABFXX01. The sequence continues at coordinate 125,943 of JBDTJY010000067.1, forward strand.
GCTCGTGATTCCAGCGATTCGCGCCGGAGTACTCGTTGATCTGCACGCCGTGGAGAAACGCCTGGCCGCGACGGACCTCGACCCAACCATCTTGGATCACGACGTGCGCCCCGCGCAGACTCTTGACCTCGCTACCGACCAGCATGATGCCGGCTTCACTCCGCTCGTGGATCGTGTAGTCGTGTCCCGCCTTGCGATTGGTCGCGATGACCTTCGTGATTTGCTCGGCGGTCGCGCGCATCTACCACTCGCCAAGATTCTTCATCGAGATCCACGGCTCGGCCGGCGGCTTGGCCTCGCCGCGCTGCAGGAGCTCGACCGAGATCAGATCGGGGGAGCGCACGAACGCCATGTGGCCATCCCGAGGCGGTCTCGAGATCGTGTAGCCGAGCTCGATGAAGCGCTGACAGACCGCATAGATGTCGTCGACCTCGTACGCGACGTGGCCGAAGTTGCGGCCCCCCGGATAGGCGTCCTCGTGATCCCAGTTGTGCGTGAGCTCGAGCTGCGGCGAATCGCCGTCGCGCTCGCCGAGGAACACCAAGGTGAAGCGGCCTTGTTCGTGGTCACGTCGACGCAGCTCGCGCAACCCGAGACCCTCGCAGAAGAACCGCAATGCGGCAGGTAGGTCGAGCACGCGGATCATCGTGTGCAGGTAGCGCATGGCGGTTGCGTAGCATTCTTGGGTATCCTCGCGCCATGAGCGAGCCCAACGTCCTGGTCAACTTCCGCCTCGACAAGGAGAAACCCTTGCGCCTGCGGTGGCTCGCCACCGACGGCGTGCCCGGCGACGGCTACAAGGCGCAGGTCACCTCGGTCGTCCTCCCCGACGGGACCAAGCTCGCGATGGACTCGAGTGCGATCCTCGAGCAAGCGCACGCCGACCCCAGCGGTGGCCTCGGCGCGTACTTCGTGACGTTCAACGGCATGGTCGGCTACGCGGCGGATCACCCGGATCGCGCGAAGGTCGAGGGCTTCGACGACCTGGAGATCGAGTACGAGCTCGACTTCATCCACGAGGAGTCCGGCCGCGTCGCCGTGACCGACGAGGACTTCAAGATCCTCGACAAGCCGCGCGCCCGGGCCACCAAGCCGAGCAAGCGCGCGGCGTCACAGGCCCAGTGAGCGTGTCGTGAAACAGGCGCGGCCGAGCGTCACCGCGGCGTGGGTAGCAGCCGCGCGATCGTTCGGCGACCTGCTGCCCGACGAGCTCCACCTCGCCGAGGATCCGTACGGCGCCGCGTTCGCGAACACCACCCTACCGAAGCGGTTGTCGCGATCGCGCCTCGGCCGCCGGCTGGCGCTGTCGCCCGGGCTCGGCACGTGGATCATGTACATGCAGGTCCGCACGCGCGTGCTCGACGACATCGCGCGCGCGTTCGCCCGCGAGTATGCGAACGCGCAGGTCGTGTTGCTCGGCGCGGGCTATGACTGCCGCGCGCTGCGCCTGGGTGCGCTCGCGAACGTGCCGGTGTTCGAGGTCGATCATCCGGCGACCCAGAGTCGCAAGCAGCGCGTGCTCGCGCGCCTCGGCGCGGAGTCGCCGGCGCACTACGTGACGTGGGACTTCGAAGCGCGCCCGCTCGCGGAGTTGCCGGACGCGCTCGCCGCGGCCGGGCTCGATCGCACGGCACCGGTGCTCACGATCTGGGAAGGCGTCACGATGTATCTGACCCGACCCGCGATCGATGCCTCGTTGAGCGCGATCCACGCGTTCGGTCCGGGTCGGCTCGCGATGACGTACTTCGAGCGCGCGCGGATCGATTCGCCGTCGCCGATGATGCGGCTCGTGCGCGCGTCGGTGCGCGGCTTCGGCGAGCCGTTCAAGTGGGCCTGGAATCGCGACGAGGTGGCGCCGTACCTCGCCGAGCACGGCTTCCGCGTGCGCGAGAACCGCTCGCTCGACGACGCCGCGCACGACTTCTTGCCAGCGCGCGCCGCGGCGCTCGTGCAGGCGCGCAATAGCTGTTACGCGCTCGCCGAGGTCGTGTAGTGGCGCTGCAAGCGACGATGCGGCGGTTCGAGGTCAACCTCGCGCACGCCGACAAGGAGATGTACGAGACGCTCGAGCTCCGCGCCGCGCAACATCCGTCGGAGAGCGAGCGCTACCTGGTGACCCGCATGCTCGCGCGGATCTTCGAGCACGCCGAAGGGCTGGAGTTCTCCAAGGGCGGCGTCTCGGATGACAGCGAGCCCGCGTTGGTGCAGCGCGATCTGCGCGGCGATCTACAGGCATGGATCGAGGTCGGTTCGCCGACGCCGGACCGCCTGCACAAGGCGGCGAAGGCGTGCAAGCGCGTCGTCGTCTACACGTGGAAGAGTGCCGCCGCGCTGCGCGAGGCGATCGCGGAGCGCAAGGTGCACCGCGGTGACGCGATCGAGATCGTGGAGCTGCCGCCGGAGTTTCTCGACCAGGTCGCAGCGACGGTGGAACGCACGAACAAGTGGGACATTTCGGTGACCGGCGGTGTGATCTATCTGACGATCAAAGACCAACTCTTCACGTGCTAGACTGATCGGACCGTCAAGGAGCCCTGATGAATCGCCTCATATTCGTACTGTCTCTGTTGACGATCGGCGCTTGCTACAGCGAAGAACCCGGCGTGGCGGTTGGCGTTGGCTACAGCGGCGGCGGCTACGCGTCGCCGAACCTGGTCGAGGTCTCGCCCGGCGTTCAGGTGATCTCCGATTACGACTATCCGGTGTTCTACAGCGACGGCTTCTATTGGCGCTATGACAGCGGCCAATGGTACCGGTCGGGCTACTGGAACCGCGGCTGGGGTGTTTCGTACAACGTCCCGATCGGCGTGCGCGGCATCAACCGTCCCGAGGCGTACGCGCACTATCGCGGCGGCTACAACACCGGCTATCGCGGCGGCGACTCAGGCTATCGCGGCGGCAACGGCTATCGCGGCGGCTACCGCGGGAACTCGGGGTTCAACAACGCACGCCAGGGTGGCGTCCGCGTGAACGATCACCGCAGCGCGCCGGCGGCGGCCTATCGCGGCGGTGGCGGCTCACGTCCCGTGGTTCGCGATCACCGTCGCTAGAGGCTTGCTGGTGGCGTGCGCCGCGTGTGCGGCGAGCGCGCCGGCCAAGCGCACGACCGGACCGTCGCACGATCCGGATCACGCGCGCGGTGCGATGCCGAACGAGGCGGCGCGGCGCAGTGAGCTCGCGCTCGTGCGGCACGATCTCGATACGATGTACGCGCACCGCCTCGCGAAGCTCGCGCGGTATCAGCTGGACGAGGACCAGATCTTCGCCGCCGCCGAGCACGCGCTCCTCGCGGCGAGCTCGTGGGCCGCGTACGACTCCGCGCTGTACGGCGTGATGGCGAAGTTTCGCGATAGCCACCTCACCTATCGGCCGCCGCAGACCGCGGCGCCGAAGGTCGGCTACACGAGCTTTCGGCTCGGCCTCCGGACCGTGGTCGCGAAGGACCACCTGCTGATCGCCGAGGTCGACCCCGGCAGCGACGTCGCGACCGCGGGCGTGCTCGCCGGTGATGAAGTCATGGCGATCGATGGTCGCGCGGTCACCGACGTGTTTGTCCGCGAAGCCGCGATGCGCGCCGACGCGCGGCCGCAGTCGGCGCTCGCCTCGTTCGCGAAGACGTGGACGGCCGTGCTCGTGCCGAAAGGCGATGCGCCGCGCACCCGCAACATCGTGGTCGCGCGGCGCAGCGGCGGCGACGTCACCGTGAAGATCACGCCGCGCGTGCCGGCCGCGGCGAATCACGAGGCCGTGTCGATCGCGCACGTCGGGCCGGCGGGGGGCGATGTGGCCGTGGTGACGATCCGCTCGCTGGAGGGCAACAAGTCGCGCGCCGCGGCGATCGACAAGGCGCTCGCGGAGGCGCGCGGTGCGAAGGGCATCGTCATCGATCTGCGCGGCAATCGCGGCGGCATCGACTCGGTCGGCTATCGCGTCGTCGCCGGGTTGGCACCCGGGAAGGCGCTGGTCGGACGCTATCGCGTGCTCGCCGCGCCCGAGACCCTCGCGCGCCGACCGAAGTGGAAAGATCTAAAACCGGAGAGCGACGGTTTCTCGGCGGAGCAAGTGCTCACGGTCGACGGGCTCGAGCACGCGTACGCCGGCAAGATCGCGATCCTGATCGACGCCGGATGCATCTCGACGTGCGAGGTCGTGACCTCGGCGGTGCGGGCGGATGTCGGCGCCATGCTGCTCGGCGAGACCACCGGTGGCAGCTCCGGTGCGCCGGTCTCGGTCACGCTGCCGGCGAGCCGCGGCACGATCCAGCTCCCGACGTGGAACCTGACCACCGTCGACGGCAAGCCGATCGAGGACGACGGCGTCGCGCCCGATGCCGAGGTCTACCCGACGCCCGAGGCGCTCGCCGAGCATCACGATGCACCGCTCGATGCAGCGATCGCGAAGGTCACTCCATGAGGGTGTTGACCCTCACGCGACGTCAGGCCGTACGGTGATTCCAAGATGGCGTTCACGGTTGGAGAGCTCGCGAAGCTGACCGGGATCACGGTCCGGACACTGCACCACTACGATCAGATCGGGCTGGTGCAGCCGACGGACCGCAGTCGTGCGGGATATCGGCTCTATACGGAGAGCGACGTGCTGCGCCTGCAGCAGGTGCTGATGTATCGAGAGCTCGGTGTTCCACTCGACGAGATTCCGGCGGCGATCGCCGATCCGCAGCAATCGCTGGCGAAGCACCGAGAGGTGTTACTCGCGAAGCGTGCGCGGATCGACGCGATGTTGAGCGCGCTCGACGTGGCGCAGCGTCTAGAGGGAGCTGTGATGACGAACGAAGATGTGAAGGGTCTGTTCGAGGGCTACGCCGAGGAAGCGGAGCAGCGCTGGGGCGAGACTCCAGAATTCAAAGAATCTGCGCGCCGGACCAAGCAGTACGGCAAGACCGAGTGGGAGTCGATCCGCCGCGAAGCGGACGGTCTCTACGCTCGGCTCGCGGAGTTGATGCGCGAAGCTGCGCCGCCGGGCGATCCGCGCGTTCGCGGAGTCGTCGAGGCGCATCGCGCGCACCTCGAGCGCTGGTTCTATCCGTGCTCGGTGGAGATGCACCAACGCCTCGCGGCGCTCTACGTCGGCGATCCGCGGTTCGCCGCGAACTTCGACAAGGTCGCGCCCGGGCTGGCGCAGTTCATCCACGACGCGATCGTCGGGTGACTACGGGAGCCAGAAGTCGCGAGGATAGAGCGTGAACAGCGTCGTCGATCTGGCGACCGCGGCGTGCAGATAGTCTTGATACGCCGCGAGCTGCTTCGCGTTGCCGATCACGAAGTACACGCTGGTGGCCGAGGGTTTGCCGAGCCCCGGCAACACCTTGCCGTAGACCACGGGCATCCGCGCGTAGAGATCCTTCGCGAGGTCGTCGCGCTTGCTCTGCTCGAGCACGCGGGTGCGAAACGCGCGCACGAGATCCGGCGGAATGCCGTCGACGAGGTTCGCCGCCATCGCGGCGGCGCGGCCCTCGTAGCCCTCGGCGATCCGCGAATCGAACGCGTTCGCGACCGCGTAGCGCGCGATGTTCGGATCGGGCTGCTCCTTCTTCAGTTGCTCGATCACGAACCGGATCGTCTGCGGTAGCAGCGGGCAGCGCTCGGCGGAGTAGTCGAGGTAGCCGTCGGCGAGCCACGGATGAAGGCCGTTGGAGTACGCGAGACCGGCGCTCCAGGTCTTCATGAAGATCGAGTGCGCGCCGTGACCGGTGTAGAGGTTCGACGCGAGGTAGTCGAGGATCGCGGGGTCGCGATCGTCGGCGTATTGCGTCGACGGCGCGAGATTCACGAACACGCCACTCGAGGTCGACGGCGCGATCAGTCCGACGAACAGCGCCTGCTTCGCCGCCGGCAGCCGTGCGGCCAGGCGCGCGCGGAGGCCACCCTTGGGTGCCGCCGCGATCGGCTTCTCCGGCTTGTCGGGGGTCGGGGTCTCCGGAATCGCATCGACGAGCGCTTTGAGATCGGCGGCGAGCGCCTGCTGGCTCGCGGTCGAGCCGGTCTCGACGAGGCGCGCGCGATGGGTGCGCACGATCTGCGCGCGGAGCTGCTCGAGCTTCGCGAGCGCGGCGGGTGCCCCGAACGCGAGATCCTTCGCCATCTCGTGACACAGGAACGCCCAGTCATTCGCGAGCGACTCGTCCGGAACATCGCCGAGCAGCGCGCCGAGATCCTTGCCGGCATCGCGCGCGATCGCCTGCGCGCCCGGCGACAGCTTCGCCGCGAGCTTGGACTGATCGAGGTGCGCGACGAGCGCGACGAGCTCCGCGCGCTTCGAGGTCTTCGCCGCGGCGAGCGCGTCGAGGAAGCTCACCGCCTCGGCGCGGACCTTCGGATCGAGCGGATCCTCGAGCATCCAGCGCAAGCGATGGAGGTCGAACGCCTGGGTCAGGAACGACGCGGTGTGCGCCTGTAGCGCATCCTGGTGCCACCACGCGTCGGCGGGATCGTGGATCCAGGTCTCCTCGGAGCTCTGCATCCGGCCCCGCGCCGCGGTCCGCGCCTGATCGACGATGTCGCGCAACCGCGGCAGGTTCTCGATCCGCCAGTCCGGTGCGAGCATCACGCGGCGGATCCACGCGAGCGCGTTCGTGCTCTCGGTAGTGCCGAGCCCCTGCCCTACGAACGCGAGCTCGCTGCGCAGCGTGCGATTGTTGCCGATGTACTTCACGTCGAGCGCGAGCACCTCGTTGCGCAGGCGGTCCGTCATCTCGGCCGCGCCGATCGCCACCTTGTTCTCGATCACACCGGCGCGTGACAACAGTTGAGGCAGCCCCGCGAGGAACATCTGGTCCTCTGGAGCCACGGCCTTCGCGAGATCGAACGAGAGCTCCACGCGCGCACTCTGCATCGAATCGAACGTCGCCGTGAACGTGCGCACCGGCCCGAGCTCGCCGGTCTCGTACTTGAGCGAATCGTCGAGCGTCATCGGTGGCGTCGCGACGAGCGGCGGCAGCTCGGTCGCCTGCGCCTTCGGGGTGGCGGCGTCGTAGTCGGTCTGGTACCGCGCGAGCGTGGCCGCGGCATTCGGGGTCTTGTACTGCGCCTGCAAGCGCGAGAGCTCGTCGGCGATCCGCTGATCGCGCGCGGCATCGAGGCGCTTGCGGAGCTCGGGACTCGGCTTCGCGGCGACGCCGAACGGCGGCGTGGTGAGCCCCCACTTCGCGATCCGATCGCGCCACGGATTCGTGCGCCCGGCGAGGATCTGATCGACCGCGGCGAGCGTCGGCTTCATCGTGATCGACTTCGCGAACCCCGCGATGCCCGCGAGGGTGTGGAGGTGCACGAACCACTTCGCGGTCGTGCCGCGATCGCCGAACCGCGGCGGTGAATCGAGAAACTTCGCGAGCTCGCGGCGCTTCTCGACCACGCGCGCCTCGACGCGCTGATCGAACGCGACGAGCTCGGGGTCACCGTCGGGCAGCTTCGCGAGGTGAGCGAGCTCGGCCATGATCACCGTGCGGACCGCGGCGAGCGTGCGCTCGTCGAGCTTGTCGGACTTGACGCCGTCGATCGCGATCGTGACCGACTCGCCGAGATCCTTCCACACCGCCGCGGTGAGCCCGGTCGCGCCGAGGTCGACCGTGTGGGTCTTACCGTCGATCAGCTGCTGATACAGCGGCGTCGACTCGTCGCCGGCGAGCGCATCGGCGAACAGCTCGAGCAGCGTGCGCTCGGTCGCGTCCGCGATCGGCGTCACGGGCCACGCGAACAGCATGTGGCCCGGCGTGGTCGCCTCGGCGTCCGGAAACTCGGTGACCGCGAGCGTACCGAGCGCGGCCGGCGCCGGCTTCGGCAGCTCCGCCTCGGCGAGCGTCGTGCCCTTGCGCCCCGCCTCCTTGTCGAGGATCTGCGCGGTGTGATCGAGGACGCTCGCGAGCGGCATCGACGACGGATACGCCGCGATCATGCCCATGTTCGCGAGGTGATAGTGCTGCTCGTGAAACCTGCGGATGTCGGCCGGCGTCATCGTGCGAATCGCGTCGGGAAAGCCGCCCGCGTCGAGCGCGAGCGGATGCTTCACGCCGTACACGAGCTGGCTCATCGTGCGGAACTCGTTGGTCTCGGGCTGCTCGTACGCGCGCACCATCTCGTTGTAGACCGTGCCCTTCTCCTCGAGCCGGAGCGTGCCGTTGTCCGCCTTGTCGACGCCGAAGTTGCGGACCTCGCGCCGGATCTCCTCGTCGGTGTAGTCTGGGTTGAGCAGCGTATCGAGGTGGTTCTCGAACACCGACCAGTAGACCTCGGGCCCGGCGACGGTGTGAAAGTGATACGCGGTGTGCCACTGCTCGGTGAACGCCGAGCTGGTCGCGAGCGCCATCGCCTCGCTCGAGCCGAGCCGGCGACCGCGCTCGCCTTTGCCGAGCAACAGGTGCTCCTGCGTGTGCGGCTCGCCTTGATCCGAGGTCGGATAGGTCTTCGCCCAGATGTAGCCCTGCGGCGCGCTCTCGATCCGGAGATAGTCGAGCTGAAAGCCGGTCTTGTCGTGAACGAGCTTGGCCCCGATCGGGTGGTCCGCATCGTCGAGATAGACCGCCGCGACGGTGAAGCCGTGGACCTTCGCTCCCTCGTGAAACGCGCCGAGGTCAGCCGCGACCTCGACCGGGGTTGCCGGCGTGGTGGCCGAGCCCGAGACCAGAGGCGGGAGCTCGTGGGTGGGTGGCTTTCCCGGCGACGAACAGGCAACGAACGCGAGCAACGCGAGGCGACGCATCCGCGCATGCTACCCCGCTACACGAGCGTGATGTGGAGGTCGAGGAACTCCTCGGCGCGGCTCAACCGCGAGCGACTCGACGTCAGGTCGCCCAGGTACTCGAGCACCTGCGGGTACGTCACGATGATCTCCTGAAACACGCGCGCCGGCAGGCGGAGTGCGAGCACGCGGGTCAGCGCGTGGACATTCGCGGTCGAGCCGCGGTTGCCCATCAGCGACATCTCGCCGAACACGTCGCCGCACGCCAGCGTCGCGAGCGAGCCGTCGCCGTCGCGCGTGACGTCGACCTTGCCGGCCAGCACGACGTAGAGCCCGTCCGATCTCGCGCCGAACGTGATCATCCGCGCGCCGGCGTCGACCTCGATGACCTCGAACCGCGACGCGAGCAACGCGCGTTCGTCCTCGGAGAACGGCCGAAACAGCGGGCTCGTGCGCGCGACGCGATCGACCAAACGATCGCGCACGAAGTGCAGCAGCGCGGCGATGATCTCCGGGGCCGTCACCGCCGCCGCGCGCACGACCTCGCGATCGAGCGCGAGCAACTCGACCCTGCCCTTCGCGCGGATCGTCGCCGAGCGCGGCAGATCGGTGATCAGGGCGATCTCGCCGAAGAAGGCACCGGGCCCGAGCGTCGCGAGCTCTTGGCCGTAGGCCGCGACCTCGACCTCGCCCTCGCTGATCACGAACATCGTCGTGCCGGTGTCGCCCTCGTGAAACACCTCTTCACCGTTGTAGAGGTCGCGCAGCTCGAGCTGGCCGATCAGCGCCTCGAGCGCCTCGGCCGGGAGCGCGGCGAACACCGGCGTCTCGAGCAGCGCCATGCGACGAGGATCGACGATCTCGATCTCGACCTCGTCATCGACCTCGTCGAACGCGACGTCGATCCGCAGCACGCTCATGCCCGCGTCGGTGCCGTCGTCGCGGACGACGCGCTGCGAATCCGGCATCACCATCGCGAGTGGGATCGCGTCGAGGCCACCGCCCGGCGGCAACGTCACGGGGCGGCGATTGCCGGCGCGGCGCAAGACCTCGGCCGGCGTCACCGGGCGAGCCCCGGCCTCGCTCGCTCCAGGGCGAACGGAGGTCTCGCTCGGAGCCGCGTCGAGGAGCTCCGCGCGCGCGGCCGGCATCTCGTCGCGGCGGGGATCGTTCGCCACGCGGCGCGCGGGCTTGTCGTCGCCGGCGGCCTGCGCGGCGCGGCGCGCCATCTCGATCGAGGTGTTCGGCGGCGGCGACGGGCTTGGTGCTCGGCCCCGCACCGCGCGCGCTTCCGAGGCTGTCGGCGTCGCGAGCGCGGATAGCCGCTCGGCCGTCGACGCGTGCTGCGGATCGATCTGCAGGATCAACTTGCACACCGCGATCGCCTGCACGAGCAACCCATCGTGAACGTACTTGTCGACGGCGCGCTCGAACGCGGTCACCGCGCCCGCCGGGTTGCCCATCCGCCGGTGGGTCTCGCCGACCCGCTTGGGCCACGCCGCCGCGACCGGCTCTAGCTGTTCGAGCTCGCCGTACAGCGCGAGCGCGACCTCGAGCTTTCCACGCGCCACCGCCGACGCGGCCTCTTCTCGGAGCTGGTGAGGATCCGCCACCCGACGAGCATACGTGGCTTCAGGTCGCAGGTGCGCGCGAAGCGAGCCAGCGGTCGCTGCGCTGCGCGGCGCGGGTCATCGCGTCGAGCAGTCCGCGTTGCCACGCGGGTGCGGAGGCCTTCGGAAACAGCAGCCCCTGCAGCCGGTCCTGGCCCTTCTTCGACATCTGGAACAGGCCCTTGATGCCGGCGGCGTCGGCGCCGCGACCGGTCTCGGCTTTCATCCGGCGCAGGATCTCGTGGTGATACTTGAAGCTGTGTGCGTTGAGCTCGGCCTGATCGATGCCGAGCGTCTCGAACGACGAGTGCAGCGTCATGCCGCTCGCGACCATCTCGAGCTGCATCTTGGTCTGGAACCACCACAGCGCGAGCGCCTCGCGTTCGTTGAGCGCGGCGAGCACGTTCGGCAGCGCCAGCACGCCGAGCCCGACGTGGCGCGCTTCATCGCGCTCGAAGTAATAGAGCAGATCGGTCAACACCGGCTCGAGCTGCGCCTCGGCGATCGCGTGAAACATCACGACCGCCGTGCTCTCGACGAGCAACTGCATGCCGACCACCTTGTAGAGCAGGTTGTCGGTCTCGAGCAGCTCGACGAGCAACCGCCGACTCCAGCCACCGAGCCGGTCGACGCTCAGCCCGGCACGCCACATGTACTCGCGCAGCACGTAGAAGTGGCGCGCCTCGTCGAACACCTGGCTCGACGCGGCCATCTTCGACGGCGTGTCCTCGAGCCGCAGCGCGAGATCCGCGCTGATCGACCACGCCGCGAGCTCGCCCCACAACAACACCGCGGCGATCCGCTCGAACGCCTGTTTCTTCGCGTCGGGAAACCGAATCTCGCCGTGCTTCGCGATCAGCTCGTCCATCACGGTGCGGCCGTCCCACGCTTGCTCCTGGCCCTTGTGATAGATGCGCGCCAGCGTGCTCGTGCGCGCCTCGGCCTGACCGACGATCGTCGGATCGCCGAAGTCGTACGGTGGGAATTGTGAGCGTGCCGAACGTGGTCGAAGCCAGCGGTCTGCGAGCGTTGCCATGATCTCTCCTAGTCCGGTTGCAAGCGATCCGAAAACGTCCCGACCGCGAACAGTGCGGTCGCCTCGCGCACGAGCACGTCGAGATCGATCGGTGCGGAGCTGCGCAGCGCAGCGAGTGCGAGCTTCTCGACGCCGCCGACGATCAGCGTCGCGACCGCGCGTGGATCGAGGTCGCGCAAGAAGCCTGCGGCGAGCGCGCGCCGCAGATCGCGCTCGACGATGCCGGTGATCACCGCATCGATCTCGGCGAGCAGCGATTCGATCTCGACATCGAGCCCCACTGCTTCGCGCAACAAGATCCGCAGCGTGTCGCCGTCGTCGAACACGACCGACAACAGCGCCTTCAATTCGCTCGCGTTGTACGCCTGCGCGGCCGAGCGCTTCACGCGCTCCGGCGCCGGCAGCGGCGCGGTGCCGACGCGCACCGCCTCCATGTGAGCGGTCACGCGATGCAACGTCTCGCGCAGGATCGCGGTCAGCACCGACCGCTTGTTCGTGAAGTACTGATAGAGCGTGCCGCGGCCGATGCCGGCTGCCTCGCAGATGTGGCTGACGTTCGCGGCGTGAAATCCGCGCTCCGCGAAGACTCGCTTCGCGCAGCTCAAGATCTGGCGCTGCCGCGCCTCGGACCTCATATAGCTCATTGTAACAACTCGGAACTGACGCGTCAGTTCTAGGCGTTCTGGTCCCGGCGATCAAGCAGAAACGACCTGGCCTAGCGAGGGGCGAATCCCCACCTGCGGCGAACGAAGCGCGCCGTGGCTGCTCGATCGGTCACTCGACCGCCACCGCTTGACCGATGCTGTTCGGAGCCCCATATTGGGCCGGTTCTCTGACAACTTGGGGGCGTATCGGATTCGACGGGGATGTTGACGTTCTGATCGCGCGTCGTGGCGCCCAAGGCCACGTAAAAATGGGCAAAAACTGCAACTGCGAACGATAACGCTGTTGCTCTCGCTGCCTAACAAAATTAGGTAACGACGGTGCCTGCCGCTTCCGTCTGTAGCAGCAAAGCACCGACACAATCAGGCTGGATCTCACGAGTTGCTGACGGCGTGAGGTCGAGAAAAGTTGGCTTGTCGAGCACGCAGGCCGGTCGCCGCCGGTGAGCTCGAGACCTCAAATGGCGTACCTACACGCGTAGAAGTCAGTCTTGATGCATCTTCGGACCCGGGTTCGACTCCCGGCGCCTCCACCATTGATCGCGATCAGATCGTCGACTTCTGACGTTTGATCACGGGCCTTCGCCGCGCGTCACTGCACGCGCCGGCGAAACAACCAGGCCGCGGCGGTCAGCGACGCGATCGCGATCAACACGAGCGGCACGGTTTGCGCGATCACGTCGGCCATCGGCATGGCCTCGAGAAATACGCCGCGGGCGATGACGAGGAAGTAGCGCAGCGGATCGACGAGGGTCACGGGCTGGAGCCAGCTCGGCATGTTCGCGATCGGCGTCGCGAACCCCGAGAGCAGCGTCGCCGGGGCGACGAACAGGAACGCGCCGAGGATCGCCTGCTGCTGGGTCGTGCTGAGCGCCGAGATCAACAGCCCGATCCCGACGACCGCGGCGAGGAACACGATGCCGCTGCCGTAGAGCAGGACCAGCGAGCCGCGCAGCGGCACGTGGAAGATCACGACCGCCGCGATCACGTACAGCGTGATGTGCACGACTCCGATCAGGATCGGCGCCACCATCTTGCCGATCAGGATCTCGTGGGTCCGCAACGGCGAGACCATGAGCTGATCGAACGTGCCGAGCTCGCGCTCGCGAGCGATCGACAGCGCGGTGACGAGCAGCCCGATCAACAGCGCGATGATCGCGATCAAGCCCGGGACCGTCGACCACCGAAAGTCGAGGTTCGGGTTGAACCAGTTGCGCGCGACCACGACCGGCGGACTCCTCCCGCCCGGTCGCGGCGATCGCTCGGTCGCGACATACGTGGCCGTGATCTCACCGAGGTACGAATCGACGAGCTGCGCCGCGTTCGCGCGACGACCATCGAGGATGATCTGGACGTGTGCCGGCCGCCCGGCGTCGAGGTTGCGGGTGAAGTCCGGCGCGATCTCGATGGCCGCGAGCGCTCGTTGGTCGTCGATCGCGCGGCGCAGCTCGGCGCGGTCGCGCACCGGGCGCACGCTGTCGAAGGTCGGCGACGCCTCGATGCGGCGTGCGAGCTCGCTGCCCGAGCTGCCGTCATCGCGATCGAGGATGACCACGTCGACATGCTTGACCTCGAGCGTCACCGCGAACACGAACACGACGAGCTGGACGAGAGGCGGCACGATCACGATCACGCGACTCTTCGGATCGCGAAGCACGATCAAGAGCTCCTTGCGGATCAGCGCGAACAGGCGGGTCCACATGTCACGCCACCCGCTTGGTGGTCACGCGCACGGCCACGGCGAGCAGCACCACCCCGTACACGGTCATCACGGCGATCGCGCGCAGGAACATCGGCCACAGGTCGCCCGCCAGGAACACGCTCTGCAGGCTCGGGATCAGCCAGCGCGCCGGGACGAACAGCGTGACGCCCCGGATGATCGTCGGCATCGACCGGATCTCGAACAGAAATCCGGACAGCAGGAACGCGGGCAGGAACGAGCTCAACAGCGCGAGCATCGCGGCCAGGAACTGATTCTTGGTCGCCGCCGAGATCAGCAGGCCTTGGCCGAGCGACGGCAGCAGGAACGCCGCGGACAGCGCGTACAGCGCGGCGAACGAACCGCGAAACGGGATCTCGAACACGACGATCGCGACGAACGTGCACAGCGTCATCGAAATCAGGCCGAGCACGAAGTACGGCACGACCTTGCCGAGCAGCAACTCGCCGGCGGCCGCGGGCGTGGCCATCAGCGCCTCCATCGTGCCGCGCTCCCACTCGCGCGCGACGACCAGCGCCGTGAGCAACGTACCGACCATCGCCATCACCAGCGCCATCGAGCCGGGGACCAGGCTGTACCGGCTCGTACGCGCGGGGTTGAACCAGAACCGATCCTCGGTGATCGTTCCCGGCGGACGCCCACCTGCCTCGGCGATCCGACCCGCCCACCAGTTCGCGATCAGCCCGCGCGCGTAGCCCTGGACGAGCGCGCCGGTGTTGGGGTCGGCACCGTTGACGATGACCTGCACCTCGGCGGTGCGCGCGCGGTCGCGGAGCTCCGCATCGAAGCGCGCCGGCACGATCACGATTCCACCGACGTCACCGCGGGCGAGCGCGGCTTCCATCGGCTGCCGCGCGGTCGCGAGTTGCACGTCGAAGTACGGCGACGCCCGGAACGCCGCGGCGAGGCTACGCGTCGTCGGCGATGGGGCTTCGACGACCAGCCCGACCCGCGTGTGCGAGGTATCGAGCGACACGCCGTAGCCGAACACGAACAGCAGGATCAGCGGCAACACGAACGCGATCAGGAGGCTGCTCGGATCGCGCACGATCTGGCGCGCCTCCTTGCGCATCAGCGCGGCCACGCGCCGCCTGCGCGCGCGGATCGAGAACGGACGCTCGGCGGTCATCCGGCGGCGTGCTCCCGCGCCTGCGCCTCGATCAACGCGATGAACGTCTCCTCCATCGTCGGCTCGGGCCGGTCCGGCGTGATCGCCTTGGCCTTGAGGTCGTCCGGAGAGCCCAGCGCGATCGACCGGCCGCGATCGATCAGCGAGATCCGGTCGCAGTACTCGGCCTCGTCCATGAAGTGCGTCGTGACGATCACCGCGACGCCCTTCTCGACCATGCCGTTGATGTGGGTCCAGAACTCGCGGCGCGTGATCGGATCGACGCCGGAGGTTGGCTCGTCGAGGAACAGCGCCTCGGGCTCGTGCATCACCGCGCACGCGAGCGCGAGGCGTTGCTTGAACCCGAGCGGCAACTCCGTCGCGTTCGTCGCGAGGCGGTCGCCGAGCGCGAACACGTCGACCATCTGTTCGATCTGCTGCCGCTTGCGCGCCCCGGTCAGGCCGTAGACCGCCGCGAAGAAGCCGAGGTTCTGGCGCACGCTGAGCTCGCCGTAGAGCGAGAACTTCTGCGCCATGTAGCCGAGGCGGCCGCGGGCCCCGGCGGTGTCGCGGCGCAGGTCGATGCCTGCGACGCGGCCCTCGCCCTCGCTCGGCGTCAGCAGCCCGCACAGCATCCGGAACGTGGTCGACTTGCCGGCGCCGTTGGGGCCCAACAGGCCGAAGATCTCGCCGCGCGCCACCTCGAACGAGATGTCGCGCGCCGCGGTGAACTCGCCGAATCGCTTGGTCAGGCCTCGCGCGACGACGACCGGCGCAGCCGAGCGCGCGAGGTCCGGACGCGCCTCGGCGAGCCGCGAGTGCCCGCCCGGGCCGCCGCCGAGCGCGTCGACGTACGAGTCCTCGAATCGAGGCGCCGCCGCGACGAGCGCAGCACCGAGGTTCGCGGGCAAGCTTGGCCGGATCTCGGCAGCGCGCATGACCAGGCGAATCGTGCGGCCCTGGATCACGCCGTCGATCACGCCGGGTCCGTCGAGCGCCTCGGCGAGGACCGGGCGGAGCCGGCCTGCAATCCCGATCACCCGGAACACGCGCCCCTCGGTTCGCCGGGTCAACTCGCTCGGCGGGCCGTGGAAGATCAGGGTGCCTTTGTCGAGCAGCAGCACGTGGTCACACGCCTCTGCCTCATCGAGATACGCCGTCGACCACACCACGCCGACGCCCTGATCCTTGAGCCGCACCACCATCCGCCACAGCTCGCGCCGCGAGATCGGATCGACGCCGACGCTCGGCTCGTCGAGCAGCAGCAGGCGTGGCTTGCGGATCAGCGCGCACGCGAGGCCGAGCTTCTGCTTCATGCCGCCGGACAGCTTGCCTGCCCTGCGGGTGGTGAACGGCGCGAGGTCGGTGAGCGCGAGGAGTTGCTCGAACGCGGCCGCGCGCGCTCCGCCGGGCAAGGCCCTGAGGTCCGCGTAGAGCCGCAGGTTCTCGATCACCGTCAGGTCCTCGTACAGCCCGAAGCGCTGCGGCATGTAGCCGATCGCGGCATGGATCGACTCCGGGTTGGTGGCGGGATCGAACCCGAGCACGTCGAGCGAGCCCCCGTCGCGCGCGACCAGCCCGGTCATCAGCCGGATCAACGTGGTCTTGCCGGCGCCGTCGGGGCCGACCAGCCCGGTGATCGCGCCCGCGAGGACCTGGCCCGTGATCGCGTCCACCGCGGG
>JBDTJY010000068.1:0-11872 GCA_039935615.1 Kofleriaceae bacterium
GATCGACCGATCCGATCGACAACGACACACCATGGAGGACGACGGGCCAGCGCTCGCGCACGGCTCGCAGCACGCGTCGCGGGTTGCCGCCCGCGACCATGACGTTCTCGCTGATCACCTCGAACCAGTCCACGCGGGGTGTGCCCTCGAGGATGTCCTGGTAGTGCGGCGGGCGAAGCCCGAGGCCGAAGCCGAGCGCGGGCCACATGGCTTACATCTTCGCAGCGACGACCGTGCCGCCCTTGGCCTTGCAGTCGTCCTCGGTGGCCGTCTTGATGAAGCTCTTGCCCTTGCACCCGTTCTGACCGGCGCAGGCGTTCGCGGCACTCTTGCAGCTGCCGTGGCCCTTGCAGGCGTTGGCGCCATCGCAGTGGATGTTCGCGGCGGTCTTCTCGGCCGCGGCAGGGGCCTTGTCCGCGGCGGCCGGCTTGGCCTGACTCGAGTCGTCCTTCTTGGTGCAGGCCGAGGCGAACAAGCCGGCGGCGGCGATCGCGATCATGGTTCCGGTACGGATCGGGTTCTTCATCGCATTCTCCTTGGGCGGTCTTCCCGCTTATGCGATGTGGTCTCCCGACCGGCGGCGACGTTACGTCGGTTCTGGATGTTTTTTTCCGGTTGCTGACGCGGCCTTCGCGGCGTGCCAGTTCGCGAAGCGCTTGCGCATCTCGTCCCGCACGTCGTCGGGCATCGGCTGGTCGGGCAACTGACCGACCGCGGCGACCGTCGCCTTCATCTGGCGCAGGTACGCGCGGCAGTGCTTACACATGCCCACGTGCATGTGGAACCGCATGCGGTCGCCAAGTCCCATCCGCCCTTCGAGGTAGTCGGTGAGGAGCTCGGTGATCTGTTTGCAGCTGAGCATCAGCGTTTGTCCAGGTGTTGTTCGAGCCGAGCCCGGAGACGAGACCGAGCGCGGTGGAGCAGCACCCGCTGATTGGTCTCGTTGATCTCGAGAGCGTTACACACCTCTTCGGCGGTCCAGCCAAGCGTATCGCGCAGCATGACGACGACGCGTTGTCTTTCCGGGAGTTGGCGGAGCTCGGTATCCAGGAGCACCATCGCTTCTTGGTTGCCGACGAGCTGCTCCGGGGTCTCGTCCTTCCACCGTTCGGGCGGGGCGCTCCATTTACCGCGAGCATCGAACCGTGACGGATCGACGACCGACTCCGCGGAGTCGTCGTGTTCGCCATCGCCCATCGCCGAGAACGGCGTCATCCGCGCCTCGCGAACGCGCTTGGTCTTGGAGCGGTTGACCAGGATCCGCGAGATCCACGTACCGAGCGAGGAACGCTCCTCGAACGAGTCGAGCCCGTCGAGGACGGCGACCCAGGTGTCCTGGACGACCTCCTCGGCCGAGGCTTCAGTGGACACGAAGGCTCGCGCGAGGCGCTTGAGTGGCGCGTGATAGCGCCGGACGAGGACATCGAACGCGTCCGCGTCACCCGTACGAAGTCGGGCCAGTAGCTGGGTCTCCTCGGGAGTCGCCACGCGGTACGGCGCACGATATGCGGGTGAGGGGCACGGGTCCAGGTCGGCACCCCGAAGACCGCTACGCGACCGGCGTAATCGCCTGGCGGCTTCGCCGCATGAGGCGATCGATCGAGACCGCGCCGCCGCCGCTCACGAGCAACCAGACGAGCGCGACCAGATAGGCGACCTCGACGGTACCCGCGAGATCGGCGATGCCGTGCACCTCGGGAAGCTTCGCGGTCCAGATCGCCACCGCCATCACGCCGACCAGGAGCGTCGCGGCGATCCTCGTACCGAAGCCGAGCACGAGCATGAGCCCGCCGACGAGCTCGACGATCGAGACCAGGACGGCTTGTGCATGGGGAGCGGGAATGCCGAGCGACGCGAAGTACTGCGTCACGGCGTCGAGGCCGTGGAGCTTTCCCCATCCGGTCGTCACGAAGACGATCCCCAAGGTGACCCGAACGGCGAGTGGGCCGAGCCACTCGAGCTTGTGCAATACGGCGAGCGAACGATCGCAGGCTGCTTTGACGTGGGCGAACATGATGGATTCCTCGGCGAAGTGCGACCGGTGCGTCGTTTCCTGCAGTCGGTCAAGGAAGCGGTTCGTTACACGGCGTAACGAATCCCCCCGTGAGCAGACCAACCAGCATGCCCGAGATGCCACCTGTCGCGCTCCCGCTCGATCTCGAAGCCGCCGTGCGCCAGCGCTACGGCGAGGCCGCCCAGGCGCGCGAGACGGCCCTGTGCTGCCCCGTCTCGTACGAACCGAGGCTCCTGGAGGCCATCCCCGCCGAGGTGATCGAGCGCGACTACGGCTGCGGCGATCCGAGCAAGCACCTGCGCGCGGGTGAGACCGTGCTCGACCTCGGCTCCGGCACCGGTAAGATCTGCTTCATGGCGGCGCAGATCGTCGGGCCGACCGGTCGCGTGATCGGCGTGGACATGAACGACGACATGCTCGCGCTCGCGCGCGGTGCAGCGCCCGAGGTCGCGCGGCGCATCGGCTACGCGAACGCCGAGTTTCGTAAGGGCAAGATCCAGGACCTGCTGCTCGATCGCGACGCCGTGGATGCGTGGCTGCGCGCCAACCCGGTGCGCTCGGAGCACGACCTGGTGGCGCTCGAAGCGGCGACCGCGGAGCTGCGCCGGACTCAGCCACTGATCGCCGACGGCTCGGTCGATGTCGTGGTCTCGAACTGCGTGCTCAACCTCGTGTCGCAGGCCGACAAGGGACAGCTGTTTCGCGAGCTCCACCGCGTGCTCAAGCGGGGCGGTCGCGTCGTGATCTCGGACATCGTCAGCGACGAGGACATCCCGGCCGAGCTGCAGCGCGATCCCGAGCTGTGGTCCGGTTGCATCTCGGGCGCGTTCCGCGAGGACGCGTTCCTCGAGGCATTCGAGGCCGCCGGGTTCTACGGCGTCACGGTCCTCGAGCGCGGCGATGCGCCGTGGCGCACCGTGAACGGGATCGAGTTCCGGAGCGTCACGGTCGCGGCGTACAAGGGCAAGGAAGGCGCGTGCCTCGATCAGAAGCACGCGGTGATCTATCGAGGTCCGTGGCGCCAGGTCCAGGACGACGACGGTCACGTGCTGCGTCGCGGTGTGCGGACCGCGGTGTGCGAGAAGACGTTCGGCATCTACGCGCGCGAGCCCTATCGTGATCACGTCGATCTCGTGCAGCCCTACGTGCAGGTCTCGCTCGCCGAAGCGCCGCCATTCCCATGCAACGTCGGCGCGCTGCGGCGGGATCCTCGCGAGACCAAGGGCGGCGACTACCGGCTCACGACCGAAGCCGGACCGGTTTGCAAGCCGGGAGATTGCTGCTGATGCCGGCCGTCCGGACACGGTTACCGATCGCCGAACGCAGCGCGCCGAGCTTCGCGCGCGCTCTCGCGGGTCACGCTCTCGAGTTGCGGCGTGCCGCGACCACGACGCTCCAGGTCAACGTGGGCAAGCTGTGCAATCAGGCCTGCCACCATTGCCACGTCGAGGCCGGTCCCAAGCGCACCGAGATCATGACGCGCGCCGTGGCCGAGCGCCTGGTCGCGCTGCTGGCCGACAGCCCGGGCGTGACGACGGTCGACATCACAGGTGGAGCGCCGGAGCTCAATCCGAGCTTTCGCTGGCTCGTCGACGAGGCGCGCCGGCTCCGACGCCACGTGATCGATCGCTGCAACTTGACGGTGCTGTTCGAGCCCGGCATGGACGACCTCGCGGAGTTCCTCGCCGAGCGCGACGTGGAGATCTTCGCGAGCCTGCCGTGCTACAGCGCGAAGAACGTCGACGAGCAGCGCGGCCACGGCGTGTTCGCGAAGAGCATCGCCGGTCTGCAACGACTCAACGCGCTCGGCTACGGCCGCAGCCATGGCGAGCGCAGGTTGAACCTCGTCTACAACCCGAACGGCGCGTTCCTTCCGCCGGCGCAGGCCGCGCTCGAGGCGACCTACAAGGCCAGGCTCGCCGAGGATTTCGGGATCACGTTCGATCACCTGTTCACGATCACGAATGTTCCGATCGCACGCTACGCCGACTATCTCGACGAGCGCGGCGAATACGACGTGTACATGAGCCTGCTCGTGGCGCACATGAACCCCGCGACCGTGACGGGACTGATGTGCCGCTCGCTGATCAGCGTCGGCTGGGATGGCGCGGTCTACGACTGTGACTTCAACCAGATGCTCGAGCTGCCGCTCGGCGCGGCGCGCACGATCTTCGAGCTCGACTCGCTCGCGCTCGAAGGTCAGGCGATCGCGACGGGCGCGCACTGCTTCGCGTGTACGGCCGGCAGCGGTTCGAGCTGCGGTGGGAGCCTTGCGTGACCGCGGCCGCGATCGGCGTGCTCGGTGGCAGTGGGTTCTACGATCTGCCGGGCGTGGAGGACGCCGAGACCGTCGAGATCGACACCCCGTTCGGTCCGCCGTCGGATGCACTGACCGTCGGTCGGCTCGGCGCGAGGCGCGTGGTGTTCCTGGCGCGCCACGGCCGCGGGCATCGGCTACTGCCGAGCGAGATCAACGCGCGCGCGAACCTGTACGCGCTCAAGCAGCTCGGGGCAACCCACGTCGTCTCGGTGTCCGCGGTCGGCTCGCTGCGCGAGGCGATCGCCCCCGGTGACGTGGTGGTGCCGCGCCAGTTCATCGATCGCACCGTCGGCCGGCCGGCGACGTACTTCGGAGGAGGCGTCGTCGCACACGTCAGCCTCGCGGATCCGGTCTGCGGTCGGCTCGGGGATGCGCTCGTCGCCGCCGGACACGCCGAGTCCGCGCGCGTCCACGCGTCGGCGACGTACGTCTGTATCGAAGGTCCGCAGTTCGGGACGCGCGCCGAGTCCGAGGTGATGCGCAGGTCGGGTGGCGATGTCGTCGGGATGACGAACCTCCCCGAGGCGCGACTCGCACGCGAGGCCGAGCTGTGTTACGCGACGCTCGCGCTGCCGACCGACTACGACTGCTGGCGCGCGCGCGACGAGGTCACCGTCACCGATGCGATGGCGGTCCTGCGGGCGAACGTGGCGATGGCCCAACGGATCCTCGGGCGCGCGCTGGCGGCGCTCGATCCGGCCGAAGGGTGCGCCTGCCAGCGCAGCCTCGACGCCGCGCTCGTCACGCCGATCGAGGCGATCTCGCCCGACGTTCGGAGCCGGCTCGCGGTGGTGCTCGCGCGTCGGCTCGCAGGGTCGCGGTGATCGTCCTCGTCGTGATCGCCGGAGCGTTGATCGCGTTCGTCAACGGCCAGAACGACGTAGGCAAGGGCATCGCCACGCTCGTCGGCAGCGGCGTGACGAACTATCGTCGCGCGATCGTGTGGGGTGCGATCTGGACGGGCATCGGCGCGCTCGCGGGCTCGCTGATCGCGGGTGCGATGCTCGCGACGTTCGGCCAGGGCTTGCTCGGCGCAGGCGTGACGCCGACCTTCGCGACCGCGCTTGCCGTGGTGTTCGGCGCCGCTGCATGGGTGCTGATCGCGACGCGCACCGGACTCCCGGTGTCGACGACGCATGCGATCATCGGTGCGCTCACCGGCGTCGCGCTCGTCGCGTTCGGTGTGACGGGCGTGCGCTGGGATGCGATCGAGCACAAGCTCCTCGTGCCGCTGCTGGTGAGCCCGTTCATCGCGCTCGGCGCGACGGCGGCGCTGCTGCGGATCGCGAGGTGGCACGGCGGCGTCGCGGACTGCGCCTGCGTGGTCGCTCCGACACCGCAGTTGGTCTCGCTCCGTGGCAGCATCGGCCGCCTCGCGCTCTCGCCGCCGACCGTGATGGTCGCCAGCTCGGCCGCGTGCGCCGCGCAGCCGGTCGCGGCGCGGGTCACGATGGATCACCTGCACTGGGTCACGAGCGGCGCCGCGAGCTTCGCCCGTGGCCTCAACGATGCGCCGAAGGTCGTCGCTCTGATCCTGACCGGTGCCGCGCTCACCGGATCGGCCATCGCGCCGGCGAGCTGGTTCGCGATCGTCACGGTGGCGATGGTCGCGGGAAGCCTGTGGGGCGGCCTCCGCGTCACCCGCGTTCTCGCCGAGAAGGTTACCCGAATGGATCACCGCGAAGGCTTCGTGGCTAACCTCGTGACCGCGTTGCTCGTCGGACTTGGCGCGTGGCAGGGGCTCCCGCTGTCGACGACGCACGTCTCGACCGGCGCGATCATCGGCGCCGGGACGACGCGCGCGCGCGCGATCGACTGGCGCACCGTTCGCGGGATGGCGCTCGCCTGGGTCGTCACGATCCCGCTCGCGGCGGGGCTGGCGATGACCGCGTACGGACTGCTCATCACGGTGGGCGTATGAATACCGTAGGCAAGACCGCGATCGGGGTCGCGCTGGTGGTGGCCGTCGCCCTGGCGATCTTCGTCGTCCCGGCGAAGCAATGGACGATCTCGTTCGTCGAATGGATGCACGGACAGGGCGCGCTGGCGATCCTGATCTTCGCCGTGGCGTACATCGTGGCCGCAGTCCTCCTGATCCCGGGCTCCGTGTTGACCCTCGGCGCCGGCTTCGTCTACGGCACCGTATGGGGGGCGCTGCTCGTCATGCCGGCGGCCACGCTTGCGGCGATGATCGCGTTCGCGATCGCGCGCCGACTCGGGCGCAACCGCGTCGCGGCGCGCGTGCAGCACAACCCGAAGTTCGCGGCCCTCGATCGCGCGATCGGGCGCTCCGGGTTCAAGATCACGCTCCTGGTCCGGCTCTCGCCGATCTTTCCGTTCGGGCTGCTCAACTACGCACTCGGCGTCACCAAGATCCGATTTCGTGACTACTTCTGGGCCACTGCGCTCGGCATGCTGCCCGGGACGATCGCGTACGTCTATCTCGGCTCGCTCGTGACCAGCGCGACCGAGCTCGGCAGCGGATCGGGTCGGAGCTGGCTGTACTGGCTGGGCGGCGCGCTCACGATCGTCGCGAGCATCGCGATCACGGCGATCGCGCGGCAGACGCTCCGGCGCGAGCTCGCCGAGGTGCACCCGTGACGGCCGCGATGCCGTTGCTCGTCGAGGGCGACGCGGCCGATGCGGCGCTGCTCGAGAGCGTCCATCCGCCGGCGTGGGTCAATCCGACCGCGAGCGGACGCTACAACCTCGTCGTGCTCGGCGGCGGGACGGCCGGGCTGGTCTCCGCGGTCGGCGCGGCCTCGCTCGGCGCGCGCGTCGCACTGATCGAGCGCCACTGGCTCGGCGGCGATTGTCTGAACGTCGGCTGCGTGCCGTCGAAGGCGGTGATCCGCGCGGCGCGTGCGGCTCACGATGCGCGAACCGCCGCGGGCTACGGGATCCGCGTCGGCGCGGTCGAGGTCGACTTCGCCGCCGCGATGGCCCGCATGCGCGGGCTGCGCGCCGGCATCGCGCCGCACGACTCGGCGGCGCGGCTCGCCGGCCTCGGAATCGACGTATTTCTCGGCGATGCACGGTTCGCGGGCCGCGATGTCGTCGAGGTCACCGGCCAGCGCGTGCGGTTTGCACGCGCCGTGATCGCCACCGGCGCGCGCGCGTCGGTGCCCTCGGTGCCGGGTCTCGCGGAAGCGGGGTACCTCACCAACGAGACCGTGTTCGCGCTCACCGAGCGTCCGGGCCGGCTGGTGGTCGTCGGCGGTGGTCCGATCGGCTGCGAGCTGGCGCAGGCGTTTCGCAGGCTCGGCAGCGAAGTGGTCATCGTCGATCGCGGCGAGCACTTGCTCTCCCGCGACGACCCGGACGCCGCGGCGCTCGTTCGCGATCGACTCGTGGCCGAGGGCGTCGAGCTCGTGCTCGGGGCTGCGATCGTTCGGGTCGAGCACGATCGAACGCTGATCGTGGATCGCGGACGCGGCGAGGAGCGCGTGCAGGCCGATCAGATCCTCGTCGCGACGGGCCGAACGCCGAACGTCGGCGATCTTGGCCTCGACGCGGCCGGCGTCGTGGCCACCCCGCGCGGGATCGAGGTCGACGATCACCTGCGCACCGCCAACCGGCGCGTGTTCGCCGCGGGCGATGTCGCCTCGCGGTTCCAGTTCACGCATGCCGCCGACGCCATGGCGCGGATCGTCCTCCAGAACGCGCTGTTCTTCGGCCGCAGGCGGGTCTCGGCGCTGACGATTCCGTGGTGCACGTACACCGATCCCGAGGTCGCGCACGTCGGCATCTCGGCCCGGGACGCCGCGAAGCGCGACGACATCATGACCCTCACGGTCCCGCTCGCGGAGGTCGATCGCGCCGTGCTCGACGGCGAGACGGAAGGGTTCGCGCGCGTCCACGCCGATCGCAAGGGACGGATCGTCGGCGCGACCCTGGTCTCGCGCCATGCCGGCGAGACGATCGGCGAGCTGGCGCTCGCGATGACCCACGGCCTGGGGCTCGGCGCGCTGGCGTCGACGATCCATCCGTATCCGACCCAGGCCGAGGCCGTGCGCAAGCTCGGCGACGCGTACCAGCGGACGAGGCTGACGCCGCGTGTCCGGCGGCTGTTCGGTTGGCTCATGCGGAGGCGGCGGTGACAGCGGAGCGGAGCACGGTCGTCGTGCTCGCGAAGGCGCCGGTCGCGGGCGAGGTCAAGACCCGGCTCGCGCACCCGGCTCGCGCAGCCGCGCTCGCACGCGCGTTTCTCGTGGATACGTTCGCGGCGCTCCACTCGGTCGCATGGGCTGACCCGGCGCTCGCGACGACCGCCGCGATCGATCCAGGCTTGGACGCCGAGCTGACGACGCCGATCTGGATGCAGGGCGATGGTGACCTCGGGGCGCGGATCGAGCGCGTCCTCCGGCGCGCGTTGGCCTCGGCGCCGCGCGCGATCGCGATGGGCGCGGACACACCGGGGCTGCCAACCACGGTGCTCGATCGCGCGCACGAGGCGCTGCGCGCCGCCGATGCAGCGATCGGCCCGACCGAGGATGGCGGGTTCTACGTGCTCGCGCTCCGCAGGTGTCCCGAGGGGCTGCTCGCTGGCTTGCCGTGGAGTCGTGCCGACACGTTCGAGGCGACCCTCGCGCGGCTCCGCGAGCGCGGCCTATCGACCGTGGTCCTCGACCCGTGGTTCGACGTCGATCAGCCGGCGGATCTGGAGAGGCTCCGCGGCCTGCTCGCCGCGCGTGTCGTGAGCGCGCCCGCGACGTGGCGCGCGCTGAACACGATCTCGGTCGTGATGCCGGTGCTCGACGAGGAGCGTCGGATCGGCGCCGCGCTCGCCGACCTCGCGGCGATCGACGGCCTGCACGAGGTCATCGTCGTCGACGGTGGCAGCACCGATCGCACGCTCGAGATCGCGCGCTCGGCAGGCGCACGGATCGTGACCGCGCCGAGGGGCCGCGGACCGCAGCTCAATGCCGGTGCCGCCGCCGCGACCGGAGACGTCCTGCTCTTCCTGCACGCCGACACGACGCTGCCGAACGACGCGGCCCGTCACGTCGAGCACGCGCTCGCACGACCGGGTGTCGTCGCGGGTGCATTCCGCACGTGGACGATCGCGGACGAGCCGCGCCCGTGGTTCGCGCCGCTCCTCCACCTCGCGGACATCCGCTCGCGGATCACGCGATATCCGTACGGCGATCAGGCGATGTTCGTACGGAGCTCGGCGTTCCACGCCGCCGGTGGGTTCCCCGACTTGCCTCTGATGGAGGATCTCGAGCTTTCGCACCGGCTCTCGAAGCAGGGGCGGATCCACACGTGCGCCGCGTCGGTTCGCGTGTCGGGCCGGCGCTTCGTGGCGCGACCGATCGTGTACACCGCGCTCGTGAACGTGTTCCCGCTCCTCTATCGTGCCGGCGTGTCGCCGCACGCGCTCGCGCGCTTCTACAGGCAGGTTCGGTGATGGCTCGGTTCGCTGACCTTCCGCTCTGGCTGCGGGCGACCCTCCGCGTCTACCCCTGGCGCCGCATCGATCCCGTGCCCTGCGCCGTCCTGCGCAAGCCGCTCTCCGAATGTCGCGTGGCGCTCGTGACCTCGGCCGGCGTCGTGCCAGCGGGAGAACCGCCATTCGACGAGTCCGTTCGCGGCGGCGACTTCTCGTATCGCGTGGTCACCGGGGACACCGACGTCCAGGCGCTCGGCGAGTTCCACCGCAGCAAGTCGTTCGACCATGCGGGGATCGCCGCGGACCGAAACCTCGCGCTGCCGCTCGATCGGCTGCGCGAGCTGGTCGTCGACCACGAGCTCGGCGAAGTCGCGCCACGCCATCTCTCGTTCATGGGTTCGATCACTGCGCCGGGCCGCCTCGTCCGCGACAGCGCGCCCGAGGCCGCACAGCTTCTGCTCGACGATCATGTCGACGTCGCGTTGCTGGTGCCCGTTTGACCGTTCTGTCACCAGACCGTCGGTCTGATCCAGGCAGAGCTCGAACGACGCGGCATCGTCACGGCATCGGTGACCATGCTTCCGGAGATCACCGAACGCGTCCGGCCTCCGCGTGCGCTGTCGGTGCCGTATCCGCTCGGCTATCCGCTCGGCGCGGCGAACGACGCCGTGCTCCAACGTCGCGTGCTCCGTGCGTTGCTCGCGCAATGCGATCGGCACGACGTCCCATCGATCGCTGTATTCGATCCGGCATAGGGCGGCTCCACACGAACACCGAACGCATGCGCGTCACGTCGGAGGCATGCTCGCACCGTGGTTAGAGTCGCGACCAACTTCCGGGCAAGCTCTAGAGTACGTAGCTCGCAACGACGAGATCGAAGGTGGCGCCACGCGACTCCGTCCAGGTCAGCACGACCCGGCCAGCAGTTATTGCCTTGATACCGCTGAGGTAGCCGCGCGTCTGCGCGGACCTGCCTTCGTCAGCACCTCGAGTGCGCTGGCGACGGTCTCGTGCTCTTGCGTCGTGAGCCGGTAGTAGACCCACGTGCCATCTCGCCTGCTGTCGACGACCCCCGATGTCTTCAGGATGCCGAGTTGCCGCGACGCCGTGGACTGGTGCAGGTCGAGCGCCGACTCGATGTGACACACGCATAGCTCGCCGTGCGAGAGCAGCGCGACGATGCGCAGCCGCGTCTCGTCGCCGAGAGCGCGGAACAGTCGCGTGAGCGGTCGGACTTCGAGATCGGAGGTGCTAGACAACACAGCACCGAGCATCCACGCGACCGCGCGCAGTCCTCTCGATGGCGACTCACGTCGCCGGATCACCCAGCCGCCGATCGCGAGCGCGATCGCAAGCGCTGCGATGACTGCGCATAGATCGAGACCGAGCCAGACCGGATGCGCTGCGCTCACGCGCCAACCCAGGTCCGGATCCGGCAGGTAGAACCGCTTTTCAACCGCGGTGTACAGGTTGCCCGAGTCCTGTAGCCACCATCGGACAAGCGAAGCGATCAGCGCTGCGATCGACGTTGCCGCGGGTAGAAACGGTGACCTCACGGCGATTCTCGCTCCTCTCCGCGCACGAGTCGCAACTACCGACGTAGTAACCGTACTACAGTCGTCGTCTATCGTGTTCAGGAGAACGCCTTGAAGACCATCGCATTGCTCTTTCTCTCGACGACGCTCGCGCTCACCGGCTGCAAGAAGACCGCCGACAACCCCGACCGTGGCTCCGCGGCGGCGGCGCCGAAACCACCCGCGCCGCCCGCCGCCGGCGATCGCGTCGAGGTGTTCGCCAGGCACCTACCTGCGGCGGGGCAAGCGGACCTCGATGCCGATCCGGTCGTCGTCCACTTCGACAAGTTCGCCGTCACCAAGGCCAGCTTTGACCCGAAGAACCTCGAGGGCGGCACCGCGACGATCGAGCTCGATCCCACGAGCATCAAGACCGGATCCGAGGAGCGCGACAACGATCTGAAGTCGCCCGAATTCTTCGACGTCTCCAAGTTCGCGACCGTCACTGTCGATGTCGCGAACGTCAAGAAGCAGGCCGACACCAAGTACACCGCCGATGCCACCGTCGGATGCCACGGCGTGACGAAGACCTACTCCGTGACGTTCGAGGTCCTCTCGACCACCGCCGACTC
>JBDTJY010000069.1:0-4731 GCA_039935615.1 Kofleriaceae bacterium
AGGTACTCGGCGATCGCTTGCGCCGGCTGCGGTCCCCGTGCAGTTCGGAGTTGCGACTGCCGAGCTGCAGCGGCTTCGTGACCGGAACGCCAACGGAGCACGGCTTGTTTTTCGGTCGGCATTCGCCGGCAGACTGTACCACTCCGTTCGGACTGACCCGTAGTGCCCTCCAACTGCTCTACCGTTCCGCGCGAACCTCGACGAGGATTTCATCTTGCGGAACGATTCGGCGCGTCAAGCCTCTGAATTTCCGGGGCTTCCGGGAAACGGGTGGCTCTCCGAGGAGGGCGTGAAGTGCGGCTCGCAGTTTGAGACAGCACTACGATCGGCTAGTGCGTGACACCGATTTGTACCGGCAGCTGCACATTCGCTCGGCTCAGCCGGATCGTTGTCATTGGTCCGCGATCGTATCTCGTGCGCACGCTCTACCCCAGCTTTTCGAGATTCCCAGCTGATGTCAGCTTCGAGCAGGCCTGGAAGACGCGTGTCAAAGCCGAGTTCGCAGTCGCACCGCTCTAAATGATCGGGACGAGCCATGCTCGTCAAGAACAAGACTTCGCCGAACTTGCG
Source organism: Kofleriaceae bacterium (assembly GCA_039935615.1). Taxonomy (GTDB): domain Bacteria; phylum Myxococcota_A; class Polyangia; order Haliangiales; family Haliangiaceae; genus JABFXX01. Next base: position 571 of record JBDTJY010000069.1, read on the forward strand.
ATGCTCGCTGCACGCCCGGATCAAGAACCCGAAGCGAACGACGAAGGCTCGACGCTGATCGTTCCCTGGATTTCTCGAGGAGGATTTTGATTCCGGAAGCGATTCGATGACTCAAGCCTCTCGACTTCTTGTCGCGAGCAACTGGCGCGAATAGCGCGTAAGACGCGGCGATGACCGCGATTGACGGCTGGTTGATTGTCCGTCCCAAAAACAGAACTTCATACGCAACGTTTCCTTGGAGCGGCCGACAACGGCGGCATGACCATAAACAGTCTTGTCCAGGAGCCTTGCTCCGCGCGTTTCTTAGACCGGAGGATGCAGCATGCAATCCGACCGGAATGAGTTCCTCGACCAAGTGCGCATCGCATTTCCTCCGGAAGCTATCCGCGGTGACGATGCGTTCTCACTTTGGGGCGGCAGCTATCCCGACGCTGCGGCCTACAAGCAGGCTGTCGACGGAAAGACGTGGGAACAACTCGATCGCGAATTCATCGTTCGCCGTCACGACGCCCTCGGCTTCTTGTCAACGCGGCAACTCGTGCAGGTGCTGCCCGTCTATTTGCTTTCGCTCGCACGCGAAGGGGTGATGTCTCCGGCTCTCGATACCGTTCTAGTCAAACTCGCGCGCCCCACACGCGCGCCTGCAAGCGAGCGCTTCGACGCGTTTGTTGCCGCGCTCAGTGATCCACAACGCAACGTCGTAGCGACCTCACTTCAACACCTCACCGATCAAGATCCTGACGGTTCCCCTGGCCGCGCCGCGCGCGCTGCGCTCGACACCGTCTGGAAGGAGTACCTATGAAACGCTCGATCTCTCTAACCATCGTCGCCATGCTCGCGTTCGGCGGAGTAGCCGCCGCAGACAAGCTGTCCGACTTCCAGGATGCGGTGAAGAACACGGGTTGCGAGAGCATCCCCTACAGCGACTACAAGTCCACATGCCAGTCGCAGCAGGCGCCCGTCCACGAGTGGTGTGACGGCGGTCGAGGCCCGGTGTCATGCGGCAGCGAAAGCATCACGCGTCAAGCCAAAGACGCGGTCGAGAAAGCCCGGCGAGACGTCGATGCGGCGAAAGACAATAGGGACAAAGCCGATCGTAAGCGGACCGTGTCCGGCCTCGCAGATTCCGACAAGCGTGCGGCCGAGGACGAGTACAAGAAGCTTCCGACGATCTCGACGGCGCGAACAAACGGCTCGAGCAAGCAAACAAAGACCTGGAGGCACGCGGCAAGCTCGTAAGCGACGCGATCGATAACATCGGGCAGTGCATCGACTACCGCAGCGCCGTGATGAACGTGTTTGGATCGGCGACCGACCGCGTGCGCGGTGAGAACGATCCACCGGAGATCGTTCCACTCGCTCGCCAGCTTCGCGCCATGTGGGCGGCAAGTAAGCCCGGACATGAGGAGCAGATCGAGACTCGAAAAAACGCGCTCGCGACTTGCAAGAATTCGCGGCCGTAGTTCGACGTCAGCAATCATTCCCCAGCTTTCTCGACGAGGATTCGGATTCCGGAAATGATTCGCTAGCTCAAGCCCATGAATTTCCTGGGCGCATCTAAAATCGCACTCTAGAGGTCAGGGGTTCGATCCCCCTACACTCCACCAGGTAACGGAAAGGTTCCGCAGAGATACGGGACCTTTTTCGTTTTCGGTGCCGGTTCGAATCGTTCCCTGCGTTCTAGAGGTTCTCGTATCTCGGCGCTGTCATTCCACCTGCTTGGGTCGCAGCTCTGCCACGTTGGGGCAGTTGAATCGTTCCGCGGATCTTCTAGAGGTCAGCACAGCTCGTTGAAAGCGCCTGCGGGCCTCTTCAATCGCTCGCGAAACGATGCCGACGAATCGATCCCACTCCCTTGGTCGGTGAATCTACAGTTTCCACACGCGCTGCACACCCGCGGCATCTTCCGAGAACACCCGCCGCCGGGGGACACGACGATGCGCACGATCTTCGCGAAGTGCACGCGCTTGACGGTCGTCGCGGTCGACGACGAAGCGATCTCGATCGCACCATCGACCATGCCGATCAGGCACGCGCTTGCCCGCGTGACGAAGGCGAGCGCGCTCGGCTCCAGACGGCATCTCGATCCGGTACATCCGTTGGTGGAACGGGACACGAGCGCGTCCTCTACGACCGTTGACCGAGGCGGAGGCGCGGTGGCCGATCGTATTGGGTGTGGGGTGGTGCGGCGCGATGTAGAAGGCGCCGTGCACAAAGCCGCTATTCTCGCCGTCGTTGTCGCGGGCTGTGGACCGAGCGATCGGATGATTCGTGTTGCGACGGGGTTATCCATGGCCCGCCGCGTGATCGGCATGCGGCTCGTGATCGCGGCGATGATGATGTCGGGTTGTAGCGATGGCTCCGGCGGGGCGAGGACCGACGGCGGGGCGACGACCGACGCGCCAGCCGCGCAGCTGTCCAGCGTCGTCTCCGTCTTCCAATTTCAAGGTACTAGCTACGCGGTAGCGGACGCGTCGTTCGGGAGCCAACCGACGAATTCCACCATGCTCGGCACCGTAGGAGCGTGCACCGCAGTCGAGACGACTCTTTCGTCAACACCCGGGCTCTCCGCAGGCGCGGTCACGGTCACGACCGACCTTGCAACGGCCACGCTGGTCCCGAGCGGCAATTCGCCGAAGTACGAAGCACCGCTCCCGAGGCCACCGTTCTCGCCCGGAGCGACCGTGTCGGCGTCGGCGACCGGCTCCTCGGACGTGCCCGCGTTCGCGCTCCACGCTTCAGCACCGAGCGACATCGAGGGCTACGTCACACCGAGCTCGATCAGCCGATCCGCCGGCTATACGGCGACGTGGACCGCCGGGAACGGCCAGGACTTCCTGCTGACCATTCGCGTGTCGCAAGGCGGGACGGATGACGTTCTGCAATGCGACGTCCCCGATACCGGCTCGTACGCGGTGCCTGCCTCGGCTCTCGGCTACCTCGGGACCGGCAGCGGCTCGACGCCCGCAACGATGCAGCTGCGCCGCTCGGGCATCGCGACCGACAGCGTCAGCGGAGTGGCGCTGCTCGTCACGACGGCGGTGTCGGCGCAGGTCCCATTTGTCCCATGACTTGCACAACTAATGCATTTGCTCGAACGCCGCACGGTGGTGACGATTCCGTTCGCCATCGACAAACGACGAATCATTCCCCGCAATCCTCGACGGAGGCAGCCACACGCGGAACGCAGAGCCAGCGGGCGGTCATCGGTGACATCAGGAACATCGTGCAATTGCGTGCGATACTTCAACGGTGATCGAGCGTGTCTTACGAACGGCGAATGGTTTCGCCGAGGCCGAGGCGCTCGATCGAAAAGACGTGGCCGCGATGACGTTCGAGGAGCGAATCTCGGAAGTGGAACGGCTGCGGAGGATCTGGTTCGGTGAAGATAGAGCTGAGTCGCGATTGGACCGAGTTCTTGAGTGCGCTGATCTCCCATCGCGTGCGATTCGTGCTCGTCGGCGGCCACGCGGTCGCGGGACACGGAGAACCGCGACTCACGGAAGACCTCGACATATTCGTTGAAAGGTCACCGACGAACGCGCGCCGTATTCGTGAAGTGCTCATCTCGTTTGGGTTCGGAAACGTCGCACCCACGCCGACGGAGCTCGCACGAGCTCACAAGGTGTTCATGCTCGGCCGCAAGCCGTGGCGGATCGACATCCTCACCAGCATCGATGGCGTTAGCTTCGAGCAGGCCTGGAAGACGCGTGTCAAAGCCGAATTCGCAGTCGCGCCGCTCTACGTGATCGGGCGAGCAATGCTCGTCAAGAACAAGCGAGCGGCCGGCCGCGACAAGGACCTCGCCGATGTCGCAATGCTCGAGTTGCATGCCCCGCCAACGAAGAAACCGAAGCGAAAGGCTCCTCGTTCGCCGGGGCGGCGCTGATCACCATTTCGCGGTGTTCTCGACGAAGGACGAGCGAGCGCTGAACGATTCCTTCTCAACTACGACGAATCGTTCCCTGAAACGTCGACGGAGAATCGTGTCCAGGGAACGATTGGACTACCTAACCCTTCGACTTTAAAGAGGCCATCTAAAATCGCACTCTAGAGGTCAGGGGTTCGATCCCCCTACACTCCACCAGGAAAACAAAAAAGGTTCCGCAGAGATGCGGGACCTTTTTCGTTGGCATCTAGAGGTCGGAAATCGCCTGCGGA
>JBDTJY010000070.1:0-20455 GCA_039935615.1 Kofleriaceae bacterium
CACCCCTCCGGCATTGCGGGTCGCTCGCGCACGGGAACGTCGAGGTCACCTCGCAGCCGCTCAACAACAGTGCCCATGCGACCCACACTGAGAGGATCATATTCTGGGAAGCTGCAGCGACTTGCGATACTTTTGCACCCGGCATGGCGATCGCGCTGGGTATTGACCTGGGGACCACGAACTCCTGCGCGGCCGTCGCAACACCGACGGGCGTGGAGTTCATCCTAGGCTCGCGCGCCGAGCGTATCCATCCCTCGGTGGTGGCGTTTCCGGGCAGCGGCGGCGTGGTGGTGGGCGCCGATGCGAAGCGTTACCGGCTGACCGAGCCGGGCAACGTGATCCATTCGGCCAAGCGGTTCATCGGCCAGAACATCCGCGCGCCGCTGGTCCAGCTCGCGCTGACCGGCATCCGCTACAAGGTGACCGAGGGTCCCAACCAGCAGCCGATCGTGACCGTGCGCGATCGCCGGATGACGATGCCGGAGATCTCGTCGCACGTGCTGCTGTACTTGAAGCGCTGCGCGGAGCGCCAGCTCGGCACCGCGATCAGCGACGCGGTGATCACCGTGCCCGCGAACTTCACCGACGCGCAGCGCCAGGCCACCAAAGAGGCCGGCCGGCTCGCCGGGCTCACCGTCACCCGCCTGATCAACGAGCCCACCGCCGCCGCGCTCGCCTACGGGTTCGGCCGCAACCAGGATCAGCTGATCTGCGTGTTCGATTTCGGCGGCGGCACGTTCGACGTTTCGATCCTCCGGATCAACGGCGAGATCTTCGAGGTGCTCGCCTCCGACGGCGATTTCTTCCTCGGCGGCGACGATCTCGATCGCGCGCTCGCCGAAGTCCTCGCCGCCGAGTGCACGCGCGTCCTCAACTTCGATCCGCGCCCGAACCCGGTGCTGATGATGAAGTTGATGATGGGCGCCGAGGCGATCAAGTGTCACCTCTCCGACAACGATGCCGCCGAGGGCGAGATCGACGGCATCGATCTGCCAAACGGCCAGGTCGGCTCGCTACCGTTCGCGCTCGCGCGGCAACAGTTCGAGAATCTGATCGGCGGCTACCTCAACCGTACGATCGAGGTGACCAAGCAGGTGCTCGCGCAAGCCAACATCGAGCCGAGCGCGATCAGCGACGTACTCTGCGTCGGCGGCTCGACCCGGATCCCCGCGGTGCGCGGGCGGCTGTTCGACGTGTTTCGCAAGCAGCCGAACATCTCGATCAATCCCGACGAGGTCGTCGCGCAGGGCGCCGCGATCCAGGCCGGCTCGATCTCCGGATCGATCATCGCCGGCACCGGCATGGGCGCGCGCGACGCGGTCATCACCGACGCGCACTCGCCGCTGCTCTACGGCGGCGCGAAGCCGGTCACCGCGCTCGTCCGCCCGGTGCTGATGGACGTCAATCCGGCGGCGCTCGCGATCCAGACCGCCGGTGGCTACGCCGAGCGCCTGCTCGACAAGAACGCACCGATCCCGATCGAGCGCTCGCGGGTGTTCACGACCGCGCGCGACAACCAGACCCGCGTCGAGATCGATTGCTGCCGCGGCGAGTCGCGGCGGTTCGCCGAGAACGAACCCCTCGGCAAGCTGATCCTCGAGGAGCTGCCGCCCAAGCCGCGCGGCGATCTCCAGATCGAGGTGTCGTTCCGGGTCGACGCCGACGGCATCCTTCACGTCAGCGCCGCCGATGTCGAGTCGGGACAAAAACAGGAGGCGTCGCTCCACGTGATCGGGGCCCCGACGCGATGAGCTCGCGCAGCGAGGTCCTCCTGTGGGCGCAGCGGATCGTCGCCGCGAAGAAGACCGTGCCGCCGCACCAGATGCTCGAGATCAAGCCCGACGCCGGCCTCGACGCGGCGCAAGAGGCGTTTCACAAGATCGCGCGCATGGCGCACCCCGATCTGCATCGCAACAACCTCGAGGAAGCCGAGCTCGAGCTCGTGACCAAGGCGTACGCGATCGTCGCGAACGCGTATCAGACGTTTCGCAACCAGACGATGGCGACCACCCGGATGAAGGCGGTCGGCGCCAACGACGTACCGGTCTCGCCGTCGGGGACGAACGCGGTCACCGGCGTGGCCGGCGCGATGTCGAGTCGCGCGCTGGTCTACTACCGCAAGGCCGAGCTGTGCCTCAAGCGCGGCGATCTGCGCGGCGCGGTACTCCAGCTCAAGATGGCGATCGGCACTGACCCGGCTTCGACGTTCTTGCGGACCGCGCTCCACGAGGTCGAAGTCGAAGCTCGTAAAGTTACTTGAGGATTCCGAGGTGGACAGGACGGTCTGCTTATGACCAACTCCGCTCGTGGCACGCATGACCACCACTGGCATCGCTATCTCAGGACATGGCGTTTGGCACCCGGACACGGTGCTCGGCAACGACGAGCTCGTCGTCGCGTTCAACGAGTTCGTCCGTCGCGAGAACTTGAAGTACGCCGAGGAGATCGCCGCCGGCACGCGCCAGCCGCTCAAGGACTCGGGCAGCGAGTTCATCGTCAAGGCGTCGGGCATCAAGAACCGCTACGTCGAAGACAAGACCGGGCTGCTCGATCCCGAGCGGATGTGCCCGAACATCCCGGATCGTCCGGAGAGCCAGATCAGCATCCAGGCCGAGTACGCGCGCAACGCCGCCGTCAAGGCGCTCGCGAGCGCGGGCCGCGCCGGCGAGGACATCGATCTCGTCGTGCTCGGGTGCTCCAATCTCCAACGCCTGTATCCGGCGATCGCGATCGAGGTCCAGGACGCGGTCGGCGCGCACGGCTACGGCTTCGACGTCTCGATCGGCTGCTCGGCCGCGACCGGCGCCACGATCATGGCGTCGCAGGCGATCCAGACCGGCGCCGCGAAGCGCGCGTTGGTGGTCGTGCCCGAGCTGACGACGCCGCACATGAACTGGCGCGAGCGCGACAGCCACTTCATCTTCGGCGACGCCTCGGTCGCGTTCGTCCTCGAGAAGGTCGAGACCGCGCGCCCGGGCTCGTGGGAGATCCTGTCGTCGAAGATGATGTCGAAGTGGTCGAACAACATCCGCAACAACGCGGGGTACACCGATCGCTGCGATCCGTCGACGCAGTTCAACATCGACAAGCTGTTCCATCAGAACGGCCGCCGCGTGTTCAAGGACGTCGTCCCGCTCGCCGCGCGGTTCATCACCGAGCACCTCGCCGCGCACGACCTCACGCCCGACAAGATCGGTCGCTACTGGCTGCACCAGGCGAATCAGAAGCTCAACGAGCTGGTCGCCGAGTACATCCTCGGGCGCGAGGCGACCAAGGTCGAAGCGCCGATCATCCTCGACGAGTACGGCAACACCGCCTCGGCGGGCTCGTTGCTCGCGTTCTCGCTCCACAACGAGGATCTGCCGGCCGGCACGCTCGGCATCATGTCGTCGTTCGGTGCGGGCTACTCGCTCGCGTCGTTGTTGCTGCGCCGGATGTAAATGTTCCACTGGCTGACCGAGCGGCGACGCAGGCACCTGCTCGAGACCCCGTTCCCGGCCGAGTGGACGCAGATCCTCGAGCACAACGTCGCGGTCTACGCGCTGCTCGCTCCCGCGGAGCAGCAACACCTGCGCGATCTCACGCAGGTGTTCGTCGCCGAGAAGAACTTCGAAGGCTGCGGCGGCCTGGAGCTCACCGATGAGATCCGCGTCACGATCGCGGGCTCGGCGTGCCAGATGTTGCTCGGTCGCGATCACGATCTGTTCGAGCGCGTGATCTCGATCCTCGTGTACCCGAGCACCGTGGTGATCCCACCCCAGCCGGTCGGCGTGTTCGTGTTCCCGCGGGGGGTGGTCGGCGGCCAGCCGATCCTCGGCGAGGCGACCCACTCCGGCGCCGTGATCTTGGCCTGGGACGCCGTCCGGACCGGCGCCGAGACCGCCGACGATGGCCACAACGTGGTCGTCCACGAGCTCGCCCACCAGGTCGACATGCTCGACGGTCACGCCGATGGGACGCCGCCGCTGGAGCCGCCGGAATTACGCCGGTGGGGTCACGCGTTCGAAGCGGCGTTCCTGGCGCACAAGGCGCGGGCCGCCCGAGGTGAACCGAGCCTGCTGCGCGACTACGCGATCACGAACGAGGCCGAGTACTTCGCGGTCGCCAGCGAGGTGTTCTTCGAGAAGCCCGCGCAGCTCCGGGATGCACTTCCCGACGTGTACACCTCGCTCGCCGATTACTTTGGTCTCGATCTGGCGACTCGCTCCCGTAGCGCTCCGAAATAAACTGGCGGTTCGACTGGTTCCCCTGGCGTGGCCCGATCGCCACGTTACGATTGGAACCACGATGAGCGAGATCTATCGAGACCGCAGCGAAGGTACCGCTGCCAAACGTCAAGAGCTGCTCCGCCGTCGCCGCGAAGAGCTCGTCACGATGCCGCATGCGGTCCGCCGCGTGGTGGTCGCGCGCACCGCGCGGATCGCGGCGAGTCTGGTCGCGACCCTCGCCGGCGTCGCGCTGCTCGCCACCGCGTATTCCCCGAGCTTGGCGACGCGGCTGTCGAGCGTGATGCCCGGCATCCAGCCCGCGCCGCTGTCGACGCTGCTGTCGGGCGCATGGCTGCTGGGCTTGGTCGCGTGGGCGATCAGTCGCGCGCGCGTCGAGCATCGCTTCGCGGTCGCGATGTCGAAGTACGTGCTGCCGACCAACGATCTCGATCACGATGTCGAGCGGCTCGATCACGAGCACCCCGACGACATCGCTCGCACGATGGGGCATCAACTCGAAGTTCGCTCCGCCGCGTGGCCGGTGTTGGCCGCGGGTGTGGTGTTGCCGGCGACCGCGCTGTGGTTCGCGCAGATGCTGCGCACCCACGGCTGGCCCGTGATGTCGGAGTACGAAGTGAGTCTCGCGCTGCACGCGAAGATGCTCGTGTTGATCGGCGTTGCCGGCGCGCTCGCAGCGATCACGATGACGCGCAAGACGATGCGCCGGCCGTTCATCGCGATGACGGTGCTGCCGTTCGGACTGCTCGCGTCGGGACTCACCGTCGTCGGCTCCATGAAGTCGGCATCGTACGCGTGGGTGCTGTGTGGGCTGGGCGTGGTGACGGTGAGCATCGGCCTGGTCGCGCGCGCGCTGCGCAAGGAGCGCGCGCTGCTCGAGGTCGAGGATCCGGCGGCCGGCAGCGAGCTGTTCACGATCCGCGGCATGCTCCGGCAGCTCCGCGAGAGCGTCGTCGCGGCGAAGCAGGCGATGAGCTTCGTGAAGCGCAAGTACTGGTTGGTCGGCGGCACGCTGACCGCGATCGCGCTGATCGCAGCCGGCGCCAACATGATCGTGAAGGCGCGCCATCAGGCCGCCGCGGCGACGGCCTATCTCGCGGCGAACCCGCCGCAGGTGTGGCAACGCAACGTGCTGACCCCGACGACCACAAAAACGGCTGTCCTCGCGCCGTACAAGATCGAGCGCGTGGGCAATCGGTTTCGGGTCGAGGCGACCCTCAACGACAAGGGCGAGATGATCGTCCCGATGATCGGGTTTGCGACCGTCCCGGAGAGCTGGAGCGCGACGCTCGACATCCAGTTGATCAGCGGCGGCAGCCTCGGGATCGTCAGCGACGACGGGGTGATCAAGAACATCGACCCGGCCACGACCGCCCACCTGGTGGTCGATGCCTGTCGCGGCAGCCGGCCGCTCGCGGTCAGCCTCCAGCAACCGGCGAGCGCGCACGAGAAGGTCGCGTTCTACGTCAGCCCGAAGCTCGAAGTCGCGAGCTGCCCGTAGCGATCGGTCCGAAAATCGGACAGCATCTCAGGTAGATGCGATGTCGTAGGGGTGGTGTAGGGTGCTCTCGATGCTGACCGCCTCCGAGAGCACGACCACCACGGGTGGCGAGATCCTCTCGCGAGCGCTCGCGCGTTTCGGTCACACCGAGCTGCGGCCCGGTCAGGCCGAGGTGATCGCCGATATCTTCAGCGGCACGCCGGTGGTCGGCGTGATGCCGACCGGCGCCGGCAAGTCGCTGTGCTTCCAGTTGCCGGCGGTGGTGTTGGGCGATCGCGGTGGCGTGACGTTGGTCGTGTCGCCGCTGATCGCGCTGATGAAGGATCAGGTCGATACGCTGAAGATGCGCGGGATCTCCGCGGTCGCGTTGACCTCGCAGGCCAACGCCGAGGAGCAGCGCGACATCCTCGAGGGGATCCGCCGCGGCGTGTACACGCTGGTGTACGTCGCGCCCGAGCGGTTTCGCAGCCCGCGATTCATCGAGGCGCTGCACTCGGTGGCGGCGAACATCGCGCTGATCGCGATCGATGAAGCGCACTGCATCTCGGAGTGGGGTCACGATTTTCGCCCGGACTATCGCCGGCTCGGCCAGGTGATCCAGGAGCTCAAGCCGCCGCGGATCGCCGCGTTCACGGCCACGGCCACGCCCGAGGTCCGCGAGGACATCGCGGTGCAACTCGGGCTCGCGAACTTCTCGCTTCACGTCCGCGGCTTCGATCGGCCGAATCTGTACTACTCGGTGGTGAGCTCCGGCGGCGCCGCCGACAAGACGCAGAAGATGATCGAGCTGGTGCGCACGCGCGATGGCGGCGTCGCGCTGGTCTATGCGGCGACCCGCAAGAATGCCGAGGCCTACGCGCAGGCGTTGAAGAAGGCCGGGATGCGCTCGCGCGTCTATCATGCGGGGCTCGAGAACGGCATCCGCGAGAAGGCGCAAGACGTGTTCATGTCGGGCCAGCTCGACGTGATCGTCGCGACCAACGCGTTCGGGATGGGCGTCGACAAGAGCGACATCCGGCTCGTCGTCCACGCGGATATTCCGCGCAGCCCCGAGGCCTATTACCAGGAGGCCGGGCGCGGTGGTCGCGACGGCAAGCCCACGCGCTGCGTGCTGCTGTTCAACCACGGCGATATCCGGCTGCAAGAGTTCTTGATCGATGCGTCGTTCCCGTCGGCCGAGCTGTTGCGCGGTATGTGGAAGTTGCTCGCGCAGCGTCCCGAGCTCGGCAAGCTCATGCACGACGACGACGAGCTCGAGGCCAAGTTGAAGCCGCACCTGCCCGGCTCGCCGAGCAACGCGGCGGTCGGCGCGTCGATGCGGATCCTCGAGCGCCACGGCATGCTCGGCCGCGACGATTCGCGGATCGCGGCGCTGCGCCCGCAACCCGGTGCGTTCCCGGTGCTCGACGTCGCGTCGTTACAGCGCCGAGCGGACATCGAGCGCAAGAAGCTCCGCGCGATGGTCGATTACGCGTACAACCCGCGGTGCCGGCGGCAACTGATCCTCGAGTACTTCGGCGACGAGGACTGGGCGAACCGCGACCGTAAGTGCGGCGCCTGTGACACCTGCGATGCGATCGCGCACGGCCGCACGAACGGGATGTCGGAGAGCGAACAGACGGCCGCGCGCACGCTGTTGCTGCTGATCGGCGCGTTGCACGGCCGGTTCGGCCGCAAGAAGGTCGCGCAGCTCGCCAATGGCACCGAGGACGATGCCCGGTTCGCCGAGCTCCCCGAGCGCGGCTGCATCCGCGGTTGGTCGGACAAGCTGGTGATGGACCTCATTCGCGCGCTCGAAGGTGCCGGGCTCGTCGAGGCGTCGCGCGGCGAATACCCGACGCTGTCGACCACCAAGCGCGGTGATCTGGCGGCGATCGGCAAGCTCGAGCTCGGTGACCTCGGCATTCAGATGCCGACGGTGCAGAAGCGCGTTCGCAAGCGGCGCTAACTGTTCTCGACGGCGCGAATGGCCGCGCGATCCACGCGTGTTGATCGTCCAACACGCCTCGTTCGTCGTGCTCGTCCACGAAACTAGAAAAAAAAGATCCGAGCACGATGCGCGTATTCGCTCGTTCGCGACGACCTCGAAAGCGGTCGCGAAGTACACGATATGACGGGGTAGATATCGCCATACACGCCGTCGATTCGCGCTTTATCGTGTGCCGCCTTGCAACGTTCTAACGATTTGCTCCAGGCCATTCTGTAACCACGCACGCGAATCGCGATCGTGTGGACCTTGGTAGCCCTTGAGGCCGACATTTTGTTCACGCCAGAGTGGGCGCATGAGATGGATCTTCTGCACGGTCTTCATCGTCGGTTGTTCCACTGACTTCGCTCCGAAGCCGTGCGCCGTCGACGGAGACTGCAGCACCGGAGACGTCTGCGAGCTGCGTGACACCACGCCGGTCTGCGTGAAGGCCGACGACGCCCCCCTCACGATCGGGCAGAGTGCGCCGGTCAGCGGTACCAACCAGGCGCTCGGCACCGGCATGAAGCTCGGCGTCGAGCTCGCGTTCAAGGAGCAGAACGATGCGGGCGGCGTTCGCGGCCGCCAGCTCGTGCTCGACTTCCGCGACGACGCGTATGACCCGCCGACCGCCGAGATGGCGGCGCGCACGTTCACGGACGTGATCGTGTCGTCGTCGGAGCCGCCGAAGTGTCCCTCGACCTCGACGATGGAACCCGACGGCCACGGCAACAACACGCCGATCTCGACGACCGCACTGTCGCGCGGACCGAACGCGGTGCTCGCGTTCCTCGGCAACGTCGGCACGCCGACGATGATCCGCGCGGCTCCGGTCGCGATCGAGACCGGCACGATCTACTTCGGCGCGTTCACCGGTGCCGACGTGATCCTCCGCGACATGACGGCGGGCCCGTGCGCGAAGTACGTGTTCAACGTTCGCGCGGGCTACGACCAAGAAGCGCAGGCCACGATGGATCTGTTCAAGAAGCGCGGCGTCACCGGCTATGCAAATCTGATCTCGTTCGATCAGAACGATACGTTCGGCGACGCCGGCTACAACGGCTTCAACACCGCCTATGCGGTCGACTACACGGCGCTGACCGGCTCGCAGAAGATCGCTCGCTTCCGCTACACCCGCAACGACGACACCAGCGTCCCGGCCGCGGTGACGCAGGCGGAGGCGTACATCACGAACCTCCTCACCACGACGAGCGGCACGCAGCCAGTCGGCGTCATGATGACGGATACGTACGGTGCCGGCGGCACGTTCATCGAGTCGCTCCGGCAGTGGCAGTTCGACGGCCAGCAATCGACGCTCGACAAGCCCGACCGGCTGAAGCTGTACTTCTCGAACGTGTCGTTCGTCGGACCGAACGCGCTGTCGGATCGGCTCGTCTCGTCGGGCACGATCACCACGCCCACCGGACCGATGCCGTACACGCAAGACGTCTACGTCTCGCAGGTCGTGCCGAACTATCAGAGCGACTCGAGCGATGTGGTGGTCGCGTACAACAAGGCGATCGCCGCGGCCGGCGAATCACCGGGGTTCACATCGCTCGAGGGCTACATCGACGCGAAGGTGTTCATCGCGGGCCTGCTCGCGCACGAGGGCCCGTTCACCCCCGAGAGTCTGCTCGGCGCGTTCGAGACACTGCCGAACCTCAGCCTGGGCCTCGGCGCGACCGCAGGGTTCTCGCAAACGAATCACACGTACTCGAGCTCGGTGTGGGGCACGAGCATCATGCCGACCGGCCAGTTCAAGAACCTGTACTTCTGGACCACCAACAGCGCGATCCAGTTCTTCGAGTGAAAGGCGCGATGAACGAACTTGCGACCACGACCGACCCCGGCCGCAATGCGATCGTCATCGGTCGCTACTTGCTGCATCGCCAGATCGCGCGAGGCGGCATGGCGACGATCCACATCGCGCGGCTCGTCGGCGATGAAGGGTTCACGCGGATCGTCGCGGCGAAGCGGCTGCATCCGGAATTCGCCGAAGATGCGGACTTTGTCGCGATGTTCCTCGACGAAGCGCGCATCGCCTCGAAGGTCCATCACCGCAACGTCGTGCCGGTGCTCGATGTCGTGACGACCGGCGACGAGGTCGTGCTCGTGCAGGAATACGTCCACGGTGTGCCGCTGCATTGGTTGCTGCGGACCGCGCACGAAGCGAAGACCCACGTCCCGATCAACATCGCGGTCTCGGTCGCGTGTCAGGTGCTCGCCGGCCTCCAGGCGGCGCACGAGACGACCGACGAGATGGGCGAAGCGCTCGGCGTCGTGCACCGCGACGTCTCGCCGCAGAACGTCATGGTCGCGACCGATGGCACCGCGCGCCTGCTCGACTTCGGCATCGCGAAGGCGACGATGGCCGCGCACATCACGCGCGAGGGCATGTTCAAGGGCAAGCTCGCGTACTCCGCGCCGGAGCAGATCCGCGGCGCGGCGACGCAGCAGAGCGACATCTACTCGCTGTCGGTCGTGCTGTGGGAGCTGCTCGTTGGCCACCGCCTGCACAACAACGCGCAGTCGGAAGGCGAGCTGATCTCCGAGGTGATGACCGGCAGGTTACCGACGATCCTCGAGGTGCTCGCACCCGAGAAGGAGTGGCTCGGCGCGAATCGCTGGCGCCACCTCGAGACGCTCGACACGATCCTGCAGAAGGGCCTCAACATCGACATGGCGAAGCGGTGGAAGACCGCCGCCGAGATGGAGGCCGCGCTCGCGACCGCGGTGTCGCCCGCGACGACGACCGGTGTCGCCGGTTGGTTGAAGACGCTCGGCCGCGAGTTCCTGTCGGGTCGCGATCGCGTGATCGCGCTCGAGGAGGCGAGTTGGCGGCGGACGGCGACGCAGGTCCCGCGCCGCGGGACCCATCACGGCATCACGCCCGTGACCGAGCCCGGGACGACCGCCGCGCAGCCCGCCGCGCTGCTCGCGAAACATCACACGCGCTTGATCGCCGGGCTGGCGATCGGTGGCTTCATGCTGATCCTCGCGTTCATCGTGTGGATCACGCGCGACCCGGTGCTCGAGTTGCCGGCGACCGCGGCGACGCTGCCGGTGATGAAGACCACCGCGCAGCCCCAGCCCCAGCCTGAGCTCCAACCCCTGGCCGCGGTGGTGCCCGAGGCGCGGATCCCCGTGGTCAGCCCGCCGAGTGCGAGCGCGGCGGCGGGCTCGGCGCTCGCGCCGCAGCGCACCGTGCTGCGTCCCGCGCCGATCAACATCGCGCGCAATCGCGTGATGATCCGGCCGACCCGCGTAGCACCGCGCGAGCCGCCTGCACGCGAACCGCCACCACAGCCGAAGGCCGCACCGGTCCCGCCTCCCGTCGTGGCGCCCGCCGCGCCCGATTGCAACCCGCCCTACTACTTCGACGGCGCGAAGAAGGTCTTCAAACCCGCTTGCCTCTGAAGGAGCCACGCATGACTCGCCTACTGATCATTCTCGCCGTCCTCGTCCCGATCACGACCCGTCAGGCCGTCGCCGAGCCGTCCAAGGAGGAGTGCATCGACGCGCACAGCCGCGGCCAGGATGCGAAGGAGCAGGGCAAGCTCACGCTCGCGCGCAAGTTGTTCTTGTCGTGCGCGCAGTCGGCGTGTCCGCAGCTCGTCTCGAACGACTGCGCGCGGTTCGCCGATGACCTAGGGCGCCAGCAGCCCTCCGTCAGCCTCGCGGCTCGCGATGGCAGCGGCAACGACCTCCCCGATACGAGCGTGTACATCGACGACATGCTCGTCGCGACGCGGCTCGACGACGGCAAGCCGCACGACGTCGATCCGGGCAAGCATGTCATCCGGTTCAACAACGGCGGGCATGACGAGACCGTCACGATCGTGATCGGCAGCGGCGAGCAAGGCCGCAGCGTCGCCGCGGTGTTCGGCTCGAAGCCGAGCTCGCCGGCCAGCATGTCGACGCACGTCGCGGCGCAACCCGCACCGCCCAGGACGGTCCATCCGACGGGCTCGCGCGCGCTGATGATCGGCGGGCTCGCGGTCACGATCGCGGGTGCGGCGTTCGGCGCGTACGAGCTCACACGCGTGCCGAGTCAGTGCTCGATCTCGACGAATCAATGCGCCGCGGCGCCGGGCGATCCGGTGTTCGCGCAAGCGCAGAGCGCGATGAGCGACGCGAACATCGGCTGGGTCGTGACCGGGGTCGGACTCGCCGCGGCGATCGGTGGCACGATCTGGTACCTCACCGGCGCGCACGATCCGGACAAGGAGCGCGTCGCGGTGACCCCGTGGATCGCACCGGGCACCGGCGGCTTCGCGCTCGGTGGAGCATGGTGAGAACGCTGCCCGCGCGCGGCGAATGGACCGACGCGACGGACGTCACGCCGATCGAGTTGCGGAGCGATCCGCCGCTCGAGATGGCGATCCCATTCGCGATGGGCACGCAGCAGAGCACGCCGATCAAGCGTCCGGCGCAGCTCGCGACGCTGCTCGTCGGCTGTCGCGATCAGCACGGCGCGACCACGGCGCTCGGCCAGGTGCTCGAGCGTCACGGCGTGCGCGTGCAGAGCTCGGATCAGCACGTCGATCGCGGCGCGAAGCTGTTCTTCCAGCGCCTGCGCTTCGACCTGTCGACGCTGACCACCGATCGCAGCTCGCTCGAAAAAGGCGTGCGCGAGATCTGCGAGCGGCTCGGCATGGAGTACCGGCTGTACGGCGATCGCCGGCGGCGCACCGCGATCCTCGTCTCGAAGCAGGATCACTGTCTATACGACCTGCTCGCCCGCCATCGCATGGGCGAGCTCAACTGCGAGATCGCCGCGATCATCTCGAATCATCCGGACGCCGGATCGATCGCCCAGCACTTCACGATTCCGTTTCATCACCTGCCGGTCGTCAAGGAGCACAAGCCGCGTCAGGAAGCGCAGATGATGGAGCTGTTGTACGAGCACGGCGTCGAGCTCGTGGTGCTCGCGCGCTACATGCAGATCCTGTCACCCGAGCTCGTCGAGCGGTTTCCGACGCGGATCATCAACATCCATCACTCGTTCCTGCCGGCGTTCGTCGGGGCGAGCCCGTATCGCCAGGCCCACGAGAAGGGGGTGAAGCTGATCGGCGCGACCAGCCACTACGTGACCGCGGACCTCGACCAGGGCCCGATCATCGAGCAGGAGACCGTGCGGTGCTCGCACCGCGACACCGTCGAGGATCTCGTGCGCAAGGGCCGCGATCTCGAGAAGCGCGTGCTCGCCGCGGCGCTGCGCTGCCACCTCGAGGATCGCATCATGGTCTACGGCAACAAGACCGTCGTGTTCGACTAGGGCCTCGACGGCCGACGTCGAACACGTCGACGGCTCCGAATCGCTGGGTCGCGCGTCGAGTGCAGTGCTTTAATTTAGAACCGGCCCGACAGCGCCATGCCCGACGCACCATTGCCGGCGATCGGCGTGATCGAGAGGTTGCCGACGAGATCGTTGCGGACGTAGACCTTCTTCGTGGTGGTGAGGCCGTAGTAGAGCATCACCGCGCCGATCACCTGGGCAGTACCGAGACCAGCGAGCGCGAGGCGCGCGGTGGCGCTGTCGGTCTGGCTGATCTCGATGAACGGCCCGGCGACCGGGATCCACAGCGCCTCGTACCTGTTCGTGGCCTGGGTGCCGTCGTAGCTGTAGTTGGCCTCGTCGGCGCCCGTGGCGGCGAACAGCGCCGCGTACATGTAGCTGACGCCGAGCGTGACGCCGCCGCCGATGAGCATGCCTTTGCGCGTGCGTTGCACCGGCGTGTAGCCGAGCGGCGCACGACGGCCTTCTTCGGCGTCGATCTCGTCGGGCCCCGAGAGCGCGACGCTCTGCGGGACGTACGTGGTCTGTGTCTGCTGCGAGAGCGGCGCGACGTAGACCGGCATCGGCTGGCCCGGTGGCGGCGGCGCTTGCGTTTCGTGGTCGTCATCCGCGTGCGCGGTAGCGTGGGAGAGCAGGATCGCGAGGACGGGCAAGGAAGCCTTGACGAAGCGCATGGCCGGACCACTAGCGACTGGCGTGCCACGGCGCACGGTCCGCAACTGCGCGAGATTCGGGCGGTTCACATTTGCCAGATCGAGCTCGGTGGTCGAGAGCTGACAACGTTGTCGCGTTCGCGAACGTATTTGCCACTCGCAGTTGGCGCTCCGACTAGGCCCGGATCTTGATCACGACCGACTTCGAGGTCGGTGTGCGCGAGCGATCCGCGATGCTGTCGAGCGGGACCAACACGTTGGTCTCGGGAAAATACGTCGCGCAGTTGCCGCGCGGCACGTCGTACGGCACGACGATGAACGCCTCGGCGACGCGCTCGCCGTCGTGCCACTCGGACACCAGATCCACGACCTGACGCTCGACCAAGCCGCGCTCGACCATGTCGGTCGCGTTCATGAACACGACGCGGCGCTCGCCGCGCACGCCGCGATAGCGATCGTCGAGACCGTAGATCGTGGTGTTGTATTGATCGTGGCTGCGGATCGTCATCATCCGCAGGCGGCCCGGAGGCAGCGAGAGCTCCGGCGGCGTCGCGATCGAGAACCGCGCGCGTCCGCTGTCGCGGAACGTCCGGTCGCGCCCGGAGTTCGGCAGCAGGAACCCGTTCGGTGTGCGCACGCGTTCGTTGAACGCTTCGAAGTCGGGTACGACGTTCTCGATGTGGTCGCGGATCCGATCGTAGTTCGCGGCGAGGCCGTCCCAATCGATCGGGCCGCCGATCAGCGCCTTGCCGAGCATCGCGCAGATCGCCGGCTCGCTGCGCAGCTCCGGGCTCGCGGGCTCGAGCACGCCGTGCGAACGATGCACCATGCTCATCGAATCCTCGACGGTGACGAAGCCCGCCGGGTCGAGCTCGCTGCGCCCCAGGCACGGCAGGATCAGCGCGCGCGTGCCCGGATAGAGGTGCGTGCGGTTGAGCTTGGTCGTGATGCCGACGGTGAGCGCGCAGTTCTCGAGGCCCGCGGCGGTGCGCGGCGTATCCGGCGTCGCCATCATGAAGTTGCCGCCCATCGCGACGAACACGC
This sequence comes from Kofleriaceae bacterium, assembly GCA_039935615.1. GTDB lineage: Bacteria > Myxococcota_A > Polyangia > Haliangiales > Haliangiaceae > JABFXX01. The sequence goes on from JBDTJY010000070.1 coordinate 14,690, forward strand.
CGATCTTGCCGTGCTCCATGAGCTCGCAGGTCTCGACCGAATCGCAGCCCGGCTTGTGCGGTGCGGTAAATCCGAACTCCGCGCCGAGGGCGTCGAGGAACGCCGGCCGTGGGAGGTGATAGATGCCCATCGTGCGATCGCCCTGCACGTTCGAATGGCCGCGCACCGGGCACAGGCCCGCGCCGGGACGGCCGATGTTGCCGCGCAGGAGCACGAGGTTGACGAGCTCTTCGATCGTCGCGACCGCGTGCTTGTGCTGGGTGAGCCCCATCGCCCAGCACACGATCGTCGCCTTCGCGTGGATGTAGAGGTCGGCGATCTCGCGGATCCGCTGCTCGGAGATGCCGCTGCTCTCGACGATCAGCGCCCACGGCATCACGAGCACGTGCGCGCGGTAGTCGGCGAAGCCATCGGTGTATTCACCGATGAACCTCGAATCGACGATCTCGCTGAACTTGTGGGCCACGGTCGTCGCGTCGTGCGACTTCGCCGCCGCCGCCTCGCGCTCGATCACGACCTTCGCGAGGCCGAGCACGAACGCTTGATCGCCGCCGATCTGGACCTGGACGTACTCCTTCGCGATCGCGACACCGCCGAACAGCTCGAGCGGATGCTGCGGATGCGCGAACCGGGTCAGCGCGACCTCCTTGAGCGGGTTGACCGCGACGATCGTCGCGCCGCGCTTCGCCGCCGCGCGCAGCGTCGTCATCATCCGCGGGTGATTCGTGCCGGGATTCTGGCCGATGATGAAGATCAGATCCGCGTGCTCGAAGTCTTCGAGCCCGATCGTGCCCTTGCCACTGCCGATCGTGTCCGACAGCGCGACGCCGCTCGACTCGTGGCACATGTTCGAGCAGTCTGGAAAGTTGTTCGTGCCGAACATCCGTCCGACGAGCTGGTACATGAACGCGGCTTCGTTGCTGGTGCGTCCCGACGTGTAGAACACGCTGTGCTCGGGGCCCGCCGCGACGAGGTCCTCGGCGAGCATCGTCATCGCGGCGTCCCACGTGATCGGCCGATAGTGCCGGCCGTCCAACACCATCGGATGGGTGACCCGGCCGAGGTGGCCGAGCTCGAAGTCGGAGAGCAGCCGCAGCTCGTCGACCGACAGCGTCGCGAACACCTCGGGCGTCAACCGCGTCGTCGTCGCCTCCTCGGCGATCGCCTTCGCACCGTTCTCGCAGAACTCGAAGGTGTCGCGCTGAGCTGGCTCGGGCCACGCGCAGCCCGGGCAATCGAACCCGGCCTGCTGATTCATCGAGAGCAGCGCGCGAGAGCCACGCACGAGCGTGTGGTTCTCCTCGAGGTGCTTCGCCGAAGCCCACAGCGCCGGCAGTCCTCCGGCGACGCGCGGGACGTCGGTCAGGTGAACGTCCGCCCGCTCGACATCGTGCGGGGGTTGGTCGTCGGAGCTCACTCCCGACGACTTACCACGCTACCACTCGACGCGGAACGTCGCGCCGCCACCGGTGGGGCTGACGACCGGCGTGATCGCAAACGGCTCGTGATGCTTGCGGCGACCGCTGACTTGAGCCGGGTCTTCTTCGTGCGAGCTGTGTGCCGCCATCAGATAGCCACCGATCGCGATCACGGCGCCCGCACCGATCATGACGCCGCCGATCCAGGTCTCGGTCTTGCCGGTGCAGGCACTCTTGTAGTCCGGGTTCGCGTTTTCGATCGCCGTGTCCTTGCCGCACTTGCTGGAGTCGTAGGTCGGGTCGGCCACCCCGTTGACGAGCACGGTGCCCTTGTGGTCGAAGCTGCTCACGTTCGAGTAGCCGATTCCGAACACGATGCCGCCACCGACGACGCTCGCGAGGCCGACGCTACCGATCACGGTCCACACGGTCTTCGAGGTGTTGCCGTGATGCGAGACCGTGTTCGTGTGACCGATCTCCGTTCCGCCCGGTGGGTTCTGGTCGCCGTTGTCGGGCGGAATGAACTTGTCGGGCGGCGGGACCGCCTTGTCGCTCTTGTCGAGCGTCGCCTGAATGTTCGTGGTCTCGCCACCGGTGCACTGGACGTCGCCCTTGGTGTAGCGGTGAAAGTTGTTCGCCTCGATCGCGATCGCGTACTTGCCCTCGCTGAGCCCGTTGACCGAACCGACGCCATTCGTGATGTTGCCGGCCTCTTTGCCGTTGATCAGGATCGTGCCGCGGTCGACGCCGGGAGTCTTGATCGTGATCGTGCAGCTATCGGACTGGCCGGTCAGGCCGTTGTAGATCTTCTTCGCGCTGTTCTGGAGGGCGACGCCGCTGGTGCCGACCGTGACCGAGGTCGGGATGGTGCGCTCGCGCTTGCCCGCGTGCACGTCGAGGAACGCGACCGAGATGTCGTAACCGCCCTTCCGCTTGGTCACCGAGCCGTAGATCAAGAAGTCCGCGTTGAGATCGCCGCCGATGCTCGACATGCAGCTCGGCTTCTCGTCGTCGCAGCCCTTCAGCAGCTTGAGATCGATCAGCTCTTTGTCGCCGGTCGGGGCGAGCGTGTAGGGGCCGCCGATCTTCGCGCGAGCGCGCAGTCCTTCGGTCAGGTTCTTCGCGAATTGAACGTCGTCATTGGAGGGAGTGCCCGACTTGTCGAGGACCTCGAGGCCAAGCACCGCAATCGACGGCTTGGCCGCCGCGATGCTCGCAAGCCCGCAAACAACGATCACTGCACCGGAAATCAGCCTAAACGCGCGGGACATGGACACCCCTTAAGGCGGCCATTATTACACATTCCGGCGCCTCTCGGCTCGTCCGGTTCCTGGCTTGCAGCAGATCGGCAGGCTACCGTGACGGGAGTCCATGCGGACGCTATCAGCCCGGATCCTCCTCGGTTTTGCCGCTCTGGCCATCGCGTTCGGGGTCATGACCGTGAACGTGGTCGTGAACCTAACCATCGTCGAGGACTCGATCCACAACATCCGGCTCGGCCACCTGCCGTTCGCGCTGGCCGCGAACGGCCTGGCCCGCCGCGAAGAAGACCTCAAGTCGTACCTCGACGACGGGCTGCCGCAGGAGACCACCGCCTACGGGGCGAACGCCCGGCTCCACACCGTCCGCAGCCCCCGGGACGCCGCGTTCAAGGCCCTGCTCCTCGCGGTCGGCAAGTACAAGGACCTCGACATTCGGCTCCCGAGCCCGACCAGCGACACGGTCGCCGACCTCACCAAGGTGCTCGAGGGCTTGAAGGCGCCGTACGACCAGGTCACCGCGGCGCTGCGCAAGGGCGATGCGCTCGACGCCGAGTCGATCACGGTGCCGCTGCAGAAGATCCGCGACGGCGAGCGCCGGTTCTCGCAGGACTCGATCGAGCTCGCGAACACGCTGCAGACCGTCGTGACCAGCGCCACCCTGCGGCTCGAGGGCGACCAGCACCTCTCGCGCACGGTCGCCGCCGGCCTCGGGGTGATCGCGATCGCGATCTCGATCATGATCTCGATCTGGGTCGTGGTCACGCTGCGGCCACTGCGCCGCCTGCGCGACGCCGCGAAGCGAGTCGCCGCCGGTGACTACGCGAGCCGGATCGACGACAAAGGGCCCTCCGAGGTCGCCGAGCTCGCGCGCGAGTTCAACTCGATGGCACGGGCGATCGAGGAGCGCGAGCGCGAGCTGGTGCGCTCGGAGCGGCTCGCCGCGGTCGGCAAGCTCTCGGCGATGATCACCCACGAGATCCGCAACCCGTTGTCCGCGATCGGCCTCAACGCCGAGCTCCTCGACGACGAGCTCGAGGGCAACGCCGAGGGCCGCGCGCTGTGCCAGGCGATCCACAAGGAGGTCGACCGGCTCACCGCGATCACCGAGGAGTACCTCTCGTTCGGCAAGCTGCCGAAGCCCAAGATCGCGTCCGAGCACGTCAACGCGCTCGTCGACGCGCTGGCCTCGTTCGTCCGCGAGGACCTCGCCCACAAGCAGGTCGAGCTCGCCGTCGAGCTCGCCGACAACGATCCGATCGCGCTGGTCGATTCGGCCCAGCTCCGGCAGTGCCTCGTCAACCTCGTCCGCAACGCGACCGAGGCCGTGTCGGCGAAGGGCGGCGGCAAGGTGACACTGCGCACCCACCGCGCCGGCGACCGCGTGGTGATCGAGGTCGAAGATACCGGGGTCGGTATCGCACCCGAGGTACTACCGCGGCTGTTCGACACGTTCTTCTCGACCAAGGAGGGCGGCAGCGGCCTCGGGCTCGCCTTGACCCAGCAGATCGTGAAGGACCACGGCGGCGACCTCACGGTCGAGAGCGTCGTCGGCACCGGCACGACGTTCATGGTCTCGATTCCCCGCGGCTAACTTGCGATCGCCGGATGGCCGAGGGATCATTTACGCCGGTGAGCGACGACGACAAGCGCAAGAGCGACCGCGAGCCGGTGACGCTATTCGTCGAGTACGAAGGTGCCGACGACCTCGTGGGCGACTACACCGAGAACCTCTCGAGTGGCGGCACGTTCGTCGCGACCAACCGCGAGCTACCGATCGGCAACAAGATCAAGCTCGTGCTCTCGTTCGCCGGCCTGCTCGAGCCGATCTCGATCGAGGGCATGGTGCGGTGGACCCGCGGCCATCAGTCGTCGCGCGATGTCCTCGCCGACGGCGAAGAGGCCGGCTGCGGCATCATGTTCAACCCCGGCCCCGCGCGCGATCAGCTCGCCGTGTTGATCGAGAAGATCCGCAGCCGCGATCCCAAGACCGTGTCGCGCCTGTTCCACGTGCTCGTCGTCGAGGACAACCGCCACGTCGCGACGCTGATCCAGGATGGCCTCAAGGGCTCCGCCCGCCGTGACTTCGGCGGCGGGGTCTCGTTCGTCGTGCAGCAGGCCGAGGATGGTCGCCAGGCCATCGAGATCCTGCGCCGCGAGACCTTCGACGCGCTGATCATCGACATGTACCTGCCGGTGATGGACGGCGCCAAGGTGATCGCGACCGCGCGCGGCGAGCTCGGCCTGGTGTCGCTGCCGATCATCGCGGTGTCCGCGGGTGGCGATTCGGCACGCAAGTCCGCGCTCGAGTCCGGCGCGAACATCTTCCTGGACAAGCCGATGCGCCTGCGTCAGGTGATCGACACGATCCAGAAGCTGATGCTGTAGCTACGCTTCGTCGTCGAACGCGGACTCGTCGCCCAGGAACGGTACGCTTTCCCACGTCAGCGCAGGCAGCTCGAGAACCGGCTCGAAGACGACCATGATGTCCTGATCGTCGCCGACGATTTCGGAATCCGACGGTCGGGTTCCGACCGCAAGCCGATAGTAGCCATTCGGTATCGTGAACGTCTGCGCTTTGGGACACGCCGGCTTCCAGCGTGAGAAGTCGTACAGGTCGCGCACGCACACCGTTTGATCGCGTACTTCGAGTGCGAGCCGAATCCACCAGGGATAGGCCGCGATGTTCGGCACGTCGAGCACACCCAGCTGAAGATCCAGATGGTAGGTCCCCGGCGAGCCCATGTTGAATCCCGCCAGCGTTCCAGCGCGGATAAATGCGCCGACATCTTCCATCTCCGAGAAGCGCTCCTCGAGGAAGTGGGTGCCGCTCGCAACGTCTGCCATCGCGAACGGCGAATAGATGACGAGGCCCGGACCGGCGATATGAAACGACAGCGTTCCGATCGTCTTCATCGTTGGGATGCTAGTCGTCATCGAACGCCGACTCGTCACCCAAGAACGGCACGCTGTGCCAGGTCAGCTCGGGAAGCTCGGGTACCGGCTCGAACATGACCATGATGTCCTGATCATCACCAACGATCGCGGACTCTGACGGTCGCGTCCCGGCCATCAGGCGGTAGCTGCCG
>JBDTJY010000071.1:0-36549 GCA_039935615.1 Kofleriaceae bacterium
GTGCTCGCGACCGCGGGCATCGCGATGCGAACGATCAGCGCGCGCGCCGGGGTGATCGCGGCGGTGGTCGTGTTGTCGATGCCGCTGTGCGTCCTGCAGTCGCGTCAGTTGACCACCGAGATCGGGACCGCCACCGCCGGTGCCCTCGTGATCTACGGCCTGCTCGCGCTGAGCAGCCTCGAAGACGTGATGTTCGGCATCGTGTTGCCCAGGATGATCGTGCGATCCGTTTCGACGGTCCGGATCGTCCCGCAGAGCGTCGAGGCGATCGTCGGTGCGCTCGCACTGGCCGGCGGCCTTGCACTCGGCTTTGTCTCCGGCGGTGCGCTGCTCGGGATCGCTGTCCCGGTCGGTGCGTTCGCAGCCGCCGGTGCGCTCGGCATTCCGACGCTGCTCGATGTCGGCCGGCTCGTGCGAAACGGCGTGGTCGGCTTCGGCGCGTGGCTCCGTCCGCGCTGGGGCCTCGGCCGCACCGCCCTGCCCTATCGCCGCGGCAGCAACGCGCCGGCGCTACTCGCGACAGCGATCGCGGGCATCGCGATCGTCGCGGTGGTCTATCAGATCTTCTCGCTCCGAGATCTGCAGCCCGGGTTGGTCCCGCCGCAACGCGCGGTGCTCGATCACGCGATCGTCGCGAACGGGTGTTGGTCACCGGCGCTCGGCGGTGCGTGGCGCCCCGACGACGATCTTCGCTACGTCTTCGATTCGACGTTCGAGCAGATCGCGTACGGCACGTTCCCGTGGGGCGTGCTCGGCCCGATCGCGTTCGCCGCGTTGATCGCGAGCGACGACCCGCGCAAGCGTCGGATCGGAGCGATCACGCTCGCCTGGGCGAGCGCCGCGTGGATCGGCACCGAGCTATTCCAGCGCAAGGTCGGCTTCGCGCTGTACGCCGGCTTCCCCGCATTCGCGATCGCGATCGGCGCGTGGATCGACGGCATGACGACGGTCGGTCGGGAGGCCGTCGATCACGGCCGCCGCGGCATGCGGCTGCTGGTCGGCGCGTTCGTCGCGCTCGCGATCCTCGATCTGTCGAAGGACCTCCAGTCGTTCACCGAGAAGCTGACCTCGATCCTCGTCGGCGGCGATACGATCGCGTACCCCGCCGCGTCGAGGCTCGTGTTCTTGCCGACCCGGCTGTGGCTGCTCGGCGCCGGGCTGGTGCTCGCCCTCGCGATCGCGCTCAGCCTCGCGCTCGCGGGCAAGCGCGGCGGTTGGGTCGGCCTGGTCGCGCGCGTGTCGCCGGCGGTCGTGCTGGCGACGACGATCCTGTTCGGGTGTTTCTGGTCGTTCGGCTGGCAGCCGGCGCTGTCGACGAACCTGTCGTCGAAGTCGCTGTTCGAGACGATCGAGTCGCTGCGCAAGCCCGGCGACGCCGTGGTGCTGATGGGCGACCTCGGCGACGCGCCGCGCGACTACGCGCCGAAGCTCACGCCCGAGATCGTGAGCGGGCGCGAACAGATCGTCGCGGCGATGGCGCGGCCGAATCGCGTGTTCGCGATCGCACCGGCGACCGAGCTGTGTCAGCTCCATCGCGAGATCGGTGGCAAGCCGTACTTCGTGATCGATGATCGCAACGTGAAGTCGTCGCTGCTGTCGAACAAGCTCGACGGCACGACCGACAAGAACCCGCTCGGCAAGATGATCCTGCACGCGATGCCGACGGCGAAGATGCAGACGCCGAAGGGCCGGATCGTGTTCGACAACAAGATCGAGCTGATCGGTTGGGACATTCCGCGGAGCGTCCACACCGGCGAGTCGTTCCCGGTGCGCATGTACTACAGGGTTTTACAATCGCCGGGCGGCGCGTGGCAGGTGCTGTTCCACTTCACCGGCCCGACGTACTTCAACGGCGATCACTTCCCGATCGAAAACAAGTGCCCGACGTCGACCTGGCAGCCCGGCGACTTCATCGTCGACACGCACACGGTGACCGCGACGGGCGGTGGCTACGCGAGCGGCACCTACGAGGTTCACACCGGGTTCTTCACCGGCACGAACCCCAACTTCAAGAACATGACCGTCAGTGAAGCGCCCGGTGACATGCGCGACAAGGACGATCGCGTCAAGATCACGACGATCGCCGTCGAGTAGACGAACGCGGTTGCGCCGCTTTCGAATATGGGGTTATGACGCGGACGATGCGTAGCAAGGGAGGGTCCGCGGAGGTCCCGGTCGCCGACAGCGACCGTCGCATAGCTCCGCGCGTGCTCGTCGACCTCGAGGTCGACTACGCCTCCGAAGACAACTACCTGTTCGCGTACATCACGGACATCAGCGAGACCGGTATCTTCATCCGCACGACGACGCCGGAGGCGCCGGGCACGAACTTGAACCTCCGGTTCCACATCGACGACGGTCCGCAGATCCAGGTCGAGGGCATGGTGATCTGGGTCAACCCGTATCGCCCCACCAACGCGGACAACCTGCATCCCGGGATGGGCATTCGGTTCGTCGAGCTCGATGACGAGCTCAAGGACCGGTTGCTCGAGCTGGTTCGCCGGTTCGCGTATCTGAGTTAGCCATGGCGATCATCTGCGGTACCGATCTGTCGCACGCCAGCCTGGGCGCGCTCTCTGTCGCGCGGGCGCTCGCAGCCGTGCGCGGCGATCAAGAGGTCGTGCTCGTCCACGTCGTCGATGCCGACGCCGAAGGCGAGATCGAGCATCTGCGCGCCGCGATGGAGGCGCAGATCGATCACCTCGGGCCGGGAGTCACGATCCGACCGGAGCTGGTCGTCGGGCCGGCCGAGACCGCCCTGACGTCGTTCGCGGAGACCGAGAACAGCGAGCTCGTCGTGATCGCCGCCGGCGGTCGCGACACGCTCGGCTCGACCGCGGCGAAGATCATCGCGATCACGCAGACCCCGCTGTTGGTCGTGCGCGATCCGGCGCCGTGGTTGGCGTTCTGCGACAAGAGCCGGCCGCTCAAGGTGCTCGCCGCCGTCGACGAATCGATCGCGTCGGAGCTGTGCCTGCAGTGGACCCACGGCCTGCGCGCGATCGGCCCGGTCGAGGTCGTGCTCGGCGGCGTGTACTACCCCGACGACGCGTCGGAGCACTACGGCCTCCACGCGAAGACGCTCGTCGATCGCGATCCCGAGATCGAGCAGTTGCTCGCGCGCGACATGCTCCACCGGTTCGTCGAGACCGCCGGCGTCGTCGCGCGCACGCGCCGCGGGCTCGGCCGGATCGGCGCTCACCTGATCGAGCTCGCGACCGAAGAGAAGGTCGACACGATCATCATCGGCACGAGCCAGAAGACCGGGCTCGGTCGGCTCGGCTCGGTGTCGTCGATCGTCGTCGAAGAGGCGCCGCAGTCGGTCGTATGCGTGCCGCCGAACGCGACGCTGCCGACGTTCGTCATGCCGAGCATGTCGACCGCGCTGGTCGCCACGGATCTGTCGCCGTTCGCAAATCGCGGCGTCGCGTACGCGTACGCCGCGGTCCCCGAAGGCGGCGAGATTCACATCGCGCACGTCATCGATCACGATGCCGAGATCGACGAGGGCGACATCATGCGCCAGTTGCTCGCGCAGGCGCCGCGGTCGGCGAAGGTTCGCAAGGTCACCGCGTACATCGTGCGCGGCGAGAATGCCGCGACCGCGATCGCGCAGACCGCCGCGCGGCTCGGCGTCGACTTCATCACGATCGCCTCGCACGGCCGCTCGGGCATCACGCGCGCGCTGATGGGCTCGGTCGCGGACCGCTTGCTGCGTGCGACGCGCAAACCTGTACTCGTCCTGCGCCCGGGCTGACAGGCAACCCGACAGGTGTCGGGTGATAGCGACGTCGAAACAGGACGTTGCGGCGCGATCGACATGGTACGCGGGTTGCTGCTAGGGCGAGTGAACAATGAAACGGTTCTTGCCCCTGATCGTCCTCGTGGTGATCGCTGCGACGTACTTCGGTTACAAGCGATACCTCGCGGGCCAGCCCTACGAGTGGGCGGGCACGGTCGAAGCGCGGACCGTCACGGTCGGTTCGCGCACCGGGGGCCGGATCGCGAAGATCTACGTGCAGGAAGGCGATCACGTCACCGCCGGCCAGATGCTGATCGAGCTCGAGCCCGGTGACCTGACCGCGCAGCGCGCGATCGCCGACGCGCAGCTCGAGCAGATGCAGGCCGCGTACGACAAGTTGAAGAAGGGCGCGCGACCCGAGGAGATCGCGCAGGCGAACGCGCGCGCCGCCGGCGCGAATGCATCGCTCGCCGAGACCCGGCACGGATCGCGCGCGGAGGAGATCGCGACCGGCCAAGCGCGGGTCGCGCAGTTCAAGGCGGCGTACGACAAGGCCGAGCTCGACGCCGATCGCTCGCGACGGTTGCTCGCGAGTGGCGCGATCGCGAAGGCCGAGGCCGATGCGAGCGAGACCGCGCTGGTCTCCGCGCGCGCCGAGCTCGATGCGCAGCAGCGCGGACTCGACGAGCTCAACGCGGGTGCGCGGATCGAGGAGAAGCAACAAGCCGCCGCGCGTGCGCAAGAGGCGGATGCCGCCGCGAAGCTCGTGCTCGCGGGCGCGCGGGTCGAAGATCTGCAGGCCGGCGAGGCGCAGGTCGCCGCCGCGAAGGCGCGAGTCGACCAGCTCGACGTGATGGTCGGCGAGCTCGTGATCCGCGCGCCGAACCCCGCGCGGGTCGAAGCGCTGGATCTGCGCCCCGGCGATATCTTGAGCCCGAACGCGCCCGCGGCGACGCTGCTCGAGGACGGTCAGCTCTACGTCCGGATCTACGTGCCCGAGACCGAGATCGGTCACATCAAGGTCGGCGATACGGTGCCGATCAGCGTCGATTCGTTTCCGTCGCGCACGTTCGAGGGCAAGGTCGAGCACATCGACGACAAGGGCCAGTACTCGCCGCGCAACCTCCAGACCGCCGACGAGCGCGCCGATCAAGTGTTCGCGGCGCGGATCGGGCTCGTCGAGGCCAAGGACCAGCTCCGCGCCGGAATGTCGGCGCTGATCCACGTGCCGAAGTGACCGACGAACCGGCCATCAAGGTCGAGGCGGTCAGCCGCAAGTTCGGTGACTTCGTCGCGCTCGACACCGTCGACCTCGAGGTCCCGACCGGGCAGGTCTACGGCCTGCTCGGGCCGAACGGCTCCGGCAAGTCGACGCTGATCCGGATCCTGTGCGGCCTGCTCGCACCGACCACGGGACGCGCCTCGGTGCTCGGCCTCGACGTCGCGCACGAGGGCGCCGCGATCCGCCGGCAGATCGGCTACATGAGCCAGAAGTTCGCGCTGTACCCGGATCTCACCGTGCTCGAGAACCTGCAGTTCTACGCGCGCGTGTACGGGCTCGGTGGATCGCGGATGCGCACGCGGGTCGATGCCGCGCTCGCGCTCACGCACATCGAGCCGTACGTGAATCGTCGCGCCGGGCTGCTCTCCGGCGGCTGGAAGCAGCGACTCGCGCTCGGGGCCGCGCTGATGCACGAGCCGCGCGTCGTGTTTCTCGACGAGCCGACTGCCGGCATCGATCCGGTCGCACGCCGCGAGCTGTGGGACTTGTTGTTCCACCTGTCCGCGCAAGGCATCACGCTGCTCGTCACCACGCACTACATGGACGAGGCCGAGCGCTGCGCCGAGGTCGGTTATCTGTATCTCTCGAAGCTGCTCGTGACCGGCACGCCGGATGACCTGAAGGAGCTGCCCGTGGTCAATCACCCGCACACGCGGCGGCTCGAGCTCGAGACCAAGAGCTCGACGCGCGCGCTCGGCTGGTTGCGCACGCAGCCGTTCTGCCGCGGCGCGACCGTGTTTGGTCAAGCCGTCCACGCCGAGGTCACCGAGGCGATCAGCGACGACGATCTCCTCGTACGGATGGCCGCCGCCGGCTTCCCGGCGACCGCACGCGCGATCGCACCGACGCTCGAGGACGTGTTCGTCGCACTGACCGAGCAAGCCGCCGCCGATCGCGCAGCGATGAAGGTGAGCGCGTAGATGTGGAGCTCGTTCGTCGCGATCCTGCTCAAGGAGTTCAAGCACATCTTCCGCGACCGCGGGACGCTGATCATCTTCTTCACGATGCCGATCATGCAGCTCGCGCTGTTCGGCTTCCTCGATCAGAACGTGCGCGATCTACCGACGGTCGTCGTCGATCAAGACAACTCTCGCGAGAGCCGCGAGCTGATGGACGAGATGCGCGCGACCAGGACGTTCTCGATCACGAGCGTCACCAACAGCCCCGACGAAGCGCGCAGCGAGATCGCGCGCGGCACGGTGCGCGTCGGCGTGATCATCCCGCCCGACTATCACGACCGGCGCGCGCGCAAGGACAACGCGCAGTTCCTCGTGCTGATCGATGGCTCGGACTCGAACGTCTCGGCGCAGGCGCTCGCCGCGATCAACGGCCTCGTCGCGCAGGCGAACCTCGATGCCGTGCAAGCGAGTGGCGCGCGCCCGGTGGTGTCGGCGCAACCGATCGTGCTGTTCAACCCCGAGGGCCGCACCGCGAACTACATCATCCCCGGCCTGATCGCGATCCTGCTGCAACTCGCGGCGCTGATCCTCGCGTCGATCGCGATCGTGCGCGAGCGCGAGCAAGGCACGATGGAGCAACTGCTGGTGACGCCGATCAATGCGACCGGCCTCGTGCTCGGCAAGCTCGCGCCCTACCTCGTGATCGGCCTCGTCGAGATGGCGCTGATCCTCACGCTGATGAGGTTCGGGTTCGATGTGCCGATCAACGGCAGTCTGTTGTTCCTGTTCGCGACCGCCGTGGTCTACCTGTTCGCGCTGCTCGCGCTCGGCCTCACGATCTCGATGGGCGCGAAGACCTCGATGCAGGCGATGCAATCGGCGCAGATGCTGCTGCTGCCGTCGATCTTCCTCTCGGGCTACATCTTCCCGGTCGCCGGCTTGCCGCGCGTCCTGTACTGGATCGGCCGTGCGCTGCCGGCGACCCACATGATCGACATCATGCGCGGCGCCGTGCTGCGCGGTGCGGGCCCGTGGGAGATGTTGCCGTCGCTGCTCGCGCTCGCCGCGATCTCGACGGTGCTCGTCACGATCTCGATCCGGCGCGTCCGCAAGCTAACGGTCTAGTTCGTACAGGCTGGCATGTCGGTGATCGGCGCGCACTGGAAGCGCGGCTGACCATCGATCACGGACTCGGCCCACGCGAGCCCCTTCCAGTGGTGCTCCATGATGTTCGAGTGATCGCCATCGGAGATCACGCACGTGTTGACGTCGACGCCGGACGCGACGAGCTTGTCCTTGATGCACGACGCTTCCTTCGCGGGCGGCATGATCAGATCGAGTGCACCGGCGACGATGAACACCGGCCCCGCGGTCGCGTCCGGGTCGAGGAGGTTCTGGACGAGGAAGTCGTGATACGCGGCGCCGTCGCCGCCGCAGCCGGGCTGGCCGTCGAAGCACGCGAGCATGCTCGTCCGCAGCGTCGCGTCGATCAGATCGCCGGTGTGCAGCATCGCGGTCTGGATGTAACCGCCGAGCGGGACCAAGCACTGACTCTGGATCGCGCTCTCGAGGTTCGCGCTGAACTGCGAGGGCACGCCGTCCTTGCCGTGGCCGACCGCGACGTGGTCCTCGAGGAAGGCGTACTGCCGCATCACCGCGACCGAGCTGTACGCCAGCCCCTCGAAGATCGTGAGGTTCGTGGGGTCGCGCAGGATCGCGTCGTAGTCGAACGACTTCATCGAGATCGGCCACTCCGGCGCATACACCACCGTCGCGATCAGCGTGCCGATGCCACCACCGTCGCCGTGGATCAGCGAGTGCGCCGACAGCGCCGCGCCTCCACCCTGCGAATAACCGGCGATCGTGAGCTCCTGCGCGGTCAGCCCCGGCGGCAACAGCGCGCGCAACGCCCGCGCACCGTCGAGCGTCTGCCAGCCCTGCGTGTGGTTGTCGAGATAGTCCTGCGTGCCGGCATTACCCAGCCCCGCGAGGTCGGGCGCGATCGTCGCGAAGCCGCGCGCCGCGTACGGCAACGGCAAGCTGTGGTCCGAGTCGACGCTCGGCACGCACGCATCGGCGATCCCGACGCTGCCGTGCATCGCGACCGCGAGAGGCACCGGTCGCGCGCGTGGCGTCGACGGCAAGTAGACGCGCGCGGTCGACACCGCCGGTCCGCCGTGGGCGTCGCGCGTCTGATACGCGACGCGATATTGCTTCACGCTGCTCGTGACCGTGATGCCGTCGCCGACGAGCGCCGGAATCGCCGCGGCGTCGAGCACCGGATCGACCGAGCACGCGAGGATCGCGCCGAGCACCGCGTTCGCCTGCGCGGTCGCGGCATAGACCTCGGCCGCGGTGTTCGTGCACGGCACGACCGGCGTGTCGGTCGCAGCGCCGAGATCCGCGTCGATCGCGCTCGGCGTGTCGATCGGGTGGTGGGTATCCGGCGTCACCGTCGAATCGGTGGGGACACCGAGATCCGGGGAGCTGCACGCTGCGACCACGAAGACAACTCCCGCGAAACGCATGACCTTTGGTATCGGGGCGGCGCATGACGAGCAATCACAGTTCACGCCGTCACGAAACCGTAGCCTCGCGGTAACAAATGTTTCACGGCCCGACGCGGGACCGGATCGAATCGCCGTTCGCGGCATCGCGCTCGACGTCGAACACGAGGTTGCGGGCGCGCTAGCTGCGCGAGCGAGCTCGAGGAGGCCGCGAAACTCGGGCTGACGGACGCGAGCTAGCGCAGGGTGCGCGAGCGACCGCGGAGCTCGAGGAGGCCGCGAAACTCGAGCTGACGGATCCTCTCGCGCGTGAGGTTCGTGATGTCGCCGACCTCTTCGAGCGTGTGGCCACCAGCGTCGGCGACGTCGAGCGCACAGGTGTGCTGGAGCTCCCACGGTTCGAGGTCGGGGAAGTTGAGCTTGATCGAGCCGGTGCGCGGGTTGACGTCAAGATAGAGGTGGTGCTTGCACGACACCCACGGACAAGGCCGTTGTTCGTGCGCGCACTCGGCGCGAGTCCGCGGGCGCTCGGCTTGCTCGGACTCGGTGTTCGCGACCTCGCGGATCTCGACACTGGTCAACCGGCGCGGCGCGATCGTGCGCGCACGAGGTCGGGTCCGGCGCGGGCGAATCTTGCGGCTCGTCGGCGGCACTGCGGCCGGCATCTCGACCTGGGCGACGCCTTGCGGCTGAGCATCGACCGACATCGGCGGAATCGTGCCGAGGGCGCGCGGCCGCGCTTTGACCTCGACGAGCTCGTCGTCGAGCCGGATCGGCATCATGGCCATCGAACCCCGCGCGAGCGGCTCGTCCAGCACGACCGGCTCGGCCAGCTTGGTCGGCTCGGCGCGGCACGCGAACACGAGCTCGGCCATCGTCATCTTGGGGATCGGCTGCGTGACCTCGAGGTCGTCCTCGAAGGCCGGGCGCTCCATCTCGGCGTCGACCTCGCCGAGCTCGACCTGGGTGCCGAGCGCGACGAACGCCGGGAGCTCGACGACCGTGCCCATCGCCAGGAACGGCGGGGGCTCGTTCGGCTCGCTCTTCGGTGGTGGCGGCGGCACGAGCCACGGGTCGGTGACGGCGCCAACGAACCCAATCGTGATGGTCTCTGCGAAGAAGTCCCGATCATCGACGCTCATCGCTTTTCCCCCAGGTGAGTGCACGTGCAGGAGACCGCGGCAGCGCGCACGAGGCGCCCGGACTCTAGACCACCAAGTCCACGCGACCCTCTCAGCGCTGTCAGCCGTCCCAGGTTCTGACGCTCACCGTAATCTCCTCACTCCGGATTGCGCAAGAACTCTTGCTACAAATTTGTCCCGAAGAGATCTCGGCGTTTTCATGTTGGCAGTGAGAGCGTCACGCGCTAGCGATCCGATCCGATGAGATGGGGCGGCAAACGCGCCGGCGCAGGCCGGCCGCAGCGCGGCGCGGTCGCGAGCGAGCCGCACCAACGACGCCCGGCACTGTCGGCGCGTGTGCCGGTGCACGTGATCGCGCGCGTCGTGCGCGGCGCAGGCGCGCTGCACGATCGGCATGCGCGTCGGGCGCTCGCACGCGCCGTCCAGCGCAGCCTCGCGCGGACCGACTTCCGGATCGTCGAGCTCGCGGTCGTCGCGGGCCGGCTCGAGCTCGTCGTCGAAGCCGCCGACCGGCATGCCCTCGCGCGCGGGATGCAGGGCTTTCAGGTCGCGGCCGCCCGGCACCTCAACCGGCTGCGCGGGCGCAGCGGCGCCGTGTTCCCCGATCGCTATCGCGCGCGTCCTCTTCTGACCCGAGGCGCCGTACGCGCCCTGCTCCACGCCCCGATCGCGTGGATTCGCCACGCGTGGCCCGAGACCGTGATGCTCGTCGCGACGTTGCTACCACCGCCGCCTACACCGCCCCCGCCCGACGAAGATCGCGAGACCGGCCGCTACCCCTAGAAGCGTTTGTTTTGCCCGTCGACGGCGTAAGCTGTCGTCGTGCGATCGATCGTTTCGGGGCTCGCGTTGGTCTCTCTCTGCGCGTGCGCGCACCACGATCCGAACGCGGATGATGCCGGCGCGAAGGACAGCGGCACCGTCGTCCCCGACGCGTTCGCGGGACCGTTCTCGGATTTCCCGGGCGCACCGATCATCGATCCGACCGGCACCGCGCCGCCGGCGGATGCGGAGACGCTGTTCGGTGATCCGATGACCGGCACCGCAACCGGTGGCCCGTGCTTGTTCGAGCCCGAGGTCGGCACGGTCTATCCGCACAACTGGATCCGTCCACGCTTCACGTGGATCCCCGCCGCCGGCGAGAACCTCTACGAGCTCCGCATCACCACGACGACGCAGGTCAACCCGCTGATCGTCTACACGACCGCGACGCAATGGACGATGCCGGCCGATCTGTGGACCGGCCTGCAGGCCCACTCGGTCAACACGCCGCTCACGGTCGCGATCCGCGGCGCCGCGTATGACGGCACGACGCTGACGACGCTCGAGCACGGCTCGAGCGGTGACATCTCGATCGCCGCGGTCGACGCACCCGGCGCGATCGTCTACTGGACGACGACCGGCGGCACTCGGCTGCGCGGCTTCAAGATCGGCGACGAGCAGGTCAAGGACATCATCACGCCGACCGATGCAGGCAGTCAGTGCGTCGGCTGTCACTCGTCGACGCCGGACGGCAACTACGTCGGCTTCTCGTCGAGTCAGAACCCGGGCAACGGCGATCCGACCACGCTCGGCCTGTTGTCGTCGGATGGCACGCACACCGCCCCGCCGTTCATCACGCCGTCGGCGACGACGCTGATGGCGCGCGTCGGTCAAGAGCAACCGGTGTTCACGAAGCTGCACTGGCAAGCCGGCGATCACACCGCGGTCACGATGTTTCCGACCACCGGCGTACCGTTCGACATGATCTGGACCGACCTCGAGGCGAGCTCGACCGCGCAGAACACGGGTTGGGGCATCATCGCGCGCACCGGCGATGTCACCGGCACGACGCAGAACGGCGCCGCGTACGCGTCGTTCGCGCACACCTCCGACACCCTGCTCTACGTCAGCTCCCCCGACGTGGCCTCGGGCGTCACCGTCCACCACGGCAACCTGATGACGGTGCCGTACAACAACCGCGCCGGCGGCACGCCGACCGCGATTTCGGGCGCGGCGACCGGAAACTTCAACGAGTACTACCCGACGTTCTCTCCCGACGACACGTACGTCGCGTACAACCGCGTCGCCGACGGCGCGAGTAGTTACAACAACAGCCAAGCCGAAGTCTGGATCATCCCCACGGCCGGCAGCCCGACACCGACGCGGATCGCGGCGAACGATCCGCCGGCGTGCACCGCGAAGGTCAGCCCCGGCGTCACGAACAGTTGGCCGAAGTGGGCGCCCGGTGCGACCGACGACAACGGCAAGCGTTACTACTGGCTGACGTTCTCGTCGACGCGCGGCACCGGCGGCAACCCGCAGCTCTACGTCACGCCCGTCGTCGACGACGGCACGCAACTCATCACCTACCCTGCGCTCTATCTGTGGAACCAACCGGCGACCGAGAACAACCACACCCCGGCGTGGGACAACTTCTCGATCCTTCAGTGAACGGACGCCAACGGCAGCGGCGCGACGTACCGCGTGCTGCGCTCGAGGATCAGCGTGCAGACGATCGTCGGAATCGCGGCCGGTGCGATCAGCGGGCCGACCTGGAAGAACAGCCCGAGCGCGACGACCAGCCCGATCGCGGGAATCGCGATCAGGGCGCGGCGAAGCCAGATGTTGCGCTGCGCCGTCAGCCCGGCGATCGCACCGAGCACCATGCCGGTGAACAGCCCTGGGACCATCCCGATCAAGAACACGAACACCGCCATGTCCGCGCCCTCGCGCGTGTAGCAACTCATCGCGATGGCAATGAACAGCGCGTTCGCACTGCCGAGTAGCGCGCCGTTGCTGACCGCGTTCGACTCGCGCGGCTTCATCGCGCCTTCGCCGCCGGCACGGGCGCGACATAGCGTGTGTTGCGCTCGAGGATCAACGCACACACGATCGTCGGGATCGCGGCTGGCAGGAACATCTCGCCGACGGTGAAGAGCTCGGCCATCCCGAGCAGCACTCCGACGGCCGGCACGCACAGCAGCAACCGCCGCAGCCACACGTCGAGCCGCGCGGTCGCGTTCGCGAAGGCGCCGAGCGCCATGCCCGCGACCAGCCCTGGAATGATCCCGAACATGAACACGAGGATGCCGACGCCGAAACTGTCGTGCGTGTAGGTAGCCACGCCGATCGCGATGAACAGCGTGTTGAAGAAGCCGAGCATGCCGCCGAAGCCGACCGCGTTCGAGCTCTGCCTACCCATCGTACCTGGGATGCTATCGCGACCCGAACCGATGCGCCCGTAGAAGTAAATGAGCTCGCCCGGAATCATCGCGCGGTCGCCCTCGGCAGAGTCCACGGCGCACGCGTGCGGCGCTCGAGGAACAGCGCGGCCGCGAGCGCCGGCACGGCGATCACGGGGATCCGGACCCACACCGGCTGGTGCGCGACCCGGCGCGCGAGCTCGCCGAGCACGATGCCGATCAGCCCGCCGGGGATGCACGCGATCCCCGCGACGAGCACGAGGCCAAATACGATCGCGTTGGCGACGCCGACCCATCCGCCGAGCACACCGGGCTTCATGCCTGGCCAACGCCCGAGCGCTCGGAACTATTCCGGATCTTTGCTCGGGAGCTGCTCGTCGCCTTCGTTCGATTTCTCGGGGATTCGATATTCCTCATCGAGCCACTTCCCGAGATCGACCAATTGGCAACGCTCGCAGCAGAACGGGAACACCTTGTTTCCCTCTTTGATCGACGCTTTCTTGCAGGTCGGACAGGCCCTCACTCGGACCTCAATCCGAGGGCTCCTCGTCGCGCATCGAGATAGGCCGGCGAGATGCCGAGCTCCGCTGCCGCCGCATCGCGATCACCGACGTGCCGCCCGAGCGCGTGCACGATCGCATCCGCCTCGGCGATGTCGACGACATCGCGCAACGGGCGCGGCGTGCCGATCGCGGCACCGGCGACCCGCGTCGACACCATCGATGCCGTGAGCTCCGTCGCGCCGGCCGCGAGCACCAACATCCGCTCGATCTCGTTCTCGAGCTCGCGGATGTTGCCCGGCCACGGATACGCGACGATGCGCGCGAGCGCACCGGCCGACAACCGCGGCGGGGTGCCGTGCGGTGTGTGCTTCTTCAAGAAGTGATTGACGAGCCGCGGGATATCGGCGACGCGCTCGCGCAGCGGCGGCACCGTGATCTTCAAGACGTTGACCCGATAGAACAGGTCCTCGCGGAACTGTTTGTGCTGGACCATCGTCTGCAGATCTTTGTGCGACGCCGCGATGATCCGGACGTCGACCCGCACCGGCTTGGTCCCGCCGACCGGCATGAACGTGCCCTCTTGCAACACGCGCAACAGCTTGACCTGAAGCGCGGCCGACATGTCGCCGATCTCGTCGAGGAAGAACGTGCCGCCGTCGGCGGTCTCGAACAGGCCCTTCTGATCTTTGACGGCACCGGTGAACGCGCCGCGCTGGTGTCCGAACAGCGCGCTCTCGAGCAGGTTGTCGTTGAACGCGGAGCAGTTCTGGACGACGAACGGCTTCTTGCCGCGCGGGCCGTGATAGTGAATCGCGCGCGCGATCAGCTCCTTGCCGGTGCCGCTCTCGCCGTGGACGAGCACGGTCGCCTCGCTCCGCACGACCTTGGTCAGGAGCTTCACGACCTCGCGTACCGCGGGCGCATCGCCGACGATCTCGTTGAACGGATGCGTCCACGTGGTCGGCGGAATGATCGCGGGTTGCGCGCGCTCGCACGCCGCGGCCGCCGCGTTCACGAGATCGCAGATCCGTGCGAGCGCCGTGTCGTCGAGCTGCGGTGGCACCGCGGCGAGCGCCGCCGCTTCCGCGATCACGCCGGTCTCGCTGCTGATCGTCGCGGTGACGTCATCGACCGTCGCGCCGAACCGTCCGCCCGAGGAGTACGCGATACCCGCGACCTTGCCGTCACCACCGCGCACCGCGGCCGCGACGATCGTGAGGCCCGCGTGGCAGCGATGCACGATCGCGCCCTTCGCCTTCGCGGCGAGCGCGGCGGCTTCGCGCATCGAGCCGGCGCACAGGCCGTTCGACACCTTCATCAGCGTGTCGCACGTCGCGTGCGAGGTACGGTCGTAGCCGTCGCCGTTCGCGGCGAGCAGCCCGAGCTCGAGCCCCCACCAGCGGCGGAGCAAGTCTCGCGAAAGCGCCACTTCAGCGAGGGTGTCGAACGTCAATGGCACGGAGGACGCCCACTATAGCCGTGGATCACCTCGCCGACCATCGCCCGGGCGACACCTCGCGTGCGCGCCCGTCGGTCGAGAGCTTCACGAGATGTGCAACGAGCGAGCGCTCGGCAAGTGGCCACAGCACGCGGGGCGTATCTGCGTAGACCCGCACGACGAGCTCGGAGACCAGCGCATCGCTCTCGCCGAGCGCCGCGACGACCTTGCCCTCGCGCATCATCCGGTGTGCGACGTACTCGCGCAGCTTCGCGTGACCATCCGGAATCATGGGGCCGTGGGCTGGAAGCAGCGCGCCCTGCGGTCGGGCGAGCAGCTTTTCGAGCGAGCGCAGGTACTCCGCCATGTCGCCTTCGCTCGGATCGATGAGGATCGTGCCGAGCCCCGCGACCATGTCGCCGGCGATCGTGAAGTCGCCCTGCGTGAAACAGAGGTGGCCATCGGCATGGCCCGGCGTGAACACGCACTCGAGGTCGGCGACGCGCTCGCCATGTTCGAGCGTCTGCGAGATACCGAGCTTGGGCAGCCGGCGCACCGTATTGATGTGGGCGGCGATCGGGACGCCCCATTTCGCCGCGAGCGCAGCCGCGCCACCGACGTGATCGCCGTGGTGGTGGGTGAGCAGCACGACACCGAGGCGGACGCCCGCGGTTTCGATCGCGGCATCGAGGACGGCCTGTTGCTCCGGGTACGGGGAACCGGGATCGACCGCCGCCCACGGGCCCGAATCGGGGCCTACCAGGTAGACGTTGGTGTGTGCGGCAGGCGGGAGCGTGGGGGTACGCAGCGCAAGCACGCGAATCCCCGGCGCAACCTGGGAGATCGCCGGTGGGGCCGTGTCTTCGGCCGCCGGTGACGCAGTGCGTGCCTGCTCGTACAGCTTCTCGATCATTGACCCGGCCATGCGTTACGCCAACAAGAGGATGACGCAGACGTTGGCATCTCCTAAACTATAGACAAGCGCTTCCATGGTCAGTGTTACTGCACGGAAGATTCGTGAGCTCGGTTCCGAACGTCCTGGTGGAGCCAACGGACGGATCTATACGGGCTATCTCATCTCGTACCCGTACATCGGGCGCGGCATGGTGATCTTTCGCGATCCGCACGGCCATCGCATGATCACCACGCCGGTCAAGCGCGTGCTCGGCGAGCCCGGCGGCAAGATGATCTACGTCGAGACCGAGAACAGCGTCTATCGGCTCGAGATCCACGGCGAGCCGTTGTTCCCGATGCGCGCGGCCGGCGAGTAACTCACAGCTTCTGGCCGAGCGAGCGCACTTGCGCCGGCGTCATCTGCGGTGTGAACACCATCGGCAGCTCGAGCACCGGCGCCTTCGCGCGCGCGCGGAGCTCCGCGAGATAGCGCACGTTGAGCGCGCGGCGATCGCGGGAGAGCTGCGAGTGCGTCGTGACCTGCGCGAGCGGCGCCGCCAGCGATGGATCCCCGACGAGCGCGTCGAGCACTTTGGTGACCGGCGAGCCGGCCGGGAAGTGCTCGGGATAGATCTGATTCACGATCATGTGCTGCGGCACGATGCCGAGCGCGGTGAGCTTTTGCTCGAGCTCGATCGCTTCGTTGACCGGCATCTCTTCCGCGAGCGTCACGATGATCGCCGCGGTGCGCTTCGGATCGGTGAGCAGCTCTTTCATCGTGCGCGCGTCGCGTGTGAGTGGACCGTCCGGAACGGTCTCGGTGATCACCCACGGAATTCGCAGCATCGACACCGAGTGACCCGAGGCCGGCATGTCGAACACCAGCGTGTCCCAGACGTTGCGACCGCGCTTGGTCTCTTCGGTGTGAAACCACGCCTTGCCCATCAGCGAGTAGTCATCGAGTCCGGGAATCGCGCGCAAGAACGACTTGGTGATCCGGTTCTCGAACACCATCTCGTAGACGGATTTGAACTTGAGGATCATCAGGCCGTACTCCTCGAGTGCGGCCGCGGGATTCGTATTGACCGCCGAGAGGTTCGGCGCGAGCTCGGTCACACTCGTGCCGACCTCCGGCTTATCGAAGTAGCTACCGAAGCGATCGTTCGCGTTGGTCTCGAACAGCAGGGTGTTCTTGCCGCGCTCTGCGTTTGCCCCTGCGAGCGCGGCCGCGATCGTGCTGCGGCCCACACCGCCTTTGCCGAGCACTAACACCAATCGGCGATCCGAAATGTCGATCATTACCGGTCTGCGCTTCCCGCACTCATGACTAGGGCTTCGGCTCGTCCTCTACCACGACCGCGATGCCACTAGCCTCCGCCGAACGCCATCCGAGCAGCTTGCGCAGCGTCCAGATCCCGTCGTCTGGGGTGATGTCGACCTTGATGTCGACGACCTTGTCGGCGCCGAGCGCCTTGGCCGCCGGCAGCAGCATCCGATTGACGACCTGATCGAGCGAGACGTGGCCGGGGATCGAGATGAAGAACAGGTACGCGCTCGTGACCTGCGCGTGGACCATCGCGATCGGGCGTAGATGCGGTCCCACATACACGCTCTCCGGCTGGACCCGCACCGTCGAAATCGACGAGCACGCCGTGACCGTGAGCACGAACATGATGCCGAGCGCACGCCGGGACATTAGAGGCAGGCTAACACGCAGTCGCGCGCCAGCCGGTGCACCGGATGATGATAAGATGGCCGCAGTGACTCGGAGGGTCGCCTCGATGGTGCTTGCTGCGTCCGTGGTCGCGGCGTCGTTTCCGGCGTTCGCGCAACCTGCGCCAGCTCCATCGCCGAACGGCCCCGAGGAAGCGCTCGACAAGAAGATCGCGGTCTGGCGGTTCGACGCGCTCGGCATCGACGCGGAGATCGTCCAGCGGCTCGAGACGCTGTTCCGGCTCGAGCTCGATCGCCTCGACCGTGTGCCGCTGCCCAGCCGCCGCGAGATCGAAAGCAAGATGACGGCCGCCGAGCAGAACTGTGGCGGCGAAGAGAAGTGCCTGACCGCGATCGGCAAGCGGCTCGGCGTCGACTACGTAGTGACCGGCACGGTCGGCTCGCTCGGCGATAACTACGTGCTCAACATCAAGGCGGTCGAGGTCGCGACCGGCAAATCGCAGAAGATCCAGAGCCCGCCGCTCAAGGGCACGCCCGACGAGTTGATCGAGGGCGTGCGGGTCGCTGCGTACAGCTTGCTCGCGCCGGACCAACTGCACGGCTCGCTGCAGGTCCAGAGCGACCTGGTCGGTGCGAACGTCACGCTCGATGGCCGACCGGTCGGCCGCACGCCGCTCGCGAATCAGGGCGTGATCGCGAAGCTCGCGCTCGGCATGCACAAGCTCCACGTCGACGCGAAGGACTACGCACCGTTCGACGACGACGTCGAGGTCCACTTTCAAAAGGTCAGTCCGGTCGTCGTGCGGCTGGTCGGCTCGAACGAGACCACCGGCACCGGTCGCACGGTGCTCGTCGAGAAACGGCCGATCTACACGCGCACGTGGTTCATCGTCGCCGCCGGCGTCGTCGTGGTCGGGATCGCCGCGCTGATCGGCAACAGCGCCGGGAAGATCACCTGTCACCAACAGCCGGACGGACCGAACAAATGTTGAAGGCGATCGCGATCGTCGCGCTGATGGCGGGCACCGCGATGGCCGAACGCGTCGTCGCGGTCGCGCCGCTGTCGACGCTCGGCACCGAGGACAAGTCGGCGCCGACCAAGAAGGTGCTCGCGCAGGTCGAGCAGGCGCTCGCGGCCCAGGGCAACAAGGTGATCGCGTCGGCGCAGGTCGCCGCCGCGGTCGACAAGGCGAAGAAGCCGGCACTCCGGTCGTGCGAGGGCGATGGCGCGTGCCTGGCCGAGCTCGGCAAGCTGGTCGGCGCGCAGGTCGTGGTCTCCGGCGAGGTCGGCGGCCTCGGCGACTCGAAGGTGATCTATCTCAGCGCGACCGACGTGACGAGCGGCAAGGAGATGCGCTCGACGACGCTCGTGATCGGCGCGGCCGGTGGCAAGGACGATGGCGGCGCGAGTGGCGCGGCGATTCGCTTGCTCGATCCCGACAAGTATCGCGGGACGATGCACTTCACGCTCGACGTCACCGGCGCGACCGTGTTCATCAACGGCTCGAAGGTCACCCTCGGTGCGCACGGCGAGGTCACGATGCCGGTCGGCACCCAAGCGGTGCGCGTGACGCACCCCGAGTATCACGACTTCATCAAGTTCATCGACGTGCAGTACGGCAAGACCACCGAGGTGCCGGTCAGCATCCAGCAGTATCCGATCGTCGAGCACGACGTGAGGGCGCACCCGACCAACCTCGACAAGGTCGTCTACGTCGATCCGCCGGTGTGGCGGCGCTGGTACGTGATCTATCCCGTGCTCGCGGCGGTCGCGATCGGCGTCGGCGTCGGGGTCGGCGTCGCCGTGCACGACTTTCCGTTCCACGACAACTGCCGCACGCTCGGCGGCTCCAACTGTTAGTCAGCGGAGCTGCGAGACGAGCTGGTTGAGCCGCTTGTTCGCCGCGTTGAAGTCGCCGTCGCCGAAGTTCTGGATCACTTCTTTCAAGATGCCGCTCAGTTGCTGCGTGGTGGCGTCGTCTTGCTTCGAGCTCTTGAGCTGGGTCTGGACGCGCGCCATCTTCGCTTGAATGAACGCGCGATTGACCGTGATCGTGTCGACCATTCCGACGAGCTGACTCGCCGCGAAGTACGCCTTGTCGTTGTTGTTGTCGGCGAGCGCGTGCGCGGCGGTGTCCTCGAGCCCCTGCGCCGGACCCGGCAGGTCCGCGTTGAGCACGCCCTTCTTCGCCATCACCGAGCGCGCGCGCGCGATCAGGTCGCTGACCTCTTTCTTCGAGTAGTTGCCGCCCTTGGTGGGGGCCTGGATGATCACCGGCGCGCTCGCGGTCGCACACGAATCCTTCCAGCGCTGCGCGAGATCCGAATCGCGCTGGATCAGCGACTTCTCGCGCTCGCCGAGTGCGCGCTCGCGCGACGCGACCTGCGCTTCGCGATTCGCGACCTCGGCCTCGCGGGTCGCCATCTGCGCCGAGCGATCGCCCGACTGCTTCATCGTGTCGAGCTTGGTGTTGAGGTTGGCGAGCTCGCTCGCGGTCGAGTTGTCGAGCTGACTATCGATGTCGGCTTTCTCTTTCTTCTTCGCGCTCGCGTCCCCGCCCTGCTGCTCGATCTGATGGATCTCGTCGGTGACCTTCTCGCGCTGCTGTTGCAGCTCCTGGCGCTGCTCGAGCAACTTGTCGCGGCGCGCGAGCAGGTCTTGCTGCGCCTTCAACGCGACGGGATCTGGCGCAGCCTCGGCGTCGCCTTTGCCTTTGCAGCCTGACGTGGCGACGGCCAACACGAGGACAATCCCAACGAAACGCATACACCCCGATTGTACGAGATCGGCGCGCGGACTGCCGAGTTTTGGCCTTACAGTCTGCTGCGATGCTCCTCTATCACGACCCGCGCGCCCCGAATCCTCGGCGGGTGCGGATCTTCCTGGCCGAGAAGGCCGTGGCCTACGACACGATCGAGGTGCTGATCGCGACCGACCAGCACCTGTCCGTCGCCTATCGCCGGAAGCATCCACTGTCGCTGTTGCCCATCCTGGAGCTCGGCGACGGCCGGATCATCCGAGAGTCGATGGCGATCTGCCGCTACATCGAGGAGTGCCACCCGGAGCCGAACCTGTTCGGTGCCGATCCGTGGGAGCGCTCACAGATCGAACAGTGGAATCGTCACGCCGAGCTCGAGCTGTTGATCCCGATCCAGAACATCTTCCGCAACACGAACGCGTTCTGGCAGGGCCGGATCAAGCAAGCGCCCGAGTTCGCGGCGATCATGACCGACCTGGTCCACGCCCGGCTCGAGTGGCTCGACAACGAGCTGAGCCAGAGGGCCTACATGGCCGGTGATCGCTTTACCGTGGCGGACATCACGGCGCTGTGCGCGATCGACTTCGGTCGGGTCGCGAAGGTTCGGCTCGATCCCGAGAAGCACGCGCACCTGGTTGCGTGGCACGCGCGGGTCGCCGAGCGCCCGAGCTCTAAGGCCTGACGTACGCCGCGGCGGCCTTCGCGATCACCTCGAGGGCGTGCGCGCGATCGTAGAACTCGTCGACGTCGACGCGTTTGTCCTCGAGCATCTTGTAGTCGCGGAAGAACCGATCGAGCTCGCGGCTGACGTGCGACGGGACTTGATCGAGGTGCTCGTAGTGCGAGTACGCCGGATCGTCGATGCATACCGCGATGATCTTGTCGTCGCCGCCCATGTCGTCGCTCATGTGGAGGCCGCCGATCGCACGCGCGCGCACGATCGTCAGCGGCTCGACGGGCTCCTGCATCAGCACGAGGATGTCGAGCGGATCGTGGTCCTCGCCGAGCGTGCGCGGGATGAACCCGTAGTTCGCCGGATAGTGGACCGCGCTGTAGAGCACGCGATCGAGGCGCAGCAGGCCCGTCGGTTTGTCGACCTCGTACTTGAGGTGCGAGCCACGCGGAATCTCGATCACCGACGGAATCCACAACGACAGATCGGTGGGGAGCGCGATATCGTGGACCGGATGCATGGCGCGAAGCTTACACGTCGCGCGCCGCGAGCTGGCCGCACGCCGCCGCGACATCGCCGCCACCGGAGTAGCGCCGCTTGTTCGGGATGCCGAGCGCCGCGCGGTACTCGGCTTCGCGCGCCGAGCGCACGAACGGATCACCGGGGCCGATCGCGAGCCCGGCTTTGCCGGGCGAAGCAGCGCCGCCGGATGGCGGTGCGGAGTAGATAGGGTTGTAGGCGATGATCGAGAGCCGAGGCATGCGGCCGGTCTCGGCCGCGAACGAGCGCACCCGATCCGCCAGCGCGTGGGCATCGTCGTCGGAGTCGTTGACGCCGGCGAGCAGCGTCACCGCCCACATCGGCGACAGGCCGGTCGTCCGCACGTGATCGGCGCACGCGGCGAGCACCTCGTCGAGCGTGTGGGCTTTCGCGATCGGCATGATCGATCGGCGGCGCTCCGGCAACGCCGTATGGATCGACAGGCCGAGCCGCACGCGCGGCGCACGCTCGGCGAGCTTGCGAATCCCGGCCGGCAAGCCCGCGGTGCAGACCGTGATCGCGCGGCCGTCGATGCCGAGCGCGCTCGGTTCGGAGAACACCTCGATCGCCTCGAGCACGGCGTCGAGGTTCGCGAGCGGTTCCCCCATGCCCTGGAACACGACCCCGTGGACGCGACCGCGCGGCAGACGTGCGCGGACGATCCGGACTTGTTCGACGATCTCCCACGCGGCGAGGTTGCGCTGGAGGCCGAGCTTGCCGGTCGCGCAGAACGCACAGCCGAGCGCGCAACCGACTTGCGAGCTGACACACACTGTGAACCGCTGTGGGTTCTCGAGTGGAATCCGCACCGCTTCGAACCGCGCCCCGTCGGCGCCGGCGAGTAAGTACTTCACGAACGGATCGATCGAGCTGGGCGTTTCGGCGACGAGCTCGAGCTCCGGCACATGGCCGGCTGCACGCACTGCGTCGGCCGCGATGCGTCGAATGGCGGAGGACGCCGAAATCGGCTCGCCGCGATGCACTTGCGCGATCAGCTTGCGGGCCTCCGCGACGGTGATGGCGGGAACGCAGGCAGCCAAGTGTTCAGGTGTGACGGCTTGGAGCGGGAGCATCGAGTGGTGCTACCCTTATATCGTGGTCTATCCCGAGGTGATTCGCGTCTTTGCGACGTCCCAAGATCCCGATTTCGATGGTCCGTGGCAGGCTCGGACCCCGTCCAATAGCACCGGATCGGCCGTCGTCATCGGCCCGAACATGATGCTGACTGGCGCGCACGTCGTCGCCAACGCGACGTTCCTGCAGATCCAGAAGCTGTCCGCTCCCGACAAGGCGATCGCGCGCGTGAAGGCGGTCAGCCACGATTGCGACCTCGCGCTGCTCGAGGTGATCGAGCCCGCGAACTTCCTCGACGACGTCCAGCCGGCGGAGCTCGGCGAGATGCCGAACCTGCGCGACGAGGTCGCGGTCGTCGGGTTTCCCGTCGGTGGCGAAGAGATCTCGATCACCGAAGGCGTGGTCTCGCGCATCGAGGTCCAGCGCTACAGCCACTCGCAGCGGCACTTGCTCGCGGTCACGGTCGACGCGGCGATCAATGCCGGCAACAGCGGCGGTCCGGTGTTCGGCGACGGCAAGGTCGTCGGCATCGCGTTCCAGAAGCTGACCGGCGTCGACAACATCGGCGAGATGGTGCCGCCGCCGATCATCCGGTCGTTCCTCGACGGTGTCGCGAAGGGCAAGCGCCCCGAGATTCCGGCGCTCGGGATCACGACGCAGAACCTCGAGAATCCGCTGCTGCGCAAGCGGCTCGGGCTCAACGGCGACGAGAAGGGCGTGGTCGTGTTGCACGTCGATCACGGTGGCTCCGCCGACGGTGTGCTGATCCCGCGCGACGTGATCACCACGATCGACGGCTTGCCGATCGCGAACAACGGCACCGTCCAGTTCATGGGGCACTACCGCACGCGCTACGACGTCGTGCTCGGCAATCGCTACATCGGCGACAAGGTCAAGCTCGTGATCAAGCGCGCCGACAAGGTGATGACCGTCGAGGTCGAGCTCGCGCACTGGATGCCGCTCGTCGCGCGCGCGCGCTACGACGAGCCGCCGCACTACTTCGTCTACGGCGGGCTCGTGTTCCAGACGCTGACGCGCGACTACCTCGCGACGTGGGACAAGTGGTGGAACAAGGCGCCGAAGGAATTCCTCAACTACTACTACTTGGGCTATCGCTCGCCCGAGCAGCACGAGGTCGTGATCCTCACGCAGATCCTCGCCGACGAGATTAACGTCGGCTACGCGCACCTCTACAACGAAGCGGTCGCCACGTTGAACGGGCACGCGCCGCTCGACATGGAGGGCTTCGTGCGCGCGCTGTCGTCGGCGCACGGCGTCGTCGAGATCACGACCACGTCGGGCGGCATGATCATGCTCGATGCCGACGAGGTACGAAAATCCACGCCGCGGATCCTCGCGCGGTATCACATCCCGCGCGATCGCACGCTGGGCCTACCTGGTTCAGCACCTCCGCCGCTGCGCGCGATGCCGTAGCGCGTGTATAAGAGTGCCGTCATGAAACGCGAGCTGGTCGTCACCCACGACGGCACCGAACAGACGGTTGTCGTCGAGGGACCTCGCGACGATGG
Source organism: Kofleriaceae bacterium (assembly GCA_039935615.1). GTDB lineage: Bacteria > Myxococcota_A > Polyangia > Haliangiales > Haliangiaceae > JABFXX01. The sequence continues at coordinate 23,842 of JBDTJY010000071.1, forward strand.
CAAGCTGGCGATCACGCTCGACGGTCGCGCGCTCGTGGTCGATGCGAAGCAGATTCGGTCGGGCACGTGGTCGATCGTCCTCGACGGCCACAACTACCTCGTCGATCTCGACAAGCGCGCAGGGCTGCAGGGCAAGGTCGCCGCGTCGGTCGGCGCGAGCGAAGCCGTGCTGCTCGTCGAAGATGCCGCACAGCGGCGGCTCGCGGTCGCCGCGGCCCCGCGTAAGCAAGTGCGCGGCGAGACGCTGCGCGCGCCGATCGCGGGCAAGGTCGTCAAGGTGCTGGTCGCCATCGGCGATCACGTCGCGCCCGGGACCGCGGTGATCGTCCTCGAAGCGATGAAGATGGAGAACGAGCTCGTCAGCGAGCGCGGCGGCACCGTCAAGGTCGTGCACAAGCAAGCCGGTCAAGCCGTCGACACGGGTGACACGCTGGTCGAGCTGGAGTAACGGTTGGCGCCGCGGCTCGACGACACCTCCGCGCTGCCAAGCGCTGCCACGCCGGGGCAAGCCCGCCTCGTCGACGTCCTGCTCGAGCGCAAGATCATCGTCTGCGTCGGTTCCGGTGGCGTGGGCAAGACCACGACCGCCGCAGCGCTCGCGCTCGCAGCGGCGCGGCGCGGCAAGAAGACGCTGGTGCTGACGATCGATCCGGCGAAGCGGCTCGCGAACTCGCTCGGCCTGTCCGAGCTCGGTCACAAGGTCCAGGAGGTCGATCCGGCGCTCGTCGGTGCGGGCGCACCGATCCAGGGCGGCAAGCTGTGGGCGATGATGCTCGATCAGAAGATGGCGTTCGACGAGGTCGTCCAGCGCCACGCGAAGGATCCGGCGGCGGTCCAGCGCATCCTCGCGAACCCCGTGTACAGCCAGATCTCCGGCTCGCTCGCGGGTGCTCAGGAGTACGCCGCGATGGCGAAGCTCCACGACTTCGATCGCGCCTCCGGGGCCGATGGCTACGACACGATCATCGTCGACACACCGCCGACCTCGCACGCGCTGGATTTTCTCGATGCGCCGCGCAAGCTGTCCGAGGCGATCGATTCACCGGCGATCGAGTGGTTCCGCAAGCTCCAAGGCGGCTCCGGCTCGGGCTGGTCGCTGGTCGGCAAGACCGGTTCGTTCGTGATGAAGCGGCTCGCGAAGTTCGTCGGCAGCCAGTTCATCGACGACCTCGGCGTGTTCTTCACCGAGTTCAACGACATCCTCGGCGGCTTCCGCACGCGCGCCGAGGAGACGTTCGCGCTGTTGCGCCAGCCACGCGTCGGCTTCGTGCTGGTCGCGTCGCCCGAGGCCATGGCCGTGCGCGAGGCGCTGTTCTTCCACGAGCGCTTGGTCGCGGCGAACATGCCGTTCGTCGGCTTCGTCGTGAACAAGGTCCATCCACAACTGCCGATCACCGCGGATGTCGCCGCGATCGCGAAGGCGCTCGGTGCGCAGCCGAGTGTCGCCGCGCTCGGCCTCTCGAACACGACCCACACGATGGCCGCGCAAGCCCTGATGACCGCGCACGGCGAGCTCGAGGTGTTAGCGAAGGCCGACCGCGTGGCGATTGGCCGGCTGCGGCAAGCCGGCGGCAACTCGTCGCTGCTGATCGAAGTGCCGCTGCTCCGCGACGACATCCACGAAGTGAAGAGCCTGATCGGCCTCGAGCAATACTTGCTCGTCTAATCAGGGACGGTAACAAAAGACGAAACGTAGTTCCGTCCAACCTAGCGAATTTGCATTGGGCGCGAGGGACGGTAACAAAATTGGCCCGCAGGACGGCGGATCAGAAGCCATTCGTCCGAGTTGCGGACGTCAGACACACGAGACGACCCGCTACTTTGTATCCGTCCCTCGACGCTCGTATGAAACCGATGGCTTAGCGGCAGTTACTTTTCGTCTTTTGTTACCGTCCCCGTCTCAGGAAGGTCCAGGCGTCGAGTTTGTCGGCGTGCGCGAGCGGCGCACCGATCACCATCACGAGGGCGGAGCCTTTGCGCTCGATCCAGCTGACGGTGCCGTCGAGCCCGAGCCAGCGGGTGCGCTCCATCGTCTGAACCATCGTCGCCCCTACCGTCATCGCATCGAGTGCGTGCTCGAGCGCGGCCTGGGCTTCGCGGGCGTCGATCTCGGTGTCCCACTCGAAGCGCGCGACACCGATCATCTTGCGCGGGTTGGTCTCGCCCTCGTGCGCGAGCACGACCGCGCGATCGCCGCCCCACCCGGCCGCCGCGCGATTCGAGACGTCGTCGGAGACCCCGAAGGTGCGCAGGAACGAGCGGATGCCGAGCTCGCCCCAGACCTCGGTATCGAACACGGTGAAGCCGGCGAGCGGCGAGGAGCCGGCGACGACCGGGATGGGCTTGTCGTCGGAGAGATACTTGTCGACGTGGAGGATCTGCTCGGTCGAGCGCGGCGGCCGCTTGAACGCGGCATCGATCGCACTCCACGGCTTGGTGCGCCGAAGCGCGCTGACGAACGCGAAGCCATCGCGATACGGAAACAGCATCGCCTCGCGCAGCGCGAGCGGCGCTTGCGACATCAAGTCCTTCGCCTCGTCGGCCGGCGGCGCATTCATCGACGCGATCACCGCGGCCGCGACCGCCGGCTCCTGCCAGGGATGGTTCGCACCTTCATGCGCGAGCGACATCTCGAGCATCAGCGTCACGCCATCGCCCTCGACGAGCGCGTGGCGAGCGAGCGCGGCATCGCTCTCGTCATCGGGCAGCTTCTCGAACTTCTCGAGATCGAACGCCTGGTCTTGGAGGCCGTGATCGAGCTCGTGGGTGAGCACCATCGATGCCCAGTCCGGATCGTCGGCGGCGGTATCGAGCACCGTGAGCTTCTTGGTTTTTGGATCGTAGTAGCCGGCGATCTGATCGGAGAGCAGATCGAGCAAGCGCGCGCCGTAGTCGTAGTCGAGCGGCACGAATCCCCAGCGCTGCACCGCGAGACCTTCGGCGGCGGTCTCGGCCGTGGTCTTGTCCTCGGCCGCTTCGGCGATCAGCCGCTTGCGGAGCTCCGCGCGATCGACGACCTCGTAGGGCACCGGGTGCTTGAGCCGGAGGCCGCGCACCTTCGCGACCTGGTGCGCGATCTCGTCGGTGCGCGACAGCAGATGGTCGAGCGTCTCCGGCGCGTCCGCAGGCATCGGCTGTGTGCGCGCGGTGGTCGCGAGCAGCATCACGACAACCATGCAACGGCGCATGGCGCGAGCATGACACGCCGGCGTGTCCGCTCAACCGCAGTCGCACGCAACCTCGCGAAGCTGCTGTGCATCGACATGGCATCGCCATTGCTGAGAGCGGAAGCATGTCGAACGTCAAATCGGGGCTGACCCTACTCCTCGCGTCGGTCGCATTCCTTCCTCTCCTCTCGCCCACGACCGCACATGCAGATCCGGTCGCCGCCGCGCCGGCGCTCGACAAGACGCTGTCGCCGTTCTTCGTCGTCGACGGAGCCAAGCCCGGCGTCGAAGCGCTGCCGCTCGAGAGCACGCGCGCAGACGTCCGCATCGCCGGCGTGATCTCCGACGTGACGGTGACGCAGACCTATCGCAACGATGGTGATCGAACGATCAGCGCGAAGTATGTGTTCCCGGCTTCGACGCGCGCCGCCTTCTACGCGATGAAGATGACGATCGGTGACCGAGTGATCACCGCGAAGATCAAAGAGCGCGAGCAGGCCAAGCACGAGTTCGAGGAGGCCAAAGCCGCCGGCAAGACCGCGACGCTGCTCGAGGAAGAGCGCCCGAACGTGTTCACGATGTCGGTCGCGAACGTGCTGCCGAAAGATCGAATTCAGGTCGAGCTGAAATATACCGAGGCCCTCGTGCCCACCGATGGCGTGTACGAGATGGTCTATCCGACCGTGGTCGGGCCGCGCTACGCGAGCGAGACCACCGGCACGGGCAAGCACGGCGAGAATCAGTTCGTCGCCACGCCCTATCAACACGCCGCCGCGACGACGACCGCCGGCTTCGACATCCATGTCTCGGTCGCCGGCGGCGTGCCGATCCAGAGCGTCGAGTCGCCGTCGCACAAGATCTCGTCGACGTTGACCGCGAACCGCGAGGCCGCGATGGTCGAGCTCGATCCGACCGAGCAAGCCGCCGGCAATCGCGACTTCGTCCTGCGCTATCGCCTCGCCGGCAAGGACCTCGCCTCGGGCCTGATGCTCTATCAGGGCCAGACCGAGAACTTCTTCCTCGCGATGGTCCAGCCGCCGCAGCGCCCGGCGCCCGAGCTCGTGCCAGCGCGCGAGTACGTGTTCATCGTCGATGTCTCCGGCTCGATGCAGGGCTTCCCGCTGCAGACGACCAAGGCCTTGATGAAGGACCTGCTCGGCCGGCTGCGCCCGACCGACAAGTTCGACGTGCTGTTGTTCTCCGGCGACGACGCGCTGTACTCGCAAACCTCCGTCGACGCGACGCCCGGCGAGATCGCGAAGGCGACCGCGTTCGTCGACAAGCAGAACGGCGGCGGCGGCACCGAGTTGCTCCCCGCGATCCAGCACGCGATGAAGCTGCCGCGCGCGACCGACGTGTCGCGGAGCTTCGTCGTCGTCACCGACGGGTTCATCGCCGAAGAGCCGGCCGTGTTCGATCAGATTCGCGACCATCTCGGCGAAGCGAACGTGTGGTCGTTCGGCATCGGCACCTCGGTCAACCGCCACCTGATGGATGGCATCGCGAAGGCCGGTCAGGGCGAAGCGTTCACGATCCTCGGCCCGGATCAGGCCGCGGCCGCCGCGATGAAGTTCCGCTCGTACGTCGAGACGCCGGTCCTGACCCAGGTCAAGGTCGCGTTCGACGGCTTCGACACCTACGACGTCGAGCCCAAGGTCCTGCCCGACGTGTTCGCGTCGCGGCCCGTGCTGGTGTGGGGCAAGTACAAGGGCACGCCGAAGGGCAAGGTCACGCTGACCGGTGTCTCGGGTCGCGGCCGGTTCGTCTCGACGCTCGACGCGAGCACGGCGAAGCCCGACGCCGGCAACAGCGCGCTGCGCTACCTGTGGGCGCGCAATGAAGTGAGCCTGCTGTCGGACTTCTTCCGCGAGGACGCGAACAAGGACGCGGTGACCAAGCTCGGCCTCGAGTACAACCTCCTCACCAAGTTCACGTCGTTCATCGCGGTGCAGGATGTCGTGCGCACGACCCAGGGCTCGACCGAGGTCGCGCAACCGCTGGCGATGCCGCAGGGCGTGACCGACACCGCGATCGCCGACACGTCTGGGATGGGTGGCATGCAGGTCGGTGCCGAGCCGCCGTTGTTCTGGCTGCTCCTCGGCCTCGCCGGCTTCTTCGGTTACCGGGGCTACCGCAAGCTGCGGAGCCGCGCGTGAAGAAGCCCCAGCTCGCCGGCCTCGCGATCGCGCTCGCGATCGTCGTCGCCGGCAAGCAGTACTTCCGGTCCGCCTCGGCGGACGACCTGCGCTGGTTGCTCGCGCCGACCGCACGCTGTGTCTCGGTCCTCACGCGGACGCACTTCACGCACGCGGTCGGGCTCGGCTACGTCGACCGCGACGTCAACTTCGTGATCGCACCGGTGTGTGCCGGGTTGAACTTCATGCTCGCGGCGATCCTCGCGCTCACGTTCGGTTGGTGCGCCGGCATGCAAAGCTGGCGCGCCGCTGCCGAGCGCCTGGTCGCCATCATCGGGCTCGCATACGCCGCGACGATCGTCGTCAACACGCTGCGGATCTCGCTGTCGATCGAGACCCACGCCGGTGGCGAGCTCCACCGGATCGAAGGCGTCGTCGTCTACCTCGGCGGCCTGTGCGCGCTGTACGCGGCGGCGCGCCGCCTCGACGACAAGACGATCCACAACGCCCGCTGGCTCGCGGTGCCGATCGCCGCCTATCTCTTGATCACGCTGCTGATGCCGCTCGCCCATGGTGCGGCAGGCCGCGCCGACTTCGCGGTCCACGCGATGTGGGTGCTAGCTGGATGTCTGGTGGTCGGATTGGGACTGGCGGGTTGGTCACGACTCGCGAATAATCGAACCTCATCACGCGTTCCGAAAGGCCCGCTATGAACACGCTCCTCGCGATCCTCGTCCTCGTCGTCCCCGCGGTCGCTCACGCCGATCAGTGCGAGCTGGTCGACGACACCGTCGCGACCAACGCGGTCGCCGCGATGCACGGTCGTCCCAAGGTGGTCGAATTCTGCGAGCCATGCGGCGACAAGGCGCCCGGAGCTCCGCACACGATCGAGCACGTCGCGAAGCAACGCGGCACCGATGGGGAGTACTCGGTCACGCTCGACAAGCGCGAGGTCGACCTCGCCTACGAGTACGTCCAGACCGCGCCGTCGAAGTACGAGAACCTCGCGCTGCTCGCCGGCTGCCCGACCAGCGGGGTCGAGCCGTCGCTGATCGTCTCGGACGCCAGCGACACCGGCGTGCTGATCATGCCGAGCGACCAGCCGGTCGAGGTCGCGCTGCCACCAGGTCGCGATGCCACCCCGGTGCTCGTACCGCAACCGACCACGACGATCATCGTGCAGACCGATCACGTCAACCTGTGGCTGATCCTCGGCGCCTGCCTCGCCTCGAGTGGCCTGTGGGCGCTCGCGACGATCATGATCCTGCGCCGCCGCCGCTCGATGGAGGCGATGCGCCCACGCGCGATCCACCTGATCGACCGCCGCGACGCGTAGCCGAGGTGCGTTCAGGCTGCTAGTTTGCGCCCGCAGCAATGTGGGCGGAGCTCGTCAAGGCGATCGAGAGCGGCGCGGTCGTCGCCTACGGTGCGACGCCCGGCTGGGCCGCGTGGCTCGCCGCCGAGCGCTCGGCGAAGGAGCTCGTCGTGGTGGTCGCGCCCGACGAGGAGACCGCGCGCGAGATCGAGGACGACGTGCGATTTTGGATCGGCGCACCGGCGGACTCTGCCGAGCTCGATCCGATCGTCGCGTTGCCCGGGATCGATGTCTCGCCCTACGCGGAGCTGTCGCCGGATCGGAGTTGCATCGTCGAGCGCGTCGCGACGCTGTTTCGCCTGACCCAGCCCGAGCTGTGCCCGCGGATCGTGATCACCTCGGCCGAGGCGCTCGCGCGCAAGACGCTCCCGCCGCGCGAGCTCGCGAGTCGCGGCCTCGTGATCTCGAAGGGCCAGCACCTCGACCGCGATCAGATCGCGAAGATGCTGATCGACGCGGGCTGGTCGCGCACGCCGGTCGTCGATGAGCCCGGCACGTTCGCGCTGCGCGGCGGCGTCGTCGATGTCTACGCGCCACTCGCGCCGCACCCGGTGCGGATCGAGCTGTTCGGCGACGAGGTCGAGTCACTGCGCTGGTTCGACGCGGAGTCGCAGCGCACGCTGCGCGTCGTCGACCGCGTCGTGCTCCATCCGGTGCGCGAGACGATCGTGACCGGCACCTCGGATGTCCGCACGCGGCTGCGCGAATATGCGGATGAGATTTCATTTCCGTCGAAGGCGACCCGCCGCACGATCGAGCAGCTCGAGACCGGCAGCGTGTTCGTCGGGATCGAGGGCCTCGTACCAGCGTTCCACGACGAGCTCGTCGGTCCGGCGGCGTACATGCCCGCCGCCGCGCGCTGGCTGATCGTCAACACCGAAGCGTGCAAGCGCGCGGTCGTCGACCTGCTCGCCGATGCGGATCTGCGGTGGACGAATCGCTCGAACATGAAGGAGCTCGCGTATCCGCCGGATCGCCACTTCGAGCGCGCGCTCGCGCCGTGGTCGTCGCCACGCCGGATCGAGCTGAGCTCGCTCGAGGTCGCGCAGGACAGCGACGCCGCGCGCGTCCGGATCGATGTCGATGATCTGCGCGTGCTGCGCCAGGAGCTCGATCACGCGCGCACGTTCGGCGATACCGAGCACGTCACCCCGCTGCTCGCCGCGCTCAAGCGCTGGCGTGCCGACGGGGTCAGCGTCACGATCGCGCTCGATTCGCAGAGCCGGATCGATCGCCTCGCCGGTGTCCTCGAGCAACGCGGTGTCACCGACGTGCGGCTCGTCGCGGGCACACCGGCCCACGCGTTCGCGTCGGTGAAGGATCACGTCGCCTTGGTCACCGGCGATCTGATCTTCGGCCAGCGCACGCATCACACCGCGAGCCGGCGCAAGCAAGCGAAAGACGCCCTGCTCGGCGGCGTCAGCGATTGGAGCCAGCTCGGCGTCGGCGATTTCTTGGTCCACCAGCGCCACGGCGTCGGCAAGTACCTCGGCCTGAAGAAGATCGCGGTCGGCACGGTGTCGCTGCTCGACACGGTCGCGATCGGCATCATCAAGCGCCCGCCGCAGCACGAGATCGATGCGCTGCAACTCGAGTACGACGGCGGCACGCTGTATCTGCCGGTGTATCGGCTCGGCGAGGTCCAGCGCTACGTCGGGGCCGAGGGCCACGCGCCGCGGATCGACAAGCTCGGCGGCATCACGTGGGAGGTCACGCAGACCAAGGTCGCGCGGCACGTCCGCGTGCTCGCCGAGGAGTTGCTGCAAGTCTACGCGCAGCGCGCCGCCCTGCCCGGCCACGCGTTCCCGCCGGCCGACGATCAATATCGCGAGCTCGAGGCGACGTTCCCGTTCGACGAGACGCCCGATCAAGAGGACGCGATCAACGCGGTCAACCTCGACATGGAGGCCGGCCGCGCGATGGACCGCCTGGTCTGCGGCGACGTCGGCTACGGCAAGACCGAGGTCGCGCTGCGCGGCATCTTCAAGTGCGTGACCGGTGGCAAGCAAGCGGCGGTGCTCGCGCCGACCACGGTCCTCGTCGAGCAGCACTTCCGCACGATGACCGAGCGGTTCAAGGGCTTCGCCGTGACGATCGGAAAGTTGTCGCGGTTCCAGAGCAAGGCCGAGCAGATCGAGACCGTGCGGCAGGTCGCCGCCGGCACCATCGATGTCGTCGTCGGGACCCATCGCATGCTCTCGGCCGACGTGCGGTTCAAGGATCTCGGCCTGCTCGTGATCGACGAGGAGCAGCGGTTCGGCGTCGCGCACAAGGAGCGGATCAGGAAGACCAAGACCCAGGTCGACGTCCTGACGCTGACCGCGACGCCGATTCCTCGCACGCTGCACCTCGCGATGGCCGGCATGCGCGACCTGTCGATCATCGCGACGCCGCCCGCCGATCGCCGCGCGGTGCGCACGTTCGTGTCGCGCGTCGACGATCAGACGATCAAAGAAGCGATCGAGCGCGAGCTCGCGCGTGGCGGTCAGATCTTCTTCATCTCGCCGACGATCGGCGGCATCCCGCGCGGCAAGGAACCCGATCCGCGCCTGCCGAACGACGATCGGCCGCGAAAAGCCAGCCCAAAATGGAGCGGGCCGGACCTGCGCCGGCCCGCGAGGAAGACGATCGCCCGCGACGACGATCGATCGATCGAGGAGTGGTCGGAGTATCTCCACGGCCTCGTGCCGACCGCGCGGATCGGCATCGGCCACGGCGCGCTGTCCGCCGAGGCGCTCGAGAAGGTGATGGTCCAGTTCATCGGCCACGAGCTCGACATCCTGATCGCGACGACGATCGTCGAGAGCGGCCTCGACATCCCGAACGCGAACACGATGTTCGTCGCGCGCGCCGACGCGTTCGGCCTCGCGCAGCTCTATCAGTTGCGCGGCCGGATCGGGCGCAGCTCGAACCGCGCGTACTGCTACCTGCTCGTCCCCGAGCCCGAGCACATCACCGACGACGCCCGCCGCCGACTCGAGGCGTTGCAGCGCTTCACCGAGCTCGGCGCCGGCTTTCAGATCGCGTCGCAGGATCTCGAGATCCGCGGCGGCGGCGAGCTGCTCGGCGCGAAACAATCCGGCTCGATCGCCGCGGTCGGCTTCGATCGCTACGTCAAGATGCTCGAGGTCGCGGTCGCCGAGCTCCGCGGCCAGCCGATCCATCCCGAGGTCGACCCCGAGCTCACGATCGACATCCCCGGCTTCATCCCCGACGACTACGTCCCCGATCCCGGCCAGCGGCTCGAGCTCTACAAGCGGCTGTCGGCGGTCGGCGACGACGACGAGCTGCGCACCGTGATGGCCGAAATTTCGGATCGCTATGGCCCGCTGCCCGGCGACGTCGTCCTGCTCGGAGACCTCATGGGGCAGAAGGCCCTCGCTCGCCGGATCGGCGCGCTCACGCTCGAGATCTCCCAGAGCCGGGTCGCGATCGCGTTGCCCGACGATTCGCCGATGCGCGCGGCGGCCCTGGCGGCCGGCTGGCGCAAGCTGCCGGACGGTCGGTATGCGACGCCCAATCCAGGCGGTAGGGCGGCCAGACCGGCCTTGTTGGCGGTCCTCAGTCGTGCTACCGCATCACCATAACCATGCAGAAGCAGGCGGGGATTCTGTGCGCGGTGCTGGCGATCGCCGGCTGCCAGAAGCGCGAAGAGTCGCATGGTCAGGGCGGTGGCGGACCGGCGACCAAGACCGCGCCGAGTGCCCCACCGCAGAGCGCCGAAGAGATGAAGGCGCCGCTCGCGAAGATCGATGACGTCACGATCACGATCGGCGAGTTCGAGGAGCGCATCAATCGGCAGTCGCCGTACATCCGCGCGCGCTACACGTCGCTCGAGCAGAAGAAGGAATTCCTCGACTCGCTCGTGAAGTTCGAGATCCTCGCGAAAGAGGCCTACAAGCGCGGCCTGGACAAGGACCCTGAAGTCGTTCGCACGATGAAGCAGGTGATGATCCAGAAGCTGATGCGCGACGAGTTCGACTCGAAGTTCACCGCCGACACGGTGAAGGACGCCGACATGCAGGCGTACTACCAGGCGAACCTCACCGACTACGTCAAGCCCGAGGAGGTGCGCGCGTCCGGCATCATCCTCAAGAACAAGGCGCAGGCCGACCGCGTGCTGCTCGAGGCCAAGGGCGATGCCGGCAAGACCAACAAGGGCTTCCGCGACCTCGTCACGAAGTACTCCAGCGACGAGGAGACCAAGCTGCGCGGCGGTGATCTGCGCTACTTCGACCTGTCGACCAAGGACCTCCCGGCCCCGGTCGTCAAGGCCGCGTTCGGCCTGGTCAACACCGGCGACGTGTCGGCCGTGGTCGACGCCGGCACCGGCCAGTTCTACATCCTCAAGCAGACCGGCCGCCGCAAGTCGATGACCAAGACGTTCGACGAGGCCAAGCCGCAGATTCGCAACAAGCTCTTCCGCGAACAGCGGTTGCAGGCGCAGAAAGACTTCGTCGAGGGGCTGCGCGCCCAAGCCAAGATCGAGATCAACGAGCCGAACCTCGCGAAAGTGCGGATCGACACGTCGTCGGCGGTCGACGACGGCCGTGGCCAACCGCTCCAACCCACGTTGCCCGGTCCTGCCGGCAACCCGGCGCCGCCGGCCATCGGGTCCGGCGAGCAACCCATTCCGTGAGCCTGGAGTCCTAAAGATCGTGCGCAAGATCCTGTTCGTGTTGATGATGGTTGGAACCGCGGCGTACGCGGGCGACACCAAGAACGACGCGCCGGCGTCGCGCAACTCCGGCCAGAAGGTGTCGCTCGAGCGCGTGATCGCGATCGTCAACGATTCGATCATCCTCCAGAGCGAGCTCGATGCGCGGCTCACGCCGGTGCGTGCCGAGGCCGAGCAGATTCAGGATCCCGGCGAGCGCAAGCGCCGCCTCGCGAAGCTGTCGAGTCAGGTGCTCGACGAGATGGTCAACGAAGAGCTGATCGTGCAAGCGGCCGAGGGTGCGAAGATCGACGTCGAGAGCTCCGAGGTCCAGGCCGCGCTCGACGAGATCAAGCAGCAGAACAACCTCGACGACGCCGGCCTCGCACAGGCCCTCGGCGCGCAGGGCTACACGCTGCAGAACTACAAGGCCGACCTCCGCCGCCAATTGATGCGGCTCCGCGCGGTCAACACGATCGTTCAGCCGAAGATCCAGATCACCGAAGAGGACGTCCACGCACGCTACGACCAGATGCAGCGCCGGTCCGAAGCGGTCAGCGCGGTCCGGCTGTCCGACATCCTGATCAAGCTGGCCGACCACGCGACCGAGCAGCAGATCAACGACGCGAAGGACAAGGCGGGCAAGGCGGTCGAGCGTGTCAAGGCCGGCGAGGACTTCGCGGCGGTCGCCAAAGACATGTCGGATGACGACTCCACGAAGCAGACCGGCGGCGAGCTCGGCTGGTTCGAGCGGGGCAGCATCAACCCGGACTGGGAGCAGATCGTGTTTTCGATGGAGAAAGGCGACGTCCGGGGGCCGGTCAGCGGTCCCCAGGGCCTGTACGTGTTCCTCGTCACCGACATCAAGAAGTCGGAGCTCAAGCCCTACCCCGAGATGAAGGACCAACTGACCAAGGAGCTGCGCCGCCGCGAGCTCGATAAGCAGACGCAGACGTGGGTGGAGGAGCTTCGCAAGAAGGCCTACATCGACATCAAACTTCAGTAGCCGGCCCGGCGCCATCTGATCGGGTAGGTGCGCTACAGCGATTCGGATCCATCATTTGCTATGATGTCTCGTGGCCGAAAATCGCCGGACATCGACACGTCACGCAGTCTCGATCGCAGCGACGCTGAAGATCGACGGGCAGGATCGGCCGTGCCACGTGGTGAACCTCTCGCTCGGTGGAGCGCTGTTCTCGGCGCTGAAGATGCCGATGGGACAACGCGTCGACATCTCGTTCAAGGTGCCGACGATGGACGAAGCGATCGAGATCGGCGCGGTCGTGCGCTGGTCCGACGACAAGGCGACCGGCATCCAGTTCGATGGATTGCGGGCGCGTGACGTATGGGCGCTCAACAAGTTCTTCGAAGCCT
>JBDTJY010000072.1:0-29066 GCA_039935615.1 Kofleriaceae bacterium
GGTCCGCGCAACGACGGTCCGCGCAACGACGGTCCGCGCAACGACGGTCCGCGCAACGACGGTCCGCGCAACGACGGTCCGCGCAACGACGGTCCGCGCAACGACGGTCCGCGCAACGACGGTCCGCCGCCGCGTCGGGATGATCGTCGCGACGATCGCGGCCCGCCGGAAAACTGGGGCGTGTCCGGGTTCACGAATAGTCCGTTCTCGAAGCTCAACAAGAACGACAAGAAGTGAGACTCGGTCTCGGCGGTGTTCGTTAAACCGCTGGACTCATTCGAATTCGGCGCTCGCGGCTGCTAAGCTCGTCGAAGATGCTCGAGCCGGGGACCGTGGTGGCTGGCAAGCTGCGCGTCGAGCGTTTGCTCGGGCAGGGCGGCATGGGGACGGTCTACGTGGCGACCCACGTCGGCCTCGATCAACAGGTCGCGATCAAGGTGCTCGATCCGGCGCTCGCGAATCAGCCCGAGGTCGTGCAGCGCTTCGTGCGCGAGGCGCGGGCGAGTGCGCGGCTCAAGAGCGATCACGTATGTCGCGTCATGGATGTCGGCGCGCTCGAAGACGGCGTGCCCTACATCGAGATGGAGTTGCTCGACGGCGAAGACCTCGGGCAGTTGATCGAACGCGGTGCCATGGCGACCGAGACGGCGGCCGACTACGTGCTGCAAGCGTGTGTCGCGATCGCGGAAGCGCACGCGCTCGGCATCGTGCATCGCGATCTCAAGCCGGCGAACCTGTTCGTGACCCACCGGCTCGACGGCACCATGTTGATCAAGGTCCTCGACTTCGGGATCGCGACCGCGCCGTCCTCGCAGGAGCTGAAGATCACGAAGACCACCGCGGTGATGGGCTCGCCGGGTTACATGTCGCCGGAGCACCTGCGCTCCGCGCGCGATGTCGACGTGCGCAGCGACATCTGGGCGCTCGGTGTGATCCTCTACGAGGCGGCGACCGGCACGCTGCCGTTCGTCGCGCAGACGATCACCGAGCTCGCGGTCAAGGTCGTGATGGACGAGCCGGCGCCGCTCGTCGGAGTCGACCCGACGTACGCCGCGGTCGTCGCGCGCTGTCTCCAGAAAGATCCGGCGCAGCGCTATCAGAGCGTCGCCGAGTTCGCGGCCGAGCTCGCGCCGATCGCCGGCGACGCCGCGCAGGCCAGCGCGTTCCTCGTGAAGAAGATCTCCGGCGGTACCGGCAGCTCGAGCATGCCGATCGTTCGTCCGCCGACCGGACCGGTGAAGGTGCCGACCGGGCCGGGTCGCACGGGACCGGGCTACGCCGGCACGGCGTTGGGGCCGGCCGGTACGCCGAACCTTGGCCTCGACACCACGCTCGCCGGTGCCGCGGGCGCCTCGCAGACGATGCCGCCTCCGCCGAAGCCGCGGCGCGGCGCGTTGCTCGCGGTGCTCGGCGTCGTCGTGGTCGGCGGTGGCGCGGCGGCGTTCGCGCTGAGTCAACGCGGTGGCGACAAGCACCACGCGCATGCGGCGCACCGCGATGCCGGGACGCAGCTCGCGCAAGCCACGCCGGATGCCGCGCCGGTTGCGGCGCCCGAGAGCGTCGACGAGGACCAGCTGCTGCTGTCGCTCGGTGCGATGGACTCGGACCATAATTGGAAGGGCATCATCCGGATGGCGAACGTCGCGACGAGCAATCCGGCGATCACGCAGCTCGTCACCAAGGCGAAGGACCAATACAAGACCGAGCAGACCGAAGCGCTCGCGTCGTATGCGAAGCGCCACGATTGCACGAGCGCGAAGCGCGTCCACGACGAGAGCATCAAGGTGCTGCCCGACGCGACCGCGGACTTCGATCAGGCCGCGAGGTGTACCGCCGCGCCTGCCCAGGCGATCGATCCGGCGATCGCGGCCTCCGCGGCACTCGACAAAGGTGACATCGCGAGGGCGCTCGCCCTTGCCGAGCAAGCGCTCGCGAAGGATCCGAAAAACTCGACCGCGCTCGATGTCGCGGCGCGCGCCGTGTGCTCGACCGGCGACGTCAAGCAAGCCGACAAAGCGAAGCAGTACCTCGCGAAGCTCGATCCGAAGGATCGCGTCGTCGCCGGACAGGTCTGCAAAGAGCACGGCATCGTGTTCGCGAAGCCGGCCGCACCACCGGCGAAGTCCGGTCCGATCGACGAGGCCGATATCCCGAACGAGCTCGGCAACGCGAAGAATCTGATGAAGGCGCACAGCTTCCCGGCGGCCGAAGCGCTGGCGATCCGGATCCTCGCTACCGAGCCGAACAACGGCGCTGCGCTGCGCGTCCTCGGCATCTCGGGGTGCCGACTCGGCCACGAGGCGAACGTCCAGCGCGCGTTGTCCCACGTGTTCCGGCGTGGCCCGATCGCTCGAGAGATCCACGAAGCGTGCGATCGACGCGGAGAATGATCGGGCGGCTGGCGCTGGTCGCGCTGGTCGCATCGTGTGGCAGCAAGAAGCATGGTCACGACGATGCCGCGGTCGCGGTCGTCGCACCGGTGCGCGACGCGGGCAAGCCCGACGCGGCGCCGGCACCTCCACCGCGCAGCGAGCACGCGGTGTTCGAGCTCGTGGCCAACCGCCACACGGCGCATCGCGAGGTCGACGGCGAGGTCGTGATCGACGCCGCCGACATCGGTTTCGCGCGCTACATCCGGTTCGGCTTGCCGGTCCCGCGCTGGCACCTCGGCAAGACCATCGACAACGAGCGCGCCGCGGTCGCCGATCGTCTCGCGTCGCTCGACATTCCGCTGTCGCACGCCCAGACCCAGGCGACGCAACTCACGCTCCACGTCCATGGCTCGACGAAGCAGTCGCTGACCGTGAAGCTCAACGGCCGCGCCGCGAAGCACCGGAAGGCGTCGACGGTGAAGCTCGAGCCGGGCTGGCAGACGATCGCGATTCCGCTCGAATCGGCGAGCCTCGTCGTCGGGGAAAACCAATTCGCGTTCGAGACCGCCGGCGGCAAGGACAACATCGCGGTCGCGTGGCTGCGGATCGGGACCGAGCATCCCGCCGGTGATCAGGATCCGCGCAGCGCCGTGATGTTCGACGCGAAGGGCGACGCGTTCGAGCTCGCGCAGAACGCGTCGGTCGCGTGGTACGAGACGATTCCGGACGGCGCGAACCTCGTCGCCGAGGTCACCGGCAAGTGCCGGCTCGAGGTCGCGGCGCGCGCCGGGGATGACAGCCTGACCGGCGGCGTGATGTCGGCCGAGACGCCGCGCATCGATCTGTCGGGCAGTGCCGGCAAGGTCGTGCGGCTCGCCCTGACCGCTCGTGATTGTCCGCGCGCGCGCATCACGCATCCCCGGATCACGCTGCACGGCCCGGTGCCGGTCGCGCTGCCGAAAGCCGAGCCTCCTCGCTACATCATCCTGTGGGTGATGGACGCGTTGCGCGCCGACAAGATTCCGATCTTCACGCCGGGTGCGCGCGCGCAGACGCCGAACTTCGACGAGCTCGCGAAATCGTCGGTGGTGTTTCGCCAGTACTACGTCCAGGGCAACGAGTCGCAGGCGAGTCACTCGAGCATGTGGACGTCGGTGTATCCGGCGGTCCACAACGTGCGGCTCGCCGGCGATCCGAAGAAGATCAACTCGAACCTCGACAAGCACTTCGACCTGATCGCGACGCAGCTCGCGGCGAACGGGTTCTACACCACGGCGTGCACCGGCAACGGCTACGTCGACGAGGACGATGGCTACGCGCGCGGCTTCAAGGAGTTCCGCAACATGATGCGCGAGACCGGGGTCGAAAATAATACGATCTACGGTCAGAAGATCGTCGACGCCGCGCTCGGTCAGCTCGACAAGCATCGCGACGGCCCGACCTACTTGTTCATGGGCACGATCGACACCCATGGTCCGTGGATCGCTCGCAAGCCATGGATCGACATCTACTCGCCGGGCCCGTACCACGGTCCCTTCCAGGAGTTCGGCACCGCGAAGGAGCTCGGCTTCAAGGCGGGCTCGATGGGCTGCAGCATCATCCCGCCGCCGGCCGACGTCGAGCGGCTGCGCGCGATCTACGACTCCGCGGTGAGCTATCACGATCATCAGGTCGGCCGGCTCGTCGCGAAGCTGAAGTCATGGGGCATCTGGGATCAGACGATGCTGATCATCACCGCCGATCACGGCGAGGAATTGTTCGAGGACGTGCGCTGCGGTCACGGTGGCTCGCTGCGCGACTCGCTCGTGCGCGTGCCGCTGCTCGTCCATGATCCGTCGCGGTTTCCGGGAGGCACGATCGTCGACGAGGGCGCCGAGTCGATCGACCTGTTGCCGTCGATGCTCGAGGCACTCGGCCAGCCGCTGTTTCCCGCCGCGCAGGGCAGCGCGCTCGAGTCGCTCGCGCAAGGGGTCGGCAAAGGGTGGCCGCGCCCGTCGTACGCGTCGATGTACGAGTACGCGCACGTGATGCGGATCGGCCGCTGGAAGGCGCGCGTCGGCCGCAGCGGCGTGCCGCTCCTCGGCGACATGGTCGACGATCCGGGCGAGACCAAGGACTTCACGGCCGGTCATCCGGTCGAGCGCCGCATGCTGACCGACTCGCTCGGCCTGTTCCTGGCGCTGCGCACGACGTGGAAGAAGTCGACGTGGGGCGTCGTCAACGCGATGACGCGCGAGGGGGCGGCCGCGCTCGACGAGGCTCGAACGCCGTGAAGCTGCTGGCGCTCTGCGTGCTCGTTGGCTGCGCCGCGCCGGATGTGGCGCCGCCGCTGTCGCCGGTCGCCGTACCGGTCGTGCCTCTCGATGCCGCGTTGGTGTCGGAGATCCCCGTCGACGCGGAGCCGCCGCCACCACCGCCGGCGAGTGATCCCGAGGTCTGGCTCAAGGGCTCGACCCACGTCCATGCGAAGCCGTCCGGCGATTCGTCGCTGCCGATTCCGGACGTGATCCAGTGGTACGAGGATCACGGCTACGACTTCATCGCGATCACCGATCACAATCGCGTCAGCGAGATCGATGCGACCGACACCCGCGGTCACATCGCGCTGCGCGACGCCGATCCGAACCATCCGAAGGCGCTCGTCGTGCTCTCGGGCATCGAGCTCACGCACAACCCGAGCGGTTGTCTGCCGCCCGGCGACAAGTCGAAGAAGTGCCGGATCCACGTCAACGTCCTCGGGCCGACCGCGCGCCCCGGCGGCAAGCTCGAGTGGGCCGAGCGCCACAGCCACGAGCGCATCGACATGTACCAGGCGGCGCTGCTCGCGAGTCGCGCACTCGGCGGTGCGCTCGTGCAGATCAATCACCCGCAGTGGTTCTGGGGCATGAACCCCGAGCTCCTCGCGGAGCTCGCGAAGCGCGGCGCATCGCTCGTCGAGATCGCGAACGCGCAGTTCATGAAGTGGAGCAACGGCGACAAGGACCATCCGTCGATGGAGACGTTGTGGGACAGCGTGCTCGCGCGCGGGCTCACGATGTGGGGCGTCGCCTCCGACGACGCGCACGACTATCCGATGCCGGGGCATCACCACAAGATGAAGTGGCCCGCGGGCGGTGGCTGGGTCGTCGTCAAGGCGCGTCGCAACGCGCAGGCGATCCTCGACGCGCTCGCGGCCGGGCATTTCTACGCGTCGACCGGCGTCGTGCTCGACAAGGCCGACGTCGTCGGCACCGAGCTCGTCGTCGAGGTCGATCCGAATGCCGCGGGGACCTATCAGATCGAGTGGATCGAGAACGGCGTGGTGGTCGCGACCGAGCACGGCAAGCGCGCGCGTCGCGAGCTTCCGGCGACCGGCTATCTCCGCGCCGACATCACGCGCGACGACGGCACCGAAGCCTGGGTCGAGCCGGCTCGGCGCTAGTAGCTCAGGACCTGCGGCACCGGCGAGATCCGAGGGTTGGAGAACGTCGAGCTCGTGAACACCACGATCGCGCCAACGCCGCCGCCACCACCGCCACCGGCGCCGTTGATCCCGCCACCGAGTTGCCCCGAGTCGGTCAGGGGAAACGCACTGCCGCCGTCGCCGGCGTTGTTGCCACCCTGGCCACCTGGCACGACGCCGCTGTACGACGCGGCCTCGGCGCCGTTGAGGCCGGCCGCCGAACTGCTCGCGCCGCCACCACCGCCGCCGCCGATCGCATAGATCTGGCCCGGGTTCGCGATCGTGATCGCCGGCGCGCTGATCACCACCATCCCGCCGGTGCCGCCGCCGTAGCCGCCGGTCGATCCTGGGGCGCCGCCGTGTCCCGCCATCCCGCTCGCGTTGATCGTCCCGGCCACCGTGACGGTCGCCGCGAACATCGCGAGCGCGCCGCCGCCGTACGCCGCGACGATCGTCGTGTCGGCGCTGGCGCCGAACCCGCCGCGACAGCCGCCGTGAAAGGAATCGGCCGCGAACGCGGCTCGAGCGAGACCGGGCATGCTGTTGTTCGCGACGCCGCGACCACCATCGCCGCCCGCGGTGGTGAACGATCCGCCGGCGCCGCCACCCTGGAGCATGCCAGCCTCCGTCGTCCCACAAACCGTCGGATTCTCGTCGGGGCCGGCGGTCGGCATGCCGAGGTTGCCGAGGTGGCTCGAGACGTCGAGCGTGCCGTCGATCTCGATCGAGCCCGGTGAGACCAGGACGAGCGGGCGCGTGCCGGTCACGTGAATCACGGCGTTCTGGCCGATCGTGATCGATGCCGCGGCGACGACACACAGGTCCTGCGTGCTCGTCGTGAGCGTGGCGCACAACGGAAACGTATCGGTCGCGAACGTGATCGGACTGTCGACGACGAGCTCGGACATCGGAGGATCCGCGAGACACGCACCGAGGCCGAGCGAGGGCCGAACGAAGCAGAGGTGCGCAGCATCGAGCGGGCTAGCTGCGCCATCACCGGATGCGTCGATCGCCTCGCCGTCCGCGGGAAGCGACGCGGGCACGTCGAGGCCGAAGATCTGACGGCATCCGCACGTCAGCAACAGCAGGACCACGAGGCGCACCTCGCGATCGTATCAGAGCGCGACGTAGCCGTGTTTGACGGCAAACCGCGTCAGCTCGGAGTTGTTGCGCAACCCGAGCTTCTTCAGCACGTGACCGCGATGGGTATCGACGGTCTTGATGCTGATCTGCAGGTGTTCGGCGATCTCGCGGTTGGTCAACCCGCGCGCGAGCATCTCCATCACCTGTTGCTCGCGCGCGGTGAGTGCGCCCGCCGGATGCTCCGACGAATCGAGCAGCGCCTCGGTGCCCGGGGGCAGCGCCTGTTCGCCGCGGCTGACCGCGCGAATCGCTTCGAGCAACTCGTGTGGCTGTACCGATTTGTTCAGGTAGCCGTGGGCACCTGCGGCGATCGCTCGCGCGGTGTAGCTAGGCTCGGTGTGCCACGTGAGCACGATGACCAGCGGCGCTGTCTCGATCTGACGCAGATCGGTCAGCACGTCGAACCCGGAGCGATCGGGCAGCGTGAGGTCCAGCAACAAGATCTCGGGACGAACGTCCTGAATCATCTTGAGGGTTTCCTCGGCCGTGCCGGCCTCGCCTACGACTTCGATGTCGTCGGTCTTGTTGAGGGCCTCTCGCAGCGCCCAGCGAACGATGGTGTGGTCTTCAGAGAGAGCAAGTCGGATCATGGCGGCCTCCGCTGCTCAGACAAAGTAGCAATACGTGGACCGAAGTGAATCGAGCTATGGTGAGCCCGAGATCCGTGGAGCCAGCGCACGCCACGCCAAATCCGCCCACTTCGCTCGGCGAGTTTCGCATCCACGCGGTCCTCGGACAGGGTGGGAGCGGTGTCGTGTACGACGCGTCCTGGGGACCGCGCCGGGTCGCACTGAAAGTTCTGCACACTGCGCTCGTGGGCACGGGGAAAGATCGTGCGCAGTTCCTCGGTGAGGCGCAGCGGCTCCAGCAGATCGGGCACCCGTCGGTCGTCAAGGTCCTCGCCGTCGGCGAGCTGCCGGATGGCCGGCCGTATCTGGCGATGGAGCGCCTCGAGGGTGAGACGCTGGCCACGCTGATCGCGCGCGGCCGACTCGCGCTCGATCGCGCGTTGCACCTGTTCGGCGAGCTGTGCAGCGCGGTCACGGCGCTCCACGAGCAGGGCCTCGTCCATCGCGATCTCAAGCCCGAGAACGTGTTCGTCGTCGCGGACCGTCACGCGGTGCTGCTCGATTTCGGAATCGCCAAGGATCTCGCGGCGCCCGCGTCGACGACGACCCAGGAGGGCAACGTCCGCGGCACGCCGGCGTACATGGCGCCGGAGCGGTTCTTCGGACAGTCGGCGGGGCTCGCGACCGATGTCTACGAGCTCGCGCTCGTGCTGTACGCGATGCTCGCGGGCCAGTTGCCGTGGCACGACGCCGGCGATCCCGAAGCGCGGTTGTCGCCGCTGCCGTTGACCGAGCTCGCGCCGGTTCCGGAAGCGCTCGATGTCGAGATCCGCCGCGCCTTGTCGACGCGCGCGCAGAATCGCCCGGCGAGTGCCTCGGCGTTGTACGCGGCGGTGGTCGCGGCCTCCGGTGGCGAGCTCGCCGAACCCGGCGCTGCCGAGACCGCGCGGATGCGGCCCGAGAGTGCACTGCCGGAGCAGCCGACGCCGCTCGCCTGGGCGCCGACGCTGGCGGCACCGACCACGGCGATCGCGAAGCAGCGCTGGCCATGGCTCGCAGGGGGACTCGCGGTGGTCGTGGCCGCGGGCACGTTCGCCTATGTGCGGTTCGCGCCGCGTCACGAGGCCGCGGCGATCGTGACGAAGCCACTCGCGCCGAAACCGCTGGTCGCAGATCCAAACGATCCGTGGGCCGCGCACGCCACGCCGCCGCCGAAACAGCTTCCGCTCGTGACCGCCGCCGAGCCGCCGGCGAAGTCGCGCGCGGCGGCGGCGAATGCGATCGCGCACCTGCCGAGCGACACCAACGTGATCGTGTCGGTGCTGGTCGACGACCTCCGCGCGAACACGGCGACCGCCGAGATGCTGACGAAGCTCACGAACGATCCGAAGGTCAACTTCGTCACGAGCGAGCTGCCCGAGTGCGTGGTCGCGCTCGGCCGTGGCGCGGACTGGATCGTGTTCGGGACCCCGAAGCTCGATACGAAGGGCACCGGCGAGATCGTGATCGGTGGCCGCTGGCAGAAGCGCGACGTGATCGCGTGTCTCGACACCGGGGCGGTCGCGCGCACGACCACAGACGGCGCGACGATCTACCAGATCGCCGATGTCGGCTGGCTCGACTTCGTCGACGATCACACGGTGTACCTCGCGGTGCGTCCCGAGATGACGGCCGATGCGGTGCATGCAGTTGTCACGCACCCGACGGCGGCGACCGGTTCGGCGACGCGCGCACTGCTCGCGAAGTTGCCGGCGGATCGCACGCTCGCGTTCGTCGTCGGCGGCAAGGCGAAGGTCGATTGGTCGAGTATGCTGCTGTTGCCGACCGGCAGCGACGTGTACGGGTGGGCGCGGCTGACCGACAAGGGCCTCGAGCTCGACGCGGGTGCCGACACCCACGATGCGAAAGCGGCGCAGGCCGCGGCCGCCGTGATCCGCCCGCAGCTCGGCGACATGTTCACGAGCAACGAGGGTGTCGGCAAGCTCGTCGTCGCGCTCGAAGGGACCGAGGTCCACGTCAAGGGCTCGCTGACCACGTTCACGCTCAAGATGTTGTCGACCTCACTCGATCATTGACGTCCGCGCGCGGCGCGTGCGACACAGCGCGCGAAGATGTCGAGGCCACTTGTCGTCGGAATTGCAGGCGGTACCGGCTCCGGCAAGACCACGGTCGCGCACAAGCTCGAAGCCGCGATTCCGGATAATCGCTGCGTGCGGATCGAGCACGATGCGTACTACCGCGATCAGACGCACCTCTCGCCCGACGAGCGCGCCGCGGTCAACTACGATCACCCGAGCTCGCTCGAGAGCGATCTGTTCGCCCAGCACCTGCGCCGGCTGCGCGCCGGCGAGCCGGTCGAGATTCCGATCTACGACTTCGCGCACCACACGCGGAGCACCGAGGTCCGCCACGTCGCGCCGGCGCCGGTGATCATCGTCGAGGGCATCCTGGTGTTCGTCGAGGCCGCGCTGCGCGAGCAGATGGACATCAAGATCTTCGTCGATACCGACGCCGATATTCGCTTGATGCGACGGATCCGGCGCGACCTCGAGCAACGCGGTCGCAGCTTCAACTCGGTGCGCGATCAGTACTACGCGACCGTGCGGCCGATGCACCTCGAGTACGTCGAGCCGTCGAAGCGCTGGGCCGATCTGATCGTCCCCGAGGGTGGCGACAACCACATCGCGCTCGACGTGATCCTCGGCAAGCTCGGCCGGATCGCGTTCGGCAATCAGTAGCTCGACCATCGTTCCGATGGTCGAGGCGTAGGCGTAAGCGGCGAGCGTAAGCGTAAGCGGATCTTTGGCCCGTCCCGCCCTGCGCGATCCCCCGGCGATCGAGGCCGGAGATGGTCCCCTGCATCGGTGATCGAACGTCGCCGGGTCGCCGAGACCGCTCGCTTCGCTCGCTCCAAATCGCGCTTACGCTCACGCTCGTCGCTTACGCCTACGGACCGAGCTCGAGCTAGACGAGCAGGACGCTCGCGCCGGTGGTCTTGCGCGCCTCGAGATCGCGGTGCGCCTGCGCGGCGTCGTCGAGCGCATAGGTCTGGTGGACGTCGATCGTGACCTTGCCGCTGGTCACGACCTCGAACAGGTCGGCGGCCATCTCGGCGAGGTGGTCCTTGCTATGCGTCCCGAGCGTCGGGCGCGTGACGTAGAGCGAGCCCTTGCGCGACAGCGTGAGAATGTCGAGCGGCGCCGGGGGCCCCGAGGCGTTGCCGAACGACACCAGCAGGCCGAACGGCGCGAGACAATCGAGCGAGCGGTCGAACGTGTCCTTGCCGACGGAGTCGTAGACGATCTTGACGCCGTGCCCGCCCGTGATCTCTTTGACACGCGCGACGACGTCGTCGTGGCGATAGTCGATCGTGAACTCGGCGCCCCAGCGTGCGGCGAGCGCGCACTTCTCGGGCCCGCCCGCCGTGCCGATCACGCGCAGCCCGAGCGCCTTCGCCCACTGACACGCGATCGTGCCGACGCCACCGGCCGCGGCGTGCCACACGATGAAGTCACCGGCGTGGAGGCCGCCCTGCGGTGACGTGCGGCGCAGCAGGTACTGCACGGTCAGGCCCTTCAGCATCATCGCGGCGGCGGTTGGAAACGCGATCGAGTCGGGGAGCTTCACGACCTGCGCGGCGACGAGCGTGCGGGTCTCCGCGTACGAGCCGGGTGTGTTCGCGGCATAGGCCACGCGATCGCCGACCGCGAACGAGGTCCGCTCGCCGACCGCCTCGACGACCCCGGCACCTTCGCTGCCCGGGACGAACGGCAGCGGTTGCTTGTACAGACCGCTGCGCTGGTAGGTATCGATGAAATTGACGCCGATCGCGTGGTGGCGGATCCGGATCTCGCCGGCGCCGGGATCGCGAATCGGCAGGTCAGCGAGCTCCATAACTTCGGGACCGCCGTGACGTTGGATCTGGAGCGCGCGCATTGTGACGACGCTAGCAGTAAAGTAGCTGCGTGGAGACCATCGTCGTCACCGGCGGAGCCGGGTTCATCGGCTCGCACGTCGTCGATCATTTTCTCGAGGCGGGCAACCGCGTCGTCGTGCTCGACAACTTCTCGACCGGCAAGCGCGCGAACCTCGCACGCTGGGCCGATCACGAGCACCTGCACGTCGTCGTGTGCGATGTCGCGCACGGGATCTTCGCCGCCCTCGCGCAGATCACGCAGATGCATGGGCCGGTCGCGCGGATCGTGCACCTCGCCGCGCAAGTCTCGGTCGTGCACTCGGTGCAGAACCCGCTGGTCGACATGCAGATCAACTACGGCGGGACGCTGCACGTGCTCGAGTACGCGCGCACGCACGGCGTGAAGAAGGTCGCGTTCGCATCGTCGGCCGCGGTCTACGGCGATGTCGCGACGATGCCGGTGCCCGAAGATGCGCCGTGTCAGCCGCTGTCGCCGTACGGCATCGACAAGCTCGCCTCGGAGCTCGCGCTCGACTACTACGCGAACGTCCACGGCGTGCCGACGACGGCGCTGCGCTTCTTCAACGTGTATGGACCGCGACAAGATCCGTCGAGCCCGTACTCCGGCGTGATCTCGATCTTCAGCGATCGCGCGCGCGCTGGAAAGCCGCTCACGATCTTCGGCGACGGTTCGCAGACCCGCGACTTCGTCTACGTCGGCGATGTCGTGCGCGCCCTCGCGGCCGCGGTCGCGGATGGCAACTCGCGCGTTGTTGCCAACGTCGGGACCGGCGGCGAGATCACGGTGCTCGAGCTCGCGCGCACGCTCGTCGAGCTGTGCGGCAAGCGGTCGGAGATCACGCATGCACCCGCGCGGTCCGGCGAGATCCTGAAGTCGCGCGCGCGCGTCGATCGGCTGCGCGAGACGTTCGGAGTCGTGGCGAAGACCACGCTGGTCGACGGTCTGCGCGCGACGCTGAGCTAGATGGTCTGAACTTTCTTGCCGGCCTTGACCCAACCGGCGATGCCTTCCGCCATGACCTTGACGTTGGTGTAGCCCGACGCGATCGCCTTCTCGGCGGCCTGGTGCGACGCGGCGCAGTGGGTGTTCACACAGTAGAACACCAGCTCCTTGGCCTTGTCGGACGGCAGCTCGGTCAGCGCGTAGGTCTCGGAGCTGGTCAGCAGCACGGCGCCGGGGACCACGCCCTCGTGCTTGCGGGTCGCGATGCCATTCGCATCGACCGCCTGCGCGGTGCCCTTCGTGATGTGGGCGTCGACGTCGTCGACCGAAATGAAGCTCAGGTTGCCGGCCTCGAGCGCCGTCGCCGATTCCTTGGTGTTGGACTTGTCGGACTTCGAGCAACCCGCGGCGGCGACCGCGAGGACCACCATCAAGAGCGTCTTGTTCATGGCCGGCAGTCTAGCTCCACCGTCGTGCATTGGAAGCGAAAGTACGGTGGTACACATCGTTCCTATGCCCGATCGGCCGCGCGACCCTCCGTGGATCTTCCGCACGTACGCGGGGCACTCCAGTGCGCGCGCGTCGAACGAGCTGTATCGGCGCAACCTCGCCGCGGGCCAGACCGGGCTCTCGATCGCGTTCGACCTCCCGACCCAGTGCGGCTACGACCCCGACCATCCGCTCGCGCGGCCCGAGGTCGGCAAGGTCGGCGTGCCGATCGTGTCGCTCGACGACATGCACGTGCTGTTCGACGGCATCCCGCTCGAGCGGATGAACACGTCGATGACGATCAACGGCACCGCGATGTGGCTGCTCGCGCTGTACGTGGCGCTCGCGCGCGAGCGCGGCGTGCCCGAGGCCGGCCTGCGCGGCACGACCCAGAACGACATCGTCAAAGAATATCTCGCGCGTGGCACGTACATCTTTCCGCCGGAGCCGTCGCTCGATCTGATCGCCGAGACCTACGAGTACTGCGTCGCGAAGCTGCCGCTGTGGAATCCGTCGAACGTGTGCAGCTATCACCTTCAGGAGGCCGGCGCGACGCCGGTGCAAGAGCTCGCGTTCGCGCTCGCCGACGCGCTCGGCGTGCTCGATCGCGTGAAGGAGCGCGGCAACGTCGACGCGGCGGCGATGGCGCAGTGCGTGGGCCGCGTGTCGTTCTTCGTCAACGCGGGCATGCGGTTCATCGAGGAGATGTGCAAGATGCGCGCGTTCTCGGCGATGTGGGACGAGCTGTGCGAACAGCGCTACGGCGTCACCGATCCGAAGCTGCGCCAGTTTCGCTACGGCGTCCAGGTCAACTCGTTGGGCCTGACCGAGCAGCAGCCCGAGAACAACGCGTGGCGGATCTTGATCGAGACGCTCGGCGTCACGCTGTCGCGCGATGCACGGTGTCGCGCGCTCCAGTTGCCGACGTGGAACGAGGCGCTGTCGTTGCCGCGGCCGTGGGACCAGCAGTGGTCGCTGCGGCTCCAGCAGATCCTCGCGTTCGAGACCGACCTGCTCGAGTACGGCGACCTGTTCACGGGCAATCCGGTGATCGAGAACAAGGTGCAATCGCTGATCGATGCGGCGAAGCGTGAGCTCGCCGTGATCGACAAGCTCGGCGGCATTCGCGGCGCGATCGAGACCGGCTACTGCAAGCAAGAGCTCGTGCGATCGATGGCCGCGCGGATGGGGCGGATCGAGAGCGGCGAGCAGATCGTGGTCGGCGTCAACAAGTGGATCGAGGCGCTGCCGTCGCCGCTGGTCAACGGCGATGGCGGGATCTTCGAAGCGGATCCGCGCGCGGCCGAGCAGGCGCTCGCCTCGCTCGCCGAGACCCGAGCCAAGCGCGAGCCGGCACGTGCGGCGGCGGCGCTCGCCAACCTCGAGGCGCTCGCGCGGGCGGGCAAGCCGATCATGGAGGCGTCGATCGAGTGCGCGCTCGCGCGGTGCACGACCGGCGAATGGGCCGGGACGCTGCGCGCGGTGTGGGGCGAGTATCGGGCCGATACGGGGGTCGGCGGTGCGCACCTCGACGAGTCGACCGGCGAATGGCAGGCGCTGCGCGCGAAGGTCGAGGCCCAGGTCGCGAAGACCGGCCGGCGCCCGCGGTTGCTCGTCGGCAAGCCCGGGCTCGATGGCCACTCGAACGGCGCCGAGATCATCGCGGTCGCGGCGCGCGACGCCGGCTTCGAGGTGATCTACGCCGGGATCCGGCTCGAACCGGCCGCGATCGCGGCGGTCGCCGTCCAGGAGGCGGTCGACGTGATCGGCCTGTCGGTGCTGTCGGGCTCGCACGTCGAGCTCGCCGGCGCGGTGCTGCAGGAATTGCGGGCTCGCGGCGGGACCGAGATCGCGGTCGTCCTCGGCGGGACGGTCCCGGCCCGCGACCACGAGGCCCTCAAAGCGCTCGGAATTCGCCGCGTGTTCACCCCGAGCGACTTCCGGCTGGTCGACGTCATCGGAGAGTTACTGGCGCTGGTGCCGTAACCACGCTTCGGTGGTGGACAGGGTACCCCGGGCCGCATAGATTCCGCCCCTACCCATGGGGATTGCAGATCTTTTTCGCCCCAAATACCGCCACAGCAATGTTCGCGTCCGCACCGAAGCAATTCGCGCGCTGACGAATGACGATGCTGCGATCCTGATCCAGGTGGCCAAGACCGACCGCGACATCGGCGTACGCCGACTCGCGATCGAGAAGATCCACGAAGCCGACGTTCTCGCGGAGCTTGCTGCCGCCGAGACCGAGCGTAGCCTGCGCGACTTCGCGGGCGAACGCGCGGCCGAGCTCTGGCAGGACATCGCGTGCGGTGCCGATGCCGATGACGTCGAGAAGGCGGGCGCAGCGCTCACCGGCATCATCAAGATCGGCGAGCAGCACGCGCTCGTCGAGGTCGCGGCGCATGCGTCGCTCCCGGCGATCCGCAAGCGCGCGTTCGGCGAGCTCCGTGATCCGCGCGCGCTGGCCGAGCTCGCGAAGGGCGACGCACCGCAGGAGCTCCGGCTCGCGGCGGTCGCTCGCATCGACGACGGCGACGTCTTGCGCGCGCTCGCGATCGACACCACGCAAAAGGAAGTCGGCCTCGCAGCGGTCGACAAGCTCGACGATCTCGATCGCCTCGAGAACGTCGCGTCGAAGGCGAAGAACAAGGCGGTCCGCCAGCGCGCTCGCAAGATCGCGGGCGAGATGACCGAGGCCGAGAAGAAGAAGCTCGCGCCGGTCGTCCCCGACGAGGTCAAGCGCTTGCGCGCCGAACGCGCGCAGTTGATCCGCGAAGTCGAGAACGTCGCCGACAGCTTCGACTTCGATCGCGTCACGCCGCTCGTCGAGAAGTCGGAAGCTGCGTGGAGAGCGCTCGCGGCCGACGCCGATGGTCACACCGAAGCGTCCGAGCGGTTCACGCGCAGCACCGAGCGGTTCTGGCGGCGCAAAGAGCTCCATCAATCGCAGGCGCGCTCGACCGACGAGTTGCGTGCGGTCGAGCGTGAAGCGACGCGCGAGCGCGAGCGCGCGGCGGCCGAACGTGCCGCCGCGGCTCCTGCCCCGGTCGCACCACCGGTCGAGACTGCCGAAGCGCGCGCCGCGCGTGAAGCCGAAGACACCGCGCGTCGCGAAGAGCGCGATCGTCGCAAGGCCGACGACGACACGCGGCGTGCCGCCGAGCTCGTCGAGCGCGAGGCGCGCCGGGTCGAGGATGTCGAGCGCAATGCGGTGCTCGCCCAGAACCTGGTGTCGCTGGTCGACGATCTCGAGAAGCTCGAGACCAAAGATCTGCGCCAGCTCGATCGCGCGCTGCAACAAGCGGGCAGGGCGTTCGAACAGATCGGTCGGGTCTCCGCCGACACCCGCGACGCCCTCGCCGAGCGCTACTCCGCGGCGCGCGATCGCTTGACCGGGCGGGTCAACGAGCTGCGCGAGGCCGAGGATTGGGAGCGGTTCCAGAACGTGCCGAAGGCCGAGGCGCTGATCGCCGCCGCGAAGTCGATGGCGGCGGAGGAGCCGTCGCAGGATCTCGCGAACCGGCTGCGCCAGCTCCAGGCGCTGTGGAAAGAAGTCGGCCCGATGCCGCAGCGCCGCTCGAAGGAGCTGTGGGACCTGTTCAAGGTCGGCTGCGACGCGGTCTACGATCGGGTGAAGGGCTTCCGCGAGATCGAGAACGAGAAGTTCACCGAGGTCATCAAGGTCAAAGAGGCCTTGATCGCCGAGGCCGAGCAGCTCGCCGAATCGACCGACTGGGCGGCCACCGCCGACAAGCTCAAGACGCTGCAGGGCAGCTGGAAAGACTCCGGCCACCTGCCGCGCAAGCAGGGCGACGATCTGTGGAAGCGCTTCCGCGCCGCGTGCGACAAGTTCTTCGAGCGCCGTAAGCCGATGCTCGACGCGCGTCACGCCGAAGAGGGCGACAACCTCGCGAAGAAGCAGCAGCTGATCGCGCGCGCGCAACAGGTCACGCTCGAGGCTCCCGCCGACGGCGGCTGGGGCAAGGCGATCGGTCAGATCAAGGATCTGCAGCTCGAGTGGAAGGACATCGGCTACGTGCCGCGGCGCGATGCCGACGCCGTCTACAACGCGTTCCGCGCCGCCTGTGATGGCCTGTTCGCGAAGCGCGACGAATCGCGCGACGCCGAGGCCAACACCCACCGCGCCGAGCTCGATGCCCTGAAGCTCGAGATCACGGCCGTCGAGACCAGCGACGAGGTCAGCGCCGAGCGGGTCACGCGCGCGATCGCGGTGCGCCATCAGGTCCGCGAGCTCGATCGTCGCGAGCTGTCGCCCGCCGTCGAGCAGATGGTGCGCGCGGTGATCGCGAGCGTCGGTGAGATCGTCAAGGGCACCGAGCTCGACCCGACCGCGCTGTTCGCGCGTCGCACGAAGTTGATCGGCAAGGCCGAGGAGCTGTTGCCGAAGACGGCGGCGGCCCCCGACCGTGGCGTCGATCTCGCCGCCCAGTTGAAGCAAGCGATGCGCTCGAACGCGTTCGGCGATCTGCGGTTCTCGGGGCGCGACCCGGTCGAGGTCATCGACGAGCTCCGCGCGCAGTGGGCCGATGCCGGTCCGTTGCTCGAGGATGCCGATCGCGCACAGGCGACCCAGTTCGAAGACGTCTGCAAGCGCGTGCTCGCTGCCGCGAATGCCTCGGCGCCTGCCGCGGCGCCGCGCGAAGAGCGTGGTGACCGTGGTGACCGTGGTGGTCGCCGTCGTCGCGAGCGTCAGCCGGCCGAGCAGCCGCTGAGCACCACTGCACCGGTCGCCGCTGCGCACGACGCGCCGACCGCGCCCGCGAAGCTGCCGTTCCAACCGTTGCCACCGCCGCCGGCACCGGCACCGCCGATCGTCGCCGAGCCGGCTCCGGAGGTCGCGATGGCGCGCACGAAGTCGGTGTCGGTGATGCCGCCGATGGACGACCTCGACACCGCGTGGGATCTCGGCGAGGACGATCCGACGGCGGGCAAGACCGACAAGCCGGCCGCAACGCAAAACACGCCGGGCTCCAGCGAGATGGCTGGAGACGGCGCGACCGGCGGCGACGGAATCGACGAGCCCGGCTGGGACTAGAGCCCGGCGTTACCGGCGTCCCACGATTGCGCTCCGAACACGAGCGCTGCGGGTGCGATGCTCGGCATCGTGGGCTCGCCGAGGTTCGACGTCACCCCGAGCGCGATGGCGTCGAAGTCGATGTGCGCCGTCTGAAGTGCGGTGGTCAGGCTTGCGGTCGTGGTCTCGACACAATTCGTGGTCTCGACGCCGGTGTTGGGATTCACGTGCGAGCGGAACTGCGAGCAGCCCGAGTCGTTCGTCGGCGCGGTGCCGGTGAAGTGCTTCGCGGCGACCGTGTACTCGCCATAGAACGTCTGCGCGAACGGTGCGAGGTTGGACGAGCTGAGCGAGAGCACGACGTGATATGCGCGCGGCGGGCCGTCGGTTCGCGCGGGAATCGCGCAGCTTTCATGGATGGCAGTGCCGTTATCGATGCCGCCATTGCTGCAGATCCACGAACCGGTCAGATCATCGACCACGTGCAGATCCCAGACGCCGGCGAGCGGACCATTCGAGTTGAGCGGAGTGCGGGTCGCGCTGTAGCGGTTGCACCCAACGTCGAACGTGACCGGACCACACAGGAGCGAGGCGGTCGTGACCGACGTGGGGATGTCCACCGTCAATGCGGCGACCGTTTCGGTGCCCGTCGGCGTCGGAAGCGCGAACGTGATCGGCGTGGCCTCTGCGGTGGTCTGAACGACCGGCATCGTCGCGATGACGCCGCCGAAGTTTCCCGAGAGACCGCTCTCGAGCACGGCCGAAATCGGCGAGCTCGCCGCGAACGTCATTCCGAACAGCGCGCCGCCGGTGAACTGGCCGACCTGCAACGGCGCGGCGAGCGGATGATTCTCCCAGCAACCGGTCACGGTCGTCTGGGTTCCACTCGTGTCGCGGAACCGCACATCGATGTACATCTTCTGAACGCTCGTGCCGAGCGCTTGCATCGTCGCGCTGTCGTCGCGATGCAGCGTCATCGTGTAGACGCTGTCGGCGTCTGGCGCCATCGGCGTCCAATCGAGCAGCGTATGAGCGTCGTCGGTACGAACGCGATACTCGCTCGCCGTCGGATCCGTCGAAGCGGCATCGGTCTGGACCTTGAAGGCGATCGGATTCAGGGTCACTTCGCTGCCGAATGGCGGCGCCTGCTTGCTCGTCAAGTAGGCGTACTTGTAGACCGCCGGACAGCCGGTCGAGAGATCGACCGACGCACCTGCATGCGTGTGCACCGGCTCACCGCTGGAAAAATCGATCGTGTCACCGCGCTCGTCCTTGATGTGGCCGTAGATCGTGCCCGGCGGATGCGAGCCCGGCGGGTCGGTGTCCGAGCCCATATCCGAACCGGAGCCGGCATCGGACCCCATCGCGTCATCGCCGGCCGCGTGGCCCGGCATGCTCACCACACCGCAGCCCGCGGCTGCAGCGAACGACAGAACAAGAAGTTGGTTGGCTTTCATGCGCGTTGTTATCGGCAACACCCGCAACCGGTTGCGTGGGTCGTAACCACGCGTGGCGACTGGTACTCTGCCGGTCCGTGCTGACCTCCGACGATCTGTTCCTGTTCAACCAGGGCACGCACTTCCGGCTCTACGACAAGCTGGGCGCGCACGTGGTGACGAACGGGACGCACTTCGCCGTGTGGGCGCCGAACGCTCGCGCCGTGTCGGTGATCGGGGATTGGAACGGCTGGCGCGCCGGCGCCGACGTGCTCGAGCCGGTCGAGTCGAGCGGCATCTGGGCCGGGACGCTGAACGTCGGCCACGGCACTCGCTACAAGTACGCGATCACCGCCGCCGATGGGCGCGTGCTCGACAAAGCAGACCCGTTCGCGGCGCGCGCCGAACATCCACCGGCGACCGCGTCGGTGGTGTGGCAGCCGCGCCACGAATGGGGCGACTCGGAGTGGATGCGCACGCGCGGCACGCGCACGACCCATAGCTCGCCGATCAGCATCTACGAAGTGCATCTCGGATCGTGGCGCCGCGATCACAACGAAGTGCTCGGTTATCGCGACCTCGGCAAACAGCTCGCACAACACTGCTCGCAGCTCGGGTTCACGCACGTCGAGCTGATGCCCGTGATGGAGCATCCGTTCTACGGATCGTGGGGCTATCAGGTGACCGGGTTCTTCGCGCCGACGACGCGCTACGGCGCGCCGGATGATTTCATGGCGATGGTCGACGAGCTGCATCGCGCGGGTGTCGGCGTGATCCTCGATTGGGTCCCGGCGCACTTTCCGACCGATGCGCACGGCCTCGGTCAGTTCGACGGCACGCACCTGTTCGAGCACGCCGATCCGCGCCGCGGTTTTCATCCCGACTGGACGAGCTACATCTTCAACTACGGTCGCCACGAGGTGCGCTCGTTCCTGATCTCCTCGGCGATCAGCTGGCTCGACCGCTATCACGTCGACGGGCTGCGCGTCGACGGCGTCGCCTCGATGCTGTATCGCGACTACTCGCGCAAGGCCGGCGAGTGGCTACCGAACGAAGACGGCAGCAACCACGACCGCGATGCGATCAGCTTCTTGCAGCAGCTCAACCGCGCGGTGTACGGCGCGTTTCCCGACGTCCAGACGATCGCGGAGGAGTCGACCGCGTGGGGTGGCGTGTCGCGACCGCCCGAGCACGGTGGGCTCGGCTTCGGCTTCAAGTGGGACCTCGGCTGGATGCACGACACGCTCGCGCACGTCGAGCGCGAGCCGGTGCATCGCAAGTTTCACTACGACGAGCTGACGTTTCGCGCGATCTACGCGAACAGCGAGAACTACGTGTTGCCGCTCTCGCACGACGAGGTCGTCCACGGCAAAGGCGCGCTGATCTCGAAGCTCCCGGGCGATCCGTGGCAGCGCTACGCGACGCTGCGCCTGCTCTACGGCTACCAGTGGACGCTGCCCGGCAAGAAGCTGCTGTTCATGGGCGACGAGCTCGGCGTGTGGAACGAGTGGGATCACGACCAGCAGCTCGATTGGGGGATCGGGAGCCACCCGGGCCACGCGGGCATCGCGAAGTGGATCGGCGATCTCAATGGCGTGTATCGCGCGCATCGCTCGCTCCACGTCGGTGACTGCAACCCGGTCGGCTTTCAGTGGCTGGTCGGCGACGATCGCGAGGGCGGTGTGCTCGCCTACCTGCGCACGGGCGGCGATCGCGACCCGCCGGTGTGCGTCGTCGCGAACTTCACGCCGGTGCCGCGCGATGGCTACCGGCTCGGCGTGCCGCGCGCGGGGTTCTGGCGCGAGCTCCTGAGCTCGGACTCGGTGCACTACGGTGGCAGCGGCATCGGCAACCAGGGTGGGATGTTCAGCGACGGTGAGGGCTGTCGTGGCTTCGAGCAGTCGATCGTCGTGACCGTGCCACCGCTCGGCATCTGCGTGTTCGTCGCGGAGTAGTATACTGGAGCCGAGCATGAGCGCGAAGTGGGTCTGCATCCACGGTCACTTCTATCAGCCGCCACGCGAGAACCCCTGGCTCGAGGCGATCGAACCGCAACCAAGCGCGCATCCATATCGCGATTGGAACGAGCGGATCACGGCCGAGTGCTACCGCCCGAACATGGCGGCGCGGGTCGTCGATAACGACAACCAGATCATCCGGATCGTCGATAACTACCAGCGCATGAGCTTCAACGTCGGCCCGACGCTGATGTCGTGGCTCGAGCTCCACGCGCCCGACGTGCATCAGGCGCTCGTCGACGCCGATGCCGCGAGCCAACTGCGTTTCGGCGGCCATGGCTCGGCGATCGCGCAGGCCTACAACCACATGATCATGCCGCTCGCGTCGCCGCGCGATCGCGCGACGCAGGTGCGCTGGGGCATCGCCGATTTTCGCAAGCGGTTCGGGCGCGCGCCCGAGGGCATGTGGCTGCCGGAGTGCGCGGTCGACACCGCCTCGCTCGAGGCGCTCGCCGCCGAGGGCATCTTGTTCACCGTGCTCGCACCGCATCAGGCCAAGGCGTGGCGGCCGCCGCACGGCGACTGGCGGAGCACCGCGGTCGATCCGGGGCGCGCGTACAAGTACCCGCTGCCGTCGGGGCGATCGATCGATCTGTTCTTCTACGACGGCGCGGTCGCGCAGGCCGTCGCGTTCGAGCGGCTGCTCGCCGATGGCCACAAGATCATCGAGCGCATGATCAACCGCGGCCACGCCGAGGGCGACGAGCCGACGCTGTGTCACATCGCGACCGACGGCGAGACCTACGGCCATCATCATCGCTACGGCGACATGGCGCTGGCCTGGGCGCTCGCACAGGTCGAGCAGGGCTGGCAGGGCACGCGACTCACCAACTACGGCGAGTTCCGCGCGAAGGTGCCGGCGACCTGGGAGGTCCAGCTCGTCGAGAATTCGTCGTGGAGTTGCGCACACGGGGTCGAGCGTTGGCGTGAAGACTGTGGCTGCAACAGCGGCGGTAAGCCGGGCTGGAATCAACGCTGGCGGCGACCGCTGCGCGACGCGCTCGACTTTCTGCGCGACCAAGTCGCGGCGGCGCTCGACGGTGCCGGCGCGTTGCTGTTCCGCGATCCGTGGGCCGCGCGCGATGCCTATGTCCACGTGCTGCTCGGTGGTGCGCCGGCGCGCGAGGAGTTCCTCGCGGTGCACGCGGCGCACGTGCTGGCGCCCGACGAGCGGGTGCGGGCGCTGTCGATGATGGAGATGGCGCGCCACGCGATGCTGATGTACACGAGCTGCGGCTGGTTCTTCGACGAGCTGTCCGGCATCGAGACCGTGCAGTGCATGCAGTACGCCGCGCGCGTCGCCGAGTTGCTGCACGATGTCGGCGGCCATCCCGCCGAGGGCGAGCTCGTCGAGCGCCTGAGCGCGGCGCAGTCGAACCTCCCCGAGGAGGGCGATGGCCGCAAGGTGTGGATGCAGCGCGTGCGCCCGGCGCGCGTCGATCCCGAGAAGGTCGCGGCGCACGTCGCGGTGCGGACGCTGGTGACCCCGACCGAGCTCACGCACGCGGTGCCGGGGTTCGTGATCGAAGTGGTCGATGCGATGGAGCGGCGCTCGGGCCGCGCGCGGATGATCGCGTCGCAGTTGCGCGTGCGCTCGGCGTTGACCGAAGCCGCGACGACCTGGTGCTTCGCCGGGCTGTACCTCGGCGAGCAGCACGTCACCGGCGGCGTGCGATCTCCGCCGGACGCCGGCGAGTGGACCGCGATCACCGAGGAGCTGTCCTCGGCGTTCAAGACCGCGGACGTGTTCGCCGCGCAGCGCGTGATCGATCGACACTTTCAAGGCGCCCAGCTCTCGCTCGGTGCGCTGTTGCCGGGCCGGCGCGAGCGCGTGATCGCGGCGGTGCTCGGCGAGGCGCTGCATCGCGCCGAGGACCAGCTCGGCGAGGCCTACGATCAACAGGCTCCGCTGATCCGCTGGCTGGTGGCGCGCGAGCTGCCCGTGCCGGAGGTGTTGCACGCGATCGCCGAGGGCACGTTGCGCCGGCGCGTGCTGACGAACCTGCGCGCCGATCGTGCGAGCTTTCAGGCGCTGCGCGATCAACTCGTCGAGGCGGCCGAGGTCCGCGTCAGCCTCGATACGCCGGAGATCGCGCTGGCCGCGAGCGAGAGCCTGCGTCACCTGATCGATCGCGTCGCCGCCGACGGCGAGATCGATCCGGCGGCGATCGAGATCGTGGCGCGCGCGGCGGAGATCACGTTGCGGATGAAGAGCGTCGTCGATCTCTGGTTCGCGCAGAACGCGACGTGGCGGCTGCTGCAACGCGTGCCCGAGCTGCGCGAGAAGGGCCACACCAAGGCCGTGGCGGATCTCGAGCGGCTCGCGAAGGCGCTGCGCCTCGCGCCTAAAGCGTAGG
This sequence comes from Kofleriaceae bacterium, assembly GCA_039935615.1. GTDB lineage: Bacteria > Myxococcota_A > Polyangia > Haliangiales > Haliangiaceae > JABFXX01. Next base: position 23,742 of record JBDTJY010000072.1, read on the forward strand.
TCCGATCACGCCGAACACCATCAGGGCTGCGGTCGCGAGCAGGCCGAGCGACCACATCCCCGAGCGCAGGCTCGGCTTGTCAGCGATGTACGCGAACATGTAGACGGTGCGGACGACGACAAAGCCGATGCAGATCAGCGAGATCAGATCGGGGTGCGCGGGCGTGCGAAGCATCGCGACGATCACGCCGGCGGCGAACGGAGCGAACGCTTCGATCGCGTTTTGATGGGCGTTGGCCGCGCGGCGGCCGGCGCCCTCGAGCTGGGCGAGTTGCGTGCGCGGGTCGTGGTTGTCGTAGCCGCCGGGCATCGCGTTCATCGCCTTCGCCACCGGTCCCATGCGCGGCAGATAGATCAGCGCGTACGCGGCGAGGATCGCGAGGAACGGGACGTATTGCATGGCAGGATGGTAGCCGTGACGTCACCCTTCGCGCAGCTCCCGGACGCGATCCGTGCACGCCTCGGCGAGCTGGTCGGCGACTGGCCCGAGGAGACGCGGTCGAGCTGCGGCGCGTGCCCGTTGGTGGTCGAAGGCGAGGCCGGCGTCGCGTATCCGTTCAGCATGGCGCGCGACACGCGGTGTTGCACGGCGCAGCCGAATCTCGCGAACTTCCTCGTCGGTCGCGTCGGAGATCCGGCGGTGGTGCGCGCGCGGCTCGCGAATCGCGATGGCGTGTCGGCGTGGGGGGTCCGCGCGGTTGCCGGTTACGACGACGCATTTCCAGAGCGCGCGAAGCAGGGTTTCGGCCGCGACCTCGCGATGCGCTGTCCGTTCTGGGTCGGCGGCGATCACGCGTGCGGCGTGTGGGCCGGGCGGAGCGCGCGGTGCCGGGCGTTCTTCTGCCGCCACGATCGCGGACTCGCCGGCGCCATGTCGTGGTCGCAAGCGGCGGGACTCGGCGTGTCGCTCGAGGCCGCGGTCGCGAGCTACTTCGTCGCGACGCTCGGCGGTGCGCCGGCCGACGACGCACCGATCGACGACCTCCTCGCGTGGTACGGGCGGTGTGCTTCGGCCGCCGAGGTGCTCGGGGAAGCGGAGGCGCTCGCGATCGTGCGCGCGGTGCCACCGGCGACGCCCGACGCCGCGTCCGATCGGGTCGTCGAGTCACCGCGGGGCCGGCTGATCAAGAAGCTGCGGATCTACAAGGCCGCGGTCGCCGACGTGCTCGTTCCCGCGGTGTCGGAGACCCAGCGTCACGGCGACCGCGTGCTCGTGGCGGGCTATTCGACGTTCGACGCGGTGTCGGCGCCAACGTCGGTGTTCGCACTGCTCGCCCGGCTCGACGGTGCGACGCCGTGGCGAACCGCGCTCGCCGAGCTCGCCGATCCCTCGCTCGACGAGGCGCTCGTGATGGAGCTGCGGCGCGCCGGTGCTTTGCGCGACCCGGCGGGTAGCGACGATCCGCCGGAGAGCGAATAATCGTGCTCCATGGCTGCTGACCTCGCGAGCGATACGGCGGTTCGCGCCGACCCCACGACGCCCGGGCGCTACACGATCCAACTGCCGGCGAACTGGGACTACGTGCTGCCGTCCGGCGGTGTCGTGATGACCTGCGCGCTGCGTGCCGCCGAGGCGCACCTCGCCGAGCCGTCCCTGCGGTTGGCCTCGGCGACGACGATCTTCACGACGCCGATCCATCCGGGCGAGCTGATCGCCGATGTCCACGTGATCCGGCGCGGCCGAGCCGCGACGCAGGTCCGCGTGGCGCTGACGCACGCGAAGGGCCAGGCGAATGAGGACTCCGGCCTCGAGCTGATCGCGACGTTCCTGCGCGAGCGCAAGGGCCCCGACGTGATCGCGCAGCAACCGCCGGCGTGGGCGCGCTCGCTCGCCGAATCGACACCGGTCGACGACGGCGCCGCGAACAATCCGCACACCCGCTATCCGTTCTTTCATCAGGTCGAGTGCAAGCTCGCCGTCGCCGAGGCGTTCTGGCGCACCGACTTCGCGGCCGGCCCGGCACGCTACGCGCGGTGGTTTCGCTATCGCACGCCGCAGCGCGATGCGGAGGGCAACCTCGATCGGCTCGCGCTGACCCCGCTGATCGATACGATGCCGACGGCGCTCCACCGCGCGGTCGGGCCCGGCGACTACCGGTTCTTCGCGCCGAGCCTCGATCTCACGGCGTACGTGATCGACGACACCCAGCGCGAGTGGCTGCTCGTCGCGACGACGCTGCGCCGCGCGCGCGCCGGTTGGGCGATCGCCGATTGCGACGTCTGGGACGACGAGGGCCGGTTCATCGCGCACGGATCGCAGGCGATGTACCTGCAGAACCTCGCCGGCGAGCCGCCGGTGATCGATGCGAGCAACCGTTAGTGCCAGCCGCGCTTCTTGAACGCGGTAGCAGCTCGCAACTGCGCTGACGAACGCGTGTGATAGCTTGTGCCTATCATGGCTCGTCCGACGATTCGTCAGCTCGAGAGCCTCGTCGCGGTCGCGGACTTCCGGAGCTTTCGCAAGGCGGCGATGTCGCTCGGCATCTCGCAGCCGGCGCTGTCGGCCTCGGTGCAAGGCGCCGAACACGTGCTCGGCCTCCAGGTCTTCGAGCGCGATCGCCGCTCGGTGTTGATCACGGCGGCCGGTGAAGAGGTCGTCGGTCGTGCGCGGATCGCGCTCGAGACCGTCGATGCCGTCGGCGATGCGGCGCGCCGGCGATCCGAGCCGCTGGTCGGCCCGTTGCGGCTCGGCGTGATCCCCACGATCGCGCCGTACTGGTTGCCCTCGCTGTTGCCGGGCGTGCGCAAGCACTATCCGAAGCTCGAGCTCGTGCTGCGCGAAGACCAGACCGCGCGCCTGTTGCAGCAACTCGACGCCGGTCAGCTCGACGTCGCGCTGCTCGCGCTGCCGGTCCCCGGCGATGTCACGACCGCGACGATCGCGATCGAGAACTTCGTCGTCGCGGCCCCGCGCGGTGCGCAGCTCCTCAAGCGCCACCAGGGCCGGTTGACCGAGCGCGACCTCGACGATCAGACGGTCCTGCTGCTCGAGGACGGCCACTGCCTCCGCGACCAGGCGCTCGCGGTGTGCGAACGCGGTGGCGCGGTCGAATCGATGTCGGTCCGCGGGACGAGCCTGCCGACGATCGTGCAGATGGTGGCCGGTGGGCTCGGGATCACGCTGTTGCCGGAGGCCGCGGCGGGCGCGCTGATCCAACCGCGCGGGCCGGTCGCGATCGCGGCGCTCGGCAAGCCGCCGCCCGGCCGCACCGTCGGGCTCGCCTGGCGGACCTCGTCGGCGCGGCTGCGCGAGTTCAAGCTGCTCGCCGACGTGATGCGCGACGAAGCCGCCGCGATGTTCGCGAAGCTGCGGAGCTAGGCCGGGATGCGCTCGCCGCGCGTCGTGATCAATGGAATCACGCCGGCCCAGTAGGGCAGGGCCGCATCCTCGGGCGTGTCGTCGGCGACCGGCGGGCCGGTGCGGATCTTCGCCGAAGCCTCGGTCAGCGGCATCGCGATCACGCACGCCGCCTCGAGCTCCTTGGGGTTCGGCAGCCGGCACGCGCGCGAGCGGCCGGGTTCGACCTTCTCGATCAGCGCGGCGAGCGACGCGAGCTTGACCTCGCTGTCGATCACCTCGGTCGCGCGACCGAACACGATCACCGACCGGTAGTTGACCGAGTGGTGGAACGCGGTGCGCGAGTAGACCAATGCGTCGAGCAGCGTGATCGTCACGCACGCGTCGACCCCGGTCGCGAGCGTGGTCAGCATGGCGCTGACCGACGAGCCGTGGATGTACAGCGTATCGGCGACCCGCACGTGGGTCGTCGGGATCACGACCGGCCCGTGGGGCGACAGGAAGCCGACGTGGCAGATCAGGGCTTCGTCGACGATCGCGTCGATCACCGGGCGGTCGTGGTTGCCGCGAGCCGGCTTGCGGCGGAGGCGAGTTCTAGCCATGGCTTTACGATGGATCTGGAACGGACTATGAAGAAGGTCCATGATTATAAAATCATGTGGTCCATCGATAGTCGGCGCGGATCCGGCAGAGCTGCCGTGTTCGTGGCGATCGCGGATGCACTCGTGGGCGAGATCCGCCGCGGCGTGCGGCGCGCCGGCGATCGCCTACCGAGCACGCGCGAGCTGGCGACCGAGCTCGCCGTCAATCGCAACACGGTGGTGGCCGCGTACGAGGAGCTCCTCGCCCAGGGTTGGATCACGTCGCGCGGCGCGGCCGGGACGTTCGTGGCGAGCGAGCTGCCGGATGCGCGGGCGCGATCGGGGCGGCCCCGCGAGGGCTTCGCGCGGCGACCGAGCTACGACGTCCGCGTCGCGCCGCAGCCACCACTACCGCTCGCCGCGACGAGCGCGCGGTTTCAGATCTCGTCCGGCGTCCCCGACCCGCGGTTGTTCCCGCGGACGGTGGTGGCGCGCGCGTATCGTCGAGCCTTGCGCGCACGCAGCGCGAACGCGGCGCTCGCGTACGCCGATCCGGCCGGCTTGCCGCGCCTGCGCGAAGCGATCGCGGCGCTGTTGCGCGAGACCCGGAGCCTACCGTGTGGACCCGAGCACGTGCTGATCACGCGCGGCAGCCAGATGGCGCTCGACCTCGCGGCGAGGGCGCTCCTCGTCCCCGGTGACCTCGCCGCGGTCGAGCACCTCGGCTACCAACCCGCGTGGCGCGCGCTCGAGGCCGCGGGTGCGCGCCTGGTCGGTGCGCCGCTCGACGAGCAAGGCGTGGTCGTCGACGAGTTGCCGGCGAAGCTCCGCGCGCTCTACGTCACGCCGCATCACCAGTATCCGACCACCGTGTTGCTCACGCCGAGTCGCCGGATCGCGTTGCTCGAGCGCGCGCGCCGCGATCGGTTCGCGTTGCTCGAGGACGACTACGATCACGAGTTCCACTTCGACGGCCGTCCGGTCGCGCCGCTCGCGAGCGCCGATCCGCACGGCACCGTGATCTACATCGGCTCGCTGTCGAAGACGCTCGCGCCCGGGTTGCGACTCGGCTTCGTCGTCGCGCCGGAGTCGGTGATCGCCGCGTTCGCGCAGCTCCGCACCTATATCGACCGCCAGGGCGACCACGTGCTCGAGTCGGCGGTCGCCGAGCTCGTCGAGGATGGCGAGATCCAGCGCCATGCGAACAAGCTGCGCCGGACGTACGCATCACGCCGTGACCGCTTCGCGACGCTGTTGCGCACGCACCTCGGCAGCGCGCTCGAGTTCACGCTGCCACCGGGTGGCATCACGATCTGGGCGCGCGTCGCCGACGACATCCACCTCGATCGCTGGCTCGCCCGCGCGGAGCAACGCGGCGTCAAGGTCGTCGCCGCGAAGGCGCTCGCGCTCGATCACAAGCCGCGGCCGTTCATCCGGCTCGCGTTCG
>JBDTJY010000073.1:0-26192 GCA_039935615.1 Kofleriaceae bacterium
GGTCGCGGCGGTCGCGCTGCAGTGGTACTCGAAGATCAAGTACATGACCTCGATGCCGATGAGCTTCGCGATCGGTGCGACGGTCGTGTCGCTGGACTCGCTCAAGAAGATCAGCCCGGAAGATCAGAAGATCGTCGAAGATGTCTCGAAGACCTGGGCGAAGAAGCTCCGCAAGGTCATCCGCAAGGCGAATGATGACGCGAAGGCGACCATGACGCGCAAGGGCGTCACGGTCGTCCAGACCCCCGTCGCGATGGTCGACGAGTTCACGAAGGAGTCGAAGGAATCGTGGAACGAGCTCGCCGGCAAGATCTACTCGAAGGACGAGCTCGACATGGTCCTCAAGTACCGCGACGAGTACCGCGCGAAGCACAAGAAGTAGGGTTACGATTGCCCTCGTGAGCGAAGAGCCAGAGGGTGGCTCTGCGGACGACGCAGAGCCAGAGCTGCCGGTTGCAACCGCGTTGACCGAGGCTCCAGCAGCTCGCGAGAGCCTGCTGACGATCGATCCGGAGCCGTATCGATTTCCGAACGACAGCAAGCTGTCGCGGATCGTTCGCCGGATCGACCACGCGGTCGGGATCGGCGAGCAGGGCTTCGTGTTCTTCCTGCTCGCGCTGGTCGTGATCGTGGCGTCGCTCGCGGCGATTCACGACAAGCTGACGACCGACCACCTCGGTCGCTGGTGGCACACGATCGTCCGCGGCGGCACGTTCGCCATCGCGATGTTCGCCGCCGCGTTCACGACCCAGGAACAGCGCCACCTCGCGATGGATCTGGTGTCGCGAAAGCTGCCGCCGAAGGGCCGCTTGATGCTCGGGCTCGCGCTCAAGCTCCTGACCGTCGCGGTTTGCTACTACCTCTACAAGAGCGGCCGCGCCCAGCTCGGCGTGGTCGGCACCGGCGAGACGTTGTCGGTGTTCGGGCTGCACCTCAACGATGTCGACGTCGTGTCGACGATCTCGATCGCCGCGGTGCTGATCTCGTTCCACACGATCATGCACTTCATCATCGACGTCGACTATCTCGTGCGCGGCGTGTCGCCGCCCGAGCGAGCGAGGGCGCACTGATGCGGCCGCCACGTAGTCTGGTCGGCTGGGGGATCCTCGGAGTCCTGGTCCTCGCGTGCGCGGTGCTCGTCAACGTGCCGGTCGCGATCCTGTTGCTCGCGTTCGTCAGCGGCTCGCCGCTGTTCACGATCATGCTCGGCGCGACGATCCTCGGCGCCGCGAGCGGTGTCGTGCATCAGGGCAGCGCCTCGATGCCGTTCTGGCACGAGTTCAACGGCAACATCGAGAAGATCGAGAACGTCGGGCTCGGCGATCAGGTCGAGACGATGTCGACCATCCCGCTGTTCATCTACGCGGGCTACTTGCTCGCGGAGTCCGGCACCGCGGGCCGGCTCGTGCGGTTCGCGAACGCGATGCTCGGCTGGATGCCGGGTGGCCTCGCGATCGTGACGATCGGGACGTGCGCGCTGTTCACCGTGTTCACCGGCGCATCGGGCGTGACGATCATCGCGCTCGGTGGCGTGCTGATGCCCGCGCTCGTCAAGAACGGCTATCCCGAGCGGTTCTCGATGGGCCTGATCGCCGGCACCGGGTCGGTCGGACTCCTGTTCCCACCGGCGTTGCCGCTGTTCATCTACGGCACGGTCTACGGGCTGAGCGCGTCCAAGCCGATGCAGGCGCTGTGGGACACCCGGCGCTTCTTGTTCTCCGGCATCGTGCCCGGCCTCGTGCTGATCGGCATGTTGTCGGCGGTCGCCGTGACGGTCGCGATCCGGAAGAAGCTGCCGCGCCAGAAGTTCAACTTCAAGGAGCTCCAGACCAGCTTCCTGCTCGCGCTGCCCGAGTTGTTCGTTCCGTTCGGCGTGATCCTCGGCCTCGTCGTGGTCGGCTTCGGCCTCCCCGAGATCGCGGCGCTCACCGTGACGTACACCGTCGTGCTCGAGATCGGGATCTCGCGGCTGATCCCCGGCTGGGGCAAGCCCCTCCCCGCGCGGGTGTTGTGGACGACGAGTCGCGAGGCGATCGCGATGATCGGCGCGATCTTCATCATCATCTTCGCGTCGACCGCGCTCACCGACTTCATGGTCAACGCGGAGGTCCCCGGCAAGATCGTCGCGTGGACCCAGGATCACGTGCACTCGAAGCTGGTGTTCCTCCTCGCGATCAACGTGATCCTGCTGCTGGTCGGCACGGTGATGGATATCTTCTCGGCGATCGTCGTCGTGCTCCCGCTGCTCGCGCCGATCGCGGAGAAATACGGGGTCGATCCGTATCACCTCGGCGTGATCTTCCTGCTCAACCTCGAGGTCGGCTACCTGCACCCGCCGGTCGGGCTCAACCTGTTCATCACGAGCGTGAAGTTCCAGCGACCGATCACCGAGGTGATGTGGGCGACGATTCCGTTCTTGGTCACGATGCTGCTCGCCCTGTTGACGATCACGTACATCCCACAGCTCACGGCGATCTCGTCGAACCTCTCGCCGTATGACCCGACCCGCACCGGTCGGATCGCCGACCTCACCGGGATGATCCACGGCAAGGCCGAGGAGATCACCGCGATCAAGCAGCTCACGCTCGTCGATGCCAGCGGCACGGTGCTGCTGGGACCCGACGGCAAACCGGTCGTGATCAAGCTCGACGACTGCAACAAGGTCGACGCGAGCGAGCGCGATGGCTGCGTCCGGCCGTTCTTCGACGTCAAGCCGTGCAAGGGCAAGCCTGACGAGAAGGCGTGCACCGACAAGGCGATCGCCGACTACGTCGTCGCGAACCAAGGCGATTCACCCGACAAGCAGTTCATCGTGGTCACCGAAGTGTCGCTGGTCAGCGGCACCGAGATCATCAAGGACAAGGCCGGCAATCAGGTGATCAAGAAGATCGCGGATTGCGCGAAGGCGGCGAGTGTCAGCGACTGCCGCGAGCTGTTCGTGAATGTCTCGAACTGCAAGATCAGCCCGCCGGCCGACGGCGTCGAGTTCTGCATCAAGGACAAGACCACGAGCTGGGTCGACTCCAACTACAAGCCGGAGTAGCCGTTGCGCGCGCTGGTCCGTACGCTCCGACCCCAGCAATGGGTGAAGAACGTGTTCGTCGCGGCGCCGATCGTGTTCGCCCGCGACCTCACCGACCGCAGCTACCTGTGGCGCGAGGCCGTCGCGGTGCTGGCGTTCTGCATGCTGTCGGGCGCGGTCTACGCGTTCAATGACGTGCTCGATATCGAGGCCGATCGCGCGCACCCGACGAAGCGGTTCCGCCCGATCGCCGCGGGCCAGTTTTCGAAGCGCGCCGCCCTCATCACGTCCGGTGTGCTCGCTGCGATCGCACTCGGCGGCTGTCTCGCGCTGCATTGGCAGCTCGCGGTGTGGGGAGGCCTCTATTTCACGCTCAACCTCGCCTACAGCGTGAAGCTCAAGCATGTCGCGTTTCTCGACGTGCTGATGATCGCGACGTTCTTCGTCCTGCGCGTGCTTGCCGGTGCCGCCGCCATCGCGGTGCCCGCGTCGGCGTGGCTGCTCGCGTGCTCGGGCCTGCTCGCGCTCTACCTGGCGCTGGGCAAGCGTGCCCACGAGCTGTCCTGGGCGCAGACCTCGGGGAAGGAGACCACGACCACGCGTGCCGCCCTCGCCGGCTATCGGCTCTCGACGCTGCGCTACGCGATGTTCGCGATCGGCCTCGCGACCTCGGCGGCGTACGTCGCGTATACCCTCGACCACCAACGGGTGGCCGAGTTCGGCACCGACCGGCTGGTCTACAGCGCGCCGTTCGTCGTCCTGGCGCTCGTGCGCTTCGCCTATCTCGCACTATGGCGCCCAAAAGACGAGTCGCCCACCGAAGCGATGCTGAGAGATCCTTGGTTCTTGCTCGATCTCGCTGCTGCGACGGCGACCGTGCTCTACATCATTTACGGCTAAGTGGTAAAACGGCGCTCACGTGACCGACGAGCCCGCGATCTCTCGCCGCAAGGCCGACCACCTGGACGTGGCGGCGTCGGGGCGTGCAGAAGCCGTGCGATCGACGCTGCTCGAGCACGTGCAGCTGATCCACCAGGCGTTGCCCGAGCTCGGCGTCGACGAGATCGACCTGTCGACCGAGCTGGTCGGCAAGCGGCTCGCCGCGCCACTCGTGATCACCGGGATGACCGGTGGCACGGCCGAAGCCGCGCAGATCAATCGCGACCTGGCCCGCGCCGCGCAGGCTCGTGGAGTCGCGTTCGGGCTCGGCTCGCAGCGCGCGATGGCCGAGCACCCCGAGCTGATCTCGACCTACCAGGTCCGCGATGTCGCGCCCGAGGTGATCCTGTTCGGCAACGTCGGCGCCGTGCAGGCCAAGGCGATCGGCGCCGCGGGGGTGATCGAGCTCGCGAACCAGATCGACGCGAACGCGATCTGCATCCACCTCAATCCTGGCCAGGAGCTGATCCAAGATCACGGCGATCGTGACTTCCGCGGCCTGGTCGCGGTGATCCGCGCGCTGGTCGCGACGTCGCCGTTGCCGGTGATCGTCAAGGAGACCGGCTGCGGGTTGTCGCCCCAGGCGGCGCGCGCGCTCGCCGGTGCCGGGGTCACGACCGTCGATGTCTCCGGTGCAGGCGGCACGAGTTGGGTCGCGGTCGAGGCCGTACGCGCGGTCGCCGGCAGCGCCTCGCACGCGCTCGGCACCGAGCTGTGGGATTGGGGAGTGCCGACGGCGGTCGCGGTGGTCGCGTGCGCGTGCGCCGGGCTCACGACGATCGCCTCGGGTGGGCTGCGCTCCGGCTACGACGTCGCGCGTGCCCTCGCACTCGGTGCACGTGCCGGTGGCATGGCCGCGCCGTTCTTGCGCGCACAACGCGCCGGCGGCGAAGCCGGCGTGATCGAGATGATCGATCGCGTCACCGCCGCGATTCGCGCGGTGTGCCTGCTGACCGGCTCGCGCACGCCGTCCGAGCTCGCGCGCGCGCCGCGTCACCTCGGTGCGCCGCTGCGGGCGTTCCTCGACGATCTAGGACTCGCACCGTGAGCTTCAACGGTCTCGGGAAGATCATCCTGCTCGGCGAGCACGCGGTCGTGTACGGCTATCCCGCGCTCGCGGCCGCGCTCGATCGTGGGGTCAGCGTCGGAGCCGTCCCGACGCCCGCCGGCGGCACGCTCCGGGTCGACATTCCGTCGTGGAACGTCAAGCTCACCGTCGACGACGATCATCCGCTCGCCTCGGCGCTCGCGGCGATCGCCGACACGCTCGAGATCGGGCGGCCGACCGTCACGCTGGTCGGCGAGGCGCAGATCCCTCCCGGCGCCGGGCTCGGCGCGAGCGCGGCGTTCGCCGTCGCGATCGCGCGCGCCTTGATCGACTTTCGCGACCAGCGGATCGCAGCCTCCGGCGGCGCCGCGATGCCGGCGACGCTCGGCGAGGTCACCGCCGCCGCGAATGCGAGCGAAGCGCTGATCCACGGCAAGGCCTCCGGCGTCGATGTCGCGCTCGCCGCGAGCGGAGGCATCGGCGTGTTCCGCAAGGCGAGCGGGCTGCGGCCGATCCAGACCAGTCTGCGCGTGTTGATCGGGCCGTCCGGTGCACAGCGGTCGACCGCGACGATGGTCGAGCGGGTCGCGCATGCGTGCGCGAGCCAGGCCGATGATCCGCGCTTGCACGAGCTCGGTGCGCTGACCGATCACGGCACGACCTCGCTGCTCGCCGGCGATCATTTCGCGCTCGGTGCGGCGATGAATCGCGCGCACGCGTTGCTCGGCGAGCTCGGCGTTTCGACGCCGCTGCTCGATGGTCTGTGTGAAGCCGCGCGCCGAGTCGGCGCGTACGGCGCGAAGCTTACGGGTGCCGGTGGCGGTGGGGCTGTGATCGCGATTGCACCGCGCGACAAAGAGAGCGACGTGCTCGCCGCCTGGCGAGCCGTCAAGATCGATGGGTTTGTCGCGAAAGTCGGTTCCTGATGTCCGAGCGGTTCCTCGAAGGTTTTATTGTCGATCCGGCAGAGCTCGACAAGCTCGTCGGCACGTCGAAGCTGTCTGCCAAGGAGATTCGCGCGAAGACCAAGAAGTCCGCGGTCAGCGATGCCGATCTGCGGCTCGGTGAAGGCGACGCGAAGAAGGGCAAGACCCGAGTCGACAAGATCCTCGCGAAGCTCGCCTCGGGCAAGCTCCGCACGTCCGATGCGCCGGAGCTCGTGGGGATGACCACGCTCGTCCTCAACGCGTACGCGAAGTCACTCGGCTCGATCCAGGTGCCGTACGTCGAGAGTCACGAGTTCGGGCTGTGGAACCCGGTATTCAAGGCGCTCGACATGCCGGAGATGGCCAAGGACTACGGCGTCGCGTCGCTGACATTTCCGTTCAAGAAGTCGCCGGATGTCGAGTGGCCGATCACGACCCTCGTCGAGGGTGCCTCGCTCGCCGCGTGGAACAACGAGCTGTCGACCGACTGGCAATCCAAGCTGCACGGACTGTCGGGCAAGCTGTTCACGGACAAGAAGCACGCCGTGGTCGCCGCCCGGGTCGCCGACACCAAGACCGAGCTCGAGCACGCGCTCGGGCGCTTGAAGAATTGGGTCTCGACCACGCTCGAGGCCGAGCTCGCGCTGGCGCTGATCCTCGGCGGAGATCGGTGAGATGAGGATCCGATGAGCGCGGAGGGCGCGGAGAGATCATGAGCTCGGCGACGGCCCGCGCGTGCGCGAACATCGCGCTCGTCAAGTACTGGGGCAAGCGCCCCGGGGTGATGAACCTTCCGGCCGCCGGGAGCTTGTCGCTGACGCTCGCTGCACTCGTCACCGAAACCACGGTGACGTTCGATCGCTCGCTCGTCCGCGACGAGCTCGTGCTCGACGGTGAGCCGGCGGATGCCACGCGCACGACCGAGCTCCTCGACCTCGTCCGCGAGCTCGCGAAGTCGAGCGACCGCGCACGCGTGAAGACCGCGAATCAGTTTCCGACCGCGTCGGGGCTGGCCTCGTCGGCGAGTGGCTTCGCCGCGTTGGCGATCGCCGCGACGACGGCCGCCGGGGTCACGATCCAGCCGCGCGCGCTGAGCCGGCTCGCACGGCGGGGATCCGGATCGGCGGCGCGATCGATCTTCGGCGGGTTCGTCCGCATGCACGCCGGCGAGCGCGATCAAGATGCGTTCGCCGAGCCGATCACCTCGCCGCTGCTCGATCGCGTGCGCATGGTGATCGCGATCGTCGGCGGTGGCCTTCCGAAGTCGTACGGCTCGCGCGATGCGATGGCGCACACCACGGCGACGTCGCCGCTCTATGCGGGCTGGCTCGCCACCGTGCCCCCGGACCTGATCGCCTGTGAGGCCGCGCTCGCGAGCGGCGACGACGCCGCACTCCGGGCGCTCGGCGCCGTGGTCGAAGCGAATGCGCTCGCGATGCATGCGAGTGCGATCGCGGCCCGCCCCGCCGTGATCTACTGGCAACCCGCGACGATCGCGCTGTTGTCGGCGGTGCGAACGTTGCGCGGCAACGGGCGCGTCGCGTGGGCGACGATCGACGCCGGACCGCACGTCAAGGTCCTGACCACCGTCGAGGATGCCGACCATGTCGCGCGTGCACTCGCCGGTGTCGAGGGCGTGACCGCAACAACCGTGAGCGCGCCGGGAACCGGCGCAGAGGTAATCGGATGATCGCGACCGCGCCCGGCAAGTTGATCCTCACCGGCGAATACGCCGTGCTCGATGGCGCGCCGGCGCTCGTCGTCGCGGTCGATCGTCGCGTCAGCGCACGGCGCCGCATCGGCCCGCACGGCAGCTCGCCGTTCCTCGTCGCGGTCGCCGAAGAGATCGCGCGCGCGTACGGCGTCGACGCGCCCGAAGCACGCGCCGCGATGGAGATCGTCGTCGACAGCTCGACGTTCTTCCTCGGCAACACCAAGCTCGGGCTCGGCTCGTCGGCGGCGGTCACCGTCGCGGCGACCGCACTCGCCCTCACGATCACGCGCGAAGTCCCGGTGATCGATCGCGAAGCGGTCCTCGCGATCGCCTCGGCGGCGCACGGCACCGCGCAGAGCTCGCGCCCGCGCCCGTCGAGCGCGGATCTCAGCCGGCCGCGCACGCGCGCGATGTCGTACAGCGATCTGTCCGCGCAGGTCCTCACCGCCGCGACCTCGGGCGTCCACACCGGCGGCGGCGAACCGCCGAGTGCGAAGGCGCGCGGGTCGGGCGCGGATATCGCCGCGGCCGTACACGGCGGCGTGATCCACTTCGAGACCGGCAACGTGACGCGGTTGACGTGGCCGACCGGCCTCGTGCTCGTACCGTTCTTCACCGGCGCCGCGGCCGATACCGCGGAGCTCGTGACCCGCGTGATGGCAGCGCGCGAAGCGAACCGCGCCGCGGTCGAAGCGGCGCTCGCGGCGGTCGCGAAGGCCTCGCGCGCGGCGTGTCAGGCGTGCGCGTCCAGGACGCCGGAGATCGCCGCGAACGCGCTGCTCGCCGCCCTCGGGTTGGCCGCGATCGCGACCGACCAGCTCGCCTCGGCGACCGCCTTGCCACTCGTGCCTGCCTGCGTCACAGCCGCGCGCCAGGCCATGGCCAAGCTCGGTGGCACGGCCAAGACGACCGGCGCGGGTGGCGGAGATGTCGCGATCGCAGTGATTCCGGCCACTCGTACGACCAAGGAAGATGTAACCAAAGCGGAGCGTTTGCTCATCGAAGCGGGGTGCCAACCCCTCGGGCTCTCCGTCGACACGACCGGCGTGGACTTGCAGCCGGACGCACAGTAGAAAGGTCCTCGTGACGTCTCGCCTTCCGGGCTTCTATCGGCTGCCGATCGCGGAGCGCCGGAAGCGCTTGGCCGAAGCCGCACAGGCGAGCGGGCGCGACCTCAATCTGTTCTCGTTTCGCGCGATCGATCAAGGCGGCCTCACGATCGAAGCCGCGGACGGCATGATCGAGAACGTGATCGGCACCTACGCGTTGCCGTTCGCGGTCGCGGTGAACTTCTCGATCGATGGGGTCGATGCGCTCGTGCCGATGGCGGTCGAAGAGCCGTCGATCGTCGCGGCCGCCTCGAATGCCGCGCGGATGACGCGCCCCGGCGGCTTCACGACCGAGACGTCGGCACCCGTGATGATCGGCCAGATCCAGGTCACGGACGTGATCGAGGTCGACGACGCGATGACCGCGCTCGCGGCCCACGCGCCGGCGTTGCTCGGCGATGCGCGCCGGCTCGTGCCGCGCCTCGCCGAACGCGGCGGCGGCCCGATCGCGCTCGAGCCGCGGCTGCTCGCGCGCTCCGGTCCCGATGGTGGCGTGATCGTCGTCCACCTGCACGTCGATTGCCGCGATGCGATGGGCGCGAACCTCGTCAACACGCTGTGCGAAGCGCTCGCCGAGCAGATCGCGCGGATCGCCGGTGGCCGCGCCGGGCTGCGCATCCTCACGAACCTGACCGATGGACGCACCGTCACGGTGCGGTGCTTCGTCCCCGACGCCTGCCTCGCCCCTCTGCCGGACAACGACGTCGATGCCGGCGCCGATGTCCGCGAAGCGATCTGCGCGGCGTCGCGGTTCGCCGAGCTCGATCCGTATCGCGCGGCGACGCACAACAAGGGCATCATGAACGGCGTCGATGCCGTGCTCGTCGCGACCGGCCAGGATTGGCGCGCGGTCGAGGCCGGTGCGCACGCGTACGCCGCGCGCTCCGGCAAATATTCGCCGCTCGCGACCTGGCGCGCGGGCAACGGCGGCCTCGACGGCGAGCTCGTGATGCCGATGGCGGTCGGCACCGTCGGCGGCGCACTGCACAACCATCCCGCCGCGCGGCTCGCGCTCGAGCTCGCGGGTGTCGAGCACGCCGATCGGCTCGGCGCGGTCGCCGGCGCGGCCGGGCTCGCGACCAACCTCGCCGCCTTGCGTGCGCTCGCGACCGAAGGCATCCAGCGCGGTCACATGGCGCTGCACGCACGCGGTGTCGCGCGCGCCGCCGGTGCGACCGGCGAGCTCGTCGATCGCGTCGCGGCCGAGCTCGCCGCGTGTGGCGACGTCAAACCCGATCGCGCGCGCGAAATTCTCACGCGCTTGCAACCAACACCGATCAAGGAGTCCCAATGATCACCCGCCTCGGAGTTGCACGCTCGCCTGCCCTCGCCGTTCCGCTGCCACCCACGCTCGAGCTCGAGGCTTGCTACCGCTATTGCGAGGCGCTCGTCCACGCGCGCCATCACAACTATCCGGTCGGCTCGATGTTCGCGCGCTCGGCGCTCCGCAAGCACATCTTCGCGCTGTTCGCGTTCGCCCGAGTCGCCGATGACTTCGCCGACGAGCGCACGTTCGAAGGTCGCCGCGCCCGCGAGCTCGATCGCTGGGAAGAGCAGTTGCACGACGCGTATCGCGGTCGCGCCGAGCATCCCGTGTTCGTCGCGCTCGCCGACACCGCCGATCGCTTCGCGCTGCCGATCACCGAGTTCGTCGAGCTGCTGTCGGGCTTTCGCACCGATCTCGAGCGCCTGCGCTACTCCACGTTCGACGAGCTCCACGCGTACACGCGCCAAGCGGCCGAGCCGGTCGGGCGGCTGTTGCTCTACATCGGCGGCTATCGCGCGCCCGAGCTCCACGCGTTCGCCGACGATCTGTCGAGCGCGGTCGCGATCGCGCGCCTGGTCCAGGACGTGCCCGCCGATTGGACGCGCGGCCGCGTCTACTTGCCCGCGGAAGACCTCCGCCACTTCGGCGTGACCGAGGCCGACATCGCCTCGCGCAAGGTCTCGCCGCAGGTCGGCAACCTCGTGCGCTACGAGGTCGCCCGCACCCGCGCGTTGTTCGAGCGCGCGCGCCCGCTGGTCGATGTCGTCGGTGCCGACCTCGCGGTCGAGCTCGCGCTGACGTGGCACGGCGGCATGCGGATCCTCGACAAGATCGAGGCGATGGGTGACCACTTGTTCGCGCAGCGCCCGAAGCTCAACGCGATCGACAAGGGCATCGTGCTGGCTCGTGCGCTCGCGTGGCGCGGCGAGACGCTGCCGCCGCGCACCCTGCACCTGTTCCAGCGCCTCGCCAAATACTAAGCGGCGGCGTTGATCGAGTCGACCAGGTCGAACTCGTGCGCCGACACCTGCTCGATGTGCAGGCAGATCGGCACGCCGATGAACGCGAGGCCGATCTGGTAGTCGTCGCCGTCGTCCTTGAGCCACTTGCCGATCGCGCGAAACCGATAGCTGCGATCTTCGACGTCGAGCACGAGCTCGACGACCTCGCCGCACGCGATGAACGGCGCGCGCCGGCACACGAGGCCTCCGGGGCCGAGCTCCGTGATCGACACGCGATCGTTGATCCGATCGCCGCGCACGATGCCGGAGAGCTCGACGTCCTGGCGCTTGTAGCGCCGGCCACTGCGACCTCGATCCAGCACGAGCTCGCTCTCGATATCGGTGATCTCTTGGATCTCGTCCCAATCGAGCCCGACGCCCAACTCGCACTTCCCGATCAGGGTGCGATATTGAAAGATCGTCTCGATTGCCGAGCAGGACACCACGAGCCGATGAATTAGCAGGGGCCGTGCCACCACGAACGGCGGGAGTTCGGTGGCTAATCCACTGAAACCCCATTGGTGATCTCCAACCTGGATGCCCCACTTGCCGGGTGTGTCGTCACCAGACGACGTCGCGGTTGCGACACATCGCAGCCGATGGGGTACTTAGATCACGATGGACCTGTTTAGCCAGAGCGCGCGCAAACGCCATGTCGGCGAGCCGCTGGCCGAACGGATGCGACCCAGTGCGTTATCCGAGCTGGTCGGCCAGACCCACCTGCTCGCCCCGGGACGCATCCTGTCGGACCTCGGCCCGGGGCGCACGATTCCATCGATCATCCTGTGGGGGCCACCCGGGAGTGGCAAGACCACGCTCGCCCGGTTGCTCGGCGAGACCCTGAAGGCCGAGCTGGTCGCGCTGTCCGCGGTCGACGCCGGCGTCAAGGAGGTCCGCGAGGCGGTCGCGAAGGCCGCGCAGCGCCGCGATCAGTTCGGCACGCGCACGCTGCTGTTCATCGACGAGGTCCATCGGTTCTCGAAGACCCAGCAAGACGCGCTGCTGCCGCATGTCGAGTCTGGCACGATCACCCTGATCGGTGCGACGACCGAGAACCCGAGCTTCGGCGTCGTCGCGGCGTTGTTGTCGCGCGCGCGGGTCGTGCGACTCGAGCCGCTCGACGAAGCGCAACTCGGCGAGCTGGTGGCCCGCGCGATCGCCGACACCGTGCGCGGGCTCGGCACGCTGGGCGTCGCGATCGATGCCGAGACCACGGCGCAGTTGGTGGCGAGCGCGGCCGGCGACGCCCGCCGGTTGTACTCGGTGCTCGATGTCGCCGCGGATCTCGCGCGCCGCGCCGCGCCCGAGGGCACGACCGCACAGATCACCGCCGAGCACGTCGCGGAGGCCGCGCAGGGCAAGTCGCTGCTCTACGACAAGGCCGGCGACGAGCACTACGGCGTGGTGTCGGCGTTCATCAAGAGCATGCGCGGCTCGGATCCCGACGCCGCGGTGTACTGGATGACGCGCATGCTCGAGGCCGGCGAGGATCCCCGGTTCGTGCTGCGCCGGATGGTGATCTTCGCGAGCGAAGATGTCGGCAATGCCGATCCGCAGGCGCTCGTCGTCGCGACCGCGGCGCTCGCCGCGTGCGAGCTCGTCGGGTTGCCCGAGGCGGTGTTGCCGCTCACCCAAGCGGTGACGTATCTGGCGCTCGCACCGAAATCGAATCGCGCGATCGTGACGTACGGCAAGGCGCGCGCGCTCGTGCGCGAGCACGGTGCGTTGCCGGTGCCGCCGAAGCTCCGGCCCGAGACCGTCGCCGGCCGCGCGCTCGGTCACGGCCAGGGCTACAAATATCCGCACGAGTTCGAGGGTAACTACGTCGCCGAGGCCTACCTGCCCGAGGCGTTGATCGGCACGAAGATCTACGAGCCGTCGGAGTCTGGCTTCGAAGCCGAGCACAAGCGCCGCCTCGCCGAGATCGAAGCGAAGAAGCAGAAGTAATCATGTCGAGTGAAACCTAGTGTCGTGGATCACCGGCCCGACCTTGCGACCGGATGTCGAGCCTGGCCTCGCGCGGGTGGCGCTCGATCGCATGCGCGTGTTCGCGCCGATCCAGGTCATCGGCGTCGCGACCGCGCTGCTATTGAGCCTGCCGGCCGGCATCGAGCTGCCGCCCGGGGTGCTCGCGCTCAACCTCGCGATCGAGTCGATCGCGATCGTGCTGACCGTCTTGCTCGCGCGAAATCGCGTGCCGCTCGCGTGGGCGCATCGGGTCGGCGCGATCATCTGGTTGGTCGCGCCGGTCTCGACGCTGGCATCGTACGTCGTCACCGATCAGCCGACGCTCGCGTTACCGCTGATGATCGGCATCGCGACCGCGGCGCTCCAGGTCGACACGATCTACGCGATCGCGTCGACGGTGCCGGTGCTCGCGGTCGGCTTGCCGCTGTCGTTCGAGGCCGGGCGCTTGCCGGTCTATCCGCTCGCCCTGATGGGGATCTGGACGGTCGCGATGATCATGCAGATCGGCCTGCGCCGCGCGTTGATCCGCGCCGAGACCCATCGGCTCGACGTCGAATCGACCGCGCGCGAGCTCGCGCACGAGCTCGACGAGCGGCGTCGCGCCGAGGCCGAGGCCGAACGTCTGCGCGATCAGTTCGTCCACGCGCAGCGCATGGAGGCGGTCGGCACGCTCGCGACCGGGCTCGCGCACGACATGAACAACATCCTCGCCGGCATCCTCGCGTACGCCGAGGTGCTCCACGCCGAAGCCAAGAGCGCCGCGGTGCGCGAGGATCTGTCGCGGATTCGTTCGGAGGCCGAGCGTGGCGCGGCCCTCACGCGCAGCCTGCTCGCGTTCGCGCGCCGAGGCGCATATCGCAAGCGCGCCATCCTGCTCCACTCCGTGCTGGACGACATGATGCCGCTGCTCGCGCGGACGCTCGGTCGCAACATCATCCTCGCGCGGGTCGACGGACCGCCGACGATCATCGACGGCGATCCGGCGCAGCTCGGTCAGGTCGTGCTCAACCTGTGCACGAACGCGAGCGACGCGATGGACGGCAACGGCACGATCACGATCGATACCGCCGAGATCGAGCTCACCGATCACCCGCGGTTGCCGCCGGGGCGCTACGCGAAGCTCGCGATCGCCGACTCCGGCGGCGGCATGGACACCGAGACCCAGCGCCGCGCGTTCGAGCCGTTCTTCACGACCAAACCCGTCGGCAAAGGCACCGGCCTCGGCCTCGCGATGGTGTTCGGCGCGGTCGAGGCGCACGGCGGCGCGGTCGAGATCACGAGCGTGGCCCGCAAGGGCACCACGATGACGATCCTGATCCCGGCGACCGAGGCGAATCCGGTGTTGCCGACCTCGAGCGCGGAGCTCTGGCGCGCCAGCGGCACGGTCCTGATCGTGGACGACGAGCCGATCATTCGCTCGGCGACCACCCGGTTGGTCAAGCAGCTCGGCCTCGAGTCGGTCACCGCGACCGACGGCGACGAAGCGCTCGTCGTCTACAAGGCGCACGCGAAGGACATCGTGCTCGTGCTGCTCGACATGGTGATGCCGAAGATGGCGGGGCCGGAGTGCTATCGCGAGCTGCGCAAGCTCGGCAATACGCCCGTGCTGTTGGTCTCGGGCTACGCGAACGATGCGACGACGCAAGCGCTGCTCGACTCGGGCGCCGAAGGCTTCCTCGAAAAGCCGTACACCGCACCGCAGCTCGGCCGCGAGATCGATCGAATCCTCGGCAAGCGAGCGTGACCGCGTTCAGGCGAGGCGTATCCAGCGCGGCTTCGCCGATTCCAGCTTGCCGCTGAAGGTCGGTGGGAAGTGGCGCGACACGTACGCGAACGCCTGCTGGATCAGCTCGCCATCGATGTCCTTCGGCACCTCCATGTTCTGGTCGTGCGGGTCGGGTTTGATCCCGAGCCGGACCACTTCGGTCAGCCGAAGTACGTGGAGGCGATTGACGAACAGCGCGTGCGCGAGGCCGAGGAACAACTCTTCGATGACGGGGTCCAAAGCGGCCATAGGAGCCAATTTAGCTATCACAACTTCGTGACGCCGGGGAGTCCTGCGAACCGACCATCTGGGAGGATCGCGTAACTCTGCACGTCGACATTGGATAGGACGACGTTGTCCTCATGCCAGAGCGGGATCACCGGCAGGTCACGGGCCACCAGCCGCTGGGCCTCCGCGTAGAGCCCCTTGCGGACGGCCCGATCGGGCTCGTGGCGGGCGGCGGCCGCGACCCGGTCGAACTCGGCGTTGCGGTAGTTCCAGCGGTTCTGAGCGTCGCGGTCGGCGTCGGTCGGGATCCGCGAGGAGTGGAAGTACGAGAAGTAGAAGTCGGGTTCGGTGATCGGCGTGGTCTGCATCGTCGCGATCTGGAAGTTGCCGCGCTTGATGTCGGCGAAGAACGTCGCGAACTCGAACGGTCGGACCTCGACCGCGATGCCGACCTCGGCGAGCTGCGAGGCGAGCACGTGCGCGATCGCGACCCGGAACGCATCGGCGCTGGTCTTGTAGGTCAGCCGCATGCGCACGCCATCGGGGCCGGCGCGATACCCGGCGGCATCGAGCAGCGACCGTGCGCGCGGCAGGTCGCGATCCCAATGCGCGACGTCGCCGTTGTAGGCCCAGTGCGTCGGCGGCAGCAGGCCGGTCGCGAGCACGGCGCGATCCTGGAACCGCGCGTGGATCACCGCGGGTCGATCGAGGGCGAGCGCGATCGCCTCGCGGACCCGCAGATCTTTCAGGATCGGATCGTCGTTGTTGAGCAACATGTACGTCAGCAGCAGGCTGTGCTCGGCCGCGACGTGGACGCGTTGGCGCTGCGCGACTTCGTCGACGAGGTCGGCGCGCACCGCGTTCTCGAGCAGGTCGGCCGAGCCGCCGACCAGCATCAGGATCCGCGCCGAGGCATCGCTGACGAAGCGGAGCTCGAGGTGCGGCAGGCGCGGCGGTGTGATCGCGTAGGGGTTCGCGTCGAACCGCGCGACGTACGGCGTGAGCTCGCGCAAGACATAGGGACCGGCGCCGACGACGGTCGCGGGCTGGCACGCCCCGAGCGGCACGCCGTGGAACGACACGATGCCGAACTCGATGTCGCTCATGATCGTGCCGAGCGGCTGCACGAGATGCATGCGGACGTGGCGCGGATCGATCGCCTCGACCCGCCAGCGGTCGCGAAAGATCTGGCCGTAGAGGCTGTCGCAGCGCTGGTCGGCGACGGTCTGGTACGTGCGCGCGACATCGTCGGCGGTGACCTGCGTGCCGTCGGAGAACCTGCGATCGGCGAGCGTGATGTCGTAGGTCAGCGGATCGATCATGTCGATCCGCGAGGCGAGCGCGAGCTCGGGCTCGGCGGTCGTCGTCGAGACGGTCGTCAGGCCGATCGAGACCAGCTTCGACACCGCGGCGTCGTAGTTCGACAGCGTGAACCGCGGATCGACCGTCGCCGCCCGGTCCTGGAGCACGACGACCAACGTGTCCTCCGGCGTGCGCCGGTGCCGCGCATCGCACCCTGCCATCAACGCTGCAATAGCGACGACCGTGATAGCGTTTGTGCGTGGTGACATCGCGACGTGCGGTGATGGTCGGCTGCGGGCTCGCGCTCGCGCTCGCGAGTATCGACGCGCGCGCGCAGCCTGCGCAACACGCGGGGTCGGCCGAACCTTCCGTGGAAGCTGCCACCGACCCAGGCCGCGGCTCCGATGACGAAGAGGGCGCGACCGGCAGCGCGGCGGCGTTGACCGCGCCGGCCGATCCGAAGACCCGCACGGTGTGGTTGAGCCAGCACCTCGCCGCGGCGATCGCCGCGCATGCGCCGCTCCAGCACGCACGGGTCGGGGTCAGCGTCGTCGATCTCACGACCGGCGCCGAGCTGTTCACCCACGAGCCCGACAAGGGGCTCAACCTCGCGTCGAACACGAAGCTGCTGACGTCCGTCGCCGCGCTCGCCACGCTCGGCGCCGGGTTTCGCTGGCGCACCGCCGTGTTCGTCGATGATCTCGACGAGAAGACCGGCACGGTCGCGGGCGACCTCTACCTGCGCGGCCGTGGCGATCCGATCCTGTCGGCGAACGACCTCGAGCAGCTCGCCGCGGATCTCGAAGCGCGCGGCGTGCGCACGATCGAGGGCCAGCTCGTCGTCGACGCGACCTACTTCGACGGCGTCACCGAGCCCCCGCACTACGCCGAGCAACCCAAAGAGCGCGCCGCGTTTCGCGCGCCGATCGCCGCGCTCGGCGTCGCGCGCAGCTCGGTCACGATCACGGTGATCGGCGACCCCGGCGGCCCCGGCAAGGTCACGCTCGATCCCGATGCCGGCGACTACGTCCGCGTCACCAAGTCCGAGGTCAACACGATCACCGAGGGCCGCACCAAGATCCGGATCGAGGCCAAGCCGAAGGCCGACCACCTCGCGATCGAGGTCACCGGCCAGATCCGCGTCGTCAACGGCAGCTACGACGCGCGCAAGCGGATCGACGATCCGGCGCGGTTCGCGGCGAAGGTGTTCGAGCAAGCGCTCGCCAAGCACGACATCAAGATCGGCAAGCGGATCGGCGCCGCGGCGGTGCCGCCCGCTGCGAAGCTGCTCGCGTGGCACGACAGTGCGGCGCTCTCGACCGTGATTCGCGCGATGAACAAAGAGAGCGACAACTACATCGCCGAGAGCCTGTTGAAGACGCTCGGCGCCGAGACCCGCGCGACACCCGGCCCCGCGACCTGGGCCGATGGCACCACCGCGGTGACGACCGCGCTCGGCAAGCTCGGCATCTCGGGGTTTCGCGCCGACAACGGCTCGGGGCTGTTCAATGCGAGCGAGGTCTCACCTCGCCAGCTCGTCGCGCTGCTCCGCGCGGCGCACAAAGATTTTCGGATCGGGCCCGACCTGATCGCCTCGCTGCCGACCGGCGGTGTCGATGGCACGCTCGCGAAGCGCTGGAAAGATCATCCGGCGCGCGGTCGCGTGCGCGCGAAGACCGGCACGCTCGACAAGGTCGTGTCGCTCGCCGGTTACGTCGGCATCGACGAGGGCCACCCGCTCGCGTTCGCGATCCTCGTCAACGATGTCCCGGCCGGCCAGCGCAACGCGGCGCGTGCGATGGCGGACGAGATGCTCGACGCGCTGGTCGCCTACCTCGAAGCGAAGTAGCGCTGCCACGCGCGTTGCTCGTCATCGGCGGCGGTGGTACCAACGTCTCATGGCCGACCTCAAGGGTTCCAAGACTCACACCAATCTCAAGGAAGCGTTTGCCGGCGAGTCGCAGGCGAACCGCCGCTATCTCTACTTCGCAAAGGTTGCGGACGTGGAAGGTCTCCCGGATGTCGCGGGCTTGTTCCGCGATACCGCCGAGGGTGAGACCGGCCATGCCCACGGCCACCTCGACTACCTGAAGCGCGTCGGCGATCCGGCGACGGGCGAGCCGCTCGGCGACACCGCGACGAACCTCAAGGCGTCGATCGCCGGCGAGACCTACGAGTACACGACGATGTACCCGGGCTTCGCGAAGACCGCTCGCGAAGAGGGCTTCACCGAGATCGCCGAGTGGTTCGAGACCCTGGCGCGCGCCGAGCGTTCACACGCCGGTCGTTTCCAGAAGGGGTTGGATCAGGTCAAGTGATACACCCGGGGTCATGCGAGAGCTGACCCCGGTTTCGCCCATTTCGTTAGAGGAGCTCGCGACCGCGCGGTATCGCTACTCCTCGATGCTTCGCGCGACGCCCGATGCGGTGTTCGCGGAGCTCGGCGATCCATCGCTGTGGTCCGCCATGCTCTACCATTCGGTGTGGAAGACCGGCGCGACCAGCGGCGTCGGCGCGGAGCGCGAAGTCTCCGTCCACGGCTTCGGAACGTTTCGCGAGCGCATGCTGGCGTGGGTCCCGGGCGAGCGCATCGCGTTCACGATGATCGGCACCACGTCACCGCTCGTTGCGCGGATGGCGGAGGACCTGATCATCGAGCCGCTCGAGGACGGCGTGCGGTATCACTGGAACGTCGTGGTCACGCCGACCCTGCTCGGGCGGCTGATCCAGCCGGCGATCGGTGCGATCCTGAAGGGGCTGTTCGTCCGGTCCGCGAACAACTTGGCCAAGCGAACCGTGTGGAGTGCCGGGCGACTGGCTGCTACACACGGGGCATGAACCTCGTCCGACCGATCACGCGCCACGACCTCAAGGGCCCGGCGCTCTACGCGCCGATTCGCGACGACTACCGCAATCGCGTGATCGCGATGAAGCTCCATCGCCGTGTGTTCGTTGGCGACCGCGTCGAGATCGTGTTCGACAACAGGCTGATCCTGACGCTCCAGATCGAGGAGACGATCCGGCTCGAGAACCTCACGCGGGACGAGCAGATCGACGAAGAGATCCGGCTCGCGAACGAGCTGATGCCGACGCCGGACTCGCTCGCGGCGACGCTGTTCATCCCGATGCCGCCGGGCGGCGATGCGCGCGAGATCCTCGGCCAGATGGTCGGGCTCGACGAGCACGTCGTGCTGCACGTCGGTCCGCACGCGTTGCGCGCGGCGTTCGAGCAAGGCCGCTCGGAGACCGATCGGATCTCGGCGGTGCAGTATCTACGCTTCAAACTGTCGGCCGAGGCGCGCTCCGCCCTGCTCACCCCGGGGACGCCGATCACGGTCGAGATCGACCACCCTCGCTACACGCACCGCGTAGGATGTCCGGAGGAGCTGCGCGCCTCGCTCGCAGCCGACTACGGAGATTGAGATGAAACTCGCCATCGTCCTACTCGTCGCTGCGTTGCCTGCGTGCGGCGGAAGCCATGCGCAGGTCGACTCCGAGAGAGAGCCGTTCGCGTGCAGAGACCGCGTGGTCTCGTACATGGCGAGCAAGCACATCAGCGGCGACGAGGTCGGCGTGCAGATGGACTGCAAAGAGGCCGGCCCGCGGATCAAGCGCTGGCGCACCGACAAGCTCGGCAACCGCTTGGACGACACGCACGCGATCACGCCCGGCGAGTTCGAGAGCGTGTGGCGAGAGGTCGACGGCACCGGCTGGACGAACCTCAAGGACTGTCAGGACGGCAGCCTCGAGAAGAGCGATCCGGTCTACGTGTTCGACATCAAGGACGACCAGAACACGGCGTCGTTCTCGTGCCAGACCCGCACGATGCCGTACCCGTACAACGACATCACCCAACCCCTCGACCTCCTCTCGCAGCAGGGCCGCAAGCAACTCGGCGACGACGAGCCGGCCGATGCGAAGGCGCTCGACAAGAAGGACAAGCAGCGTTGAGCGCGGGGAGCGCGGAAGCTCGATGACCTCGCTGCTCGGGACGACGGCCGTCGTCACCGGTGCGAGTCGCGGCATCGGCCGTGCGATCGCGAAGCGGCTGTCCGCCGCGGGCGCCGACCTCGCGCTGTGGGCGCGCGATCGCGCCGCGCTCGAGTCCCTCGCGCTCGAGCTCGCCGCCGGTGGCCGGTTGGCGAAGGCATTCGTCGTCGATGTCACCGACTCCGCCGCGATCGAACGCGCGCGTGATGAGGTGCGCGCCACGATGCCGGCGGTGCGCACGCTCGTGAACAATGCAGGCGCGGTGCTGCGCAGCGAGACCGTGAACATCACCGACGCCCAGTGGGCACACGTGATGGCGGTCAACGCGAACGCCACGTTCTACGTGACGCGCGCGTTCTTGCCGGAGCTCGTCCGCGAACAGGGACGCATCATCAATATCGCGTCGCGCGCGGGTCGGGAGGGTACTCCGCTACTCGCAGCGTATTGCGCTGCAAAACACGCTGTCGTCGGGTTTACGAGGTCCCTTGCCCTCGAGTTGCGTGCTGCTAGGGTATCCGTGAATGCGATCTGTCCCGGCAGCGTGGATACTGAGATGCTGCGAGCAGGTCTCCCCGACGCGAGACCAGACATGACGCCTGACGACATCGCCAAGACCGTCGAGTTTCTCGCCGTGTCCGCGCCGCCCGCGCTCACCGGCACCTGCATCGACGTCTTCGGTTAACCGAAATTCCTGACGATGCGCGAAACGCTGACCCCACCGGATCACGACACTCTCGCGGCACTACCGATTTTCCCGCTGCCCAATTGTGTGCTGTTGCCGGGCGGGCTGTTGCCGCTGCACGTGTTCGAGCCTCGCTATCGCGAGCTCACACGCGACTGTCTCGCGGGGCACCACTACATGGGCATCGCTCGGCTGCGCCCCGGCTTCGAGCAGAGCTACTACGGTCGGCCGCCGGTCTACGAGCGGTTCGGCGTCGGCAAGATCATCTGCTCCGAGGAGCTGCCGGATGGCCGCTTCGCACTCTTGCTGCGCGGCGTCGCCCGCGTCGAGCTGGTCGGCGAGCTGCCGTCGGATCGCGCGTATCGCAAGGTCGAGGCCCGCATGCTCGCCGACGCGGTGCACGATCGCGACGAGGCGTTCGATCATCATCGCCGCTTGGTCTCGCTGTGCGATCGGCTCGCCGAGGTCATCGAAGCCGGGGGCCCGCAGCTCCGCGAGCTCGCGCGCGCGTTCGACGATCCGGGCGCTTGCGCCGATGCGATCGCGGCGGCGCTCGTGATGGACACCGATGCGCGTCAGGAGCTGCTCGAGGCGATCGATCCGATGGTGCGCATCCAACGCACGCTCGGCCACGTCAGCCACATGCTCTGCGAGCTCGCGCCGTGTCCCGAGATGGTCAACTGACTCGACAATCGGCCTGAATTCGTACGAAGCTCGGCCCCTCACAAAAGGGGTGGCTACCGTGAATGACTTCAAGGTGTTTCGCGCGATCGGACTCGCGTTCAAAGCGTGGTTCGCAAACTTCCTCCCGATCACGATCCTCGCGGCGGTGCTGTATTCGCCGATCTTCATCTGGGTCGCGAGCCTGCCGAAGTTCGACTCGTCGCTCGAGAGCGGCAACCAAGCCTGGCTCGACGCGTGGATGCGGCTGTTCACCCGCGGCCCGTGGGTCCTGGTCGGCATCTCGTCGCTGCTCGCTCCGCTGATCACGTATCGCGTGATCCAGTACATGAACGGGTCGAAGAGCTCGATGATGACCAGTCTCAAGTTCGGGCTCCGTGGCGTGATCCCCGCGATCATCCTCGCCGGCGTGACCAACCTCCTTCAGCTCATCCCGTTCGGCGGCATCATCGGGATCGTCGTCACCTGCTACTGGTTCGTGGCGGCGCCGGCGGCCGTGACCGAGCAGCTCAACCCGATCGCCGCGCTCGGACGCTCGGCGCAGCTCACCAGCGGGCGACGCGGCGGCATCTTCGGCCTCAACTTTCTCCTCGGCATCATCGTGATCGGGGTGATGTTCGTCGTCGCGATGCCGCTGATCGATAATCCGGCGAAGAATGCCGGCGAGTTCAATCGGGTCGCGCTGACGGTGCTCGGCATCATCTGCGTGTTCCAGTTGTTCACCGGCATCGTCCAGGCGGTCAGCTACTCGCTGCTCCGCACCGACAAGGACGGCGTCACGAACGACGAGCTCGCGCGCGTCTTCGAGTAACCGCTACTTCTTGTGGTCGAACCGATAGCCCTCGCGTCGCTTCACGGCGGCGCGCTTCTCGGCATCGGACTTCGCGGCGGTCTTGCTGCCGAGCTCGGTGATCCGGGTCTGGCCCGGCGAGCTCAGCTTGCCGAACCGCGTGTAGTACATGCTGCCGCGGACCTCGATCTCCCAGAACTTGTTCTCCTCGTCGTGAACGAGGCGGACCTGGTAGTCGATCGCAGGCTTGTCGTCGTCGGGAGCTGCTTCGGGCTCTTCGGGCGCGGGCTGTTTCGCCTTCACGATCTTCGCTCCACCCGACGCCGATCTCGCATCCGTCGCGATCGGCGCGGGCGTCTCGACGTCGATCCGATCGCCGACCCACGACGGGAACCGCGGCACGCCATCCTTCGAGAGCTCCTGGTAGCGGAACGTGATCACCGATCCGATCGCCGGCGGATCCTCGCGCTCCGCGTCCGTGAACCCGGTGCCGACGTTGAACCGCACGCCATCCGAGAGCTCGACGATCAGCGCGCCGAGCCGGCCCTTGTGCTTGCCGCTGCCCTCGGCGTGACCGACCACCGTGCCCTCGGCATCGTGGAACGTCTTGACCTTCAACAGCGTGTTCGACCGGCCGATCGCGTACTTCGATTTCGGCTGGCGCAGCATCAGGCCTTCGCCGCCGAGCTGCTCGACGCGCACGAGCTCTTCGCGCAGGTGATCCATGCCCTTGCACACGACGTGCTCGAGCGCGCGCGCGTACGGCGCTTCGGCACGCGTCATCACCTTCTCGATGTGCGCGATCCGATCCTCGAAGCCGCCCTTGGCCTCGGGCGCGTCGAACACGACATACGTGACCTTCTTCCACGCGTCGGACTGGCCACCGGAGCGCACGATGCTCATCGCCTCGGAGAACATCTTGCGGCCGACCCACAGCTCGCCGTCGAGCGTGTCGGCCGGCAGATCCGCGATGAACCACTCCGGCGCGTAGAATTTGTTGCCGAGCCGCGAGATGAAGCCCTCGCCGTCCCAGTACGCACGGATGCCGTCGAGCTTCTCGCTCATCCACCAGCCGGTGGGATCGTGGTCGGTCTCCCACTTGTGCGCGAGCAGCACCGGCGGTGCCTTGCCTTCGGCCGCGGCCTTGTCCTTCTTGACCGTCGAGGCGCTGCGCTGCGGAGTGCCGGCGCCGACCCGCGAGGTCTCGAACAGGTCGCCGAGGTGCGCGCGCAGATGCTTGCACGTACGCTGATCGACCGGTGCGCCCTGGTTCTTCCACGCCGGGCACGAGCACATGTACACGCTGCCCTGACGCGACAGCGTGTAGGTCGAGGATGAGCCCTGGACGTCGACGGAGTCGCCGTCGTCGAGGCTGGGAGCTTCGCTCTCGTCTAGGTCGTCGTCGCCTGGCACCGTCTAACGCTGCTTCAGCTCAGCGGTCCCGGTCGCCCACCCATCAGCGCCGAGTTGTACTTCGCGACCATCGACTGCCGGATCACGCGAACGAGCACCGCGCCGCCGAGCGACACCGCCCACAGCACGTGCATCTGCGATTGCGCGTGGGTCTGCCAGTTCGTGATCAAGAGAACGAGGCTGGCGACGAACAGGATCAAGTACGCGAGCTGCATCGCGTCGATCCTCCGCTTCATCGCGACGAGCTGGGGATTCGGACCGCTGTCCTCGACCTGCCGGTGCAAACCTTCGTCTGACATGCCGCGATCGTAACACGCGCCCGCGCGCGACTCAGCTGTCCTTGTAGCCCTCGCCGGCGAGCATCTTCTTCAGGCGCTCGTGGGCCTTCTTGGCCGCTTCGGGAGTCGGGTAGGTCTCGATCGAGTCCATCCGCAGGGTCTTGCCATCGAGCGACAGGTACGCCTCGACCTTGCGGTTACCGGACTCGAGCACCATGCGGTGACCGGCGGGCTTGGCCGCGACCGGCGCTGCAGCGATCGGCTTCGCGATCGGCTTCGCGACCTTCTTCGGCGGCTCGTCCTCGTCGTCGCCACCCTCGTCGTCGTCACCGCCCTCTGCGTCGT
This sequence comes from Kofleriaceae bacterium, assembly GCA_039935615.1. Classification (GTDB taxonomy): domain Bacteria; phylum Myxococcota_A; class Polyangia; order Haliangiales; family Haliangiaceae; genus JABFXX01. The sequence continues at coordinate 24,469 of JBDTJY010000073.1, forward strand.
TGTCGTCGTTGTCCTCGTCGTCGCCGGCACTGCCGCCGCCGCCACCGCCGCCCGCGTCGTTGTAACCCTTCTTGCGCTTCTCGCGGACGAGTTTTTCGTACTCGCTCGTGGCTGCCGCGGAGGTCGGGAAGTCTTTGACCTGGGTCTGGCCGTTCGAGCCGATCTTCCCGTAGTTGACGTACAGCGTCTTGCCCTCGACGCGCGCGCGCCAGAACTTGCTGCTGTTGCCTTCTTCGAACTCGAGGTGAACGGTCCACTCGCTCATGTCGGCCTCACATCACGCGCAGCGATCAATAGATCGACGCGCGCCATCAGCTGCGAGCCCCGCGCGCGATCCGCCATCATCACGAACGCGCACAAGCCCTTCAATTGTTCTAGCGACTCGCCCTTGCCCGGTCGGCCGAGCTCGCGATTCTTGATCGCCGCACGCAGCTCGCGCACGCGGGTTCGCGCGACGCGGGCCAGCGGGCGACCTTCGGGCGCGGTGTTGATCACCATGCCGGCGAGCTGCTGGCGTGCGCCCGAGCGCATCACGCGAGTCTTTTTCGGATGCACCGAGAACCCTTCGGCGCGCACGATCGCGCCGACCGCCTTCATCAGGCTCCCGATCTCCGCCGGCGTGTCGCCGTGCCACGAGAACGCGAGGTCGTCGGCGTAGCGCGTGTAGCGCGCACCGAGCTTGGTCGCGAGGCCCGACAACCGCGCGTCCATGCGCAGGCACAGCGCGTTCGTGATCGACGGGCTGGTCGGCGCGCCTTGCGGCAGCGAGCGCGGCCCGGTCGCGACGAAGTAGGTCTTGCCGTGGGTGACGGTCTCGACGCGCGGCGACTCGGTGCAGATCAGCGCCATCAGCGTCGCGAGTTGTTCGCTGATACCGGCGCGACGCAGCAGGCCCTTGACGCGGCGCCACGTCACCGTCGGATAGAAGTCCTTGATGTCGAACTTCATCAGCACGCGCGCACCCGCGTGGACGCGTGCGTTGGTCGCGATCGATCGTCCGACGAGGAAGCCGTGCGCCGCGCCGTGCACCGGCAGGTGCTCGGTGATCTGTTTCGAGATCCACTTCTGGACCCGCTTGAGATCGGGCTTCGGCGCGGAGATCAACCGCGGCGTGCCATCACGCTTCGGCACGGTCCACCGCTTGTAGTGCGTTCCGGAATCGACCTCGCGATGGAACGCGAGCCAGCGCAGCTTCGGGATCGTCATCTCGACGGCGTTCGCGAACGCATCGACATCGGCGAGCGCGGGGAGCGAATTCTCCTGGCGCTTGCGCTCGGGATCCTCGGCGTCGAAGCGATCGACGTCGGCGGTGTCGTGCCACCACACGCCGGCACCGAGGTGGACGACGTGCGAGGTCTTGTACGAAGCCCACGCGCGCTTGTAGAGCTGCTTGCGCACGCGACGTTCTTCGTCGCGGCGCGCCTTGTACGCCTTCTTGTCGGACTCGCTGATCGTGGCCGCGCCCGGATCGGTCAGCCCCTGACGCGAGATTTCAGCGTCGACCCATTCGCGAATGCCGCCGGCCGCGGCGACGTCGACCCAGCGCAGGACTTCTTCAGGCGCCATGCGTCACCGAATCAAAAGCGGAGCACCCGTCAGCTTCGTTACCACCCTCATGGGACACGGTAGGCTCACCGGTCTGCCGCCCCGACGAAGAACATGTCGAGGCCTCGAACCGCGGTGGCGTGGTTGGTCCAGCTGAGGCCTCGACATGTTCTTCGTCG